>JAGCNL010000052.1 GCA_017645945.1 Salinivirgaceae bacterium
AGCATAATTCACAATGGCTAACAAGAAATTCAAATGCACAGTTTGCGGCTACATTCACGAGGGAGCCGCAGCACCCGAAGCCTGCCCAACGTGTCAGGCACCTGCGTCGGCCTTTGTTGAATTGAAGGCTGAAAAGAAACTATCAACCACAAACAGCGGTTACACGTTTGCCTACGCTGCCGCGATGGTGGTTGTTGTGGCAATCCTGCTGTCGTTCGTCTATTCTTCGCTGCGCGAGAGACAAGACGCCAACGTCAAACTGGATACCAAAAAGCAGATTCTCTACTCACTCAATGTTGATGTGAAGTCTGTTAATCCTGACGCATATTTTACAGAAAACGTGAAAGATATGATTCTGAAAGGCGACACTATCGTTGAATACAAAGGAGAGTTTGTTACCAACTATGAGGCTGAAAGCAAGGATAAAAAAGACAAGGATGATAAAGTTATCGAGGAAGGTCGTCTTCACGTGTTTGTCTGCAACCTTAACGGACAGACCAAATATGTGATTCCGGTTTACGGAGCCGGTCTGTGGGGCGCCATTTGGGGCTATGTGGCTCTGAACGACGACAAGAACACCGTCTTCGGCACCTACTTCTCACACGCAAGCGAGACCCCGGGCCTTGGCGCAAAAATCGATACGCCTAAATTCCAAAAACAGTTTGAAGGCAAACTGGTTGGCGACAGCACTTCGGTGAAAATCAGCGTTGTCAAAAACGGCAAGGTTAAAGATGCTAAATACGAGGTTGACGGCATTTCGGGCGGCACCATTACTTCAACAGGTGTCGATGCGATGCTGAAAAACTGCCTTGGCAATTACACTAAATTTTTAAAAAGGTAGGAGGATTGAGATATGAGTTCGAAAAAGAATAAAGAAGCGCTGCTGACGCCGCTGGGGCTGAACAACCCTGTAACGGTGCAGGTGCTTGGTATCTGCTCGGCATTGGCTGTAACAGCCGAATTATTGCCGGCAATCGTGATGGGCATATCGGTTACAATCATTACCGCCCTTTCAAACGTGGTCATTTCGTGCCTGCGCAAGACTATTCCGCAGCGTATCCGTATTATCGTGCAACTTGTTGTGGTTGCGGCTTTGGTGACCGTCGTTAGTAATATTTTGAAGGCGTTCGCCTATGACATTAGCGTAAAACTTTCAGTTTACGTTGGTCTTATCATTACCAACTGTATTCTGATGGGCCGATTGGAAGCTTTTGCAATGCAGAACGAGCCGTGGCCGTCGTTCCTTGACGGTATCGGTAACGGTCTGGGCTACGCCAAGATACTGATTATTGTTGCGTTCTTCCGCGAGTTGTTCGGCTCAGGCACGCTGTTCGGTCTCGACATTCTGACTTACGACTGCATTACTGATGCCGGCTATGCGAACAACGGCCTGATGCTGATGCCGCCAATGGCGCTTATCATTGTGGCCTGCATAATCTGGTGGCAGCGTGCGCATAACAAGGATTTGCAACAGAAGTAGAACCATTAAAACTAAAGAAAGATGGATAACAGTTTGATTAGTTTGTTTGTCCGCTCGATATTCGTGGACAATATGATATTCGCCTTCTTCCTTGGTATGTGCTCATACCTTGCCGTGTCGAAAACTGTAAAGACCGCACTGGGATTAGGCATTGCCGTAACATTTGTTTTGGTGGTTACACTTCCGGTCAACTACCTGCTTCAGACCAAAGTGCTGGGGCCGAACTGCCTTGTCGAAGGTGTCGACTTGAGCTTTTTGAGCTTCATTCTCTTTATTGGTGTGATTGCGGGCATTGTTCAGCTGGTTGAGATGGTGGTTGAGCGGTTCAGCCCGTCGCTGTATGCGTCGCTGGGTATATTCCTGCCGCTGATTGCCGTTAACTGCGCCATTATGGGTGCGTCGCTGTTTATGCAGCAACGTATCGGCCTTGCGCCAAGCGACCCGAAATACATCGGCTCGGTTGGTAGCGCGGTTGTTTACGCTCTGGGTTCGGGTATCGGCTGGCTGCTGGCGATTGTGGCTCTTGCGGCCATCCGCGAGAAAATGGCATATTCCAACGTTCCTGCGCCTTTGCGCGGACTTGGCATCACCTTCATAACCGTAGGTTTGATGGCTATGTCGTTTATGTGTTTCTCTGGCTTGAAAATGTAATTGTTAACAAAGACGTAAAACAATGGATATGAAATTAATATTGGCAAGCATCTGTGTGTTTCTTGTCATAATCCTTTTGCTTGTGGCAATTCTGCTTGTCGCAAAGCGATACCTTGTGGTTTCGGGCAAGGTGAAAATCACCATCAATGGCGACAAGGAAGTCGAGGTTGAGTCGGGTTCGAGCCTGCTCTCGACTCTGGCCAACGAGGGAATCTTCCTGCCTTCGGCCTGCGGCGGCAAGGGTTCGTGCGGACAATGCAAATGCCAGATTCTTGAAGGCGGTGGCGAAATTCTTGACTCTGAAAAGGGTCATTTCACCCGCAAACAGATAAAAGACCACTGGCGTCTCGGCTGCCAGGCAAAGGTCAAGAGCGATATGACCATCAAGGTGCCGGAGTCGGTGCTTGGTGTCAAAGAATGGGAGTGCGAGGTTATCAGCAACCGCAACGTAGCTTCGTTCATCAAAGAGTTCAAGGTGAAACTGCCTGCTGGCGAGCATATGGACTTCATTCCTGGCTCGTACGCTCAAATCAAAATCCCAGAGTACGACCTCAACTATGCTGATTTCGACCGCAGCCTGATTGGCGACCTTTATGTGCCGGTTTGGGAGAAATTCGGACTCTTCGGTCTTCACCAGAAGAACGACACCCCGACAATCCGTGCATACTCAATGGCCAACTATCCCGACGAAGGCGACATCATCACTCTTACAGTGCGTATCGCCACCCCGCCGTTCAAACCGAAAGACCAGGGTCCAGGCTTTATGGATGTGCCTTGCGGCATAGCATCAACTTACATCTTCAGCCTGAAACCGGGCGATAAGGTGATTATGAGTGGCCCTTATGGCGATTTCCACCCGATTTTCGACAGCAAGCGCGAAATGATTTGGGTTGGTGGTGGTGCCGGTATGGCCCCGCTGCGTGCGCAGATTATGCATATGCTTAAGACCTTGCACACTCGCGACCGCGAAATGCACTACTTCTACGGTGCACGCGCCATCGACGAGGTGTTCTTCCTTGAGGATTTCCTTGAACTGGAGAAAGAGTACTCGAACTTCCACTTCCACTTGGCTCTCGACCGTCCGGACCCGAAAGCCGACAACCTTGGAATCAAGTACACTGCAGGCTTTATCGCACCCGTTATGGGCGACACATATCTGAAGGCACACGAAGAGCCTGAAGATATTGAGTACTACCTGTGCGGTCCGCCGATGATGGCCAAAACCGTTCTCGACCTGCTCTACAGCCTTGGCGTTGAGGACGAAATGATTCACTTCGACAACTTCGGCGGATAATTCTGCCGGAAACGGATATTTCAAAATCCCCGCTACCGAATGGTGGTGGGGATTTTTGTTGGTGTAATGATTTGTTTAAAAGCCCATTAGTACCGACTATGAATCATTGTTTTTCCGAATCACGAACAACGGCGAGCCTTCCAAACGTTTTTGAATCAACCAAGAAAAAAAATCATATAATTATTTAAACTTTTTGTAAACAATTGGTCGATTGTAAATTTATTTTTCTAACTTTGTAATTCGAAAAATAATAGAATCTATGAAAAGAAAACTATTTATTGCGGCAATATTGATGGTGTCAGTACCCGCATTAGCACAAGTCAAACAAAGCGAGGTGGTATCCGCTGGAGGTGGCTATTTTGAAAAGGACAATGTTTCGGTTAGCTATACCATTGGTGAACCTGTTACTGGTACAGTTGCTGCGGGAGACCTTATTGTAGTCCATGGTTTCCAGCAGGGATATATTGCCACCAGCACGGAAGTAAATCCTGGTATTGCTCAACTTGAGGCTGTGGATGTTAAGGTTTATCCTAACCCGGTGAACACAATCATGTATGTTGAGTTGTCGAATATTGAAGCTGCAGGATGTGTTGTCAAATGCTTCGATATGGCAGGCCAACTGATAAAAGAGAGTGAATTCGGAGATGACAACAGACTTTCGGTCGACATGAGTGGGCTGCCGCAAGGTGCTTATTTTGTTAGAGTAGTATCAGAAGATGGTGCTGTAGTGAATAAAAAAATAATGAAATACTAATTGACTATGAAAAAGACATTTTTGAAAATTGCAGCTTTGTTTGCAGTTGTAGTGGCAACAACAACTTCGGTGTTGGCACAAGGTTCTTTCGCCTATCAGGCAGTGATTAGAGATTCTAAAGGAGATTTAGTCAAGGACAAAGATGTAAATGCAAAGTTTAGTCTTGGTGAACAAGGCAAAGATGCTGTTTATGTGGAAACACAGAAGGTGAAAACCAATCAATACGGAAATATTTCTGTAATGGTAGGTAGTGGTGCCGTAGAAAGTGGCAAATTCACTGATGTTCCTTGGAATACAATGAACGTTATGATGAAGGTTGAAATTGACGTTAATGGTGGAACTGATTTCAAACCAATAGGTGAAATTCAGCTTCAGCCAGTTCCTTATGCTTTCTATGCAGCAAGCGCAGGTTCACTTACCAACAACAATTCAGGAGAGAAAGATCCTATCTTCTCTGTGAAAGATGATAATGGCGAACTCGTTTTTGCAGTATACAACGATGGCGTTAAGGTATTTGTTGACGATACAGATCCTTCGAAAGCTATGAGCACTGGTTTCGCAGTAAGTGGCCGCCGCGCTGCTAAAGATGGTGAGACCAATGATTACTTTGTAGTTAACGGCAAAGGAACTCAGGTTTATGTTGATGAAGACGCTTCTGGAAAGGCTATTAGCACTGGTTTCGCAGTTAGTGGTCGTAAAGCTGCTAAAGACGGTTCTGGTGATTTGTTTACTGTAAATAGCGAAGGAACTCAAGTATTCATTGACAGTGATCCTTCAAAAGCAATGAGCACTGGTTTTGCAGTTAGCGGCCGTCGCGCAGCTAAGGATGGTGCAAATGAAGATTATCTTACTATTAATACTGATAAGGGTACTCAAGTGTTCATTGATGATGATCCGTCAAAAGCAATGAGTACAGGTTTTGCAGTAAGCGGCCGCCGTGCTGCCAAAGACGGTGTTGCTGCCGATTATTTAACAATCGCTGCAGAGGGTACAACAGTTTATGTTGACGAGGAAGATCCGAAAGCAATGAGCACAGGTTTTGCAGTTGCAGGCCGCCGCGCAGCTAAAGATGGTGCTGATGCCAACTTGTTCACTGTTAACGGTGGTGGTACTCAAGTGTTCATTGATGATGATCCTTCAAAAGCAATGAGTACAGGTTTTGCAGTTAGCGGCCGCCGCGCAGCTAAGGATGAATCTGAGGACTTCTTCACAATCAATACTACTGAGGGTACGATGGTTTATGTTGATGATGATCCGTCAAAAGCAATGAGCACAGGTTTTGCAGTTGCTGGTCGTCGTGCAGCTAAAGATGGTGAGCCAGAGTTGCTGCTTCAGGTTAATGGCGAAGGAACTCAAGTGTTCATCGACGATGATCCGTCAAAGGCAATGAGCACAGGTTTTGCAGTTAGCGGCCGTCGTGCAGCTAAAGACAGTGCAGCAGTTGATTACTTATATATCAGCGATACAACAACACAATTCACATTAACTGAATTCCTTGTAAAGGAAAAAGGTTCGAATGTTGACTTGCTCTCAATGAACAATTCAAGTACGAAGTTCAAAGGTTCATCATTCTCTGTATCTGATATGGGTGATGTGAACTTGCTGGCAGTTGAGAATGGTAACGTTCATATCAACTCTGATATGGTGATGTCAGGTGATGTTGAGAAGAAAGCTGATGTTAAAGTACAAGAGAAAGTAATCGAAAAAAATGCAGTAGCACCGAATTATGCAATCGAGATAGATGGTGTGTTTGACTATGTTGAGCAACTGTCATTGTTGAAGGTTGTTGGCGAGTCAGTAGTCTTGGTGCAGAATGCTGATGAAGGTCTGGCATTCACTGCTGACGGCAGCATTGCTAAAAACGCAAATGACGCAGCAATCCGCATCTGGCTGGATGGAAACAATTTGGTATCTGAAGTCATGAAAATTGAGAAAGATATTACAGTAATGTTTGGTGTACAGAACGGATACGTTGAAGGCGCAATATTCAAGGTGACATTTAAAAAGTAATCAATACTTGATTCATTATAAAAGCCACCTGTGAAGGTGGCTTTTTTTATTATAGTTCAGCCATTGTTGTTATATTTGATAGTGTTATTCATAACGGAGAAAGGGCATATATAATGTTACAAGTTGGAACGAAGGCACCCTATTTTGAGGGCACAGACGAGAATGGGAACGTAATCAAGTTGAGTGATTATGCGGGTAAAAAGTTGGTTTTGTACTTTTACCCGAAAGACAGCACTCCTGGTTGTACGGCCGAGGCATGCGATTTGCGTGATAATTACCAACGTTTTTTGGCGTTGGGTTACGAAGTGCTTGGGGTAAGCAAGGATTCTGCGGCATCGCATCAGAAGTTCATTGCAAAATACAATTTGCCGTTCCATCTGATTCCAGATGTTGATTGCACTATACTTAAAGCGTATGAAGCATGGGGTGAGAAGAAAATGTATGGCAAGACAACCGTCGGAACCATCCGTACAACTTATGTGATTGATGAACAAGGTATGATTGTTGACGCGATAGCAAAAGTTGATACTAAAAATCATACTGCGCAATTGCTGAAATAAATCGCTGGAGGTTTCGGACTTTTCTTTTCCTGTTTTCGCAGTTCCATTTTTTTTGTGTTTTGCCGTAGCCATTTTTTGAATAATTTCGCACTCGGATTTTGCGGATTGTAAATTGTGTGCAATTCGTTTAATATCAGAATGTTAAATTTTAAATAAAAATAAAATGGCAAAAGGAAAAACACTGTTGATGATTCTCGATGGATGGGGAATCGGCAACAAGACAAAAAGTGACGCAATTTACACTGCCGGAGCACCCAACATGGAGCGTCTGGCAAAGGAATACCCTAACGCACAGTTGCTTACAAGCGGTGAGGATGTTGGTCTGCCAAACGGACAGATGGGTAACTCTGAGGTTGGCCACCTTAATATTGGTGCTGGACGCATTGTGTATCAGGACCTTGTAAAAATCAACCGCGCCTGCGCCGACAACAGCATTCTGAAAAATCCTGAGATTGTTTCGGCTTACGAATACGCCAAAAAGAACGGCAAGAGCATTCACCTTATGGGTCTGACATCGAACGGCGGCGTGCATTCATCGCTCGACCATCTGTTCAAACTCATCGAGATTGCAAAAGAGTATGGCATCAGCAATACATTCGTTCACTGCTTTATGGACGGCCGTGATACCGACCCGAAGAGCGGTAAGGGCTTTATTGCCGACCTGCAGAAGCACTGCGACGCCAACATCGGACACATTGCCAGCATCATTGGCCGCTTCTATGCTATGGACCGCGACAAACGCTGGAACCGCGTCAAAGTGGCTTACGACCAGCTGGTTAACGGTATCGGCCGCAAGGTTACCGATATGGTTGCAGGTGTGCAGAGTTGCTACGATGCTGATACTGAAGAGCATAAAGACACCGACGAGTTTATGGAGCCACTCATCAACGCTAATGTTGACGGACGCATCAAAGACGGCGATGTGGTAATCTTCTTCAACTACCGCAACGACCGCGCCAAAGAGCTCACCATCGTGCTGACACAGAAAGATATGCCTGAAGAGGGAATGACCACCATCCCGAATCTGCAGTACTACTGTATGACACCGTACGACGCCACTTTCACCGGAGTGCACATTCTATTCCCGAAAGAGAACGTCACCAATACTTTGGGCGAATATTTGAGCAGCAAAGGCTTGAAGCAGCTGCACACTGCCGAGACTGAGAAATACGCTCACGTAACCTTCTTCTTCAACGGTGGCCGTGAGGCACCATATGACGGTGAAGAGCGCACTCTTGTGGCATCACCGAAGGTTGCAACCTACGACCTGCAACCTGAAATGAGCGCTTACGAGGTGAAAGACAAATTGATAGCAAGCATCAACACTAACAAATTCGACTTTATTGTGGTTAACTTCGCCAATGGCGATATGGTTGGCCACACTGGTGTTTACGATGCCATCTGCAAGGCTGTTAAGGCTGTCGATTCATGCGTTGGTGAGGTTGTGGCTGCTGCGCAGAAAAATGGTTACAACACTGTTATCATTGCCGACCACGGTAACGCTGACAATGCCATCAACCCTGACGGAACACCAAACACGGCTCACTCGCTGAACCCAGTGCCAATCATTGTGGTTTCTGACGATGTGAAGAAGGTTAGCAACGGCCGCCTGGCTGATGTTGCACCAACCGTTTTGACGCTTATGGGTCTTGACATTCCTGCCGAAATGAATGGAAATGTTTTGGTAGAGTTCTAATTGTTAGAAAGATAACAACGAAAAATGCCGCTTCGGAGTTGCCAGAGCGGCATTTTTTTATGAATTTCGTCAGTAAAACTCGCACTCTTAAAAAAAATCTTGCTAAAGCAGAGCAAGTTTCCTAAAATTGTACTGTCTAATAGACAACTGTATGGGATTTTTAAAAATATCGGTTTTGGCATTGGCAATTACGGCTGCAGGTTTCGGCTGTTCCGAAGATAGTGATGTGGCTCGCTATGTTGATGGAATGCTCATCGATTACACTGCTTTCGATGGTTGCGGTTGGGTGATTGATTCCGACAAACAACTATTCGAGCCGTTGAATGTCAATGAGTTTGCCCTTGATTTGGCTGATAGTTTGAAAGTCCGCTTTGCCTATGTTGAAGACGATGACCAAAAGTCGTCGTGCCGCGTGGGCACAGTTATCAGCCTGCTCGATATTTACGAGAAGTGAGAAAAGTTTAGCGGTAAGAGTTTAGTGTTTAGTGGCACCAACACCTAATACCCAACACCCAATACCTAACAATCAATCTTTTACGCAGCGTACTGAAATGGCGTTTTGCGGTTTCTCGTAGTAGATGAAAGCCTTTTTCAGGTTCTTGTGGTAGTAGAGCTTCCAAATGTTGTCGTGTGATTTCGACGATGACCAAAGCGAAGCCGAGTTGCCCGAATTTTGGAACTCTCCGTTGTAGAATCCTGCATACACAAGATTGAACGGATTTATCAGATTTTCAACCACTGAATCGTTGCAGAGAGCCACCGAAAGGTCGGTCAGTTCAGCGTGAGTGGGGATGTGCCAGCCATCGGGGCAGAGACCTTGTGCACCTTCATCGGTGCTGCCGTTCATTGCGGCGTCCCATGTGTAAAGAAGTCCCTGTTCAGGTGCGTCGGGATTTTCAAAATATTTCACTTCATCGCCGTTGCTGTTGGTTTTTGCCTTCAGATTTTCGGCCATCCAAGTGTGGTCGCCGATGATGGTGGTCTTATAGCTGTTACCCTCGTTGTCGATGCAGATTGGGCAGTCGGGACCAGTAACTTCAATAGTATCAGCGCCCACGCGGCCTTTGGCATCAGTGACGTTAACAATGTAGGTGCCAGCTGCCAGATTGCTGATTTCGGCCACAGCCTGATTGTTCGACCATTTGATAGCGTACGGTTCTTTGCCGCCGCTGATGGTTATCGCAATTGAGCCGTCGTTGCTGCCATAGTCGGAGAGGGGGGTCACGCTCGACTCAATCTCAATTTGTTTCTGGCTGCAACTTGCTAATACTGCACCAATTAGCGCTGCTGACAATAGGCTTTTATAATATGTTCGCATAACTTGTTAAAAGTTAAATATTTGTTAAAGTTTCAAAAGGTCCGAAATATATTCGCATTTTTGACCATGAAAAAGTGTTTAAAAATAACAAAAACACAATTATTTGTTCAAGTGTGTATTAAAATTCACCGTTTTAATGCTTCGATTGGCGAATTTATGATGAAAACGGCGCGAGCATCGGCTTTGATTATCTGTATTTTGCTTTTGGCGGTCGCCGCCGAAGGGCAGAATCCGCCGCAACCTGCCGCCACAATCATTTGCGGAAGCATTCTTGATGCCGCTGATTTACAGTCGATTCCGAATGTGAATATCTATGTCAGGCGTGGATATGGTACGGCATCGAACGAGAACGGGTATTTCGAGTTGCCCTGTCATTCGGGCGATACGATAAACTTCTCGTGTGTTGGCTATCAGCGTGTTACGTTTGCCGTTCCCGATTCGCTCATCGGCCGCAGCCGAGTGGTGGGAATTTTGATGTCGCCCGACACCGTCCTTTTGGGCGAGGTTGTGGTGCTGCCGTTCATCACCTACGCGCAATTGAAATATGAAGTGGCCAATATGCCACCCGATGAGAATATCAGTTTGGCTATCAATAATATAGATAACGCCGTTAAGTTGGCCATCAGCGCGCCGCATCCGATTCTTGATGCAGAGTTGGGGCCGATGCGGCAACTCGCAAGTTACACTCGCCGCTTGGAATATGCGGGAATGTACGAACCGCAGATAACGCTAAATCTTGTGGGTTCAGGCTCGGGTTTGGCGTCTTACGTGCGGATGCTCAAAAAATCGAAAACGCAGCCATCTGTTTCATATAATTATAATAATGCCGTGTGGCAGCGGCAGATGGCCGACGATGTGCGCCGATTCGTTGGAAAAAGTAAGACAACAGACGACGGACATCAGACAACAGACGGCGGACAATAGTTGGATTTGTATTACTATTAATTAATCAATCAATCCTTCAATCCTTTATCACACCGACACTTCGCCTTTGATATGCGGATGCGGGTTGTAGTTGTCGAGTCGGAAATCGTCGAACTTGAATTTGAAAATGTCGTCAACTTCGGGATTAATCCACATTGTGGGCAGCGGCCGCGGCTCGCGAGTGAGTTGCAGTTTCACCTGCTCAAGGTGATTGTTATATATGTGCAAATCGCCGAAAGTGTGGATGAACTCGCCCAACTGCAGATGGCAGACCTGCGCAACCATCATTGTCAAAAGTGAATACGACGCAATGTTGAACGGCACGCCCAAAAAGGCGTCGGCACTGCGCTGGTAGAGCTGGCACGACAGGCGGCCGTTGCGCACGTAGAACTGGAACAGTGCGTGGCAAGGCGGCAGCGCCATATGGTCGATGTCGGCCACGTTCCAGGCGCTCACAATCAGACGGCGCGAGTCGGGGTTGGTCTTTATGTCGTTGATTAACTTGCTGATTTGGTCGATATGCGAGCCGTCGGGTGCAGGCCACGAACGCCACTGATAGCCATAAACGTGACCCAAGTCACCATTCTCGTCGGCCCACTCGTTCCAGATTCGCACGCCGTTGTCCTGCAGATATTTCACATTGGTGTCGCCCGCCAGGAACCACAGTAACTCATGGATAATCGATTTCAGATGTAGTTTTTTGGTCGTCAGGCAGGGAAATCCTTCGTTCAAATCGAACCGCATCTGATAGCCGAAAGTGCTGATGGTGCCCGTTCCTGTGCGGTCGCTCTTTTTGTCGCCAGTTTCAATAATGTGCGACAGCATATCGAGATATTGTTTCATCGCTTTGCGTTTTTTTGAGCGCACAATTTAATCAGACGCGGGCAATTGGCGGCAAAATGTTATCAATATAAATTAACAAGAGGCTTCTTCATCTTCCTCATACATTTGCACTGCTGCCAAGTGCATATCGTGAATTTCATCGGCAAGCCATTGTGGCTCAATGATTTTCGCCTTGCACGCCCTTGACAGCATATAGCCCGAAAAATCCATCGTAGGGCGCATATAAAGTTCGAAATCAGTGTAATTGTCGGTTTGGGCAATAACTTTCTGCGAATGATGGATAGGCAAGGTTTGCATATAGTAAGGCTCGTCGCCGTAAGCACGTATCACAACTCGCTGCGTTTCGGTGGGGTCGGCAATAACGATGCCGAAGCACTCGCTGAAGAATACATTGGCATCGAATTCTTTGTCAATCATAAAATTATCGTCGCTCACTGATAAATCCACAACTCTGTCCAGCGAAAAGATGCGGAACTCGCCGTTGTTTTTTCGCCCAAGCAGGTACCAGCGTTGGCGGTAGAGTTTCACGCAGTATGGCGCCAAAGAGTATTGAGTTGATGCTGTCGCTCCATAGCGGCGGTATTCGAGATTGACAAGATGGTTTTCGCGCATTGCCTTGATAACCAGCTGTAAAAAGTCACCGCCCGACGGAATATTCTCAAGTAGAATGCGGTTTTGCAGGCTCAAACTCTCGCTCACCACATTGCCCACGCTCAAGGTTGTAAGCATCCAGTTCTGAACCGAATTATCGCGCAGAACATCCTCGTTACCAATAAAATACTTGTAATCGTTGCGACGGTTGCAGTCGATAATGATGCCAAAAATTTCCTCAATGGCGATTCGGTGGCGGTTGAACGTGCTGCGCGCCATCTCCACACCTTCACTCATTTCGGTGCGCACCCATTTCTGGTTTATCTCGTTGAGCGATATGCTGCCAGCCTGATGGATTGTGTTCACAAGCCAGATGTACTCTTTGAATAATGCCAATGTCGTCATTTCTTGTTGATTTTGAATTATTTAAACAAATATATCAAAATTTAAATAAAAACCGACAGCTTGTATCACAATTTGGGACAAGCTCGCTTGACATTTGCTTTGAAGATGATTGAAATTATGCTATGAGACTGAATATTTTTGAAAATATAATGGCTAAGAAACCTAAAGAGACAGAGTTGGTGAGAATGGTTGGCATAATGAAAACCAGCGAAAAACTTCATAAACTTTGTTCTCAACGACAAAAATTACTTGCCAGTAATAATAAAACAGATGCTGATGCTATTAAGAAAAAACGCATTCCGGCATTTGCGCCTGCGGCATTTATGTTTGATGGCAAAAGGAGAAATAATGTTATAGGATTGACTGGCATATGTTTTTTGGAATCAGACCATATGGATTCTGCGAAAATCCAGGAAACAATGCAAAGGATTGAAAATGATTCTCATATACTGTTGGCCTTGCGTTCTGTTTCGGGTGATGGACTGCACATTTTTATCAAATATGCGTTCGATGGTATGGAAATTCCTAATTATTCAGCAATGAGCATAGACAAGATGAATCGTACTTATGGTGCTGTATTTGAGTCGTTGAGAAATCATTATTGTCAGACTTTAGGTATCACCATTGACAAGTCAGGGTCAAATATGGAGCGGCTATGCATTATATCGTATGACCCGAATCTGTATTGCAATCTTTTGGCAGAACCGTTCATTTTTAAATATGAACAGCAAAAAAAGAAGGGAAAGCCCAATGTGCTGAAGATTTTGAACCAATAAAAAATGAAACATTTTGCAACATATTAGGACATGTACCACAATTTGGGACAACCCATCTCTAATATTGTCACACGACATCGGAAATGACTGGTGTAGAGTTTTTTGTTTAACATTTTAAATTTTTACAACGATGAAAGACTTTAAGATTAATGATGCAAGACTGGCGGAATTCGAGAAGAACAAACCTGATTTTTTCAACAACAAAACATTCCGCGTAATCCGCGCCGACGAAAGCGTTCTTGAAAAAGAAAACGATGCTGAAACGTTTGTCGCTGCTGTAAAAGAAGCTGGTGTTGAACGTGTTATGGACTTGAAGCTACAATTCGGTGGAGAACCGATGTTTTCGACAAACATCAGCCAGAAACACAAACAGATAGAGATTGAGAACGGCATATATGCCATGCTGCACAGTTCTGGCTATATGCAACAGACGCTTCAAAACATAAGTGACAAGCTGAATCTCGACTGGTTGCTACTTGAAACCTATTTCGAAATCACTGACGATATTATGACAGGCTACGAGAAGAATATGAAAACACTGATCGCAGTAATTGATAAAGAGATACTTACGGCAATCGTGTCGGGGCAGAAAAAGGTGTTTGAATTGGAACTTTTGCCTGACAATAGCGATTTGCTGGTGGAAATCGACAATGAGGGTTACATTGTAAATGGTGACGAGCAAAAAGGCCAAGCCGTAGTTACCAAAAAGTACGATGCCATCAGATTCTACACTGACTACAGCCGCGACAGCGAAACGGCGCTTGTGAAAATTGAGGAAACCACAAGTATGTTTATGCGCGACGGCAACGGAGAAAAAATGTTTGAAGGGACACCTGGCGAAAAGGATTACTGGCCATACACTATGATTGAGTACCATTTGGGCGAGGTTGTGGAGCAAAACTATCTGTGGATAGTACGCTCGCGCGTGCCGATGGAAGACTATAAAAAATGAGACACTTTTAAAGCATAAAACACTATGGAATGGAAATATATGACCGATGAAGAGTTCTCTGCTACTGTAAAAAAATCCAAAAGGAAACGGAGCAATATAAAAATATTGGAGGGTATGTATTGGATGGATTTTCCGCAATGGTGTTTTATGATAGAAGTTCGAAGCAATACACATATATGGAGCTGCCTCTTCGTTCTTTACCCCAATCAGTAACAAAAGAGCAAGCGCGCATCTTAAAGAAAGAATTAAGAAAACTATACAAGATGTAGGTTTATTAGTAACTGTTTTAAAATTAAAGATATGAATATCAACGAGAAGAAAAACAATATGGTGTCTGTGCCCAAAAACGAGGCAGAGGCCATCAAAAAAGCGAAGGCTATATTGGACAAAATTCAGTATCCTGAAGTAGTATTCTTATCGTGGGGGTGTTATGATTTTGTGGCTATTGAATACAACAATATGCCTGCTGTTAAATTCAAGACAAGTGGTTTTCTGCACAAAGGGAACGTGATTGTTGCCTATAACGAGGCCCAAAAACTGTATAATGTCTACATACTGAAACGCAACCACGATGTTAAGCAAGCAGTGGAAGATATTTGCGAAGACCAGTTGCAAAAAGTTATAGACTGTTTGGTCGAGACCAAAAATGATAAATCCAGTGACTATCGAGCCAAGTATAGAAAATGGATAATAAAAGACCACCTTGCAAAAACAGGTAAACTATATTATTAAAATGGATATTAGCAGATTATTGGCAAACTATTACAACAAGCGACATTTGCATATGTTGTAGTAAATCATAACTTTGATGAGAGAAAAGAATTACAAACTTTCTAAAACAAAACTCTATGAACACTGAAATATGGAATCTCTACAAAGATTCAGAGCAAGGCAAGAAGGCGATAGGTCTTTTTGATTTAGGTGACCGCCCCGAATACGCTAAAATTCAGGAAATTGCCGACTATATGAAAAATAAACACGGCGACTTTCCATCAAGTTACGAAAGCGATGCTTTTTTCGTTTTGGAGACGAATGTTAGTGGTATGAAGACACCAACACAAAAGACAACTACACGTGAAGAATTTGAGAAATTCATTACAGACTTCGATATAGTTGATTTTACTATTGATGAAGAAGGCGAACTCCGATTCCACGAAGACCGTGTGCTTATGCCAAGCAATCGTTACCGCGACAAAAATTGGCAGATACCATTTCTGTCTATGGCATTGTATATCAATAATCCGTCAATGTATAAGCCTATTTTTTATCAATCACGTTTTCCTGTCATTATGCGAAACTGTGATGTCTTAGGCATAGAGTTGCCACCAATACCGCGCACCAATGATTACAAACAGTATATGATGTACTATTGGGACATCTGTCAAACGTGGAACGATTTTCAAAAGGAGAACAACCTTACTGATGCCGAATTTTGCGCTTGTCTTTACGATTTTGCTCCGATGCTCAATACACCTACAAAACAAACCGAACTACCCAATCCGACAAATGTATGGCTTGTAGGTGCGGCACCAGGCGATTTCAAGTTTCTTGACACACTTGGCGACGATACCGATGGCAATCCCGAAAATATTTGGCAATGCAACGAAAAGACAAAACGAGGTGATTTGATTGTTATCTACTGCCGCTCGCCGAGGAGTTACATCCATTCGGTATGGAGAGCCAATACAGATGGTATTTTCAACCCGTTCGACTACTACCAATGCCGCACAACTGTATGCCAAGGAGTGAAAATTCCACCAATATCAATTAAGGAACTTCGTGAAGACACCTACTTGTCGCAGATTCCTATCATTAGGAAAAACCTTCAAGGAGTCAACGGCGTGGAACTATCTCCAAAAGACTATTCTGAAATAATCCGTTATGTGAAGGAGCGTGGCGACAATGTGGATATGTTTCCAAAGTTGTTTGAGTGTAACACAATGGACTTCGGCGAAATAAAGATAGAGAAAGACGTGGAGGAGAAAATCCTCATCCCTATGCTCAATCGTCTCGGATACAGCGACAGCGACTATACAAGACAACTGTCGCAAAAGGCTGGACGCGGATTGAAAGCAATTCCCGACTTCGTTTTTTTGCCGCAGGGCGAAAAACATTTTGCCTCGTCTCCGTTGGTGATTGAAGCAAAATTTGATATGTCGCCAATGACAGAACGAATCAACGCATTTGCGCAATGTTTGTCGTATGCCCGTATGCTGCGCTCAAAAATTATGGCAATTTGCGACAAAGAACGCCTCGTAGTTTTTACTGTGGATTCCAACGGCTCTGCCGACCGCAACAACCCTGTGTTTGAAGAACATTGGGCCAACATATTTAGCAACGAATTGATTGGTGCAAAACTCAAACAACTAATTGGCAGGGATATTGTAAAGAATATGCATTGATAGCAAATGGTTAGAACAAAAAAGGAGGCGTCAGCCTCCTTTTTTGTTGCTCTGCGAATCATCTTTTCCGCTCGTTCTGCATATCGATAACAATGTTAGTCATCATTTCCAGAATCATCGGATGCTGAGCTATCTCACGCAATCCTCGTTCAAGAATATCAGCTCTTGCTTTTAGAACGATTGTCATTTCGTTGTTTGCTCCTTCGCTGAAAAGCGCAAAGTTGTTGTACTTGCAGATGGCGTTCACAGCTTCATCTTGCTCTTCGGTGAGCTCCACCTCTCTAAGTTTGTTGTCAGTGTCTTTCATAAACATATGATTTATAGGTTAAACAGTCATTCTTCATCAAATTCATCATCATCGTCATCATCATAGTCGTCGTCCTCGTCAACATCAAAACGTACTGCCCGTGCGTGGAAGATATCAGCGTTCTTTTCCAAAAACTCCTCCCACATTTCTTCCAGTTTTTCGGCAGATTTGGGGTCAAGAAGTCGGCCCGAGTGTCCGCCAGTCCAGTCGAAATCGGGTATTGCTGCTTGCAACTCGGCGGTTGTCAGAATTGGGCAGTAATCGGGGTTGATAACCACATCACGGTCTAAATCAATATAATGAATATTGTCACGTCCTTGCCCCGACCAATCCTCGCCATAGAACGGCATTGAATCGAGGGTGCCACTCATGCAGATGCCGGTGTTTCCTTCGCCGCAGCGAACCATAAAAAAACGGTCGCCGACTTGTGCCTGTCGATAGTCCCAAACCGACCAGTTCATTGGTTTCCATCGGTTTTCCAAAAACTTTTGGTAGTCAGCCATTTTGCAACTTGAAATGGTGGGATTCCAAAACAGAATGAATGTGTTCTGTTTTTCTTCTTTCTCAATTTTAACTTTAATTTCCATAGCATATAACATTTAAAGTTTAACGTGAACAAAGTAAACCCGAGGTTGTCCCAAATCGTGGTACAGGTTTGGAATTTTTGATTTTTTTTGAAAAAAAGTTAGTTGGTGCATTGTTGACGGGTAGAGTTGCAGCGTGCTACATTTCAACTTTGCATACATATTACACGTAAGCCACATTTATTTTTGCTGCAACTGTTGCGCATAATAGCCTTTTGTCGATATTTGCACCGTTTTTTTCGGAGAGTAAGTTTAATCGTTAAAATATTGATTATGAAATTTAAAGCAATTATTCTTTCGGCCGTTGCTCTTGCTGTTTCGGCAAGTTCGTTTGGCCAAATCAAAGTGAAAACTGAGGCTGGCGACATGAACGTCCGTTTCATGGGCCGTACAAATTTCGATGCCGGCACTTTCGTTGCTTCGTCTGACGACAATCTCAGCGAGCACAACGGCATTGCCATGAACGATACCCGTCTGGGTGTTCTGGCTAACTTCGATGAGAAGTTCAGCGCCAAAATCGAGGTTTGCTACGCTTCGAAAGCCATCTCGTTCCGCGATTTGTGGATTGGCTACAAACTGAACGACAACAGCACCATCACCGCCGGCAACCATTTCCAGCCTTACGGAGCTAAACCGCTCGGTCTGTCGTACAAGTTTGTTGAGGACGCTTCAACCGACCTTGCTTTCTGCCCGGCACGTAAAATTGGTGTTTCGTATGCCTACACTTCCGACCCATTCAACCTGACTGCAGGTCTTTTCAGCGACGGTAATGTTGACAACGGCAAGAACATCGACAAAGGTTGGTCAGCTGCTGCAAAGGCAATCTTCCGCCCAATCATCGACGAGTCAACAATCCTGCACATCGGTGTGGCTCCAATGTTTGTGCAATCGCCTAACACAGTGTCGTTTACTGGTTCAATCCCGACAACGGTTGTGACCAACAAACTCATCGGCACAGCCAACTTCACACCTGACAACTATCTGCGTATGGAGGCTGAGGCCATCTTCATCAGCG
Source organism: Salinivirgaceae bacterium (assembly GCA_017645945.1). Classification (GTDB taxonomy): domain Bacteria; phylum Bacteroidota; class Bacteroidia; order Bacteroidales; family SZUA-534; genus RUG13583. Next base: position 18,563 of record JAGCNL010000052.1, read on the forward strand.
GAAAACTTTATGTTGAAGGCCACTATATGGCTGCTTCGCTGCAGAAAATGGACACTGCAGGCAACAACGCCTATGTTGACGGCTTTTATGCCCAGGCCAGTTTCCTGATTAAGGGCGACCAGCAGAACTATAACAAAAAGACAGGTCTGGCAGCCAACGCATCGCCGAAGAGCCTTGAGGTTCTGGCACGTGTTAGCCACCTGAATCTCGATGCCGACCATGTGAATGCAGGTCAGCAGACTGATTTCACTGTTGGTCTTAACTATTTCTTCAACAAGAATTTGAACTTGAAACTCAACGCCATTTACGCAACTGTTAAAGACGGCGAGAACTATACAATGGTTCAGTCGCGTCTGCAGTTCTCGTTCTAAAACAGATGGCTCAAAAACAAGAAAGCGGCTCATGCGGGCCGCTTTTTTTATGTTGTTATGTCGCGTTCCTACCAGAAAAGGTCGGGTGTTATGCCAAGGTCGAAGCGGCCGTCGGACAGCCATGTTTTCTCACCGTTGCTCACATAGCGGATGTCGAAAGTTCCAGAAACAATGGCCTCCTCGAATCTATCATTCACATAGAGAATCTGCACGCGCTTGAAATGTAGTTCGCCGCTGCGGATGTCGGTGATGGCCTCTTGCAGATTGTCGCCGCGCTTGACTAAAACCTTTATGTCTGGGTCGGTTAGGTCGAAGTTTTTCCCGTTGAGCAGATAGAGTTTTTTGCAATTATTGATTACCGAATCGCACGGGAAGATTATCGTAAGCGACACATCTTCTTTGGTTGCAGCGTATGAGTCATAAGACGAGTTTTTTTTGTATTTCTGACAACCGTTCATGGTGAGTTCCAAAGTTTTGTCGCTGTCGTGCCACTCCATTATGCAAGGGTTTTCGTGCCAGCACGACACAAAATAGTTGCGCCCCATTTTAGCGCCGAACGTATTGTAGCCCCACTCGCTATATTCGGGCAGGTTATAGTCTTCCGAGTCATTTATCCAGATCGATCTGTCAATGCTGTCGTCTGTGTCGCAGGCGGTAATTATGCTTATGGCCGCCATGCAGATTATTGCCAATTGCTTTTTCATCATTATTCCTCCGATTTATTTTTTGCAAATTGATAACTTATTTGGAATCCGCCGCCAAGATTGTCGCTGAAGCCGAAGCCAGTCATCGTGCCAACTGCCACGATATAGGGGAACACAAACTCTGCGCAGAATGAGTTTTTGCGGCCGATTTGAATGCCCGCCGCGGCATATACAGGCATGGTGAAGTTGTCGCCGTCGGGGATTTTTATATCGGCTTTGATGCCTGGCTCGCAATGGTACATATTAGTTTTTGTCGCTGTGGTGCAGCGAAAATTGAATGTTGCTCCAGCGCGTATGTATGGTGTCGGGCGGCCGCTGCCGCGTATTGTGAAGCGGAATTCGAGCGGAATGCCGACATACGTGTTGCTTTGGCTTATCGACCTAACCGTGTAATAATAAGTGTTGTAGCCTTCGCTTTCCGTTTTGTAGTAGAAAAAGTCGTATCTCGACTCGTATTTGCTCCATGTGTTTGTCAGGCGCAAACCCGTCGACAGGCTTATACGGTTGTTGATGTAGTATTCTGGCGTGAAGCCAAAATGAAAACTAGTGGCAACTTTTGGGTCCCAGCCGTACTGGTAATCTCTCGACGACTGGTAGGCTCTTATGTTGTCCATATCCTTATCCGTGGTGCCAAAGAAATTGACACCGACAGATGTGTTCATCGCCCAATAATGATTGCCAGCGAAAGAACTTGACGCAATACTTAACAGCATTGCTGTCAGATAAATACATTTTTTCATAATACGGTTTTTAATAGAAGTTTTTCGATTGCTCGTACAAATATAACGACATTTTCAGCGCCAAATTGTTTTAAACGCAGAAAACATGAGGTGTTTCTCCCCATGCTCCCTGCAACTAATTTATTTTATAACCAATTAATTTGCATAGCGATATACTTTCGTCAGTTCGCGGTGCTTCCGCCGAATTTGTAGTGAACGCTGAATTCGACACGGTAGCTGCGCCAGCTGAAATCACGTATTTCAACCTTTTCGGGATTCTCGTCCTCGCGGCGTCCGTAGTAGAGAGTGCCTTTGTGCGTCATGTCCTTGGTGACGCCGCTGTAGAAATCAGTTGAGAAGGCAAACTTGTCGTTGAGGTCGAATCGCAGGCCGGTGGTGAAGCCGACAGAGTGCAGCTCGCCCACATTCTTGTCGATGCCTACGCGGTAGTTGTACTCAACACCGAAGTTGGGGTTGAATTTGCCAATCTGGTAGCCAAGTTTGAATGGCACCGAAACCAAGGCGTAGTCAGTTGAGCCCTCTTTCTTGCCAACAATTTTCTCGAATGAGCCGTCCTGCTCGTTCCAGTTGATGAACATCTCCTCTTGGATACGGTCATCATCGTCGTCATATTCATATCTGAACCCGCCAATGCTTACCCAGTAAGTGCCGTCGCTGCCGTATTTGCCTTCCATCTTGGTGCGGTAGCTGCTGTTTTCCGCCAAGAGGTGGCCGCGTACACCGATACCGATTGTCAGGTGGCTGTTCAGGACGGTCTTCATGCCGAAGCCCAGATGCGATGTTGCCGCGCAGTAAGGATTCCAGACCATGCGGTTCTCAACCATAAACGGAGTGCACACTGCCGTCCACGCGCCGCCACCGATGTTAACATCGAACGATGTTTGTGCGACAGAAATGTTTTGCAAAGCGATGAGCACAAGGCTCAATAATCCAATCTTTTTCATCTTTTTTGAGTTTTTTGTTTTTAATCGTTTGCCTATATGATGCGGGATTTTGAAAAGGTTGCAGTTTGGTTGCAATTTTTTTGAAAAATTTTATTCCGACTTGCCCAAACGATAGTTCACGCCGATTTCAAGCCTTTGCGAGTGCCAGTTGAAATTTTTCTCGTCAAGGTTTTCGATATTCTCAACCCAGCCATCTTCCGTTTCGGTGCGAGTTTTTTTCACTTTGTGGGCGGTGTGGCTCATATCGTTGGTGACATTGCTGGCATAATTGAGCGTTAGGGCAAATTTCGGCGACAGGCGGTATTCCAATCCTGCGCTGAAACTCAACGAACTGTTTTTGTCCACATCGTTGTCGTTCAGTCGGTAGCCGAATTCAAAGCCAACGTTCGGTGTAAATTTTCCGATATTATAGCCGATGCGGATAGGAAGGGCAATCAAATAATAGTTGGCGGCAGCCTCGAAATCGCCAAAACTGCTGGTTTCACTGTCATCCCACCAATAATCTATTGTGGTTTTGTCGCCGTCCCACTCACTGTCGAAGTACATTTTGTAGCCGTAATTGCTCATCAGAAAGTGAAAATCGGCGCCGATGCTTGCAGTCAGGTTCGACTCGAAAGTCTTGGTTGCGGCCACACCCACAAAGGCGGTTGGCGCCACTTTGAACTTGCAGATGGTCTGCCCGTCGTATTTGTTCGGATTGCAGGTTGGTGTCCAAACGCCAGTACCTGCATTTACACTGAATGATGTTTGCGCCGATACAAAGCCGTGCGCTGCAATGAGCATAATGCCCAGAAAACAAATCTTTTTCATAATTCGAAAGTTTTTAATGTTATTACACACCTATGATGTGGAATTATGAAAAGGTTGCAGTCCGAGTGCGATAATTTTATGAAGAGAATTGGATATAACTTGTAAATGAGGCGGTTACAGGCTTGCGGCTAATGCCAACTTAAAACTTGAAATGCCCCATTAATTCGAGACGGACAGTGTGCCAGGTGTATTTGTCGGTTCTGACGACGGAGTTGTCGGCAAGGCTATAGAGTGTGCCGGTGTGAGCCATGTCTTTGGTCAGGGCGGCGTAGAAGTTGCTCGATACGGCAAAATGCTTGCCTAAATCGTAGCGCATTCCTGTGATGATGCCCAATGAGTGAAGGTCTTTCAAATCGTTGTCCATCGATATTCTGATGTTGTACTCTGCGCCTATATAGGGAGTGAACTTACCAATTTGGAAGCCCAGGCGCACAGGTACGGCAAACATCACATAATTTGCTTCCGACTCTTTTATGCCAACCGAATCCTCATATTGGCCGGTGGACGTTTCGTTCCAATGCATATAATAACCTTCACCGTCACCATCTTTTCCTTTTTCGATGTTGAATGTGCCGATGTTCACAGTGTATTTCTTATTGCTGGTGCAAAATTCGCAATCGGGGTAATTACAAGTGAATTTGCCTTTAAGTCCTTCGTTTTCAAGCAGAAAGTGGATGCTTGCGCCTGTGCCGAGTGTGAGTCGGCTGATGAAATGTGTTTCGTAATTCACGCCGAAATTGAGTGTGATGTTGCCGCCTTCGTTCCATGCCAGATGGTTCTCAACAAGTATTGGGTTGCAGAGGCTTGTCCATGCGCCACCGCCCATGAACATGTCGAGCGCGCTCCTTTCAACAATAAAACTGAGGAAATTCCGATGCCGCGAGCTGTCGGCAGGTTCTTCCCATTCGGCGGCGACGGGAAGTGTATAGGCTCGTCTGCTGAAAATCAGCAGATTTGGATTGGTTGAAAGTGCCGATGGGCGGACAGTGTGCAGCGCCTCAGTACCTTCGAACGGGTTGACGCGCCTTGGAACGTATTCATACACAGTGTCGTAGATGATTTCCTCCTCATATATATATATGGTGTCTTGAGCCCGCATCATAGAACATGATATGCAGACCATTACAAACGCCAACACAATTTTCGGCAGAAAACGCATAAAAGACTGTAACCGATGCAAAGTAAAAATACAATCGGCACAAATCCAAACCTCCAAATCCTAATAATTGACTGTGTCTTTGACTATGACTTTTTGGTGTTTGACAATCTTCTTCTTCACCACAACGGTCTTTTTCTTTTCCCGCGGAGGTTCAGATTTCACGGCTTGCGGCTCTGGCTCGGGTGGCAGATTTGCCAGTGTGTCGGCCAGATTGAGTGTGTCGAGTGAAAGTATATCACTCAGCGTATCAATCTGATATGCAGAGCTGTCAACTGCAATGACAATCGGTTCAGGCTCCTGAACTGGTTCGCTGTCTATGTTGTTCATCACCACTGCACCAACTCCCACACCAGCGGCGACAGTTGCTGTGGCGATGCCTGTGGTCACTGCGGCTGTGGAGCCAACGGTGACGTGTCCGGCTGCGGCGCCGAAATTGATGGCGGGTGTTGCTGCCGGTGCCAGACTGAAATCGCTGAAACTGTGCTGGAACATCTTGTCGATGTAACCCTCGCGGCGCGGAATGAAGAACAGTAGCCAAGCGCGGCGGCGCTGTTTCTTGTGCGCTTCCTCAGTCAGAATTTCCTGAAGACGCTTGCGGGCACGCATCAGGTGCGATTTCGATGTATTTTCACTGATTCCCAACTCCTCGGCTATTTGTGAGTGTGAGTATCCGTCAATCACATACATGTTGAAGACCAGACGGTGGTGCTCCGGCAGCTGGTTGACGGCGGCAAGCAGTTCCTCTTGTGAGAAATCAACCTGCGCAATGATGTTCATATTGTCTTTGTTGTCCATGTCGTCATCGGTTAAAATGTTTTCGTAGAGCTGGTTAGCAGCTTGCATACGCAAATGCTGGAGCGCGGTGTTCACCGTTATCCGCCGAAGCCATGCGTCAAATTCGCCCGTTCCACGGAACGAGTCCGATTTTTCCATAGCAGCCATAAAGGCGTCGTGGGCAAGGTCTTCAGCCAGCTGGCGGTCCGTCACGTAACGGTAGCAGACGCCTGTCAGCTTGCTGATATTCCTGTTGTAGGCCTTTGTCCAAAAGTCAGTCGTAAAATCCATTTCTAAACGCGTTTTTACTTTATGATGGTATTTCGCTGAAAAGTTGCACCATTTATTGAAAAATATTTTTAGTCAGGACAACAATGTATTGATAATCAGTCTCTGATTGATGAAAATTTTGTCATGCCCGTGATTGGCGATGTCAGAATTTGGCTCCAGTCGTTAGTATCGAACTGAAGCCAGACAACATCGGCGGTGGCGAACCAGCCGAATGCCGAACTGCCCGATAATTGGCTCACAAGTCTCGAAACCAGTGGATTATGCGCCACAACAAGCAGATGGTTGACGCTGTTGTCGCAGCTGCAGATGGCACTGACGGCGCGGTCTTCGTCTTCGTTGTAGAGTAGCGGTAGAATGTCGGGTTCAAGGCTGATATTCAGCACGTTCATCACAACTTGTGCAGTCTCTGCTGCGCGTTGTGCATGGCTGGTCCAGACGGCATCGGGAATGAGGTTGGCTGCCAGCAGTTTCCGTGCCACCCGTTCGGCCTGAGCCGCGCCGTCGGGCAGAATATGACGGTCAGTGTCGGGCACGTTCCAAGCTCCGCCCTCAGTGAGCGCATGGCGCATTATCATTATCGATTTGCTCATTTATTCAGTTTTGCCGATAAAGATAGTCAGCGTATTTTACGAAATATCTGCTCGCCACAATTATTTTCATACTTTTGCGTTCTCAAAAACGGTATGGCTAAAAAACTGCTATTCATAATTCTTCTGCTTGCGGTAGCGGGCGGTGCGTCGGCGCAGAAAAAGCGTCCGTGGTGCAAACCGTTCTACGACGCCGAGCCCTATCACTTCGGGTTTGCATTCTCGTTGGGGCAGATGTCGTTCAGCATCAGCCATTCCGATGAGTTCAACCTTCTCGATACCGTCTATTCAGTTGAGTATGGCGGCGGCGCGCTTTTCGGGGCCAGCATGGTTTTCAACCTGAAACTTGCCGACAACTGGGACCTGCGAACGCTTCCGGGCCTTGCTTTCAGCCAGCGCACACTCAAATATCTGCTTGACGATGAGATGGTTCAGACCGACAACTTGCTGCGTGTTCACAATATGCGCATCGAGACCACATTGCTGCAGTTCCCTACGTTTGTCAAGTACCGCTCGACGCGCGAAAGCAACTATCGGCCTTACATTTATTGGGGATTGAATCCCGTGGTCGATTTGGCGGCACGCAAGAGGGTGAAACCCGAGGAACGCCCGAAAATCAGGCTCAAAAAGTTCGATGTTTATGCCGAAATCGGTATCGGACTCGACAACTATCTGAAATACTTCAAGTATTCTACTGAGCTGAAATTCAGCTACGGACTGCTCGATATGGTCAAGCAGGACGGCACAGAATACACACGTGCCTACCGCCGTTTGGGCTCAAAAATGGTCACTTTAGTGCTCTGCTTCGAATGATTAAGGAAATCACGCTTGCCTTGTCGCCCGAAAAGGCGTCGTCGGAGAAATTTTATCTGCCTGCTGCTGCCGCGAAATTGGGCATTTCCACCGAGCAAATCTCGTTTTGCCGTCTTCGCGGACGGTCAATCGATGCGCGTCACGGCCGTGTGCTCATCAATCTTCGGCTCGATGTCTATATTGATGAACTGCCGCGTCCCGATGAATTCGAAATACCTGATTATCCGAATGTTGAGCATTGCCAGCCAGTTGTGATTGTGGGAGCGGGGCCGGCTGGATTGTTTGCTGCGCTCAAGTTTTTGCAGTCGGGGCTGAAACCTGTGATTGTTGAGCGCGGAAAAGATGTTCACTCGCGCCGTCTCGACATTGCTGCAATCCACCGCAACCAAGGCGTCAATCCAGATTCAAACTATGGTTTTGGCGAAGGCGGTGCCGGCACTTATTCTGACGGAAAACTCTTTACCCGCTCTAAAAAACGTGGTGATATTTCAGAAGTTCTGCGCATTCTTTACGCCAACGGCGGCAATCCCGATATTATGGTCGATGCCCATCCGCATATTGGCACTGACAAACTGCCGGGCATCATTGAGAATATTCGAAAAACGATAATCGAGCATGGTGGAGAGGTTCATTTCGGCGTGTCGTTCGACAGTCTTATTCTCGAAGGCGACCGCGTGCGTGGAATCCGCACCACAGCAGGTGACGAAATTCGTTCCGATGCTGTGATTCTGGCTACTGGCCACTCGGCGCGCGATGTCTATTATTCGCTTCATCGTCAAGGTATTATGCTTGAGGCGAAGGCTTTTGCGATGGGTGTTCGTGTCGAGCATCCGCAGAGTTTGATTGACAGTATTCAATACTCGTGCCGTCAGCGTGGGCCATACCTTCCAGCGGCGGCCTACAGCCTTGTGCAGCAGTCGGGTGGGCGAGGAGTTTACTCGTTTTGTATGTGTCCGGGCGGAATTATCGTTCCAGCATCGACGGCTGATAATGAGATGGTTGTCAACGGAATGTCGCCATCGGCACGAGGCAGCCATTGGGCCAATTCGGCCATTGTTGTCGAGTTGCGCACTGAGGATATTCCGCAATCGTCCGACCCCGTGATGGCAGGACTTGAGTTCCAAATACAATATGAGAGGCTGGCTTTCAACAATGGTGGCAGCGGTCAGATTGCACCGGCACAACGTTTGGCTGATTTTGTTGAGGGGCGGGTATCGAGTTCGCTTCCGCGCACATCGTTCACGCCAGGCATCATCTCGTCGCCGATGCACCAGTGGCTGCCAGATTTCATTCGCCAGCGTCTGCAGGACGGTTTGCGCCAGTTCGACCGCAGAATGCGCGGTTTCTACACCAACGATGCCGTGCTGATTGGCGTCGAGAGCCGTACAAGTTCGCCCTTGCGTATTCCGCGCGACCCTGAAACATTGCAACACGTTCAGATTCAAGGACTTTTTCCGTGCGGAGAGGGCGCTGGCTATGCCGGTGGTATTGTTTCATCGGCACTTGATGGGCAGCGTTGCGCCGAAAAGGCGGCATTGTTCATTAAAAACTTCCGATAAGGGTGCAAGCATTCGTTTTCCAACTATATTTGTGCCGCTAAAAACAGAGAGTATGATTAAGGATAGTCTCACCAATCACGCAAAGTACGATTCGCTGCATCCGTTGTTTGCAAAGGCTTTCGAGTACTTGTCGTCAGCCGATTTGGCCGATTACGACGAAGGCAAATACCCGATTGACGGGAACGATATGTACGCTTCGGTCAGCGAGTATGTCACCAAAAGCGAAGGACAGCTTGAAGGCCATATTGAATATATTGACATTCAGTATATTATCAAAGGCTCTGAGATTATCGGTTATGCTCCGAAAGGCAGTCAGAAAGAGTCAATCCCATACTCTAACGAGCACGATATCGCGTTCTATGAAGGTGATTACGAGCCTGTTACATTAAATGCTGGCGAATTTGTAATTCTTTACCCTGACGATTTGCACTTGCCGTGCCTGAAAAATGGCAAGCCGTCGGTTGTTAAAAAGGTTGTGGTCAAGGTAAGACTCACGCCAAGCAAGTCGGCAAAATAAAATCAATTCACAAAATAAATTGGTGATAATTAACGTGTTGTCGCAATGCGGCTAACCGTTTGCGCCCATTCTGCGGCGGAATTCGGCGCACACAATGGCTGTGGCCACTGCAACGTTGAGCGATTCCATATCGGATGTCGGTGGAGCGTACGACGGAATCTTTAAGTTGCTGTCCATCAGCGCGCTTATTTCAGGCGACAAACCTTTCGATTCATTTCCCATCACCACAATCGCATTTTCTGGCAGATTTGTCTGGTAGAGATTTTCACCGTCGAGCCTGGTGCCAAAAAGTTGCACGCTGGCTTTGCGGGCGGCTAAGGCCAATTCGGTCAGGTTGCAGTATGTGACGTTCACCTTGAAAATGGCGCCCATTGTCGATTGCACAACTTTCGGGTTGTAAACATCGACTGTGTCTGGCGAGCAGAAAACATTTTTGATGCCGAACCACGCCGCCGTACGGATGATGGTTCCCAGATTGCCAGGGTCTTGAACATTGTCGAGAGCAATATTCAGCCCTGTCAAATCTGCCGAGTCAATATTTTGGTTGTCAGGTAGTTTGGCCAATGCAACAGCCTTGTTTGGTGTCTTCAAAAAACTGATACGTTCAAGGTCGCGCTCGCCCACAGCGGCAATTTCTGCCTTACGCTTGAGCGTGGCTGGCAGTTCGTCGATGTAGGGCTGCACGGCAAACACTTCAACGGTTTCGAACCTGCTTTGCAGTAGTTCGCGCACCATTTTTTCGCCTTCAACCAGGAAACAACCCGATTCGGTGCGTGATTTTTTCCTGTCAAGCGACTTTATCAGTTTTATTTTATTGTTGGTAAGCATAATCAGTTTTCCGCAAATGTAATTTTTTGAAAGTTCAGTTCAGCAAAAATCCGCTAAACCGACCTATTATTTTGCGCAGTAGCCTATATTTGCACCATTCAGTATTATGCAGAAGTTTTTGACACGGTTGGCCGCTATTGTGCTTGCAGCAGTCTTGTTCGCAAGTTGCGATGTCACACGTATGGTGCCTGACAATGAATATCTTCTGCGCCGCAATGAGACTAAAATCGATGAGCGCGGGTTCGACAAGGATGAACTCACGTCATATTATCGCCAGAAGGAAAACCGCAACATACTCCGTTACTATCCGTTTTTTCTTTCCACTTACAACTTTGCCCACATCGGCCGCGAGCGCAAATGGAAAAACTGGCTCGCAAGGGTAGTGGGTGAGGAACCGGTGATTCTGGATTCAACACTGTCGGAGCGCACACTCAAGCAGTTCGACATCATCCTCAGAAACAATGCCTATTACGATGCGTCGGTCACGTACAACATTACCAAAAGAAAGAAAAAGGCGAAGGTGACCTACAATGTTGTTTTGGGGAAGCCCACACATATAAATAGTGTCTACTATACAATCCGCGACACGGTGATTGAGCCAATTATCATGGCCGACACTGCCGAATCAGTGCTGCGCAAGGGCAACCCGTTCACGCTTGAGTCGCTTCAGGCTGAGCGCGACAGGATTGTTTCCTTGGTTAAGAGCAACGGCTATTATTTGTTCAGCCCCGATTTGGTCCGATATAGTGTTGATACGAGTAATTATCTAGCTGATGTTGAGGTGATTGTCGAGCGCCCAGTTGAGCAGAACCCCGACGGCTATCTTCAGAAAACTAACGCCAGACAGTTCCGTCTCAACAGCGTGGCTTTCTTCCCCGATTACAATCCGCAGGACGCTTTGCGCAACAAGACGGCTTACTACGCCAATCTCGACACTTTGTACCGCGACCCGTACGTTTTCCTGTTTTCGGGAAAACGAAAGATTACTCCGCGTACAATCTTGAAAGCCAACTTGTTGGAGCCTGGGCAATTGTACGATGTCAGAAAAGTTGAGCAGACGAGCCGCCACATCAGCTCGTTGCGCATTTTCCGTCAGAACACCATATCGTTCCAGCAAACGCCAGGTTGCGACACTCTGCTCGACTGCCATGTTCTGCTAACTCCGTCGACTTACCAGAACTACTCGGTCAACCTTGAAGCCACCAACACCGAAGGTAACATGGGCGTCGGCGGCAACTTGAATTATCAGCATAAGAATCTTTTCCACGGTGCCGAGATTTTCAACATCAAACTTTCGGGTTCGTTGCAGCGCCAGACTGAGACCGAGAACACTGAGGCATTCAACATTATCGAGTTTGGAGCTGAGTCGTCGCTCGAAACCCCGTCGTTTGTGTTGCCTTTCCGCACATCGAATTGGTACAAGCGCATCGAGCCGCGAACATTGCTCACCGTGGCCTACAATTACCAGAAGCGACCTGATTACACGCGGAAAATCACATCGCTGCTCGTCACGTATTCATGGAAAAAGACTGAACATCTGAGGTTTCTCGTCAGTCCGGTTGACCTGAACACTGTGCGTATTCCTGTCCGTACTGAAGCTTTCGACAGACGTATTCAAGGCAAGTATATCGAGAACAGTTACAAGGACTATTTCATCATCGGCAGTCGCTATAGTATTATGTATCAGAACCGTAACGCCGACAAACAGACCGATTTCTCGTATTTCCGATGGAATCTCGATTTGGCTGGCAATCTGGTTCACATGCTGCACAAAAATGGTGTCATGGGCGATACTGTGGCTGGCGGCTACTACGAGATTGCCAATTTGCAGTACGCGCAGTTCGTCAGAACCGATGTCGATTTCCGCCGCTACCATTATTTCTCTGACCGCGACCAGTTGGTGGGCCGAGTCTTCATGGGCATTGCCATTCCTTACGGGAACGCAACCGCAGTACCATTCGTGCGCCAGTATTATTCGGGCGGTGCCGATGGAATCCGTGCTTGGAACGTCCGCGATTTGGGTCCTGGAACCTACCGCGATACTGCATCGTCGTACCCCAACCAGACAGCCGATATTAAAATGGAATTCAATCTGGAGTACCGCTATACCATAATCAAGAATTTCAAAGGCGCTTTGTTTGCCGATGCTGGCAACATTTGGGCTTTGAAAAAAGACGACGACCGTCCTGGAGCTGAATTTGAAATGGGTAAGTTCTACAGGCAGCTGGCATTAGGCACGGGTATGGGCTTGCGCCTCGATTTGAATTTCGCCGTCATCCGTCTTGATGCCGGAGTAAAAGTGAAAAATCCCGCCATTGAAGGCCCCGACAGTTGGGTTCTCTTTCACAATAGGTTCAAATTCAAGAGTATAACCTGGCAATTCGGAATTGGCTATCCATTCTAACCGTGCAAAATGAAACTGAAGAGATTTTTCATCGAGTATTTCAGCATGAACCGCATGCAGCTGAGCGGCACAATGGTGTTGGTTTTCCTCATAATATTTGTGTCCCTGCTGCCGCGACTTGTGGCTAATTACAAGGCCAACCGTTCGCAACCCGATTTTGCACGTCTCGATTCAATAGTGGCAAATTACGTTCCGCTCGACAAAGCCCCGGTTTTGCAACAAAGCAATACTGATATTCCTGACACGGTTTTTGTGTTCGACCCGAATACAGCAACTTACGACGATTTCCTGTGTCTCGGTCTGTCCGAAAGAATTTCGGCCAATATTATAAAGTATCGTAACTCGGGCGGAAGGTTCAAAACGCCTACCGATTTTGCGAAAATCTACGGCATAAGCGATTCTGTATATTCACGTTTGGAGCCATACATCAGTATTGCCGCAAAAACACCTGCTGAATCAAAAAAGCAGACTGCGAAAAAGAAATATACAGACAATAAAAAGTCGGAACAGTCTGCCAGACCAGCCTATGAGCCAAAAGAAAAGCCCATTGTGGAGCTTAATTCGGCCGATTCGGCACAGCTCGTCGCTCTGCGTGGCATAGGAAGTGTTCTTGCTCGTAGGATAATAACCTATCGCGAGATGTTGGGCGGTTTTTATTCAGTTGAACAGTTGCGAGAAATCAGGAATCTGCCACCCGAAACTTATGCCAGTCTCTATCCTCAGTTCACCATCGACACCGCAAAAATTGTTAAAATCGATTTGAATGATTTCAAGTACAAGCAGTTGAGCAGTCATCCTTATTTGGCGATTACCCAGCTCAACGCGATAATGAGCTACAAGCGGGTGCAGGGTAAATTCAATGCAGTTGACGATTTGCTGAAATACAAACTCGTTGATACACTGACGTATGAAAAATTGTCGCCATATCTTGAAGTCAGGTAACCGACTTTAAAATAGGAGAGAGGCCAAATGTAGCGTGGGTTTGCATGGCAGTTGGAAACTGTTGCCGTTTCGAAAGTGCAAAAATAATTGTGCGACAAATTTTGTAATTGCATATCATTTGCTATATTTGCGGCCTTGTTTTAGGAATGTTAAACAATAGTAATTTGTTATGATTGTAATACCAGTAAAAGAAGGCGAAACTATTGATAGAGCCTTGAAAAAATTCAAAAGAAAATTTGAAAAAACAGGTGTGGTTAAAGAGTTAAGAGCACGCCAAGTTTTTACAAAGCCATCGGTGATTAGACGTAAAGAAATCATTAAGGCTGCCTACATCCAGCAATTGCAGGACGCAAGCCAGGAAAACTAATCGTTTCCCAGGCTCCGCAGCAGAATAATTCTCGGCTGTGATTTGCTATGTTTGACCACGGGTTTTCCAGTTATATAGCAAACGAGAAACGTTATTCGGCGCACACGCTTCGAGCTTACGAAAGCGACTTGCAGCAGTTCTTTGATTTCGCACAAAGTGCCGACGAAAACTTCAATCCACTTTCGGGTGACCATAAAATCATCCGTGAGTGGATTGTTTTTTTATTAGATAGTGGCGACAAGCCGAGGTCGGTCAACCGCAAAATAACAACCTTGCACACCTATTATAAATATTTGATGCGAGAAGGACTGGTTGCAGAATTGCCCACAAAAAAAATCATCAAGCCAAAAACCGAGAAAAACCTGCCTTACTTTGTTGACAACAAAGCCATGCAGGAGTTGTTCGACTGCATCGAGTTTCCCGATGATTTCGAAGGCCTTCGCGACCGTACGATCCTGCTCTCATTCTACTGCACGGGCATGCGTCTTTCTGAACTTTGCGGCTTAAAAACCTTTGACATAGATTTTTACAGCAACCAGCTGAAAGTTTTGGGCAAGCGCAACAAGGAGCGCATCATACCATTCGGCGTTGAGCTTTGCGGCAATTTGAAAACTTATATTGCAGAACGCAATAAAATTGCAACGGATAATGATTTTTTATTTGTAACTTCGAAGGGCGAACCGATATATGACAAGTTGGTCTATCGGCTGGTCAACAAGTATTTGGGCGAAGTAACAACTTTGGACAAGAAAAGCCCCCATGTGCTGCGACACACATTCGCAACCCACATGCTGAACAACGGGGCCGAAATCACTGCCATAAAGGAGTTGCTGGGACATGCAAATCTGGCGGCAACGCAGATTTACACCCATACAACATTTGAGAAGTTAAAGGAAATTTATAACCAGGCTCATCCAAGAGCATAAAAAAGAGAGAATATGAAAATAAACATTCATTCGCTGCATTTCGATGCCGGCGAGAAATTACTGAGCTTTGTAAATGCCAAAGTAGGCAAGCTTGACACCTTCCACGACGGTATAATCGCCGCTGATGTGACGCTGAAACTCGAGAAATCGGACATTTCAGAGAACAAAATAGCCGAAATCAGGGTGCAGATTCCTGGCGACGACGTGTTCTGCAGCCGACAGGCAAAATCGTTCGAAGAAGCTGTGGATCTTTCGGTTGACGCGCTCCGCAAACAGCTGCAGAAAGCCAAGGAAAAGCAACGTGGATTATAATTTCAAAAAAAATATTGCAAAAGGTTTTTATTTATCAAAATATGTCTACATTTGCACACCATTTTTCGGAGATGAAATGAAACGAAAGATGGACGTTCTGTAAATGTTTGCCGATGTAGCTCAGTTGGCCAGAGCAGCTGATTTGTAATCAGCTGGTCGTGGGTTCGAATCCCTCCATCGGCTCATATTTGATATTATTGATTTTGTTTGGGAAGATACCAAAGCGGCCAACTGGGGCAGACTGTAAATCTGCTGGCTTACGCCTTCGTAGGTTCGAATCCTGCTCTTCCCACTTTTTTTGTTTAAGCGGGAGTAGCTCAGTCGATAGAGCATCAGCCTTCCAAGCTGAGGGCCGCGGGTTTGAATCCCGTCTCCCGCTCAAGCAGGCCGACGTAGCTCAGGGGTAGAGCACTTCCTTGGTAAGGAAGAGGCCATGGGTTCAATTCCCATTGTCGGCTCCAAGACTGGGATTTATTGTCTAATTGTAAATAATAGGTTATTATGGCTAAAGAACAATTTCAAAGAACCAAACCTCACGTTAATATTGGTACCATCGGTCACGTTGACCATGGCAAAACCACTTTGACAGCTGCCATCACCAAAGTATTGGCAGAGAAGGGTCTTTCTGAGTTGCGTTCATTCGACTCTATCGACAACGCACCTGAGGAAAAAGAGCGTGGTATCACCATCAACACCGCTCACGTTGAGTATCAAACAGAGAAACGCCACTATGCGCACGTTGACTGCCCGGGTCACGCCGACTATGTGAAGAACATGGTTACTGGTGCTGCCCAGATGGACGGTGCAATCTTGGTTGTTGCCGCTACTGACGGCCCGATGCCTCAGACTCGCGAGCACATCCTTTTGGCACGCCAAGTAAACGTTCCGAAAATCGTTGTCTTCCTGAACAAGGTCGACATGGTTGACGATCCTGAGTTGCTCGAGCTGGTTGAGATGGAAGTTCGCGAACTTCTCTCATTCTATGGTTATGATGGCGACAACACCCCAATCATCAAGGGTTCTGCTCTTGGCGCATTGAATGGTGAGCCGAAATGGGTTGAGAAGGTAATGGAACTTATGGACGCTGTCGATGAGTACATTCCGCTGCCTGTTCGTGACGTTGATAAACCGTTCCTGATGCCGGTTGAGGACGTGTTCTCAATCACTGGTCGTGGTACTGTTGCCACAGGCCGTATCGAGACTGGTGTTATCCATGTAGGTGACGAAGTTCAGATTCTTGGTCTTGGCGAGGACAAAAAATCAACCGTTACTGGTGTTGAGATGTTCCGCAAACTTCTTGACGAAGGTCAGGCAGGTGACAACGTAGGTCTGTTGCTTCGTGGTATTGATAAGAACGAGGTTAAGCGTGGTATGGTTATCACACACCCCGGTGCTATCACTCCTCACTAGGGATTCAAGGCTTCTATCTATGTAATGAAGAAGGAAGAGGGTGGTCGTCATACTCCCTTCGGTAACAAATATCGTCCTCAGTTCTATCTCCGTACCATGGACTGTACAGGTGAATCCACCTGCCTGATGGAA
>JAGCNL010000053.1 GCA_017645945.1 Salinivirgaceae bacterium
AATTGTTAATTATTAATTGTTAATTTTCAATTTTCAATTGTTCATTGTTAATTGTTCACTGCCAACTGCTCTAACTGCTTCATTGTTATGGTTTTCTCGTAAATGGCTTTGCCGATAATGGCGCCGTACATTCCGTTCACCTTGAGTTTCAGCACGTCGTCGAAGCACGAAATGCCGCCACTTGCAATGAATTTCTGTTCGGGGAAATCCTTCATCAGCCTGTTGTACAGCTCAAACGACGGGCCTTTCATTGCGCCGTCCTTCGAAATATCGGTGCAGATAATCTTGTCGATTCCGTCGGCTTTGTAACTGTCAATCAATTGGTTGATAGTCAGTTCCGACTCTTCCTGCCAGCCTTTTATGGCGATTTTTCCGTTGCGCGCGTCGGCACCCAGAATGATTTTTTCGGGACCGAAATCTTTCAGCCACTGACGGAACATTTCGGGCTGACGGACGGCTATGCTTCCGCCAGTAACCATCTGTGCGCCAGAGTTGAAGGCAATGCGCAGATCGTCGTGGCTGTTAAGGCCGCCGCCAAAGTCAATCACCAGCGGGGTGTGGCCAGCAATCAGCTCAATGGTCTTGTAATTGATTATGTGCCCTGCCTTTGCGCCGTCAAGGTCGACAAGGTGCAGGCGGCCGATTCCAGCATCGCAGAACTGCTTTGCCACGTCGAGCGGATTTTTGGCATAGACGGTCATTCGGCTGTAGTCGCCCTGCGTGAGCCTGACGCACTGCCCGCCAATTATGTCGATTGCAGGTATTATTTCCATATCTTAAAGATTTACAAAATTTTGCAGAATTTGCTGACCAACAGCGCCGCTCTTTTCGGGGTGGAACTGCAGGCCGAAGAAGTTGCCGCTGCACAGGCCAGCCGTGAAGGGCTCAATGTACTCCGACGTGCAGATTGTGGCCTCACCAATCTCGGCGTGATAACTGTGGACGAAATAGACGAACGGCTCGTCGGGCAGGCCGCGGAAGAGCGGATTGTCGGCGCAACGGATTGAGTTCCAGCCCATATGCGGCACTTTGTCGAGTGGGGGGAACTTGCTGACATTCAGGTCGACAATGCCCAGACAGTCGGTGTTGTTCTCCTCCGAGTGGCGGCACATCAGTTGCATTCCAAGGCAGATACCCAGCACAGGCTGCCGTAAGTCTTTGATTACCTTGTCCAAACCACGCTTGCGCAGATAGTCCATTGCGCTGCTCGCTTCGCCCACGCCAGGGAAAATCACCTTGTCGGCAGTTTGCAGTTCGCGCACGTCGTCGGTTACAATGGGGTTGATTCCCAAACGGTTAAGCGCAAACTCAACCGACTGCACGTTGCCAGCGTTGTATTTTACAATTGCTAATTTCATTGAGAGTTATAAGTTATAAGTTACAAGTTACAAGGTGTAAGGTATAAGTTTCAAGGCTTTATGGCCGCTTGACGGGGCGGACGGAATTACCAGTGCAGCGGCCGCCGTTGCTCTCTGGGTAAATGCCGCTACTTTGGAAGTAAAATTCCAAAGCGCCGGCTGGGTCGTATGTAGAATTGACCGAAGTCGACATGTAGCAGCCACAACTCTTCTCATATTCGAGCCTTGTATGACGGTAGCCCGCTGCAGGAAGAAAAATATGGGCATCGGAAAGTGAGTAAGACGCTGACGGTATGTCGTCTTCATAAACTATTACACCTTTATCGGCACTGTTTTTTGCGCGGTAAACTATGTAGCCGCTTGCGCTATGATTATTGTATTTCCTCGTCCAAACCCAATAGCACTCACTTAATAACTCGTTCCAATCGGCAAGGGTTGGTATTGAGTATTCGGCACCAAAAACAACAGTCGCTACATCGTCAGTCGGTTCAAGTGTTTTTTTGTTGTCAACTGTGCCATATTCTGCGTCATAGTTATACTTTGTGAGCGATATCTCATCACCGTTGCAATATTTATAATTTTCCCAACCATAATAGTCTTTTGTTTGGGTTTCACCCCAAGCATAATAATTGCCATAGTTCCACGGGTTAATGGTACCAATATTGCAAGTTGCCCAAAGGTTGCCGCTTGTCAGTCCTAAATCGACTGTCACAATGGTTTGCGGAACAAATTCGGCGGTAAGTACGGTTTCGTCAACTTCTATTTGGCGTGGGTTGTAGGTATTGCCGTCAGACCATTGGCTGAAACAATAGCCATTGGTAGGAATTGCCGTAATATCAAATGCCAAGTAACTCTCGACTCCGTCCATTGTTCTACGGTATCCGCTTCCTCGTGTTTCAACGGTACCTCCATCTTTGGGACTAACACCTATAAATTTGGCAGTAATGGAAATATTGCTTGTGGAAACTATAATGGTGCGCGGATTGTCGTCTTGATAGTCTGACCAGTGGCTGAAATAGTAGCCGTCGGCAGGAACAGCCGTAAACACAACAGTTTCGCCTTCTTTGTATTCGCCGTTTTGTCCTTCAACAGTTCCGCCTTCAGCGGCAGAAACCCGAACAGTATAAGTGGTTTCTTTTTTGCACCCTGCAAACACCATCGAAATCAATGCAACGCCCATCGCTGCCCAAAACAATCTTCTCATAACAGTAAATATTTAATTGTTAATAGTTTATTCTGAATTCTGAATTTCATTGAGAGTTATAAGTTTTTGAAGTTATAAGTTGCTGATTTACAACTTTTTGATTTGTCTTGTAACGCCAAAATTCCTATTATTCAGTATTATGGATTTTGCTTCTTCGACAGTTTGCTCATAGTTGTGCGGCATTGCCAAAAAATCTTTAATCCATTTTATATCTGTTTTTTCTTTATCTGTCTTTTTCTGTTTGTTCATAGAATTTAATTGGCTTGAAATCAATAGTTTATAATTGCTCCCCAAGTTGGGGAGCAAATTCGGTATATGCGCTAATTATGGTGGTTTTACAGTTTTTCAATCTCACTCTCTGAAAGCCCCGTGGCCGCGATAATCTGACTGATAGGAATATTCATCGATTTCAGTTTTTTGGCAATCTCCACGGCTTTTAGTTTTTCACCTTCGGCCATTCCTTTTGCCATTCCTTCTTCAAAACTTTCCTTTTTCTGTGTTTGCGTTATGCTATACCAGTCACGGTAAACCTTCAGACTGGCCTCATAATTTTGTAATTCCGCAACTGTGAATTTGGCTATTTCGGCTTGCTCAAAAAGGCGCAGAAAGACTTTCTCTTGCAAAGCCAAAGGTTTCTCATACAACTTGTCGAGATTCTTGATTGCGTACAACCATTTGTCGAACAGAGTTTTAAGTTCCGATTCATCTTTCTTGAATTTTGGCATTTCAAGATAAATGAATGTTAGTTTGTCGTAGAAAACTTCCTTTGTATTGGTGTCGCATATTTTGGCGGTGGTCATAAATTCTTCTTTGTTGTCGAAGGTAAAGTTCAGAATGCCAATTGCATACACTCGTTTCAACTCGTAGTTCCAGTCGCCGCGTTTTGCCTGCTCACGAATAGGGAATGTTGAGTAGTAAATGCTGCGGTCTTTGAAGTATTCCTGATTGGCTTTCTGCATCTCTATCAAGAATTTATCGCCATCGGTGCTCTCACAGTAAACATCAAAAACGGCACGGCGTTCGAGAGCCGAGTCGGGTAGGTGCTCGGTGCTGATATAGGTAATGTCCTTTATATTCTCACGGCCAGCAAACAATGCGTTTAAAAAACTGATTAACAATTCTTTGTTCGCCTCTGTCCCGAACAATTTCTTGAATGCGAAATCGGTGTAAAAGTTTACATAACGCTCGTGTGGATTGATATTTCCCATAGTCGTAAGGTTTTAAGTTATGCAAAGTTAGTGTTTCAGGTTCTTAATTGCAATATATGTTTTAAGTTATAAGTTTTTGAAGTAGAGACGTAGCGCGCTAGGTCTGTACAATATGTTTCATTCTAAATCCTAAATCCTAAATTCTAATCCCGATAACGACTAACTATAAAACCCCTTTAGTCGAAGGCAACTCATACTTGTAAATATCGCGTTTCACAGCCATTTTGATTGACTTTGCCAGCGCCTTGAAAATGCCCTCAATCTTGTGGTGCTCGTTGTCGCCTTCGGCCTTGATATTCAGATTCATACGAGCCGCGTCGCTCAAACTTTTGAAGAAGTGCAGGAACATTTCGGTGGGCACGTCGCCAATCTTCTCGCGGTTGAATTTGGCATCGTAAACCAGCCAGGGGCGGCCTCCGAAATCGAGTGCCACGCTGCACAGGCAATCGTCCATTGGCAGGCAGAAGCCGTAGCGCTCAATGCCGCGCTTGTCGCCCAGAGCCTTCAGAATGGCCTCGCCGAGCGCAATGGCGGTGTCCTCAATGGTGTGGTGCTCGTCAACGTTCAGGTCGCCCTTCACGCGGATTTCAAGGTCGCTGCCCGAGTGACGGCCAATCTGCTCAAGCATATGGTCGAAGAAGCCTAAACCAGTGGAAATGTTGCACTTACCCGTGCCGTCAAGGTTTATTTTGATATAAATGTCGGTCTCTTTGGTGGTGCGCTGCACGGTGGCCACGCGCTCGCCAGCGAACACAATCTCGCAAACCTCGTCCCAGTTCTTGCAGGCGCGGCAGTTGGGCAGTGTAACTTCCTCTGTGCCAAGATACAAGCCTTTGCAGCCAAGGTTCTGCGCCATTTGCATATCGGTGGGGCGGTCGCCAATCACATACGAGTTCTCAAGGTCGTAATCGCCTGACGTATATTTAGTTAGCATTGCAATGCCAGGCTTGCGCGTGGGTTTGTTCTCTTCGGGCAGCGACGGGTCGATAAGAATATCGTCGAACGTTACGCCCTCGTTTTCAAATGTTTGCAGCATTTTTGCCTGAACCTTGTCGAAGTTCTCCTGCGGATTCGACGGCGTGCCTAATCCGTCCTGATTTGAAACGATAACCAATTCAAAATCAAGGTTTTTGCGAATGAAATAGAGATTCCGCAAAACTCCAGGCAGAAACTCGAGTTGGTCGAGATTGTCAACCTGAAACGTTACGGGCGGCTCAACAATCAGCGTGCCGTCGCGGTCGATAAACAATGCTCTGCGTTTAGTCATATCGTTATGTGTTAATAAGTTAGCGTTATTTATGTCTGTGCCCCCGATAATTATCGTCCCGATAGCAATCGGGGCTGTGTAATCTGTGCACTCGGCGACAGCCGAGTCGGTGCGAGTTATTATTAACTGTTTTGCAATGTTTTACCAAATTCATTTAAAGCATTAATCAAAGTGTCGTCTTCGCCCGCTTTGCCCACCGTAATGCGCAGTCCGTTGGTGCAGAGCGCAACGTTGTGGCGGCTGCGGACAATGATTCCGCGGCTCACCAGATAGCGGTAGATTGCGGGTGCGTCAGTAACCTTGGCCAGCACAAAATTGGCGTTGGTCGGGTAGGTGCATTCAACACATTTACAAGCGTTTAGCCTGCGAATCAGTTCGGCGCGGTTGGCAAGAATCTCCTTCACCATAGCGTTTTTCTCCGCCTCGCGGTCAAGTGCCTTAAACACAGTCTCTTGCGTCAGAATGTTTATATTGTAGGGGTACTTGATTTTCAGAAGCACGTCAATCACCGCCTTCTGCGCAAAGGCCATTCCGCAACGCAGCGCGGCCATTCCCCAGGCCTTGCTGAATGTTTGCAGCACAACCAGGTTGGGGTAGCGGTCAATCAGTTTTGTAAACGACTCTGTTTCAGCAAAATCGATATACGCCTCGTCAACCACCACAATGCCATTGAAACTCTCGATAAGTCGCACAATATCAGCGCGTTTCATTAGGTTGCCCGACGGATTGTTCGGCGAGCAAACGAAAATCAGCTTTGTTTCAGGCTTTACGGCAGCCAGAATTTTATCGGTTTGCAACTGAAAATTAGGTGTTAACAGCACTTCATCGACAGGCGTTTCGTTAATGGCCGCCTGCACCTTATACATTCCGTAGGTGGGCGGGTTAATGATTGCGCGGTCGATTGTCGGGCGGCAGAAAGCCCTGTAAAGCAAGTCGATAGGCTCGTCGCTGCCGTTTCCGAAGAAGACCTGTTCGGGTTTCACGCCTTTTATTTTCGCCACTTTTATCCGCAACTGTGTCTGTCGCGGGTCGGGGTAGCGGTTGTAGCCCTCGCCAGCCAACGACCCGAGCGAGTTCTCGTTCGCATCGAGAAAGACGGCGGCTTCGCCCTCAAACTCGTCGCGAGCGCAGGAATAAGGCTCCATTGCAAGCACGTTCGGGCGAACAATTTTATTTAAATCAAAACTTGACATAACTTATAGTAATTTATTTTATTATAATTTGTTAGAATTGAATAGGCGAATTTGAGTTGTACATTCATATTCTTCAATATTTTCGCCTTTGAAACTTATGGCAACACTATCACAATCAGACTTTTTGATGGCTCTATATTCTTTTAAAGTTATAAAAGCAAGGTATTTATCTATATATTCTGGTCCTACTACATTTAGATACTTTCTAAAACAGCATCCAATTGAATCTGGTAAAAAAAGTTCTGTGTTGCTATGGTCATAACCCGTATTGTCATTTTCGTATACATTAGCTATTGAATCAAATCTATTCAATAAGTATTCTTTTGAAAGCCAAAATGTATCTGATACGAAATTTGGATTGTCATCTTTTTCACATGGTATTCTACTAACATTACATAATGTATCAATAGGAGTATTAGCCTTCATTAATATTATTGTGTAACTATATTTGCAATAGTATTCATATGTAGGATGGTCACAAGCTGTAAATAATGTGATTATTGACATTATTACAAATGGTAAAATTGTTTTTTTCATTTTGAATTTTTAAAAATATTTAGCAGGCTTTTTTGCTGTGCTATTTGTTAAATTAATAGAACTTGTCTGGATCAATTACATAAACAGGTTTATATAGATTTTTTTCTTCGGCGTATTGTAATCCTGTGCCACCTTGGTTTTTAATCCAATAAGTTCTTTGACCATTTATAATAAATACTCCGCCTTCACGTATAGTTGTCCAGAATCCATCGTTTTCACTTAATTTATACCATACCCTGTCATCTGTCTTAAACTGTGCTGGAATAGATGTTGTAGATGGAAATTCATAATGTTCCACATAGCTACCATTAAAGGGCAGATAAGAATGATAAGTTTTCTTATTATATGGGAAATAAACATCACAAGTCCCATCATCATATATTTTAGAAATATAGGCGTCGCTTGTTCTTATTAACCAGCTTTGTGTCATAAGGGTTGGTTCGTTAAATATATGTTGACCAACAGCAAACTCTTTAACATAGAAGTGGCCTTTTGCATCTATTCCGTTTCTTTCCCAAATGAAAAGAGATGATAATTTATTTGAAAAGACTTTGTCAAGATTATCTACAGAAACAAATTTTATTTTGTTCAGTTTCATTGCTGTCAATTGACGGGCAAGTTGACCTAATGAAGTTGTGGACCCACCTTGAGCTAATAAGTCTTGAAGATTTTTTGTTGCATAACTAATACGGTAGTATGTTATATTGTTTTCTGTTATAGCATTAGATACAACAACTGCAAGACCATTTTCAAGTATTGTGTTTTTCACATAAACAACTTCTCCTTTTCGAAATTTTGCGACAGGAGGGGTGCAATGAGTATAGTTGTTACCAATAAAATTATCAAACGCTGTTCTTTTACTGATAGCTAATTGTTTTTCAGCGTCAGTTGCGTCTTCATCTACTTTGACATAGGTTGTATAAACTTTTGTTGGTGGAGCAAAGAAATATAATTTACTTATGTGATCTTGACTGCATGTTCCAATGTCTTCAGTCATACTATCTATTATTGCAGCATATTTGCAACTACCTTCACCCCAGCCTTTATTATAGTTGAAATAACAAGCTTTGTCATAATTCTTACCATTTTCAATTAATTGTGGGGTAAATTGACATCCATCAATCAAATAGTAATGACCTCCATTTCTACGTTGAAAGGCTATAGGTATTATATCATTACATAGCGATTGGTAAATCAATCTTGCAGCTTCCTCATTAGAAGGTGAATCTAAAGGTTCTCTAAATTCTTTAAAACCGAGGTTTTCTGCTGCTTGCTTTACAAAAATAGGAAGAACGGCTGTTCCTTTTTCTGTAAAAACAGAAACTGGAATAGCTTTACAGATTTTTTCCATTATTTCTCTTACAATTGTAACATCAGTATTAATTAGTGGTTCGTAATCCTCCGTTTCTTTATTTTTCCTGCAGAATCTTCCAAAGTATTTACTATTTTGATTAGTTTCAACATTATAATATTTATATAACCTGTTTAATGTTGGAAATCCTTTTTTTACAGAAGGAACATCCTTGTAATAGTACAATAATTGTAAGAAAGCTATGGATAAACAACCTGCAGGCCTGTTCCCGTTCCATTCATCGATTGCAACTGGTGCTGATTCCTTCTTTTTTTTCCAAAATGATGTTATATATTTCATTGTGGAGTTAATAACTTTAATTGGACTTACTCCACCCATCATAACATTAAAAGCACCATCTATATACTCTATAATATTATCATCTACATTTAGAAAGTCTTCTGCAATAGAAGCTGGAGGAACGATTTGAGCGACAATAGATTGGATAGCCTCTTTTCTGTCATCAATATAACTATTGAAAGGCCAGGCTTGATGATAAAACGTTTCTGTACGATTTGTACAAGACCTGCCGTCACTTGGAATTTCATCCCAAGTTCTTTCTGCTTCTTTCGTAATAGGTATTACAGCCATAGTTTATTTAATTAATATGTAAAACTTTTATAGTGTTGGGTGTCATTTATGTTTCTTATTTAGTTTGTAGTGCTCTGAAAAGCCAGAATAACTTACAGCAATACTATCGCAATCAGACACTTTAATTGTTTCATATTCTAAGCGAGTATAAAAGGCGTAGTGTAGATCATTATTGACTAATAAAAGATGACGCAAATGCTCTGAAAGTGCCGAATCAATAAATGCAGATAGAACCCAATCACCAATATGTTTTTGATTTAATAGGTATTCTTTTGAAAAATAAAAGGTATCTGATGTGAAATTTGGTCTATATGCATCAATATCTAACTCAAAAATAGAAGAATCGTACAGTGTATCAATTGGATGATTTTTCTTAATTAATATTATTGTATTATTATATTGATAATAACCTTTATCTGGATTATACCACCCACAAGCAGTAAATACTGCGATTATTGACATTATTACCAATGGTAAAATTATTCTTTTCATTTTTTAGATTTTATTGTAATAATCACAAATTTTTTGTTTTCTAACCCCGTTAAACCCGTTAAACTTAAAACTTTACCCTCTCAACCTTCTAAACTTTTCAGCCTCACCGTCACGGCATTCTTGTGTCCGTCGAGCATTTCGGCGGCGGCCATTGTCTCAATCACGGGGCCCAAATGTCGGATTCCGTCGGCTGTAAGTTGCTGAAACGTAATCTTTTTCATAAAGCTGTCGATATTCACGCCGCTGTAGGCGCGGGCATAGCCGTTGGTGGGCAGCGTATGGTTGGTGCCCGACGCGTAGTCGCCAGCGCTCTCGCACGAGTAGTAGCCCATAAACACCGAGCCCGCCTGACGCACGCGCAGCGCCCAGTCGTCGGGGTTGCTCACCGACAGAATAAGGTGCTCGGGGGCGTATGCGTTCACAAAATCCATTGCCGTGTCAATATCGTTGAAGCAGACAAACCGCGAGTTGGCCAGCGCCTTCTGCGCGAACTCACGGCGTGGCAGTTCGTCGAGTTGGCGCTGCGTCTCCTGCCAAACGTCCTCAATCTTGTGCTGCGAGAGCGACACCAGAACCACCTGACTGTCAGGGCCGTGCTCGGCTTGCGAGAGCAGGTCGGCGGCAGCGAACTGCACAGGCGTTTGGTCGTCCACCACCACCAGCACCTCCGACGGGCCAGCAGGCATATCAATAGCCACACCCATTGACGAAACGAGTTGCTTGGCGCACGTAACATATTGGTTGCCAGGACCGAAAATCTTGTCAACCTGCGGAATGGTCTCCGTGCCGAACGCCATAGCCGCAATGGCCTGCGAGCCGCCCACCTTGAACACCCGCCGAACGCCCGTCAGCCTTGCGGCGAACAGAATGGCGGGGTTGATTTTGCCCTCCTTGTTGGGCGGCGTGCAGAGCACCACCTCGCCGCAGCCAGCAATCTGCGCGGGAATGGCCAGCATAAGAACCGTCGAGAAGAGTGGGGCCGAACCGCCAGGAACATAAAGCCCGATGCGGTTTATCGGCGTTGCCTTCTGCCAGCAGCGCACCCCTTCGGCGGTCTCCACTTCAACCTGCTTGGGCATTTGCGCCTGATGGAATTTGGCAATGTTATCTTTCGCCGTGCGGATGGCATTTTTCAGATTATCAGACAGTTTGGCCTCGGCCTCGTTGAATTCCTGCTCGCTAGTGAGCCAACTTTCAGGCACCACCTTGTCGAATTTCAGCGTCAGTTCGCGCAGAGCCTCGTCGCCGCGCTCGCGCACCTGCGTCAGCACGTCGTTCACCATTGGCGCCAGGCTCTGACGGTCAATCAGCGGCCGCGCCACAATATCTTTCCAGGCAATTCTTTCGGGGTTGATTATAATGTTCATTGTTTTGAATGTTTAGAGTTTAGGGGGAAGTGTTTAGAGTTTAGATAGTTGCAGCGCTGCGGTAGAGACGTAGCGCGCTACGTCTGTACAGTTTGCATTCGTTCGTAATTCGCAATTCATAATTCAAAAATCTCAACCCTTACCTCTTACCCCTTACCGTTAATAAATCATTTTCTCAATCGGCATTACCAGAATGCCTTCAGCGCCAAGGTTTTTCAGTTTGCCGATGATTTCCCAGAAGTGTTTCTCCTCAATCACCGAAGCCATTGACGACCAGCCGTCGGTCTCCAGTTTGGTGATGGTGGGGGCCTTCATACCAGGCAGCAGTTCGCTTGCGGCGGCAATCTTGTCGTTCGGGATGTTCAGCACGATGTATTTCTTGCCTTCGGCGTTCTTGTACGAGTCGAAGCGGAACAGCAGTTCGTTCAGAATCTCGCGCTTGTCGGCTGCAAGTTTCTTGTTTCCAATCAGAACGGCTTCCGATTTCATCACCACTTCAACCTCTTTCAGGTTGTTGCTCACCAGCGTGCTTCCCGAGCTTACAATGTCGAAAATGCTGTCGGCCAAGCCGATACCAGGTGCTATCTCAACTGAACCTGTAATCACATGGATTTCGGCCTTGATTCCGTTCTTGTCGAGGAAACGCTTCAGGATTCCCGGATACGAAGTGGCAATCTTCTTGCCGTTGAACCACTCAAGTCCCTTGTAGTCAATCTCTTTAGGGATGGCCAGCGACAGACGGCACTTGCTGAAGTCCAAGCGCTTGATAATCTCCGCGTCTTCCTGACGCTCTTCATACTCGTTCTCGCCAACAATGCCCACGTCGGCAATGCCGCTAGCCACGGCCTGCGGAATATCGTCGTCGCGCAGATAAAGAATCTCAACGGGGAAGTTCTTTGCGGGCACCAGCAGGGTGCGCTTTCCCGATTCCACCTTAATGCTCGACTCCGCAAGCATTGTCATTGTCTCGTCAAACAATCGGCCTTTGGCCTGTACTGCAATTCTTAACATATTTTTATTCGTTTTAATAATTCCTAAACAAGAAAGGCTCGCATTGCTGCAAGCCTTTGTATCATTTACATAGAACCAACCAGTCAATGCTCTGTTAGATTGAACCAAAGTAATGATGGTGGTGATGATGCTGTAACATTTTCGTCTTAAATTTTTGTGCCACAAAGGTAAGTGCAGTTTTTTAATACGCAATAGCATATTGAAAAAAATCAAAAAAGAGCCGAGATGGCGAAAATAGGCACACAACCAATCGATTTTATTGCTACTTTTCAAAGTTCGTTCCCGAAACACTTTTGTTATGGATATGATTAACGACCACGAGGCTTTTGATTTGTTTTTCAAGAACAGCAACGATTTGATGCTTGTCTTGGACTCCGACTGCCATATCCTGAAAATCAACCCCACGTGTGTGAAAATCTTTGGTTATCAGCCCGAAGAGCTTATCGGGCGGCACATCATGGAGCTTGTGCACACTGATGATAAGGAGCGTGGCGAGCAGCAGATTAAGGAGATTTATAAGACAGAGGGCGTCAATTTTCCGTTCAAAAACAAGGCTTTGCACAAAGATGGCAGCACGCGCTGGCTCAGCTGGTCGTCGTGCGTCCTGGGCGGCATTTTGTATGCCACGGGTACCGATGTGACAAGGCAGGAGGAGAGTCTGCGCAACATTGAGTACATCCGCCGCCGCTATATGAAACGCAGCGACTCGGGCATCGGCCTTTGGGAGGTCAATCTCGAAACCCGCGAATTCTCTGGCGATGAGCATGTTTATGAGATTTTCGGTTTGCCTTACCAAAGCAGCCAGACATTGCGCACGCTTGAGTTCGTGCTAACGCCCGAGGGCCGCGAGGTGGTCGTCTCGCACCTTAATAAGGTTATCTGCTCCAACATCTTCGAGAATTTCGACTGCGAGATTATCCGTCAGACCGACAAGCAGAAACGCACCATCAGTGTGACGGGAAACTTCATTTTCGACAAGGATTTCAGCGTCAAGTCGTTCTTTGGCACCATGCAGGACATCACTGAGCAGACGGAGATTAAGCGCCAGTACGATGAGCTTTCAAAGCTTCAGCACACCATTCTCGATGCCATCGACTGCGGCGTGCTGCTGGTCAACAAGGGGCGTATCCAGTGGTTCAACAAGAAGGAGGCTTTCGGCTACACCGAAGATGATATGCGCGAACAGCGTTACGAGTTTGTTGATGTGTTCAAAGACCCCGCAATGGTTGCCAAACTGCGAGGCGACGGCTACAATCTGATGCGCATCGGCGTGACATATTCAACTGAGTTTGAGGTATATAAGAAAGACCGCACGCTGGCGTGGGTTCACGTCACGGGCAAAATGCTGTCCGACGAGAGCGTTGTCTGGACCATCACCGACATCACCGCGCAGAAGCAGGCGTCGCTGTCAATCGCCAAGAGCCACGCCCTGCTCAAGGACACCCAAAGAGCCGCCCATATTGGCAGCTGGGAGACCATCGGCAATGGCAAGTCAATCAAGCTTGACGATGTGGCCTGCCGCATTTTCGACATCAAGCGGAGCAACCACACCATGACGGTCAGCAGTCTCATGCGGCTGCTCGACCAGAAAGGGCGCGACAGTCTGCGGGCAAGCGTCAAATCGAACATTATCAAGGACGATACATTCATCAATTTCAACTGCCACATAACCACGCAGGCAGGTAACACACGGCACATATTTGTTACGGGCGACAACCTTAACTGGGGCACGGAGTCGGGGCGTATTGTCGGCATTGTTCAGGATGTTACGCGCATGGAGCAGCTTGAGCAGGAGCTGGAGGAGAAGCGAACCCGCATTGATGCCATCTATGCCACCTCGCCAACAGCCATCGGTCTGATTCACGGTTACGACATTTTCGACTGCAACAAGGAGTTCTACAGAATTACAGGCTATCAGGCCGATGAGTTGAAGGACAAAGGTCTGCTGAGGCTGATGTCGCCGAGCGAAATCGACCGTCTGAACCGCAAGGGCTTGCAGTCGAACGACAATGTGACTGTTCACTCGTTCGAGACCGTTTTTCTGCGCAAGACAGGCCGCAAAGTCAACGTGCTGCTGAATTTCTCAATCTTCGGACAGACCGACGGCAGCCCTCGAAGCAGCATTATATCCGTCACCGACATCACAGCGCTCAAGATTGCCCAACAAACTAACTTTCAGCTTATTGAGTCAATCAACCAGTCGCAGAACGAGTTTATCATCTACGACAGCAACTGGATTGCCGTCTATGCCAACGACAAGGTGTTTATGGCGCATAACTATGAATCAAAAGACATTATCGGCCAGCGTATCCGAGAATTTGATTTAGATAACAAGCAGCAAAACATTCTGTATCAAAAGCTTATGGAAACTGGCAGTGTCAACGGCGAATTCCAGGTGCGTAACGGCAACATGATAATATGGTATTCGGTCCGCATATCGCCAATCTACGACAAGAACAAGGTGATTACGGGTTATGTGTCAGTGAAAGAGGACATTACAACCCGTAAGAACATTGAGATGGAGCTGATGAAGGCACTGAGCAAGGCCGAGCAGTCGGACCGCATGAAGGAGACGCTGCTGCAAAACCTGTCGCATGAGATACGCACGCCGCTCAACGCCATTTCGGGCTTTGCCGAAATCATCAGCGAGAGCTCTGGCCTGCCTGACGACACATTGAAATCATACACAAATATTATAAGCAACAGTTGCAACCAGCTCATGGGCATTGTGTCTGACATGCTTGTGATGTCTGATATCCAGCTTGGGCGCACATCGGTTGCCGTCACACGCATCGTTCCTGACGAGATTCTCCGCAGGCTGCACCGAATCTTCCTTCAGCAGGCTCAGGCCAAAAACATCACGCTGGAATATGTCGAGCCAGCTGACAGCAGCGTGGTCATCTACACCGATGAGACCAAGCTTGTGCAGATTGTTTCGAATTTGCTCACAAACGCCATAAAATTCACTGATAAGGGAGGAGTGTGGTTCGGCTATTCAGCCAACGACAAGCAAATCGAATTTTACGTCAGAGACACGGGAATCGGCATTTCGCAGGAGGACATGCGCCAGATTTTCGACCGCTTCTTCCAAGTCACCTCCAACAAGGCCAGCAGCTACGGCACTGGACTCGGACTTGCCATCTCGCAGTCGTTTGCCAAGATGCTTCACGGCGAGCTTAATGTGGAGTCGGAGCTTGGAAAGGGCACTGTTTTCCATCTGATAATCCCTATAAAAGTCTAATTTTAAGCGATATAATTGTCGGAACAGATATTTTTAGAATCAATTCGATTTTCTGTTTGCAATAATTAAAAAATATTTACTTTTGCACCCGCTTGAAAGCCTAAGTGGCGGAATTGGTAGACGCGCTAGTTTCAGGGACTAGTGTTAGCAATAACGTGCAGGTTCGAGTCCTGTCTTAGGCACTACAAAAAGTTCTTTATTTAATGCCCAGATGGTGAAATTGGTAGACACGCTACTTTGAGGGGGTAGTGGCCGTTAGGCTGTGCAAGTTCGAGTCTTGTTCTGGGCACCAGAAGCTTCTGCAATGCAGAGGCTTTTTTTTTGCCCGATTTTGAGCGTTTACGGCGCTGTCGCGATGGTTGCGGGGGAACAACGAAAAAACGGCTCCGATGGGGAGTCGGGAGCCGTTTCTGATTGTTGCGGACGGGGAGTCCGCGTAAGCAACTAAAAACTATTATGAAGAAACATGTCTTTATCAGACGATGCAAATGTAGGTGAGCAAATCGTTCGTGCTGGTTAAGAACAGGTTAAAAAGAGTTAATGAAAAGTTAAACAGTCAGGAGTGTGCTGCGGAATGGTGGTTTTCTCCGCCAGTTCCGAAAGGTCGGCATACACATATTTTTAAGCAAAAAACGTAAAAAGCCGCAACGGTAGGAAAACTGCCCCATAATTGCTATCTTTGCGATTTAAAAGCGGTGTCCGCACATTTATGCGGAAATGATGCATAAATATTTGGGCACCAGATTTTGAAAGGTTGTTTAAAACGTTGATTTTCAATAATCGGGGAGAGGCGTCTTCCCAAAAAACACATATAGAATAATGCTTTTTGATTATGAGATGATTGCGCAATTCTACAACGAATTGCCCGCAAAAGTGGCCGAAGCCCGCAAGCTGTTAGGCCGACCATTGACTTTGAGTGAGAAAATCCTATACGCGCATCTGTCGCCTGAGGCCGAAGTCCGCAAATATACGCGGGGTGCCGACTACGCGCTGTTTGCGCCCAACCGCGTGGCTATGCAGGACGCTACCGCGCAAATGGCTCTTCTTCAGTTCATCAATGCTGGCAAAAGCCGCACAATGGTGCCTTCAACTGTGCACTGCGACCACTTGATTCAGGCCAACGTGGGAGCCGAGAAAGACCTTGCCGTGGCTAACGAACAGAACAAGGAGGTTTACAGCTTCCTGCACGACGTGGCCGCCAAATACGGCATCGGATTCTGGAAACCTGGAGCTGGCATCATCCATCAGGTGTTGCTTGAGAACTACGCTTTCCCTGGCGGAATGATGATTGGCACCGACTCGCACACCGTCAACGCAGGCGGTTTGGGTATGGTGGCCATTGGTGTTGGCGGCGCCGACGCTGTCGACGTTATGGTTGGTCTGCCGTGGGAGCTGAAAATGCCGAAGCTTATCGGTATCAAACTCACTGGCAAACTCAACGGTTGGGCATCGCCGAAGGACATTATTCTGAAGGTGGCTGGACTGCTCACCGTCAAAGGCGGAACTGGCTGCATTGTTGAGTATTTCGGCGAGGGCGCGGCAACATTGTCGGCCACTGGCAAAGGCACCATTTGTAATATGGGCGCCGAAATCGGGGCAACCACTTCAATCTTCGCCTTCGACAAGAAAATGCACGAATACCTTTGCGCCACTGGCCGCGAGAAGATTGCCGCACTGGCCGAGAAGAACGCCGCCAATCTGGCAAGCGACCCCGAGGTTTACGCCAATCCCGAGAATTTCTACGACCAAATCATCGATATAAATCTTTCAGAAATAGAGCCTTACGTGAACGGACCGTTCTCGCCCGACCTTGCAACGCCAATTTCGCAGTTTGCCGATTACATCCGCAAAAACAACTATCCCGAGAAAATGGAAGTTGGTTTGATTGGCTCGTGCACCAACTCGTCGTACGAGGATTTGGACCGCGCCGCATCGGTGGCTCGTCAGGCTAAAGAGAAGAATATCAAGGTAAAAGCGGAGTTTATTGTAAGTCCTGGTTCAACACAGGTGAAGAAAACCACCGACCGCGACGGTCAGATTGCCGCCTTCAAGGAGATTGGCGCGCTTGTTATGGCCAACGCCTGCGGCCCGTGCATTGGTCAGTGGGCACGCCACACCGCCGACCCAACGGCCAAGAACAGTATCATCCACTCGTTCAACCGCAACTTTGCCAAACGTACCGACGGCAACCCCAACACCCACGGGTTTGTGGCTTCGCCCGAGCTGGTTACGGCAATGGCAATTTCGGGTTCAATGCTGTTCAACCCGTTGAAAGACAAACTTATGACCGAAGACGGCCGCGAGGTTATGCTTGACGCGCCTGTAGGTGACGAACTGCCTGCAAACGGCTTCGTTACCGACCCCGACGGCTTTATTGCACCGCCTGCCGACGGTTCGGGCATCGTTATTAAGGTGGACCCGAACAGCGAGCGTCTGCAACTGCTTGAGCCGTTTGCCGAGTGGGACGGCAAGGATTTTGATAACTTGCAACTGCTCATCAAGGCCAAAGGCAAATGCACAACCGACCATATCAGTATGGCTGGCAAGTGGCTGCGCTTTCGCGGACATCTCGACAACATCAGCAACAACCTTCTGATTGGCGCCATCAACGCGTTCAACGGCGAGGCTAACAAGGTGCTCGACACCGCAAGCGGCAACTACACCGCCGTTCCCGACCTTGCTCGCTCGTACAAGGCACGCGGTCTGCGCAGCATCATCATCGGTGACGAGAACTACGGTGAGGGTTCGAGCCGTGAGCACGCTGCTATGGAGCCGCGTCATTTGGGTGTGAACGTGGTGCTGGCAAAATCGTTCGCTCGCATCCACGAGACCAACCTTAAGAAACAGGGTATGCTGGCGCTCACTTTCGCCGACAAGGCCGATTATGACCGCATCCGCGAGAACGACACCTTCGCCATCAGCGGCCTGACAACCTTCAGCGCGGGCGTGCCATTGAAAATGACCATCCGCCACGCCGACGGAACATCGGAGCAAATAACTGTAAATCATACTTATAACGCTGCACAGATTGAGTGGTTCAAGTTGGGCGGCGCATTGAATCAAATTCGTAAACAATCAAAATAAATTGAATATTATGGCAGAGAAAATCACAATCAGCAATGGTAAACTCAACGTTCCTAACAACCCCGTAATCCCCTTCATTGAGGGCGACGGAATCGGCCGCGACATCTGGCCTGCATCGCAAAAAGTAATGGACGCGGCTGTGGAGAAATACTACGGCGGCAAGCGCAAAATTGAGTGGAAAGAGGTTCTGGCTGGCGAGAAAGCCTTCAACGCCACTGGCAGTTGGCTTCCCGACGAGACTCTGGACGCTTTCCGCGAATATCTGGTAGGCATCAAGGGCCCGCTGACAACCCCGATTGGCGGCGGCATCCGCTCGCTCAACGTGGCTCTGCGTCAGACTCTCGACCTTTACGTATGCCTGCGCCCCGTGCAGTATTACGAGGGCACGCCGTCGCCTGTGAAGCGCCCCGAGTTGGTTGATATGTGCATCTTCCGCGAGAACACCGAGGATATTTACGCTGGCATTGAATATATGAACGGCACGCCTGAAAACTTGAAAATCAAGAAGTTCCTGATTGAGGAAATGGGCGTTAAGAAGATTCGCTTCCCCGAGTCGTCGAGCATCGGCATCAAGCCTGTGAGTCAGGAAGGCACGGAGCGCCTTGTCCGCGCGGCCATTCAGTACGCCATCGACCACAAGAAACCGTCGGTTACGTTTGTGCACAAGGGCAACATTATGAAGTTCACCGAGGGCGCGTTCAAGATTTGGGGCTACGAACTGGCCGAGCGCGAGTTCGCCGACAAGGTTTACACCTGGAACCAATGGGAGGCTCGCAAGAAGGAAGTTGGCGAGGAGACAGCCAACGCCGAAATGGACGCAGCCGCAAAATCGGGCAAAATCATCATAAAAGATTGTATTGCAGACGCTTTCCTGCAGCAAATTCTGACCCGTCCCGCCGAGTATTCGGTCATCGCCACTCTGAACCTTAACGGCGATTACATTTCTGACGCTCTGGCAGCGTGCGTGGGAGGTATCGGCATCGCACCTGGCGCCAACATCAACTATCAGAGCGGTTTCGCCATTTTCGAGGCTACACACGGAACAGCGCCGAAATACACTGGCAAGAACGTGTCGAACCCTGGCTCGTTGCTGCTTTCGGGCGCAATGATGCTCGACTATATGGGCTGGACCGAGGCCGCCGACGGCATCCGCAAGGCTATGAGCAAAACCATCTCGCAGAAAACCGTAACCTACGACCTGCACCGAATGATGGAAGGCGCCACAAAACTCTCGACATCGGAGTTCGCTGACGCCTTAATCAAGAATCTTTAGTTAGGATTTAGGATTTAGGAATTAGGAGGTAGGATTTAGGGGGATTGAATTACGAATTATGAATTACGACTACGGTCTGTTGTCTGAAGTCCGAAGTCCAAAAATCCGATTCACCGATTCAACAAAGGAATAAACGATTAAACAAGAAAAAGTAATGGAGAATTTCATATCTGACGTTTCAAGATTAGTAAACCAATCGTGCCAGATTGACAAGGATTTGTTCGACAAGTACAACGTTAAGCGTGGCCTGCGCAATTCCGACGGTTCGGGTGTGCTGGTTGGCTTGACAAGCATTGGCGACGTTGTAGGTTATCGCCGTGAGGGCGACACGCTGATTCCAACCGAAGGCGACCTGCGCTACCGCGGATTTCCAATCCGTGAGTTGGTGAGGGGCTTCCAGAGCGAAAACCGCCCGGGCTTTGAGGAGACAACCTTCCTGCTGCTTACCGGCAAACTGCCCACATCGCTGCAATTGGCCGAAATGACAACCCATCTGGCCAGCAAGCGCGATTTGGACGACTCGTTCATCAATATGATTCTTTCATTGCGTGGCCGCGATTTGATGAATATGCTGTCGCGTTCGGTGCTGATTCTCTACACGCTGGACGATACAGCCGAGGATTATTCGCTGCCGAGCCTTGTTAAGCAGTCGCTCAACCTGATTGCCAAGCTGCCGATTATCGTAGCTTACTCATATCAGGGAATGCGTCACGCGTTCTATCGCAAATCGCTGGTAATCAGACACCCGCAGGCTAATCTGTCGGCGGCTGAGAACTTCCTGTATCTGCTTAAGGGCAACAAATACACGCCGCTTGAGGCCGAGATTCTCGACCTTATGATGATTCTGCACGCAGAGCACGGCGGTGGTAACAACTCAACGTTCACAATGCGCCTTGTGTCGTCGGCAATGACCGACACTTATTCGGCCACAGCCGCAGCAATCGGCTCGCTGAAAGGCCGTCTGCACGGTGGCGCAAACCTTCAAGTGCTCGAGATGATGACTAACATCAAGAAGAACGTGAAGAACTGGAACGACAAGGAGGAGATTAAGTCATATCTGATGAAGATTCTGCGCAAAGAGGCTTACGACCGCTCAGGCAAGATTTACGGCATTGGACACGCCGTTTACACGCTGTCGGACCCGCGTGCTCAACTGCTGAAAACAAAAGCAATAGAGCTTGCTAAGGCGAAAGGGTTGGAGGCTGAGCTGCAGTTGTACCTGAACATTGAGGAGCTGGCGCCCAAAGCGCTTGCCGAATACAAGAACGGCAACGTTAAGCCAGTCTGCGCCAATGTGGATTTCTTCAGCGGCTTTGTTTACGAGGCCATCGAGATTCCGCACGAGCTGTTTACGCCAATGTTCGCCATCGC
The DNA here is from genome assembly GCA_017645945.1 of Salinivirgaceae bacterium. Taxonomy (GTDB): domain Bacteria; phylum Bacteroidota; class Bacteroidia; order Bacteroidales; family SZUA-534; genus RUG13583. The sequence continues at coordinate 20,549 of JAGCNL010000053.1, forward strand.
ACGTATGTCGGGCTGGGCAGCGCACCGCCTTGAGGAGATGACCTTCACATCGCGCCGAATCATCCGTCCGGCTTACAAGAACATCCTGCAAAACGAGTACCATTACGTACCGCTGCAAGATAGATAAATGATTGATTTACAGATAGATATGAATATTTTTGTAAATTATTGATTTACAAGCAATTAGATAAAGAGCGAAGTCGGATAGGGGCTTCGCTTTTTTATTTAGGTAAACTGATTGAAGCGGCTGACAATCAGGGGAGTATTTAATTCAGGAAATGGTGCCAGCATTAGCAACGATGCGTTAAGCGATTCAATTCTGTTGATTGTAATCATACAATGCAGCTGTCAATTCATTTTTCAGCTGAAATGTAGAATTTTCTTTGTGTGCCATAAATGCATGAGCCATTGGTCAGAATGCGGCGCGTAAATCGTCTGAGATTTTGATTTTTCGCATACATCAAGACCATTGTACGATTCAGGCGCAAAATTCGAGGATTTCGGTGATTTGTGTGAGAAACGTATTTCCATAGAATTATCGTGCTCAATATGCGCCAGAATTCAATATTTGCGAATTGTTCCGGTAATCTGTCCAGATATTTGATTCTTAGCGCGTTTTTTTGAATTTTTTCAGAGTTTTTTTGCTGGTGGGGAGTATTTTCATATATCCTATTTAACATAATATAAATTATCAGACAAACATAATAATCCGAAAATTACCACGGAATTCATGAAAAACACGGAAATTTCATAATTACCACGGAACGCACGGAAAACACGGAAATTTTAAATTGTGGCTAACCGATTCTTGCTGATTTATGCCGAGATTACTGTTCAACCCAATCGGCGGTTTTGAGATTTTCAATGCGCGAAAAATATACTCAATTAGCGAACCGGCGCAAAAGATTAACGGCAAAAAAAAAGAGCTGCCAAGTGACAGCTCATAAAAACAGAATATGTTTTTTATATAGTTGGTTTGGTTGGTTTTAGTCTTTTCGTCCGCCCCAATCAATCGAAACGCCGAAAGCGATTGACTGATAGTTGGTTATCTCGGTTTCCCTGTTGTGTACACGTTTGTCCTGCAATAGATTGTAGCCGCACCACATGTTGAAGTGAGCCAGACGGATTCCAACAGCCGGCAGCGCGTACAGGCCGTTGACATCGCCCACAGCATAACCCAGTTTCAGGTCGGCAAACGGAGCGTATTTGCCCATCGGCATTTCGTATCTTGCATTGAAGAAGAACGGCATTGCAAAGTCGAAATCATCGTTGCTGTAGCACTCATAGGTATTTGAGTTATCGTCGTAAGTATTGTAATAGAAGTCATCGTTGTTGGTCACAAACTGCATTGAGGCGCCCATGCCCAAGTACAGATTGTTCGATTGTATGCCGTGAACGGTTGTGATTGCAAACCGGTCGTACGGATGAGAACTTATGCCGGAGAAGATGTTCATGCCGGCAAAACCGCGGTAACCCTCGGTTGGTGCTGCAGTAAAATCGCCTGCAAACAAGCTCAGGCTCATTGAAACTGCGAAGATTGATAACATTAACTTTTTCATAATTGCACTTTTTATTTGTTTTTCATAATTGAACTGTCTTTTGGGGCAGTTCGTAAATAAGACAATTTTGTGGGCATCTACCCTACCTCTTTCGTTGTTTTTTTTGCGGCCAATCGGTTTTTCTGTTTGTGAAACCGATGGTCGGATTTGTTGTAACCAATTGAAAAAGAGACCGCTCGAAAACTCGGCGGTCTCATAAATGCGAATGACGCATTTTAATGTGAAAACAAGTTATAATCCTAATTTGAACACCACAATGTCAGAATCGTTATAGGTGGCACTCACCCACACTGCGTTGTCGGCGGCAGCTGCCAGACCGTTGAACGACACTGTTTTCGAGCCATCGAAAGTCTTTGTGAAGACCACCTTGCCGCTGGCGTCAATCTTTACCAGAACCATGGCGTTGCCGAAGGTGCCGCCGCTCACAACCGAGCCGTCGGGCAGAATGCGGCTCTCTTTGAAGGCGCCGTCTGTCGGAAGGTCGAACTGAGCCTCCCAGAGCTTCTTGCCGGCTGCGTCGAAGGCCACAGCATAACCTTTCGACTCCTTGGTGCCTGTATAGACGGTTTTGCCGTTCTGTATGGCTGCCGATGAGAGTTTGCATCCGTCGAGCATGTTATCCCATTTGATGTAGCCCAGCTCGTCGATTTGAGCCACCCAGCTGTCGTTGAAGGCCATGCTGCACACGTTGCCTGTGACGTCGAGCGCAAGCGATGTAACCTTCTTGCCTGGTGCGTAGGTGCGAGTCCAGAGTTTGCGGCCCTGTGCGTTGAGCTTGGTGATGAGCGGTGTTGGCAGTGCGGTGTCGCCCTCCTGCACGTAGCCGCCAAGCAGCGATTTGCCATCAGCGTAAACCACCATCGAAAGAACCTCGTTGCCCTCAAATTTGGCGTTGATTTCGTTCTTGCCCTGCGGATTCATCTTGAAGAACCACGACTGGCCGGGAACGGTGTTTTTGATGGCGTTGGTGAGACCTGCGGCGTAGAGAGAGCCTGCATTGTCGATGTAGGCAGTGCTTACGCGGTCGTCGAAATCGTTGCCTAAGATGTCGTTTTTCTGCATTTTACCTTCGGCGTCGAGCTTAATCATCCAAACATCGTCCATGTCGTCGTTGAGCGATGGTGTGTTGGCGATGACCATCAGCGAGCCGTCGGCAAATGTGGCAATTGAGCCGCCAAAGTCGCGTGCAGCCTTGTTGTCGAAGCCGCGGATGACCTTGTAGTTCTCCATCGGCAGGTCGGCAGCGATTGACTGTCCGAGAGCAGCCGATTTCAGGTTGAAGATGTCAACAAACATCTCACCCTCAGGATATTGCGACACAAACTTGTTGTAAGCCTCGATGCTGTTGACTGATTTTGCCCAGTCGAAGAGCAGCTGGCGTTTCAGCAGTTTGGCCTCGGGCATCTTGGGCGAGTTCGGATATTGCTCCATAAACTGCTCAATGGCGTCGAGAGTGTGCTTCTGTGCGGCCTCGTCGAATGCCAGAATGCCTAATTTCTTCTTGGCCTCCTCATACTGCACGGCATCAGGATAGTTGTCCACAAACTGCTTGTAGGCGGCGAACGTGTTGGCTTCAACTGTCTGCTTGTAAGCCAGTGCGTTACGCTCCTCTTTGGCGATTATTGTCTGTGCTGCGTCGGGATATTTGTTCAGGAAATAGTTGAACGCATCAACCGTGCCGGCATTCTCAGCCTTGCGGAACTCAATGTAGTTGCGGATATGCACCACATTGTTGTAGTATTTCGAGTCGGGGAACTCCTCGAGGAATTTTTCGGCATATTGCAGATTGTTCTCCTCGCGGACAAACTTTATCAGCTTCTCCTCCACCAAGTTACGCTCGATTTCCATGTTCTTGTCGATTGGCTTTCCGCGACGCTCGAGCTTCTGTGCCATGAAATATGTGTCGAGTACTTTCTTGTCGTCGGCTGTGAAAGTTGACACGCCTGCGTCGGCTTTCTTGAAGTGGTGCCAGCCGCGGAAATAGTCTTTCTGCGAGTAAGCGTCGTACGAGAGCACGATGGCCATACCAAGGTTTGCCATGGCGTTGCTGGCGTCTTTGGCCAACACTTTCTCAAGCGTGGCGCGGGCTTTGTTCATATTTTCATCAACGGCAGGCTGACGGTCTTTGGCCTTCACTCCGGCAACAATGTCCTCGAAAGCCTTTTCGGGCTTTTGCGCCATGGTCGGCAGCACCATTGCCACCGACATCAGAAATGCGAATATAATATGCTTGTTCATAACTATTTAGATTACTTCTTTAAAACAAAAAATTCAACTCGGCGATTGTTGCTCTTGCCTTGGTCGGTCAGGTTGGTGTCGATTGGGCGGGTTTTGCCGTAGCCTTTTGCTTGCAGCATGTTGGGGCTTATCCCCTTCGATACCAAATAGTTGACAACGGCTTGTGCGCGTGCTTGACTCAGTTTCAGGTTCAGCTCGTCGGAGCCAACATTGTCAGTGTGACCGCTGATTTCAATCTGACTTACAGTGCCTTCGGCCAGGAATGCGGCAATCTTGTCGAGCTCGGCATTCGACTGTGGCAGCAGCGTGCTCTTGCCAGTCTCGAAGAAGATGTTGTTCAGAATAAGCGCAGAGCCTTCCTCAATGTTGCGGAGGCCGTCAGTGAAGGGGTCTTCGGGGATTTCAGGCTGAACGAAAACAACCTTGCCGCTGTTGTGGCAGTTGTTCTTGTCGGAAACGGTGTAGGTGTAGGTTCCGGCCGGCAGATTGGTCAGCTTCTGCCCTGTCGCGCCATTCGACCATTTGATGCTGTATGGCGGTGTTCCGCCCGATATGCCCAGGCTGATGACGCCGTCGTCGATGATGCGCTGGATTTTGCCGGTCACAGGGTCGAGACCGCCAGTGTAGGCAGAGTCAACAATCACTGTTTCAAGACCTTTCGGCACGCAGGCGCACACCTCGCAGGTGGTCAGCGGACGAATCTCAAAATCGTCGAAGAAATAGTATGCGTATTTCTTGCCTTTCTTGTTCTGCACGTCCTTGCCGGTCACCACGTAGTTGGTGTTCTCGTAGTTCTTGAAGTTGCCCACGGTGAAGAACATCTCGTTGCCCGATGCGGTGTAGAGCATGCAGTAGTGCTTCCACTCGTCGGTGTTGTCGAGGAACAGGCCCGACTCGTTGTTAAGCTGGCCGTTGTAGTTCAGGAAAGTGGTGTTGCCGTTGGCGATTTTCTCCTGCGAGAAGTATATGCTCAACTGGTCGACAGCGAACATTGAGCCGTTGGCCAGCTTGTACCAGAACGAAACGCAGTAAACCTCTCCCGCTTTCATCGGGCTTTTGAGCTCGCCCTGAATGTACTCGCGGTAGTCGCGGTCAGAGCCGGTCAGAATGGCGCCCATGTAGCCTTTTCCGCTGTGCGGCTGGCTGTAGCCGGCAAAGTTGTCGGGCACTTTCACGTCGCCCGTGCTGCATTTGTTGAAATAGTCGGGCGTGGTGAACGACGGGTATGTCCAGTGCGGTATCAGCCTGTGCGACTGGTCGTTGTAGATGTAGGTTTCAGGGCACTTCTCATACTGTTCGAAACTCGGGTTGTAAACCATATTGGTCTCATCTTCAACTTCTTGTGCCATAAGAAGTGCCGGACAGGCGCACAAGATTCCGAGTAAATTGACAAATTTTTTGTTCATCGGTTTTTCTCTTTTATTTCGATTCAAAAATGTTCATTTCAATTCAAAAAAGTGGGGTTAAGATACGCAAAAAAACTATTGTGTGCTTCGCTCCCGTCCCATAAAAACTAACAATTTTGGAACAGTCAGTTAAAGCATTGCTTCAAGTGCGGCAACGGCAGAGGCTATGTCAGAAGAAAATGTGGAGTGCGAAAGAAGGAAATCTGTGCGGCCGTTGGCAAGCTGCGCATAAAGCTTGCTGTTCATGCTTTCCACATACGAGGCAATGGCATATTCTATCTCCTCCTTCTGCTGCGGGCTGTTGGAATACTGATAAACACGCCACTTCTGATGGAAGAAACAATAGGCCGATTCGATGCTGTGTGGGGAAAACATTGTGAAGGCAGAATTTAGAATTAAGGCATTAGGCACTGGGCATTAGGCAATAGGTGTTTGGTATTGGGTGTTGGGTGTTGGGGAATTACGAATTATGAATTACGAATTACGAATTACGAATTATTGCTTTTTTTGTCTGTTGTCTGTTGTCCGTAGTCTTAAGTCCTAAGTCTCAAGTCTTAAATCCTAAATCCTAAATCCTAAATATTAAATATTAAATAAACCTTTTGTGCTCTTCGGAGTATTGGAAACCTTCGGCGGCGAGGCGTTGCTCAAGCTCGTTGCGGTTGATGTTGAAATGGAAGCAAATCTCGTCGAGCGTGTCGAATTCCTCATCGCGCAGCAGGAAATTGATGGCCGACACAAGCATTGGTGTGTCGTTTAATGGCAAATGGTCCATATTGTTGATTTTTCGCGCAAAAGTAGCCTTTTTCTTGTTGTGTAGGCAAACAAAAACTGCCGAACAAAATGCCCGGCAGTTTCCTACAAATGTATCACTTTAAAACTATTTCTTCTGATTTGCCTCATATTCAGCGTTCAAGCCTTCAATGATGTCGTTTGTGATGTTGTACTTCTCGTTGGCGTACCACATGCTGCCGCCGATGGTGCGTGTCAGCACGAATTTGTAGCGCTCCGGAGTGTTGTACTTGGTTACGTAAGCTGAAATCTTCTCGAACAGCTGGTTGTTCATGTTCTGCTGCTCAACAGCCAACTGCTGCGAGTACTCGTCCTGAAGGCGCTGGAACTCCTGCTGGCGGACAAGCAGACGCTGCTGCTCTTCTTCGGCGCGCTGAGTGGTCAGGAAGATGCCCTTCTGAACCTTGTCCTGGAAAGTCTCGATGTCTTTTTGAAGTGCTTTTGCATCGCGCTCAAGCTTGCTCTGCATATTGGCGTACTTCTTCATGATGGCATCGTTCAGCTCAATCGAGAGTTTGTAGTTAACAAGGATTGAATCGACGTCGATAAATGCGATGTCGCACGCTCCGACAGCTGTCGAATCGTTGGCCGCAACGGCAGCCGGTGCCTGTGTCTGGTTTGCACAACTTGTTGAAAGGAAGCCCATTGCAACTACTGCAATTGCACAGGCAAAAATTGAATTAGTCTTCATATAAATCTGTTTTATTACTTTATTTTTTTGTTGCGCCAAATGTATTACAATTAGCGGGATTTAGCAGTTTTTGTCAATCTTTTTTTGGTGAATCGGTGAATCGTTTAATGTTTAACGGGTTTAACCACTTAATTCTGAATTCTGATTTCTAAATTCTGAATTTTCCTACTTCTTCTTGGTTATATACCGAATGGCGATGAACGACAGCACAACTGTGAACACAAGGCCGATTGAGTAGCCCCACACGGGTGGCAGCGAGAATCCTTCGGGCGCCAATAATATATATGTGCTGCAAACCGATGTCATAAAGATGGCAGGAATGAGCGTTATGATATAACGACGTCCGTGGCGGTACAGATAGGCTGTAATAGCCCACAGAGTGAAGATTGACAACGTTTGGTTGAACCATCCGAAGTAGCGCCAAAGCACGGCAAAATCGATGAGCATAAGCACTGCTGAAATGGCAAAAATTGGCACCGAAACCGCCAGACGTTTTGGTATGGTGTTCTGCGGAAAATGCAGAAAATCAGCAGTTATCAGTCGTGCAGAGCGCAGAGCGGTGTCGCCCGATGTGATTGGCGCGGCCACAACACCCAGAATGGCCAGAATGGCACCAATGCGGCCCATCCAGTCGTTGCAGATGAAGTTGACAATGTTAGCCGGATTGCCGTTCATTTTGAGTGCAAGTCCTTCCGATGTACCGCCAGCGTATTTGATTGCGGCGGCAGCCCAAATCAAAGCCACAAAACCTTCTGTAATCATTGCGCCATAGAAGGCGATGCGGCCATAGCGCTCGTTTTTCAGGCATCGGGCCATCATCGGGCTTTGCGTGGCGTGGAATCCGCTGATTGCACCGCAGGCAATGGTTATGAACAGGAATGGGAAGATACTCAATCCTTTAGGATGATGAGTATGGAATGCTTCAGTTATCTCAGGCATCGAACCGCTGTGGGTGAAAATGCCAATGAACACGCCTGCCGCCATAATGAGCAGCGCCAGTCCGAACACGGGATAAATCTTGCCGATGAGCGTATCGATAGGCAGCAGAGTTGCCATCATATAATAGCAGAAGATGATGACGCACCAGAAGGTCTTGCTGCCGATGAAACCCGCTGTCGGTGTCAGTCCTTCGAGCAGACCTGCAGGCGTGGTTACAAACACGGCACCCACCATTACCATCAGCAAAAGCGAGAACACGCGCATAACCTGACGCACACCCAAGCCCAGCTCATCGCCCACAATCTCGGGCAGCGACGCGCCGTCTTTGCGCAGCGAAATCATTCCCGACATAAAATCGTGAACCGCGCCGCCGAAAATGCAGCCCAGCACAATCCACAAGTAAGCCGCAGGGCCAAACAAAATGCCGCCGATGGCACCGAAGATTGGTCCCGTGCCGGCGATATTCAAAAACTGAATCAGAAACACTTTCCAAAGCGGCATCGGAATGTAATCGACACCGTCCTGACGAGTGTAAGCTGGTGTCTGGCGGTTGGCATCAACCCCTAACACCTTCTCAACAAATGCACCATAGAATAAATAGCCCAAAATAAGGGCAAGAACTGAAACAATGAATGTTATCATAATTGTATTTTTTAATCGATGTGCGAAGGTATATAATTTGGTGAATAGGTGAATTGATTTTTTTGCTTGGATGGACTGCAGACTATAGACAACCGACTGTAGACAACAGACAACAGACTGCAGACAAAGCTAATGCCCAACCCCCAACACCTAACACCCAACACCTATTGCCTAATGCCTTAATTCTGAATTCTAACTTCTAAATTCTGAATTCAGATTTCTAACTCCTAACTCCTAACTCCTAACTCCTAAATCTACCTAACACCCCTCCGTGCTACTCCTCTTCCACGCCCCATTCAACCAGAATGTTGTCAGGGTTCCAATCGTCGCTCCAGCCGTCGGGTTGCGACATGGCACGGCAGCGGATTGTCAGGCTGTCGCATCCGGCAAACGCCTCATCTTCAATATTCTGAACCGATTCGGGGATGGTGACCATTTCAAGGCTGCTGCAGTCGGAGAACGCACATTCGTCGATTCTCACAACTGAGTTTGGAATATCAACCGATGTCAGGCTGCTGCAATCCTCAAACGCGCTGCCGCCAATGCTCTTGACCGATTCGGGAATGGTCACTGCAGTCAGGTCGCGGCAACCGCGGAACGCATTGCTGTAAACAAAACGGCAGCCTTCGCTAATCTCGCAGGCAGTTATGTCGTCAGATTTGGCCTTAATCAGGCACAAATACGGATTTTTGGCGTTTCCTAAATATAATGCGTTGTCGAACTCATTGAATTTCAGGCATGTGCAATCCTCAAACGATTCCCAGCCGATGCTTGCTACCGAATCAGGAATCACAGCCGACTCCATTTTGCGGCAGCTCTTGAACGCCCAATTGTCGATGCATGCAACCGAATCAGGCACTACCAGCGACAACAAGCTACCACAACCCGCAAATGCGCTTTTCTCGATGTCGGAAACCGAATCGGGAATGGTGACAGCCGTCAGGCCGTAGCAACCGCGGAACGCGCTGCTGCCAATGGTTTTGACGGTTTTCGGAATGCTATAGGCGCCCATCTTTCCTGCCGGATAGCATATCAGGCGCGTTTTTTCCTTGTCGAACAGAACACCCTCGTCCGAAGTGTAGTTGGCATTCTTGCGCTCAACGTTTATGGCTTTCAGAAGGCTGCAGACGCGGAACGCACCGCCGCCGATTGATGTCACTGAGTCGGGTATGTTGACTGATTTCAGCTGTGCGCAACCCTCAAACGCATAATCGCCAATGGTTGTCACTGAGCCTGGGATAGCAACCGATGTGAGGCCGCTGCCTGCAAATGCTTCGTTTCCAATGCTTTTGACAGATTTTCCGATGGTTGTCGATTGCAAACTACGGCAGTTCGAGAACACTCTGTGTCCGATGGCTGAGACCGAATCGGGAATAACAACCGACTCCAGGCTGCTGCAATTGACAAACGCGCCATCGTCGATAACAGTCACAGTATTAGGAATATCGACCGATGTAAGGCCACGGCAGCCGTAGAAGGCATTGTCGCCGATGCTGGTGACTGAACGCGGAATTTTTATCGATGTGAGGCCGATGCAGCACGAAAACATGTTGCTGCCGATGTGTTTGACTGAACTGGAGATGGTTACCTGCGTCAGTCCGCTGCAATTCTGAAACGCATAATCGCCAATTTTCAGAACTGAATCGGGAATCGTGACCGAAGTCAGGCTGCTGCAGCCCATGAACGCGCCATCGCCAATTTTGCGCACCGAACGCGGAATGGTGACCGATTTGAGACCGACGCAGTTCTCAAAAGCGCTGTCGCCGATGCTCGTCACCGCATATCCGACACCGTCCACACAAAAATCATCAGGAATGGCAACCTCCTCATCTTCACCGTTATAACGGGTTATGGTCACTTCATGGTTAGCTTTGTCGGTGATTTCAAAAATCAATCCCTCTTCAGTGTTTTTGATTGAACAGGTTCCCATATCTGCTTTGTTTTTAGTTTTTAGCTTTTAAAAATAGGAAAAATTTTAATCGAGAGTAGGTTTCCGCGTAAATATTTGCGAAAGTCACGTACAAATTCCGTCTTTGAAACGCACCTGGTCCATGTCTCATAATAGGTTGATAACTTATTCTATTGACTATCGATTTTTAGATAATTTTGGGGCATTAAATAAAACGAATCTATGAGCGGATTTTTTGGGGCAGTCACCAATACCGACTGCGTTTCCGATGTTTTCTACGGTACCGACTACCACTCTCATCTTGGGACAAAACGTGCGGGTATGTCGATTTATTCGACAAAATTAGGCTATCAGCGTGCTATCCACAGCCTTGAAGACGGTTATTTCCGAAACAAGTTTGAAGGCGATATGGCAGGATTCAGTGGCGAGTCGGGAATCGGCTGCATCAGCGACAACGAGGCGCAGCCGTTGGTCATCTTCTCGCACCTGGGGCGCTTTGCCATCACCACAGTGGCCAAAATAAACAATGTTGATGAACTGGCCGACCGTTTCCTGCGCGAGGGAAAAACCTTCACAGAGACCAGCCAGGGCGGCATCAACCCCACCGAGCTGATTGCCATGCTCATCTGCGAGAAGCAGAGTTTCAAAGAAGGAATCGAGAACGTCTACAACAGCATAAAAGGCTCGTGCTCAATGCTGATTCTGAACAAGGACGAGATTATCGCCGGGCGCGACAAACTGGGCCGCACTCCTATCGTTATCGGTAAGAAAGAAGGTGCCTACTGCGCCGCTTCCGAGACTTCATCGTTCCTGAACCTTGATTACAAAGTTGAAAAATATATTGGTCCGGGCGAGATTGTGTCAATCCGCAACAATGGCTATTCTGTTCTGCGCGAGGCAAATAACGAGATGCAGATTTGCTCGTTCCTGTGGGTTTACTATGGTTATCCACCGGCATGCTACGAGGGCATCAACGTTGACCAGACTCGCTACCGCTGCGGTCAGAAACTTGCCGCCAACGACGATGTGAAAGACGCAGATTTTGTGGCTGGTATCCCCGATTCGGGCGTTGGTCACGCAATGGGCTACAGTGCCGCTACAGGCATTCCGTACATGCGTCCTTACGCAAAATACACGCCGACATGGCCGCGCAGCTTCATGCCGCAAAACCAGAAACAGCGTGACTTGGTGGCAAAGATGAAGCTGATTCCGAACGCTTCGGTCATCAACGGGCGCAAGGGTATCTTCCTCGACGACTCGATTGTGCGCGGTACTCAGCTGAAAGACAATGTGAAAGACCTGATGGAGGCTGGTATCAAAGAGGTGCATATGCGCGTTGCCTGCCCGCCGCTCATCTACCCTTGCGAATATCTGAACTTCAGCCGTTCGCGCTCGTCGCTTGAGCTGGCTACACGCAAGGCCATTGTTAAACTTGAGGGCAAAGAGGATGTCGATTTCTCAAAATATGCCGACCCCGATTCGCAGGAATACAAGGATATGGTTGAGCAGATGCGTAAGGATATGAATCTGACCACGCTTCGGTTCCAGCGCCTTGAGGACTTGATTGAGGCCATCGGTCTGCCGAAAGAGAAGCTCTGCACCCACTGCTGGGACTGCTCGAGCCGAGGATAGTGTGAAGTCCCGATAGCTATCGGGATGAAGGATTGAAGTGATTTAAACCGAGAGTAATAACCTTAAATACTTGAAATTATGATTTTTAAGATTTTTATCGTAGCATTTATTTTTGCTTGCGGCCTGTATTATCTGGTATGTTTTCTTGAGATGTTCGGTATTATCAAATTCACTCCGGAGAATCAAGAAGTCTCATTCCCCAAGATGCTGATACCCTTTTACTATTTCTTTAAGAAATGATTGTTAATAACCTATAAATCTTTTAGTTATGCTGAATATTTCGAGAAAGCGAATCGTCGGCGGAGTTTGCGCCGTTTTCGCACTTGTGGTGCTCTCAATGCTTGGCCGAATTGGCGAAGATGTTAAGAATGAGACAATTGTAGTGAACCAATTCCCCTTCACGGGAAAAATGGACTATTGGACAACGCCTGGTTGGCGCGGTCAGTGGTTTGGTAAGACAACCGTTTATCACAAGACCGAGCAGCTGTGGTTTGGTGCCACTGACGAAGGAAACCGCGCGAACGGCACTCCTATTCCGGTCATCTTCAACGATGCTTCTGACGGCTTGATTTACGGCTCGTTGCGTGTGAAATTGCCGACTGACATTGAGCACCTGTCGCGCATCCAAACAGACTACAACGGTATGGACCGCTTGATGAACGACCTCGTAAAACAGACTGTTACAAAAGTAATCTATGCTTCAGGCCCGCTGATGTCGGCGTTCGAGAGCTATGCTGAGAAGAAGAACGACCTGATTGAATACATCACCGACCAGCTGAACAACGGTGTTTACAAAACTACTGTTAAAACAGAGGAGACTATCGACCCAATCACGGGTGAGAAGAAAACGACTAAAATCGCGGCTCTCGTTCCCGATGAGAACGCTCCCGGCGGCTTCAAACGTTCAGAGTCCTCTCCTTTCAAATATTACGGTATTGAGATTGGCCAAGTGTCTGTAAGTAAGATTGATTACAGCGACAAGGTTAAGCAGCAGATTTCGCAGCAACAGGAGGCCAACATGCTTATCCAGACTTCAAAGGCAAAGGCTGCAGCAGCCGTTCAGGAAGCCATCCGCGCCGAGGAAGAAGGTAAGGCTAAAGCCGCTCAAGCCAAGTGGGAACAAGAGCGTATAAAGGCTACTGAGGTTACCAAGGCCGAGCAGGAACGTGAGGTTTCGCGCCTGGCAGCTGAGAAAGCCGAATTCGACAAGAAGAAAATTATTGCTGAAGGTCAGGCTGAAGCCGAGGCCAACCGCTTGAAAGTTGCTGCAGGTCTGACACCGCAGGAGCGCGCCGAGTGGGATTACAAGACCAAAGTTGGTGTGGCTGAAGCAATTAGCAAAGTACAGCTGCCCCGCATTGTGACGGCAGGTGGAGCCGGCAATTCAAACGCAATGGATGCCATGGGCTTGAAAATGCTTCTTGATGTGAGCGAGAAACTGAGTAAGTAACTTGAACTTTATGTATGAAACGACAAGGATTCCGGTTGGAATCCTTTCGTTTTGATATAGAACCAAGAAAAATGTCGATTCGGAGTTTATTTGCCGCATTGCTTATTCCGCTAATTATCAGCGGTTCGGCTGCTGGAGCTGAAAGTGAAGCTTCAAGTCAGTCGAAGCGCCCCAAAGTGGGACTTGTGCTGTCCGGAGGCGGTGCGAAAGGTATGGCGCACATTGGCGTTCTGAAAAAGCTTGAGTCGGTCGGGCTTTACCCCGATTACATCACCGGCACAAGTATGGGTAGTATTGTAGGCGCCTTATACTCAATAGGTTATTCGGTTGAAGAACTTGAAGATTTTGCCCGTAACTCCAATTGGCTCGAGCTGATGTCGAACACACTCGACACACGCTTTATATCAATAAATCAGAAAGATGACCTTGGCTGCTATCCTGTGGAGTTCACTTTTGAAGGTGGCAAGCTGATACGTTCGTCAGGCGTGATTGAGGGACAGAACCTTTCGCAGTTTTTCTCGCGCCAGACGTGGTGCACTGCAGGCATAAACAGTTTCGACGACTACCCCATTCCGTTCCGCTGCTATGGCGTTGATATTCTGAAAGGAAGACTGGTTGAATTCAAGGACGGCGACCTTGCGCAAGCCATTCGCAGCAGCATGGCCATTCCGTTGGTTTTCTCGCCCGTATTGATTGAGACTCTGGCCGATACGATGCTTATTGTCGATGGCGGCGTGATGCACAATTTCCCGGTTGAAGATGTGCGCAATATGGGCGCTGACATTGTGATTGGCTCCTACACTGGTTATGATGAGTCAGTTACAGCTGCCGAAATGAACTCAATCGCAAAAATTACTGGCCGTGTGCTGATGTTTGGCGGTGTGAAAGATTCGAGAGACCAGGCGAAAATGATTGACCCGAAATACCTGATAACGCCCAATGTAAAAGGCGTGCAACCATCTGATTTCTTGCAGGCTGATCTCATCATCAAACGCGGCGAGGATGCAGCCGAACTTCATATTGCCGACCTGAAACATCTTGCCGATTCGCTCAACGCCATTGAGCCGCGCAAACGCCCTGCTCCGCTTGTCAGGCGTGACTCGATAAAGGTCAGCCGCGTAGTAATCTGCGGTATTGAAAATACCGACAAGGAAAACGCCTACGGCATCATCGGTATCAGTGAGAATCAGTATGTTTCGGTGGCTATGATTGAAGAGGGAATCACCCGTTTGTATTCAACACTGCTCTATAAATCAATCAATTACTGTATTGAATCGACACCCGACGGAAAAATCGCATTGGTTTTCACAGTCAAGGAGAAAGGTCCTGCGCAACTCGATTTGGGAATCTACTACGACGAGACTTACAACATCGGTTTTACTGTGAAATACAGCCGCCGCAACTTTTTGAACAAAAAGTACGATGCGTTTGTTTTTGCCAACATCAACCGCTATCCGGGCATGCAGGCGCAGATTAGCCGAAACATCAGCAAAAACAACACGTTGAGCCTCAGCTCGCAGGTGGAGTATTTCTTCGATTTTAAAAAACTATACGACAATAACTATAAGCTCGGCGAGATAAAATTCAACCATTTCAACTGGGATGTCATTGGTATCAACAAAGCCTTTGGAAGTCATACAAAATTGTGTGCATCAACATTTTATGAAACGTTATACACAAAAGTTGACCGTAATGTCTATTCGGCTCTGCCCGACACCAACTCAAACATATACTTCCAGTACGGCATGCGCTTGAAAATGAAGCACAACTCACTCGACCACAACATCTATCCAAAGACGGGCGCACGCTGGGACATTGAGGCTAAGGGCGTGCTGGGCTCGCACAAGAGAGTTGAGCTTTATGGACGAGAAGACTCGGTTTGTGACCGCACCAGTTACTTGAAATTCAACACTAATTTCCAGTATGCGTTCACGGTTATGAAAGACCATATCACGCTACTTCCTTCGGCAAGTATCGGCATAGGCACTGACAATATGAATTTTGCTGATGAGTTCTTTATTGGAGGCTATCGTTACAACAATCGATATGGCCAGATACCGTTTGCCGGATTGAAGCTGAATCAGTACAGCACGCATAATTACTTCATGACGGGTATCTCACTCCGTTTACAGGATTATACCCCATTTGGCATCGAGCTTTTAAAATACGTGAATGGCATTGTCGGTGTGAACGTTATGGCAGCCTATGACGCACTTTCCAACATTGATTTATTGAACCCTGCGTATATCAACGGAGCCATCCATGAAGGTTTCTTAATTCGTACGCCCATTGGCCCAATCACATTTGTTTGTGCCAATGACTATAAGACGGAAAAGAGAAGCTTGTATTTCAGCGTGGGATTTAATCTGCCGTATATCAAATAGTTAGTTGATATTCAGTGCGATATTATCGTAAGTCCCCGCATTTTTTGTATCTGTCTGCCAGATATTCCTGCTCCCATTGGCCTTTGGTTGGGAAAAGGATGGCTCGGCGGCCGATGCGGTGCAAATCCATTATGGTTGTGTAGCCCGACCGAGCAATCACATGCGGTGCCAACATGAGTAAACTGTTCAATTCTTGTGTTGATAGATGGTTGACAACGAGTGCGTTGCCATTGGTTACTTGATATTTTAGATTAGGTTCCGCTCCCACCACAAGAATACGTTTGGCAACACCATTCAGACGGCGCAGCACGCATTTTGTAAACAGCTTTTTCTGCCTTCCTGGTCCCGACAGCACAACCAGCACTTGCGGCACAGGCAGCGAAGGCTCGTGCATGCAATCAGCACTGAACCTTGAGAGCGGCCCGATGTACTCAACCTCAGCATCGAGCGCTCCACCGTGCGATAACGCGCCTGAGAGCGACTTTGGGGCATCGGCATAGTCCGGTACACATATTTTGCCAAAACGACGCAGCAGACGGGCTGTAAATGCGTGCAGCGGCTTTTTGAACAGTCGCAGGCATGGCAGCAACTGAATGTAGAGCTGGTGCGTGATGATGGTGCAGTTGGCTTTGCGGCTCCAAAGGCCGTATCTGTTGTCAGAAATGACTCGGCTCACTCCCATCTGCTTTATAATCCGTTGCAAACGCCAGTGCTCCAGCAAGATACTTGCGCCGAAAAACGGTATTTGCAGCGCAAGTGCCAGCGGCAGCGGCCAAAAATAGCGCATCCGCCAGCCTTTCAGCCTGATATGCGTAAGGTTTGGGAATTCTTGTTTAAGAAACGCGGCAGCCGCTCCGTCAGCAGCAATTATGACCTTCTCTCCTTTTGCCAGACACTCGTTTATTATTGGCACACAACGTGTTGCGTGACCTAATCCCCAATCGAGTGGCGCAACGAGAGTCATTGATAGTAGGATTTAGAAGTTAGGATTTATGAGTTGGAAGTTAGTAATTAGTAGTAATCTGCGATTAAATCTTAATTCCTACATCCTAAATCCTAAATATCTTTATACCAGTCGTTTAGACAGCGTGTCGTGGCGCATTTTGCTGTTGACAAAATCGAACGGATAGAGCAAAACCACGCCCGGTTTGATGCCTTTCTTGAAGCAGCCGTATTCGTTGTCGATTCCCAAAACGCGCGCCGCACCGATTGTGGCGTTTGCCAGAGCATCGTCGAACGAAGCGCCATCAGTTTGCAAGCCAAACATTTGGTTTACAACAGGTTCCTTTGCGTTGTACGAGAGCTGGTTGGGGTCTGTAACATCGATTTGAACGCCAGAAAGACAGCGGATACGCACGCCTTTTTCGGTCATATCGGCGCTGGTAGAGTTGATGATAAAGCCAGGAACCAGAACGCCGTTGTGGTATTCAAGTCCCTCTTCCTCAATCAGTTTGCCGCCTGTATCGACAATGTCGAGAATTGTTCCGTCGTCGTCAACCACCAAATGTCCGAATTTGATAGGCTTTTCGATGCACGGATAAACCACGTTTGCTGCTATCTTTCTCATACTGTTGCTAATAAATTCAATAGTTTGTTAAATGTTTTCAGGTGTAAATTTATTATTTCGCTCTTTCGTTGGATTCAACGGCGGCAATTTTATTCCACAATTTTGACAAATTTCAGTGGAATCCGTACTGCGCGGCGTGCCGCAAGCAGGACAAATGCCAGGATTCGACATCCAAACCATCTGATTATGTTGCACTTGCGCCTCGCCTTCGAAAGTAGGAAGACAAATGGCATTGGCTATCGCCTTGCGAATGAATGAGTTCTGAATCGATGCAGTGCCGAAACCAACGGCAACAGCGGCCGCAATCAGTATGTATGTGACTGTTTTGTAATTGTTCACACCTACAATCACGGCGGCAATGGCTATCATCACTGCCAGGAAAAGCGCGTTTTTCAGGCTGAAACCGTAACTGACAACAGCTTTCGACGGCTCGGTGCGCACGCTGACGCTGATGGGCGTCGGGACAAGGAAAAGTCGGCGCCAATTGTGGATAAATAGCTGATTGCCTTCGGTTTTAAGGTCGAGCGTCTCACCTATTGCACATTCGGCATCGGGCAGCTGAAGGTCGGCTGAGTTGTAGAACTCAACGTTGTCAGAATACCAGAATGGCTGACGGGAAGGCATTTATTTGTTGATAAAATAATGGCGCAGCTCTTTCTGCACCACGCAGCCCAGCGTGTCGTGTGGGTTATTCACTTCAACCTTGACAAGCCCGATGTTTTTGGCGTAGTACTCGCGAGTGTTCCAATGGTCGACATTGTCCAGACTTTCAATGAATTCAGTGACGCAATAAATGTTTTTGTAAACCGAATCGCCCACTACAAGCGAATCGATGGCAACCTCGGAGCGTTTCAGCTTGTCGCCGTTGTTTTCATCGACAATCCAAACCGCACTGCCCTTGGCGCGGAGCAGTTCCTTCATCGGATAGAGCGGCGAAGGCTGGTAGATGCTGTATTTGTAGAGGTAATGGCCGTCCCACACGGGCACGTAGCACTCGTCGGTGTAGTCGGTCGATGTGGTTGACGGACGGTAGCTGTGGAGCTCGTAGCTGGTGGCGCGTACGCGGGTGCCGTCGGTATAGTCCCAATATGAGCCTGGAAAAGCAGGCAGATAGGCGTCCGGGGTGATGTATTGAGGGTCAGAGCCGTCGCCGCAAGCCGCAAAAACGGCCAGTCCGGCAGCCACAATAAACGAAAGTCTAAACGTTCGCATTTTTATCTCTTTTTAATGATAACACAATGAATATCAAGCCTAAAATCACAAACGGAATGCTCAGCCACTGCCCCATGTCGAGCGTCATCGACTTCTCAAAATCGACCTGAGTCTCTTTGGTGAACTCGATGAAGAACCGGAACGAGAAGATGAGCGCCATTGTCAGGCCGAAAATCAGTCCTTTTCGCTTCGGCGCATTGGTCTTGAAGTACATCCAGAGCAGCGTGAGCCCCATTGTAAGATAGCCCAGCGCCTCGTATAGCTGCGACGGGTGGCGCGGGAAATCCTCGCCGTTGTTCTCGAAGATGAAGCCCCACGGCTGCGTTGTCGGGCAGCCTACAATCTCAGAGTTCATCAGGTTTCCCATCCGGATGAAGAATCCCGAAAGGGCAATCATTATGGCCAGACGGTCGAAGAGCCAGAGCGTATCGACCTTGTATTTCTTTACAAAGATGCCCAGCGCGATGAACAATCCGATGCCGGCGCCGTGACTGGCCAAGCCTCCCTCCCATATTTTCAGTATCTGCAGCGGGTGGCGCAGATAGATGTCGGGCTCGTAGAACAGGCAGTGCCCCAGTCGTGCTCCGACAATGGTGCCTATGAAGAAATATAACAGCAAGGTGTCGATGTAGTCGAGCTTCACACCTTCGCGCTTGAAGATGTGCTTCATAAGGTAGTAACCCACCACGAAAGCTGTGGCGAAAAGCACGCCGTACCAGCGCGGCCCGAAGGCGCCAATGCTGAAGATTTCAGGCGACGGATGCCAATGAATGTATGCAAGGTCCATTTTGAACGATTTTGCGCAAAGTAAAGCAGAAAAGAGTGAAGTTACAAGGTTTCTAGCACGGATGACACGGACGGCACGGATTTTTTGTCGCTGCCCACTGAGTTAAAACCCGATTTTCGGCGACACCATATCTTCTATGAGCACGCCGATGCAGCCCTTGGTTTCGCTGTCAACATCCAGACGGTTTGGTGCGGTGATAATCAGCTCAACGCTGTTGTGCTTGCGGCATGAAAACTCAATGTCGGTCAGAAAATCATCCTGTGAGTTGTCATAAAGAATGCGGCCGTCAGTGTTTTTGATTACGAACGATACAACGCCGTTATAAAGCGAATCGGAGCAAATTGTCATTCTATAGTCCTTACCTTCAAGCAAATCCATATAGACGCATTTGCTCTCACCAGGCTTGAAAGCGAAGCTCACAGATGCCTCGTTGACCGAATACGCAAAAGCCCCTTTCTTGGGGCAGCAGTTTTGTTTGTGGAAATTGAAGCAGTCCTGCGCCTTCAGATTGCAGCAGACTCCTAAGAGCAGCAACGATAGCAGGATGCGTGAAGCCATCAGAATCCTTTGACAGGTGTAATCATGTGTTCAATCAAAATTCCGATGCAGCCCATTTCTGTGTCTTTCCTGACAAAAATCAAGTCGCTCTGACCTTCTGCCTCCGACATGCGGCTGCTGCCCGGAACTTCAATCTCGATGTATATTTCACTTGTTTGTGTGACAGTGAATTCAAAAGCTGAAGCGAAAGCGTCTTCCGAGTTGTCGTACAATACGTTCTCGGTTGCCACATCAATGATTCTCATTATTATTCCTTCGCCAAGAATTTCGTCGTGGCAGAACGAAATGCGGTAGTCGCGTCCGTTGTAGATAATTGATTTAATGCGAGATACCTGACCTTTAACAAACAATGCGCTGCGCGAATCGTCAACAACACGATAATAGATATTCTTACTTGTCGGGCAACTGTCCTTGTGATAGCCCCAGCAACGGCGCATCGAATAATCGTTGGTTTGTGACATACCTGCAAACGGGAGCAGAATAATAAACAGCAAAAGGATTTTTATCGATTTTCTATTCATCGTGTTCAATCTGTGAATGTTAATAACATATTGGCGAGAAAGTTTCCCTTCTATCCAACACCGCAAAATTATATCTTTTAACTTAAAAAAATAAAATTGGTTTCATTATTTGTTATCGTACTATCCGAACTCGCTCAAACTTTCGAGCAGCTGCTTGCTCAAAATCTTGACATTCTTTCCTTCGATGTTGATAATCTTATCGTTATGAAACTCTTTCAGAATTCTGATGGCGCTCTCGGTTGACATTCCGCAGAAATCGGCCATATCGCGGCGGGTAATCTGCATGTTGAACTCGTCGGAGCCGTAGATGTTGCGTGAGAAATGCAGCAGTGCGTCGGCCATACGTCCGTTCAGCTGCTTTTGCGTGAGGCTGATAATCCTGTCGATGGTGTTGGAGTATTCCTTATTTAGCTGGATTATAGACTTTTCCGCAAAATCAGGATATTCTCTAATCTGGTTTTTAATGATATTGACGTTGACAGAGAAAACCGTCGTCGGCATTACGGTTGCTACGGAAAAGAGGTTTGTCTCGTTGTTGTAAATCGATGACAACCCGAACACCTCGCCCTTGCGGACGAAACTCATTATAAGATTCTCGCCTTTGTACTCTCTGTAAACCTTCAGCATGCCGCTGACCACAAAACTGACGTTAGTCGCAAAAGAGCCCTGCTTGCAGACAATCTCATTCTTGTTGTAATCGAGACAAACGCTGTTTTTCAATACTATAGCCCAATGTTCGTCAGTCAGCTGATCAAACCAAATGGGGAAATCTTCTTTTTTTATCTGCATATCTTTCCATGTTTTTAGTTGCAAAATAATCGGAGGCTTTCTCCTCCATAAATTTTATGTGAATATATGAAGTGCGATTGTGATTCACAAATTTTTCTGACGTAAATCATAAAAATAACCTTTTTCGGCAAACGGCGGCTGGTGTTTGACTTTCACATCAAGACTGACTATATTCGCCGCGCAGTTAATAATTACTACACAATGAACTACCTGCAAGCCGAAAACATCGCCAAATCGTACGGCGACCTTGTGCTTTACAGCAACATAAGTTTGAGCGTCGAACGTGAGCAGCACGTGGCCATCATTGCCAACAATGGTGCAGGAAAGACTTCGCTGCTGCGGATTTTGGCTGGCGCCGACACTCCCGACAGCGGCAGTGTCACTATTCGCAACGACCTGCGGCTGGGCTATCTTGAGCAAAGTCCCAAGCTTAACCCGGAACTTACTGTCATTGAGGAAGTTTTCGAATCGTCGGATGTGACGCTGCAAACCATCAAAGAGTATGAGATGGCTTGCCTCGACACTAATGCCGAACGGCTGGCCAACGCCACAAGTGCGATGGACGCTTCCAAAGCCTGGAACTATGAGGCTCGCATCAAACAGATTCTCTCACAGCTGAATATCAACAATTTTGAGCAGAAAGTCGGGCAACTGTCTGGCGGACAGAAAAAGCGCCTTGCGCTGGCAAAAACGTTGATCGACGACCCTGACATTCTGATTCTCGACGAGCCAACGAACCACTTGGACCTGAATATGATAGAGTGGCTCGAAGCGTTCCTTAACTCATCGAAATCGACATTGATAATGGTCACTCACGACCGTTATTTTCTCGACCGCGTGTGCGACATCATTTACGAAATCGACGACAAGCAAATATTCAAATATCGCGGCAACTACTCTTACTTCCTGGCCAAACGCGAAGAGCGTATCTACAATCAGAACAGCGAGATAGAGAAAGCCCGCCAACTCTACAAAAAGGAACTTGACTGGATTCGGCGAATGCCGCAAGCGCGCGGAACAAAGGCCAAATACCGCATCGACGCATTCGAAGACATCAAGGCAACAGCCTTCAAAAGCACCAAAAGCGAGTCAATGCAAATCGACATTAAAGGTGCACGGTTAGGCACAAAAATCATCGACCTTTTCAGCATCGACAAGCGGTTTGGCGACAAGGTGCTCCTCGACGATTTTACCTATCAGTTCCGTCGCGGTGAGAAGATTGGCGTGGTTGGCTCGAATGGCGCAGGTAAGACCACGCTGCTGAACATCATCACTGGCAACGAGCCTTGCGACCGCGGCCGAATTGAAATCGGCACAACCATCAAAATCGGCTACTATAGGCAGGAAGAAGTGTCGTTCGACGAGAACAAGCGCGTGATTGAAGTGATTCAGGATGTGGCCGAAGACATTGCCGTTGGCGAAGGCACAAGGCTGTCGCCCACGCAGTTTCTGAACTATTTCCTGTTTCCGCATCAGATGCACTACGCCTACGTGAGCAAGTTGAGCGGCGGCGAGCGCAAACGTCTTTATCTGATGACGGTGCTGATGCGCAACCCAAATTTCCTCATTCTCGATGAGCCTACCAACGACCTTGATATTGTGACACTTAACGTGTTGGAAGATTATCTGTCGAAGTACGACGGCTGCGTGCTGATTGTGTCGCACGACCGCTTTTTTATGGACAAGGTGGTTGACCATCTGTTTGTGTTTGAAGGAGATGGAAAGATTAAGGACTATCCTGGCAACTACACTCAATACCGCGACTGGAAAAACAGTCAGGCGAAAGCCGAAACGGCCGCCGCCAAGCCCGAGCAATCGCAGCAGAAGCCGCGCGAGCGCGCCGACGCCAAACGCCGAATGACCTTCAAGGAGAAGAAGGAATTTGAGCAGCTAGAGGCTGAAATAGAGCAACTTGAGACCGAAAAAAGCGAGATTGAAGCTGCATTGTCGGGTGGTGAGAGCGACGCAAAGCGAATCACCGAACTCTCAACCCGATTCGACGAAGTGAGCCGCCTTCTCGATGAAAAAAGTGACAGGTGGATTGAGTTGAGCGAGATTGAGAGTTAGGTGTTAGGCACTAGGCATTAGGCATTAGAAAATTACGAATTATGAATTACGAATTACGATTAACCAATTCACCGATTATCCAAAATTCTGTAGTCTGTTGTCCATAGTCTGAAGTCCCCAAAAGCGATTCATCAAAAAAATGAACCATTTCACTCATCTGCAAGATTTTATCCGCACCACAGAAAACTGGAAGGATGTGATTCACCACAAGCCTTACTGCGTGCGAATATCGCCATGCCCGTTCAACGACAGGTGGAACTTGCTGATGTACAATATGCACCATTGCGATTTCAGTCTGGATGTGGTGCGTGAGTGCCGCGGCACGGTGGTCGACGACGACGGCAACATCATCTGCGCCCCGTACACCAAATTTTTCAATTTCGATGATGAACACGCCGACGCAATTGATTGGCAATCAGCCGTAGTGCGCGAGAAAATCGACGGCGTGCTAATCAAGATGTTCAAGCACGAAGGCCGCGCCTACTGGCTCTCGAACGGCGGTTGGGACATCTGTCATATCGACCTTACGGGAACGCCTTTCAATAATGCTGAAGAGATGCTCAATTCGCTTCTCGACGCTGCTGACCGCCAATGGATTGACCGTATTCCCGATGGCTATACGCTTATGTTTGAGATGGTTAGCCCGTTTAGCCGCATCATCTGCTTCTACAACGAGACCAAACTTTGGTTTCACGGCATCCGCGACAACAACGGCGACGAAATGACGCCCGAAGCGGCCAAAGAGCAATTCGGCATTCCGTTCGACATTCCGCGGCAGTATCCGTTCCACTCGCTTGAAGAAGTTCATGCCGCCATCGGCAGTTGGCAGAGTTACTCGCAGGAAGGCGTGGTGGCATGTGATAAGGATTTCAAACGCTTGAAAATCAAGTGCGAAGACTACATCAACAAGAAGTTCGGCAACGATGCCAACTCGCTTCGGCAACTCTGGCACATTTGGGCCGACGGCAGTTTCGACGACCTGCCCGAAGGCGAGCAGCGCTGGCGCGTGATGCTGATGAAGGATGTTATTGACAATCAGCAATATCGGTTTGAACAGATTTGGAACGCCGCCAACCGCCTGCTGACAGAATGTGGCAACGATTACAAGCAGTGCGCCTGCAAAATCAGCGAAAGCGAAGAGTCGCCCCTGCGCAAAAATCTGCTGTACACGGCCGCCCGCAACACAAAAGACGATTTTCTGCAAACCGTCGAGACCAACCTGAAGCAGAACTACGGTCATTTTCTGAACATTATGGCCGAATGTGGTGCAAACTTGACACCCGTTCTTTCGCGGAAATACGAATCCTATTTTTAAAAATTATGACTCTCACCGAACGCTACCGAAACGTTATTGACTGGTTCAGCCGCAATATGCCGACAGCGCAGACCGAACTGCACTACTCGAACGCCTATGAGTTGCTGGTGGCGGTCATTCTTTCGGCACAGTGCACCGACAAGCGCGTGAATCAGGTCACCCCTGCCCTTTTCCGCCGTTTCCCCGATGCAAAGGCAATGGCACAAGGCTCGGTTGACGAGATTTTTGAGTTGATAAAAAGTTGCTCGTTTCCCAACAATAAAGCCGCACACCTGCTAGGAATGGCGCAGATGCTGACCTACAGATTCGACGGCAAGGTTCCCGATAACATTGAACAACTGCAGCAAATGCCTGGCGTCGGCCGCAAAACCGCCAATGTGATTCTGTCGGTCATCTACAACAAGCCTGCGCTGGCCGTAGATACGCATGTGTTCCGCGTCTCGGCACGCATCGGCCTGACCGTGAACGCCAAACGCCCCATCGACACAGAACGGCAATTAGTCGAAAACATCGCGCCCGAACTATTGCCGATTGCGCATCATTGGCTAATTTTGCACGGACGCTACGTCTGCACCGCACGCAAGCCGAAGTGCGAAAGTTGTGGATTGTCAGGCTGTTGCGCCCATTTTGAAACCGAAGTCAAAAAGTGATGAAACATCGTCTGCCGAAACTGTCAATCGTAACCTGCTTTTTGCTGATTTTGTGTCTGCTGGCCTCATCGTGCGCCACACAGAAGAAACGCTATAAAGGCTACGCTCCCTGCCCGTGCGAGAAAAATCATTAATTCCGTTTTAAAACAAAAAAGGCTTCACCCCCATTCTGGTTGCAAAGCCTTTGATATATAACAACTTGCCGCTTGTTAGCAGCAACCGCTGCATCCGCCTTCCTTGCCTTTGTCGCCGCAGTTGCAACCGCCACCGCAGCCACCGCCGCAGTTGCGCTCAAGTTCGGCCATTGTGGGATTGCGCACTTCAATAACCTTGCCTTTGAAGTGCAGGTCGGCACCTGCAAGCGGGTGGTTGAAATCCATTTTCACCGCTTCGGCAGTCGACGACACAACAACGCCGTGCAGACGGTTGCCGTGAGCGTCCATCATTGGAATGGTGTTGCCAACGGTTATCAGTTCCTTGTTCACCTTGCCGCTTTCATCCTGAAAGACATTGATTGGCACATCGACAATGGCTTCTTCGGTGACCTGGCCGTAAGCCTGGTCAGCTGTCAGCACAAAGTCGAACAACGAGCCGCACTCAAGGCCGTCAAGGTTTTTCTCGAAATGCGGCAGCATCATGCCTGCGCCAAAAAGGAATGTCAGCGGATGGTCTTTCTCGCACACTTCTATCAGTTTTGCGTCAGCGTCGTCGTACTTCAGTTCGTAAGTCACTGACACCATTTTTCCGTTCTCAATTTTCATTTTATTATGTTTTTAATTCGATGGCAAAGGAAATAAGATTTTTCCGAAAAACAGCATACCCGTCAATCGTCACCGTTTTTGAAAAAACTGAAATTCACCGCGCCGTAATGCTTGTGCATGTAGAATTGCGGCATCTGGTCGAACTTGTTTTTCTCAGAATGCTCCATAATGAACAATCCGCCGTCGGCTAGTATCTTGCTGTCAATCACCATTTGTGGGATTTCAGGCAGCTGCGGCAAATCGTATGGTGGATCGGCAAAGATGATGTCGAATTTTTCGGCACATGCAGGAACGTATTTCAGAACATTGGCGCGAATCACCTTCAGTCCTTTCATTGACAATTCTGCGGCCGTCTTGCGGATGAAACTGAAATGATTGTAATTCAGTTCTACGCAAGTTATGTCTGTGCATCCACGCGATGCGAATTCGTACGATATTCCGCCCGTTCCGCCAAACAGGTCGAGCACTTTAACAGATTCAAAATCAATCGAATTCTCAAGGATATTGAAAAGACTCTCTTTGGCAAGATCGGTGGTCGGCCGTGCCTTGAAGTTCGACGGCGGCGTTATCAGCCTGTGCTTGTATTGTCCGCTGATTATCCGCATTGGTATAGGTTTATCATGTTTGTGAAATAATGCGACGGCATGTCGTTGAAGCCGTAGGCGTACTCAAAATGCGACGGCATGGCAAAATAGCCGATATTCCGCACGTATTTCTTCATCGATTCCAGTATCGGACTGTTGGCGGGCAGAACGCCGCAAACATTCACAGGAACGGTTGTAGGCGACAATCGAAGGCTGTCGATGGCGTTCAGAAAGAAATAGTTGAAATCGTCAGTCGATTTGTAGCTGAACGTGTTGTAAAGTGTGATTTCGCCGTTGTCAACAAGCACAAAGTCGAAAAACGCAGGCATCAGGTTGATATACACGCGCTTATCACCACTTTCGAGTTTGCTTCGCAGTGTCAGGTCTTCAATCATCGGCACCGACTGGTGATAGAACCTCACTGACTCGAACCGAGCACGGAAAATGTCAGCCAGCACTGTCGGTATGCTGAAAACCACATACGATGAGTTGCCGAAAATATAGTTCGACATCAACTCGTGGCCACGCTGTAATTCCTGATTGAAACGGAACCATACTTCTTTTTCGTTTTCATCAAAATAGGCGGCTGGCACAAAGGTGTAGCTTGTTGTGGCAAAGAGCAGCTTGACGTGGCTGAATCGGCATTGCAGCAGCGGCTCGCTGTCAAAAACAGCATCAATCTGCTTTGCGAGTGTACGGAACGCCGTCACCCTATTGAATTGATAATGAGCCAGTGCGACATATTTGTTTCGTTCACGGTCGAGCACGGAAAACGAAAATCCCTTCAGGAAAACCTGAAGGGACAGATGGTATTTGTCGACATTGACGTAGTCGAACGATTTGTCTATGAAATGAATGTTCTGCAACAAATCTGTATGGTTTTTATTCCCAGTTTCCAGCGCCGTTGTTGACTTCGGTAACCGAACCAACTTTCAGGCCTTTGTAGTCGAGACCATCGTTAAGATTGATAATCTCCTGCTCGTCAAGACCTTTCAGGATGTATTTCGATGGTGCTGATGCTTCAAACACCTTCACCTTCAGTTTCGATTGTGTCTCAATAACGCCTTTCTTCAAAGTGAACTCACGGCCACCAGCATAAGGAATAAAGCGCAGCGAGTCGATTTTGTAGTTGGCTGGATAGAGAGAGTCGAGCACCGATACTTTAGTGGTGTCACGGATAATCATACCCTTCTGAATGGCCTCTTTCTCAGAAATTTGACCGAGCAAATCTTCAGGAATTTCACCAATCTTACGAACGATTGAGAACTCGCCGGTCTTAACAAAGTCAATCAGAGTGTCGAAACTTGCAGTGTAGTCGCCGTTCACTTCCTTGAAGGCGCCTTCAGCGGTTCTGATGTCTTTCAACCTCTGAATGGTTTCAGCGTAGCGTTTCTGCTGTTCTTTCTGAAATTCAATAGGTTTGACAATGCTTTGAACTGTGGCGTAAGCCAAAAAAACAATCAATCCTGCTAACAATACGTGGATAAGTGCTTTCATTACAATATAAATGTTTAATTATTAACTATTAAAAGCAAAACCGCAAAAACTATCGGCGCAAGCCCCGACTGCAATGCATGCTCTGCAAACGAGTGCAAATATAAAGGTTTGTTCCAAAAATCAGCCGATTGTAACCGTTTTTCGTCATAAAATTATTTACCCAATGGTAAATTGCAGATAACCAAAGGATTAATATTTTATATTCAGAATTTAGAATGTAGAATTCAGAATAAAAATAGAATTTTAACATGATCAACTTGAAATCCAACCAATCCCCAAATACCTATTGCCTAAAGCCCGTCATCAAACTTTTCTCTTGTCAAATCCGTTTGTTTTGTTTTAGTTCGTGGGCATGAATCAGAGTGTTTCGGAACGGATAAAAGACGCATTGGGCTACATGCCGACAATCGACCAGCAGGAGTTGATTTCGCGCATCAGCACGTTCATCGGCAACTATTACTCGCCCGACCACCGCGACGACACACTTATAATAAAAGGATACGCCGGCACAGGAAAAACATCGATGGTGGCGGCTCTTGTCAAGATTCTGCCGAAAATCGGGATGAAAGCCGTGCTGCTCGCTCCCACCGGACGCGCCGCTAAAGTGCTGGCTGGATATTCGGGACACCAGGCATTCACTATCCACAAGAAAATCTACCGTCAGAAATCGGCTTCAGCCAATGGCTTGGGCAATTTCGTGCTCGACAACAACAAGCACCAGCGCACCATATTTATAGTTGACGAGGCTTCGATGATTTCGAACGACCAGTCGGAAAATTCCATTTTTGGCAGCGGTCGCCTGCTCGACGACCTTTTTGAATATGTTTATCGCGGCGAGATGTGTAAGCTGATTCTTGTCGGCGATACCGCGCAGTTACCGCCCGTTGGGCTTGCCATCAGTCCTGCGCTCGACGTGAAAGTGATTGGCGAGATGGGCTTCAGCGTCAGTGAATTCGAGATGAAGCAGGTGGTGCGGCAGACGCGCGAATCGGGCATTCTGCACAACGCCACTCTCCTGCGCCAGTCGCTTGCCGAGAATCTGCAAGGCTATCCGCATCTGACAACCACCGATTTTGCTGATGTGCGCCGAATTACGGGCGGCGAACTGATTGAAGAGATTGAGAACTGTTACGACGAGTTCGGCATTGGCAACACAATGGTGCTCTGCCGTTCGAACAAGCGAGCGAACAAATACAACGAAGGCATCCGCCGCACCATTCTGTGGCGCGACGAGGAGATTGCCAAAGGCGACCTGCTGATGGTTGTGAAGAACAACTATTTCTGGCTTGGCGACGAAGAGAAGGAAATAACGCCTTTCATCGCCAACGGCGACATTGCCGAAATAACACGCATTGGCAAGTACCGCGAGCTGTACGGGTTCCGCTTTGCCGACGTTGATTTGAAGCTGGCAGACTATCCCGAAATCGAGATTCAGACAAAGATTATGCTCGACACGCTCACGTCGGAATCACCATCGCTCACCTGGGACGAGAACCAGCGGCTGTTTGAGGCTGTAATGGCCGACTACGCCGACATTGGCAACAAGCGCGACCGTATTAAAAAGGTGAAGGAGAATCCCTACTTCAACGCTCTGCAGATTAAGTTCAGCTACGCCATCACCTGCCACAAGGCACAAGGCGGCCAGTGGAAGGCAGTTTTCATCGACCAGGGCTGGCTCACTGACGACATGCTCAACACCGAGTTTCTGCGTTGGCTCTACACAGCCTTCACACGCCCGACGGTTAGGCTCTATCTGGTCAATTTCAAAGACGAATTCTTCAAGTAACCGATGACCGACAACATGCAGAAACAGCCTGAAATTCTGATTGTTGACGATATTCTCATCAACCGCATGCTGCTGACCGACATTCTGACATCGCTTGGCTGCCGATGCACTAAGGCGCATAATGGCGAGGAAGCCTTGTCTATGTTGCGCGACCGTCCTTTTGACATGATTCTGATGGACCTGGAAATGCCAGTGATGAACGGCTTTGAGACAACCGCCGCCATCCGCGCGATGGAGGGCGAAAAATCGCAAACGCCAATCATAGCCATCACCGCCCACAACGCCGACGAGATTGCAGACGGACTCGCCGCCTCGGGTTTCACTGGTGTGATTACCAAACCTTTTCTCATCAGCAATATCGAAAAATTGGTGGATGAATACTGCCGCTGGAGCCAAAAACCGCTCCGTGGCAATTGATTTCCTTTAGGTTAATTTCAACTGCCGAATATGCATTTAACTATAAATCAGCTACATGCGATTATTTAAAAAAAGAACGAATTTTTGTTTTTCAGTAATAATTATTCCTCTATATTTGCAGACACAACGAAAGAGAATTTAATTAGTTGATTATAAAATATTTTAAGCTATGACAAAAGCAGACATCGTAAGTGAAATCTCAAAAAACACAGGTATTGAGAAAGTATCAGTTCAGAAAATTGTTGAAGCCGTTATGGATAACATCCAGAACTCAGTTTCAGCTGGTGACAATGTTTATCTGAGAGGTTTTGGTAGTTTTATTACCAAGAAAAGAGCTAAGAAGACTGCTCGCAACATCTCAAAGAACACCACACTGGTGATTCCGGAGCACTTCATCCCAGCTTTCAAACCTGCTAAAGGATTCATGAATAAGGTGAAAACTAATGTAAAATAATAAATTGTTACGGTTATGCCAAACGGAAAAAAGCACAAAAGGCACAAAATGGCTACGCACAAGCGTAAAAAACGCCTTCGTAAGAATCGTCATAAGAAGAAATAATCTCTTTTAGATGATAATACAATAAACCTTAAGAGCCTGCTCTCAAGGTTTATTGTTTTTTAGGGATACTGACACGGAATTATTGAGGTGCAATACCCCGAAACATGGCCCTATCCCACTCTTTTCGGCATTTTAATTGATTGCCCCCGATTACGTGCGGGGTAGAAAATTCATTGTTTTAAAACAACGATGGCTGCATTGCATGCTTAAAACCATCGGAACAAAACATTTCGAAACGTGAATAAGGAACTGGTTATCAGTGCAACACCGTCAGAGGTTGTCATTGCGCTGGTTGAAGACAAAATACTGGTTGAACTGAACAGAGAAAAGACCAACACCAATTTTTCTGTCGGCGACATCTATTTGGGCAAGGTGAAGAAAATCATGCCGGGACTGAACGCCGCCTTTGTTGATGTTGGCTACGAGAAAGACGCTTTTCTGCACTATCTTGACTTAGGACCGCAATTCCGTTCAATCAACAAGTTTGTGCAAAGCTCCATTGAGAACAAGAATCCGCTGAAATCGATTGCCAATTTCGACATGGAAGAGGAAATCGACAAGCACGGAAGAATTAATCAGGTGCTACGCGACGGACAGACCATTCTGGTGCAGATTGCCAAAGAGCCCATCTCGACAAAAGGTCCGCGTTTGACGTCGGAAATATCGATTGCCGGGCGTAATCTGGTGCTCATCCCCTTCTCTGACAAGGTTTCAGTGTCGCAGAAAATACAATCGCAGGCAGAGCGCGAGCGGCTGCGCAAGATGGTGCAGAGCGTGAAGCCGAAGAATTTCGGTGTAATTGTGCGCACCGTGGCTGAAAACGCCCGTCTTGAAGATCTTGACGCTGAAATCCGCGAACTTGCTGAAAAATGGCAGTCTGCCTTTGCGAACATCAAAAGCCAGCCGCCGAAACTTCTCATTGGCGAACTTGATCGCACAACAGCCATGCTCCGCGATATGTTCACGCCCGAGTACAACAACATCTACGTGAACAATGCCAAGTTGTACGAGGAGACAAAGGAATACATCCGCAACATTGCCCCCGACTGCGAAAAAATCGTAAAACTCTATGATGGCACTCGCCCGATTTTTGAGCATTTCGGACTCGAAAAGCAGATAAAATCGCTGTTCGGCAAGACTGTGGCAATGCAAAAAGGCGCCTATCTGGTCATTGAACGTACTGAGGCACTGCATGTTATCGATGTGAATTCGGGCAACCGCACACAAAATAACACCAATCAGGAGGAGAACGCCATAGATGTGAATATGGTGGCTGCCGCCGAAATTGCACGCCAGCTGCGCCTTCGCGATATGGGCGGAATCATTGTCATCGACTTCATTGACATGCACACAGCCGAAAACCGCAACAAACTGTATGAGTACATGAAAGAGTGCATGCAGAACGACCGTGCGCGCCACCATGTGCTGCCACTCAGCAAATTCGGTCTGATGCAGATTACGCGCCAAAGGGTTCGCCCGGAGACAACAGTCCGCACGCTTGAGAAATGCCCGTCGTGCAATGGCACAGGCGAGGTCACTCCCACTTTCCTGCTGATTGACGAATTGGAGAACATTATCTGCTGGGGGCTTAAAGCATACAAAAACAAACGGATAACGCTGGCCGTTCACCCGTTCATTGCCGCCTATCTGAACAAAGGTCTATTCTCAATCAAACACCATTGGAGGCGCAAGTACCTGCATCGTCTGAAGGTTGTAGCTACAAGCTCATACGCGTTCCTTGAGTATGCGTTCCTTGACAAGGACAACGAGAAGATTTATTTGTAGATAACGATAGAACGACAAAAAGCACGGAAGTTATCCGTGCTTTTTTTATGTTTCACGCATAGCGCTTCGCTCTCGCTTTTTTCAATCCTTCAATTTGATTTTCAGCAAAATACTGGCAGCGTCGCGCTCCTCAGGCTCCAAACTTTTGATATAATCGGCATTCTGCTCCAGATAGGCGCGATATTCGGCCCGGGTTTTCTGCAAACGGGCGTCCAAAAGGTCGTCGTGGCCATCGAGAATGTTGGCAATATCGGAGTTTTTGCATTTTGCGTAGAGATATTTTCCGTCGGTTTGGAAAACTTCAGCCTTCTTGAAAAGATTGAGCAAAAGACCAGTGGCCGACTCCTCAAAATCTTCGTCTATCTTGATTGACACAACGTTGTTTGTGCGCTTGTCGAGCAGCAGGCGGTATCGTGATTTGTCGTAGCTGTAGATGAAAGTCACAAACTTGCCCGATTCGCCCAGACCGTTAAAATTTCCATCGTATTCATACAGGTTGAAAAAATTGTCGTTATCAATCATTTCTTTAACAATTTTCAGCGTCATCGGGTTGGGTAGCACAAATTCGATGCTTTGCTCCGTTTCGCCGTAAACTGTGAATAAATGGTTGTCGTACATAACAAAGAAACGAACGGTGTCACCGTTGGCATAGTAGTCCGGCGCAGGACCAAACGAAATAAAGAAGTTGCTCTGCGGAACCGTAAAATGCTTCGACTTGACGTTGAACTGACTGTCTGTCAGATATAAAGCAGGGGTGGTGTCCGACGCAAAACTGAACGGAGTAACCAATGCGTAACCGCCGTTGCTCAACCTCAGTATGATGTAATTCATAAACGACTCGTCTAGCTCGAACTTTCTGCCCAAAAAGGCGCATTTCTGATTGTATTGGCCGATGACGCGCTTGTGGTCGCAAACGCAGAGTGTATCGCCAATGCAAAATATTGAGCTCAAATAGTTTATTTCGCCTGGGCCGTTGCCTTTGATTGTGCGGCCCGATATTTTCTCACCCGTTTTGTTGTCGAAACACAGCAATTCTAATCCTCTGTTTTCCACCATATAAGTGTAGTTGTCGGCAAATGCCAAATGTTGATAACCGGCAAGCGACCATTTGTCGTCCATTTGCAGATTCATTACCGAGATTGACTCGATGTTTGCGGCAAATGCCTCTTTGTCAACTGTTCCAGGAAGTTCAACGCTTGTGGGAACTACAGTTGAGTTATTTTTGCTGTTGCAGGCGGTCATAAGAGCCGCCAGCGCAATGGCGGTAAAGGTGAGTTTGTTCCTCATAATTGAAAGTTTTTGAATGTTTATGTTATTTGTTGATTGTAAACACACAACAAATTTATTGATATCTACTAAAAAAACAATAGTTGGTTGGCTATAATTGGCAGTTGGGATTGATTGGATGAAAAAGGCTACCTCATAAAAATAGGAAAACCCCTGCAAACAATTGTCTGACAGAGGTTTGAAAAACTTGTGACCCCGGCGGGATTCTAACCCACAACCTTTTGATCCGTAGTCAAATGCTCTATACAGTTGAGCTACGGGGCCCTAAAGCGGTTGCAAATATAGATGTTTTTTCAATTGGTGCAATTATCGAAATATCTTTTTTAAAATATTTTTTAATTCATTGCAGCACAATTATTTAACTGCATCATTCAAGGCTTTTATCTTCGCATAAAGCGTGTCACTCACCGTTGCAAGCGGCAGACGAACGATATTTTTTGCTTTGCCTTGCAGTTCAAGATAGGCTTTTACGCCCGACGGACTGCCTTCGGCAAACAGTGTGTCGATTATCGGCAGGAACTTCAGATGTTGCTCACGAGCCTCGCTGAAACGGCCTTCCAAAGCCAAATTGACAACTTTGCTGAACTGAGCTGGGAATGCGTTCTGAAGCACCGAAATCACGCCCGAGAATCCGCACGCGATAAGCGGCAGAGTCAGCGCATCGTCACCCGAAATCAGGATGAAATCCTTCGGGCATCGTCTGGCAAGCTGCATACACTGAGCCACGTTGCCTGAAGCCTCCTTCACTCCCACAATGTTGCGGCAGTCGTTAGCAAGGCTCACAACCACATCGGGCGAGATGTTGATGCCCGTGCGGCTTGGCACGTTATATAGAATTATCGGTTTATCAACATTGTCGGCCAAAGCCTTGAAATGGGCGTACACGCCGCGCTGGTTGGGCTTGTTGTAGAACGGCGCAACCGAAAGCAGAGCCGCGATTTTGTCGTTTTTGGCATATTCCTTGGCCTGTGCAATCACGTCGGCAGTGTTGTTGCCGCCACAGCCCACCACAATCGGAATGCGTCCGTCAACCTTGCTGATAATGAAATCGAGCAGCTCGTCTTTTTCTGATTTTGAGAGAGTTGCTGGTTCGCCTGTCGTGCCCAACGCCACAATATAGCTTGTGCCGCCCGCCACTTGCGACTCAATAAGGTTTTCGAGAGCCTGATAATCTATTTTTCCATCGGAACCGAATGGTGTGACCAATGCCACGCCCGTTCCTCGCAATTGTTGCATCATATTGATAATCAGTTAAATTTCTTTAGATAAAATTGTATCTGTTCAAAATAGTATTTCGCGTCTTTTGTGTCGTCGATGCTCAACATCAGATCGAACGGCTGACGGTCGGCAAAGTGGCCGATGCGGAACTTCGCGGCTGTCCGATGCAGCATCAGCCTTGTCGGATAGTAATCGGCCGAATTCAAGTCGATGAGAATGTCGAACGCTGTTGCCTCGAAATCGGCCACCATACTGCTTTTGGAGCGGTACATAAAGTCAAGGTCGGCATCGGTGAACAGGTTGAAATGGCACTGCTGCTGATAGGCCGAAAGTTCCTTGCGGTTTGGCACGTAGCCCAAAGCCGTCACACCCGCCTTGAAAGCCGAGAGCTGGCTGTAGGCGTAGTTGGCGTCGGCAATGTCGGAATCTGACGAAACGGCAAACAATAACCCCACTCTTGCGGCCTTCTCGAGCGGGCAAGGCACGGCCACACGATTTTGTACATCGTGCTCACCAACAAAGAGTTGGCTCAATTTCAGCCGAATAGGATTGTACCGTTTCTGCATAATGCTGTTATTCAGGCAGATTCATTCCGTGGCAGTTTTTGAACTTCTTGCCGCTGCCGCAGGGGCACGGGTCGTTGCGGCCAACCTTCTTGTCCACTCTCACGGGCTGTACTTTGCGGTCCTCGGGGCGTTGGCCCTGTCCTTGCTCGGTGCGGCCTGTGTTGAATCGGCTCATATCGAGTTGGCGGCGCTGCTCAACCTGACGAACCTGCTCGGGGTCCTGATTTGGCAGATTGCCCTTCATAATTATCGAAACAAGTTCGGAATTTATCTTCTCAATCATCGCCTTGAACAGGTTGAACGACTCGAATTTGTAAATCAAAAGCGGGTCTTTCTGCTCGTAGGTGGCGTTCTGAACCGATTGCTTCAGGTCGTCCATCTCACGCAAGTGCTCGCGCCAAGCGTCATCAATAGTCAAAAGGCTGATACTCTTTTCGATAGATGTTACCAAATCTTTGCCTTCCGACTCGTAGGCGCGTTTCAGATTGGTGACGATGTTGTAGGTCTTGCGGCCGTCGGTAATCGGAATCACAATGTTGGTATATGTCTGACCTTGAGTCTCATACACGTTCTTGATGACAGGCCAAACGCGCTGCTGTATCTGCTGCGATTTGCGTTTGTATGCGTCGATGGCAGCCTGATAGAGTTGGTTGGCCAGTTCGGCGGCACTCTCGCGGTTGAAGGTTTCCTCATCAAACGGCGTGTCAATTGAGAGCGTGCGCACGTTCGAGAGTTTCAGTTCCTCGTAGTCGTTGGCGTCCTTGTACTCGTTGGCCATCTGCTCGCACACATCGTAGATGTTGTTCACGATGTCCACCTGCAGGCGGTCGCCGAACAGAGCGTGGCGGCGGCGCTTGTAGATAACCTCGCGTTGGTTGTTCATCACGTCGTCGTACTCGAGCAGGCGCTTACGGATGCCGAAGTTGTTCTCTTCCACCTTCTTCTGCGCGCGTTCGATTGATTTCGAAATCATTGAGTGCTGAATAACCTCGCCTTCCTCAAGTCCCATCTTGTCCATCAGGCCTGCAATGCGGTCAGAGCCGAAGAGTCGCATCAGATTGTCCTCGAGCGAAACGAAGAACTGCGACGAACCAGGGTCGCCCTGACGACCTGCACGGCCACGCAACTGACGGTCGACGCGGCGCGACTCGTGGCGCTCGGTGCCCAGAATGGCCAGACCGCCCGCCTCACGCACTTCAGGCGTCAGTTTGATGTCGGTACCACGGCCCGCCATATTGGTGGCGATGGTCACCGTGCCGCGTTTACCAGCCTCGGCCACAATCTCGGCCTCACGTTGGTGCTGCTTGGCATTCAGCACGTTATGCTTGATGCCGCGCATTTTCAGCATTCGGCTCAAAAGTTCTGAAATCTCGACCGATGTGGTACCCACAAGCACAGGGCGGCCTGCCTCG
Organism: Salinivirgaceae bacterium; assembly: GCA_017645945.1. Taxonomy (GTDB): domain Bacteria; phylum Bacteroidota; class Bacteroidia; order Bacteroidales; family SZUA-534; genus RUG13583. The sequence continues at coordinate 57,529 of JAGCNL010000053.1, forward strand.
TTGAGTTTCACAATCTCGTTGATGACGGCGTTGTACTTCTCACGGGCCGTTTTGTAAACCAAATCGTCGTAGTCGATACGCTGCACGGGGCGGTTGGTCGGGATGACCACAACATCGAGTTTGTAGATGTTCCAGAACTCACCAGCCTCGGTCTCTGCGGTACCAGTCATACCCGCAAGTTTCTTATACATACGGAAATAGTTCTGCAGCGTAATGGTTGCGTAGGTCTGCGTTGCGGCCTCGACCTTCACGTTTTCCTTGGCCTCGATGGCTTGGTGCAAACCGTCGGAATAGCGGCGGCCTTCCATAATACGGCCCGTCTGCTCGTCAACAATCTTCACCTTGTTGTCCACAACCACATACTCAACGTCGCGCTCAAACATCGCGTAAGCCTTAAGCAACTGATTTATAGTGTGGATACGCTCGGTTTTTATCGAGTAATCCTGCAGAAGTTTGTCTTTTTTCTCAACAAGTTCGGCTGTTGGCAGATTCTGATGCTCAAGTTCGGCAATCTCGGCGCCGACATCGGGCATCACAAAGAAATTCTTATCTTCCAAATCGCTCGAAATCAAATCGATACCTTTATCTGTAAGTTCGATGGCGTTCTGCTTCTCTTCAATGATGAAGTAAAGGTCATCGGTGATAAGGTACATATTCTTGCTGTTGTCCTGCATATAGAAGTTCTCGGTCTTCTGCATCATCACCTTCACGCCAGGCTCGCTCAAATAGCGGATGAGCGGCTTGTGCTTCGGCAGACCTTTGTTTGCGCGCAGTAGCAGTTTTCCGCCCTCTTCCTCGTTGCCTTCGGCGATGAGTTTCTTGGCGTCGGCCAGAAGTTTCGTAACCAGGTCGCGCTGAGCCTGATAGAGTTTCATCACCTGCGGCTTGAATTGGTCGAACAGTTGGTTGTCGCCCTTTGGCACGGGGCCCGATATAATAAGTGGTGTACGGGCGTCGTCAATCAACACCGAGTCCACCTCATCGACGATGGCGTAGTTGTGGCGGCGCTGCACAAGGTCGTCGGGGCTGATGGCCATATTGTCGCGCAAATAGTCGAAACCGAACTCGTTGTTGGTTCCGAAGGTCACATCGGCCTGATAAGCCTTGCGGCGCGGCTCGCTGTTGGGCTCGTGCTTGTCGATGCAGTCCACGCGAAGACCGTGGAATTCGTAGAGCGTGCCCATCCATTCGGCGTCACGTTTTGCCAGATAGTCGTTCACTGTGACCATATGCACGCCTCTGTGTGTCAGCGCGTTAAGGAACACGGGCAGAGTGGCCACAAGTGTTTTACCCTCGCCAGTGGCCATCTCGGCAATCTTGCCTTTGTGCAGAGCCACACCGCCGATAAGTTGCACGTCGTAGTGCACCATATCCCACGTGATGGGCGAGCCGCCAGCGGTCCAGGTGTTGAACCAGATGGCCTTGTCGCCGCGGATTTCAACGCTGTCGCGGACGGCGGCAATGTCGCGGTCGAACTGCGTTGCGGTAACCTCGACCTCTGTGTGCTCTTTGAACCTGCGCGCGGTGTCCTTGATAATGGCAAAGGCGCGCGGCAGCAGTTCGTCGAGCACAACGGCTATTTTCTCATCAATGGCCTCTTCGAGTTTATCTATCTGATTGTAAAGACCTTCCTTCTTCTCGATGTCTTCCTCTTGCTCAATCTGTTGGCGCAAATCGGCAATCTGCTTGTTCTCATCGCTTATGCGGTCTTGTATAATCTGCTGAAGTTCAATGCTTTGCTGGCGCAACTCATCGTTCGAGAGATTAGCCAGTTTGGCGTACTCCTCGTTGGCTGCGATAACGTATGGCATTATCTCTTTGATGTCCCGGTCGGATTTGTTCCCGAACAATTTTGTCAGGAACCCGTCAATTATTCCCATATATTATTTTGTAATTATTTGTTTATCAAATGATTAATTATTAAATACATATTTTTTGCAAATACGGCAAAAGTAAAAGATTTTTGGCACGAAAATCCGTTTTTAGAAAATAGTAAGCATATATTTCATATGTATGGATTTTGAACGCCAAATAAAGCGTTGGCACACGAAAGGTTTAATCCGTTTTCCTCGCATGCAAATAATAAAATAGTGTCGCTTTGTGCGAATCCGTTGGGGCAATGCTCTACCCTTTCACCCCAAGAATATACCCCGTTCCGTGCACGTTGGTAATCTCAATGTTCGGGTCGGATTTCAGGTATTTGCGCAGTTTGGTGATGAAAACGTCCATACTGCGGGCGGTGAAATAGCCAGTCTCGCCCCAGATTTTCTCAAGCGTCAGATTGCGGTCCACCACGTTGTTGACGTTCTGATTCAGGAAGTAAAGCAGGTCGGCCTCTTTGGGCGAGAGTTTGGTTTGCGAACCATCTTCAAACGTCAGGGTGCGGTTCTTCACGTTGAACACATAGCGGCCAATCGTCAGTTCTTCGACGGAATTATCGAGCTGCGGGCTTGCAGGCGTGCGCTTCAGAATGGCTTTTATCTTATAGATAAGCAGTTCAGAATCAAATGGTTTGGTGATATAATCGTCGGCACCAATCTTGTAGCCTTTAATCATATCTTCCTTCATATTCTTGGCTGTCAGATAGATAATCGGTATGGCAGGTTTCAACTGCTTGATTTCGGCACCAATGGTGAAGCCGTCGACGTGGGGCAGCATCACATCCAAAATGCAAAGGTCGAACTGCCCTGCCTTGAAGGTGGACACTGCGTTCAGGCCATCATCGACAAGCGTAACGTCCAATTCGTTCATTTCCAGGAACGAACGCAGCACCGAGCCGAAATTCACATCGTCCTCAACCAAAAGAATCTGTTGCTTTGACATATCTATAAGTATTTATGATTCAACGTTTTCATCGATTGTCGGCAGCCAGATTTCGAAGGTGCTCCCCTCGCCTTTCTGACTCGACACTTTGATTTCGCCCTTGCACGAGAGCACAATGGCCTTCACGTAACTCAATCCGAGCCCGAACCCTTTGACAGTGTGCACGTTACCCGTCGGGTGGCGGTAGAACTTCTCGAACACCTTCTCCTGCGTCTCCTTGTCCATACCTATTCCCTTGTCGCTCACCGAGATAAGCAGGTCGGTGCCAATGTTGCGGGTGGTGACGGTTATGTCGGGCGGCGTATCGATTGAGTATTTATTGGCATTATCCAACAGGTTGTAAATCACATTGATAAAGTGCGATTGGTCGACGCGGGCAAAATCGTTTTTGGCATTGTTGACAAGTTTGATTGTGCCGCCACGGTGCTCAACCTGAAGGCTGATATTGCTCACCGCCTTCTCAATAAACGGCTGAACGTGAGTGGGTTGCAAGTTCAGATTAAAATCTTTCTTGTCGAGCATCGACATTTGCAGCACCGTCTCCACCTGACGGTTCATTCGGCGGTTCTCCTCCTTGATAATGCTTGTGAAACGCTGAATTTTCTCGGGGTCACCAATCACCGACGGCGACGTGATTGAATCGGCAGCCAACTGAATTGTGGCCAGCGGCGTCTTAAACTCGTGCGTCATATTGTTCACAAAATCGGTCTTCACCTCCGACGTGCGTTTTTGATCAACCATTGTGCGGATTGTCACCCAAAATGTTATCAATATGATAGTTGTGAACAAAACCGAGCCCCATATTGGCAGCATCACCGAACTGTAAATCACGTTGCGGCGGTCGGGAAAATAGACCGAGAGTTTCTCGTCGTGCTGCGCGAAATCGTTGGGAAACAGGCTTGTTTTGAATGTCCGCTTCTGACTTTTGTAGCCCTTCGATTTCAGATTCTCATACGGCACACCCTTGCTGTCGGTGACGGCGAACTCAAACGGAAGGTCGATGCCCGCGTTGCGGAACTCAAAGGCCAGCGTGGGCTTGATGGTTGTGAAATCGACGCGCTCGCTGATTGGGCGGTCCTTGATGTTGAACTCGAAAAGCATCTGCTCCATCAGTTGCTCCATCCCCGCGCGCCCCCATCCGCCTCGGCCCTCGGGCTGAGTAACCGACGAGTAGGCTTGGAACGACACATTTCCGCCATCGACAACGGTATCAATCTGATAACTAATGGTTTCCGTATTGCCATTCCTCTCCTTTTTCATCTTCGAAAGGTCGATGACGTGCTCCTTGCTGCGGTTGCCGAAATCGCTCAGCGTCATAATGAGCGATTCCTCCTGACGGTTGCGAGCCTTGCCTGCCATTCCCGACATAAAGTTCGATATGAAAAATGCATTCTGATTGCGCTCGATGCGGAAAGCCGCATTCTGCAAGGCAAAGTTGACGTGCTGCGCAAACTGCTCGTCGCGCACCGAGATGGCCTTGCGAACCCAGAAAATCTGCACGGCGATGATGCCAAAAAGCGACACTATCATCAGTGCCAGAATGCCCGAAAAACGTTGTCGTTTCACTGCTTTAGAATTTTGATTCAAATTTAGTCAAAAGCCGGTTTGTTCCAGTTGACTTTGCAAATTTATCGTTCCTGCTCCACTTTCCGCGTGGTTTAACGTTTCGTTAACTCTTTTTAACAGCGCCTTAACCAGCGCGAGCCGTTTGCCAACATACATTTGCAACGTCTGATTAGGACAATATTTTCTTCATAATAGGTTTTTAGTTGCTATGCGGACTCCCCGTCCGCCAAAATCAGAAACGGCTTCCGACTCCCCATCGGTGGCCGTTTCACTTTTATCCAAAAAAAGAAGACACAAACCAATGCAGCTTGTGTCTTCTGTAGTGGAGAACAATCTCACTTTATTTTTTCTGGTTATTACCCATTATCATATTGTATTGCACGGTGATGTAACCGTCGCTCGGGAAAATCTTGTTAGCCAGCGTGATAACGGCTTCGGCATCTTTCTTGCGCTTGTCTGCCACCAAATCCTGAGTATATTTCATAATGCCGTCAACAATCATGCTTTTTACAATTGGGTCGGGCTTGATTGTGCCGCCATTGACAATCTGCTCGGTGAGTTTGGTGCGGGCCTCGCTCATTTCGTGCTCACCTTGCGTGACATTGTTCGACATGCATTTGAGAATGCCTGAATAGTACATGAACAGATAGTCGGTTTTCTGGTTCAGTTTCTCGTAGTTCTTGGCCGCTGCTGCCGCCTTTGTGTAGTTTCCTTTGTCGAAATTCGTCTTAATCTCAGCTTTAACGTGTTTCTTCAGCTCGTTGATGAAATCGAGATTCTGCGCGTAGAGCTCGCCTTCAACATCCTTGCGGATGAATTTCTGCGTGTATTTGATGGCTTGACGCATGCCGTCTTTGTAATCAGCGGCAACTTCAGCGTCGGGTGACTCATAAAGTTTCACCATGCACATGGCTGCATAAAGGTGCGGCTCAGCCTCGCGGCTTGCAGCGGGGTCTTCACACATATCTTCGGCTTTGAACAGGCAAATCTCATATTTGCCCGAATTGTAAAGCTTTGCAAGCTTCTGATTATGCCCGCCTTTCACTTGCGCAAACGAGCTTGCGCAAACAAGCAGGCTTATTGCCGTATAAACAAGACGTAAATTCATCGGTGTATAATTTATTCCACAAAAAAAATCAAATGTTGCTAAATAAACAATTTTTTTAAGCCTAATATTATGCCGAAACACGCTAAATAATCAACAACAAATACACACAGATGCTTGAAAAACCAGCATCCATACATGTTTTCAAACCATCTCATTTATTCAACTTTCTGAACTTCAAATTTCAAAATTCTAATAATTTTGTCGCAACTAATTGAACTAATATGCAGAAACCAATACAAGACTTCTCGATAGGCTACACAATGCTGAAGCACTATTCGAGGTTCTACGTCCGCAAATTCTTCAAGACGACAACCATTGTCGGGCTCGACAATATTCCGAAAAATACGCCGGTGATTATCACCCCCAACCACCAGGACACGCTGATGGACGCCCTGTGCATTATCTACAATGTGCACGGCCGTGCGGTTTTTATGGCTCGTGCCGATATTTTCGGTAAATCGAAGCTGATTGCCAACACTTTGCGCTTCCTGAAGATTCTTCCGCTATACCGCATTCGCGACGGCGTGAAGGAGCTTAAAAACAACGATGCGTCGTTTGAGGAGGCTGTGGGCGTTTTGGAAGCCCGTCAGAAATTGGTTGTTCTGCCTGAAGGCAGTCACGTTGGCGAGCGCCGTCTGCGCCAGTTGAAGAAAGGCGTGGCACGCATTGCCTTTATGGCCGAGGAACGCAACAATTTCGAGTTAGGGATTCAGATTGTGCCCGCCGGACTCGACTACACGCACTATATCAACGTTGGCGCGCGGTTTATGGTTCAGTACGGCAAGCCGATACCTGTGGCCAAATACAAGGATTTGTACCAAGAGAATCCGCAGAAGGCAATGGCCGCGCTGATGGACGACATTCGCGCCGGAATGCTGCCGCTGATGCTCAATCTCGACAACGAAGCCGAATACAAAACGCTTGAAACACTCGACGATATCTATATCAACGACCTGTACAAAGGTCACCAGAGCCGTCGTCGCGTGAAGCACACCGAGATACTTGCAAAGAAACAGCAGATGGGCGAGAAACTACTTGCTTTCGCGCAGTCGCAATCGGCTGAATATGAGAATACTAAACAGTTGGCCACCGAGTTCCGTACGCTGTTGGAGAAACTCAATCTGCGCCTGTGGGCGGTTGCCAAAGACAGCTATTCGGTGCTTGGAATCTTCTTCAACCGATTGCTGCAGTTGCTCTTTCTGCCTGTTTTTCTGCTCGGCTTTATCCCGAACATTCTGCCATTCTATCTGCCTGTGCGTTTCACTCGCGGCATTAAAGACCCGCAGTTCCTGAGTTCGGTGCGGTTTGTGATTGCAGTGGTGGTCTTCACTCTGTTCTATCTTATCTACCTGATACCGTTAATGATATTCCTTCCGAAATGGTGGATGGCGATTCTGTTGGAGGTGGCGTTGCTGTATCTTGCCGAATTGGCAGTCCGCTACACCACTTGGTTCCGTAAGACAACGGCCCGTGCACGCGTCAACCGCTACCGTCGCCGCAAAAACGCCGATTGGCTGCGCCTGACCGAGTGCCGCGATGGAATTTTGAACGTTCTGAAGAAGTTGTAATACTAAAGCGATGGCAGATAACTATTTAGAACGGCATTACGAGGAGTATGAAGCCAAAAAGGCTGCTTGGGAGAAGGCGAAAAAACTTGGCAAATACAGGTCGAAACGGGCTGTAAGTGCGCCACAACAACCTTCGGGCACTGCTTCTAAGAGCGCTGACGGTTCAAGCCAACAGAATTAAACTTTTGCTTTAAATAACATTTTTAAAACCATAATAAATGAATAACTTAGGTCTGAAGATTCGGCTTATTGCAATGAACCTGATGATATACGCCGTTTGGGGCGCGTATCTGAGTTCGCTCGGTATCTATTTAGGCAATATCGGTATGGGCACAAGCATTGGCGCCTTTTTCGCCGTGCAGGGCATTGTGTCGCTCTTTATGCCAGCACTGATGGGCATTGTGGCCGACAAATGGATTCCTGCGCAACGGTTGCTTGGTATGTGCCAGGGACTGGCCGCAATCTTTATGGCTTTGGCCGGACTGATGGGAATGCGTTACGGCGCTGATGTCACTTTTGCTCAGATATTTCCGTTCTATGCCGCCAGCGTTGCGTTCTTCATGCCGACAGTTGCACTGGGTATCTCGGTGTCGTACAATGCGTTGGAGCGCGGCGGACTCGACACCATGAGCGCCTACCCGCCCATTCGTGTTTTCGGTACCATCGGTTTCATTGTGTCGATGTGGATTGTGGATTTGACTGATTTCAAGTCGGATTACCGTCAGTTGTTCATTTCTGCGGCATGGTCGCTTGTGCTGGCCGTGTACGCTTTCACGCTGCCAAATTGCCCCACAAGTGGCGGCAAACGCTCAGCGTCGATAGTTGAAGCGCTCGGGCTGCGGGCGTTCACGCTCTTCGGCAACCGCCAGATGCGGCAGTTCTTCATCTTCTCGTTTATGCTTGGAATGTGCCTTCAGGTGACGTTCGGTTTTGCGGGCACTTTTATGAGCGACTTCGGCCAAAATCCCGACTATGCGGACGCCTTCGCAGTTCGTCACAACATAATGTTGAGCTCGCTCTCGCAGGTTTCCGAAACGCTTTGCATTCTTCTTATTCCTTTCTTTTTGAAGCGGTTAGGTATTAAGAAGGTGATGCTTATTTCGATGCTGGCGTGGGTTTGCCGCTTCGGATTCTTCGGTTTGGGTGACCCCGAAGGCGGCGTTTGGCTTTTCGTCCTTTCGATGATTGTTTACGGTGTTGCGTTCGACTTTTTCAACATCAGCGGCTCGCTGTTTGTGGACCAAAACACCACGGATGACATCCGATCAAGCGCGCAGGGCGTGTTCATGATGATGACCAATGGTCTCGGTGCAACGGTTGGCTCGCTGCTTTCGCAAATGGTGGTTAACAAATTCGTTTACAACCGATTGGGCGAACCATCGTTCGATATGATGCAAGGCTGGGCAATGGCTTGGTACGTCTTTGCCGCTTTCGCATTGGTGATGGCCATTGCGTTTGCTATCATCTTCAAATACAAACACGTAAGGAGTTAGGATTTAGGAGTTAGAAATTGAGGAAGTGGTAAGGCATAAGTAATTGGATGGTTTTGAATTAAACTTGTTATCCCGATAGCTATCGGGGCCGTAAAACTTTAAACGAAACGATAAACTTCTAAACTGCGAAGTGACTAAACTTAAACTTTAAATACTAAACTCTAAACATCTCAACACTAAACGTTTAAAATATGAAACTATCTGCTGGAATAGATATAGGTGGCACCAACTCAGCTTTCGGACTCGTTGACGATAACGGAAAGATTGTGGCGCGAGGCAACATCAGCACACGCAATAACTCTGATTTTCAGGATTATGCAAATCAAGTTTCTGACGGAATCCGTCAGTTGCTTGGTCAAATCAATGGCGCCGAACTGTCGGGAATCGGCATTGGGGCAGCCAACGGCAACTACTTCAGCGGCTGTATTGAGAATGCCGCCAATCTGCCGTGGAAGGGTCTTGTGAAGATTGTGGAAGCCTTTAAGAATCAATTCGGTGTGCCCGTGTTCCTGACCAACGACGCCAACGCCGCCGCCATTGGCGAGATGGTGTACGGCGGTGCAAAGGAAATGACCGATTTCATTGAGATTACCCTTGGAACTGGCCTTGGCAGCGGCATTGTGACTGGCGGCAAGATGCTTTACGGCCACGACGGATTTGCAGGCGAGTGCGGTCACGTGATTGTAGAGCGTGGCGGGCGCGACTGCGGCTGCGGACGCAAAGGCTGCCTTGAGACCTACGTATCGGCCACTGGCGTGGTGCGCACAGCAACTGAATTACTGGCTAAACGCAATATTGACAGTGAGTTACGCTCTATTCCAAACACAGAGCTGACAGCTTTGAAAGTGTCGCAAGCGGCTAATCGTGGCGATGCCATTGCCAAAGAAGTTTTTGAGTTTACGGGCGAAATGCTAGGGCGCGCATTGGCTGATTTTGTGGCAATTACAAGTCCGCAAGCAATATTTTTGTTTGGCGGTTTGGCAAAGGCTGGCGAGATTCTGTTTGAGCCTGTCCGCCACTCAATGGAAGCCAATATGCTGAATATCTTCAAGAACAAGACGCAGGTGCTGCCGTCGCAGTTGGGCGACGATGCGGCAATTCTCGGTTCGGCCGCGCTGGTTTCGTTTAATCAGTGACGCTATGTCCGCTACCAGCACTTGTCTATTAAGCACCGCCTATTGGGCGCCAGTTCAATGGTTTACAAAGATTGTCAGCCACAGCCAGGTGCTGATTGAGCAGTTCGAGACCTTTCCCAAACAGAGTTACCGCAACCGCTGCGCACTCTACGGCCCCAACTGTGTGCAGACGCTGCAAGTGCCTATCCTTAAGAGCGATACGCACAACCCAATGACGCGCGACATACGCATTGCATACCAAACACCGTGGCAGAAGAACCATTTCAACACCATTCGGTCGCTCTACAAGTCGTCGCCGTTTTTCGATTATTATGCCGATGACATTCTGCCGTTCTATGAGCGCCGTTTCGATTTTCTGCTTGACTATAACCGTGCAATACTCGAAGTGTGCTTAAAATGGCTGAAAATGCCCAATAACACGATTCTGACCACCGATTACGCGCACACGCCCGATTGCCCCGATTATCGCAACACAATCCACCCGAAGCAGTCGCACCAATCGGCCGACCCACATTTCGAGCCGCAGCCATACACACAGGTATTCAGCGAGCGTTTCGGATTCATCCCGAATCTCTCAATCATTGACCTTGTGATGAACTGCGGTCCCGATGCCAAATCGGTGTTGATGGACGGAGTTAAATAATTAGATTGTACTATCTGATTATCAGTTAATTATAAACGACAAAACTATCCCAGATACTTTTCAAGCAGCGACAGCATCTTCTTTAATTTTATCGGCTTGGCAATGAAGTCGTTGCAACCTGCATCAAGAGCCTTGACAACATCGGCATACATGGCATAGGCTGTCTGAGCGATAATCGGCACAGTGGTATTGAATGTACGAATCTGCCGTGTAACCTCATAACCGTTTATGTCTGGCAGTTGTATATCCATGAGTATCAAGTCGGTATCAGGATTTTTGCGGATGAAGTCGAGTGCCTGCGCCCCATCAACGGAACGTGACATAACCGGTGGCCCCTGCATCTTGAGCATGGCCTCAATCAGCATGTAATTGGCGTCGTTGTCCTCTACCACATGGATTTTCTTGGTCACCCATTTCTTGGTATCGACATTCGACGGGCGCACATTCGGCTGATGAACGCCTATCGGCAGCGTGAAGAAGAACTGCGAGCCCTCGTTGGCCGACGAGTAGCACCAGATGCGGCCTTTAAGGTGCTCAACGCATCGGCGGGCGATGCTAAGCCCAAGTCCGGTGTGCTTCTCCTTGCCTTCTGTATAGAATGGCTCGAAAATCTTCTCTTGCAACTCGGCAGGAATGCCCTTGCCCGAGTCTTTCACAAAGAAGACAATCTCGTCGTTGTCGGTGGTGCCGTACCCCATGTCGACTGACGTCACATCGCTTTCCTCAAGTGCGTTATTTACCAGAGCGTCAAGCACTTTGGTCACAATTTTGGCATCGGTGTAAATTTTGACTGATGTCTGCGGAATCTCCAGCCTCAGGGCGATGTTGCGCGCAAGTGCCGTGTTTTGCCAGCGTGCGTGATATTCGGTCAGGAAGGTGCAAACATCAATGGTTGACGGCTCAAGTTTAAGCAGCTGTCCGCTGATGCCCGTCCATTCGGCAATCCCGTTCAGGGCATCCAGAAACGCTGAATCCTTCAGCTCGGCGCACGATTCTTTCAGCTTGACACCCAGCAATTTAATGTTGGATGCTATTTTGTTGTTGTTCTCGATTATGCGCTGTTTCTCGTTGTTGAGCTCGTACTCGTAATTCTTAATCTGTGTAATGTCGCGCGACACGTTGAGCACGGTGTTCACGGTGCCGTCTTTCGACATTTCAGGCACCATGCTGGCCTGGAAAATGCGCTGCTGCCCCTCCACATTCATTTTGAATTCGAACTTCAGGTTGCGCCCGGTGCGGAAAACTTCGAGGTGCATCTCTTCAAGGAATGATGCGGTATTCTGGTCGAAATCAATGTCCATGGTGTTCCGCCCGATGAATTTTGCGGCAGGGATTTTGGTTATCTCCTCCACGGCGCGGTTCACGTAGGCGTAAGTCAGGTTGCGGCCGTAGCGCGATATCATGTCGGGACTGTTGTCGGCCAGCATTCTGAACTCCTCCTGGCTCTTGAGCAGGGCCTTCTCGGTGATTTTCTGCGCTGTGATATCGGTGATGACATTGTACGAGATTGTTTCGTTGTTCTGCGTTTTTGTCTTGCTGAAAACACATTTTATGCACTTCTCCTGTCCTGCCCGATTCAGAATCCACACCTCGGCGCTGAAGAAATTCGGATTGATTTTCTGCTGCTCGGCCATCAGTTTTCCCAACCGTTCACGCTCATAATCGCAGATGAGTGACAGCGGCGAGGCCGATTTAAGCTGCTCCTTGGTGAAGCCTGTAATTTTGGTGCTGGCGCTGTTGGCGAACATCAGCTTGCCGTTCTCATAAATCATTATGCCGTCGGTGATGTTCTCCGCCATCATCAGGAAGCGGAACTCGCTGTGGCGCAGCGCGGTAAGTATTTTTGTCAGATTGCCGGCGTTCTGCTGGAAGGCCGTCAGATAGGTCTGCCCGTCGGGCGCGTGCATCTTGTAGAGAGTTATCTCCGATGAGATTGCAGGCTCGATGAGAGGAATAATCTGCGTTGCGTACGATACGCCTTCAGGGCCGATTTCGGCATCAATAAACTGCTGAATATCAGCCTCAGACTTAAACAAGCCAATTCCAACCGGCGTCAGCGATTGGTAGTTTTCTTCAGTGCATTTAAGCAGCTCGCAGGCGCTGCGGTTGATTTTGTGCAGCACCAGGCTTTGTCCATCGACCCGCATGATAAAAATCGGCTGCGGACTCCGCGCAAACCAATTATTGCAGTCAATGGCATGGATAATATCAAAATTGTTGTCAATCATGACAATTCATTGTTTGTAAAACAAATGCTTTCGAATGATTTTAATAGTGGGTTAAATATATTGAAAATTCCTTTTGCTCCAAATAAAATTTCTTTTGTTATTTTGCCGTCAACATCCGAAGGGAGAAAAACTGAATTTTGACATGCTTCCGCGACTTTACACCATCATCAGATATTACTTGTTTTGGATAGCGTTTTTTGTGGCTGTCCGTGTGTTTTTTGAGCTTTACAACATCAGGCTGACGGCTGGTTTGTCGTTTGGCACGGTGCTTGGCACTTTTGTCCATGGATTGAAGCTCGACCTCTCGATGGGCGGCTATCTGACTGCATTTGTGACACTTGTGATGGCCGCCACCTTCAGATGCAAAGGTCGCTTGACGGCAAAAATAGTTGGCGCCGCAACCATCATTTTCATCATAATCTTCTCGATTATAGGCATTTGCGACTGCGAACTTTACCGCAACTGGGGCTTCCGCATGGACAGCACCGTGCTCATGTATCTGAAAACGCCCAAAGAGGCCGCCGCCTCCACTCCTGTCTGGCTCACAGCCATTTTTCTGGTCTGGATTGCTATTTTCTGCTGGCTCAGCATCAAGGCTTACCGCAAGTTTGTCAGTGAGCGGATGCAGAAGCTCGAGCCTGAATCGTGGAAGGTGCTGCCAGCAATGGTGTTTGTCTGCGCGCTTTTGGTGATACCCATCCGCGGCGGCTTTGGAATGCCTATTCGTGCAGGTTCAGTCTATTTCAGCGACCAGCAGTTTGCCAACCATGCGGCCGTGAACGTGCAGTGGAATTTCTGCAACTCGCTGCGTTACACCAACGTTCAGCAAACCGACAATTATATGCCTCAGGCTCAAGCCGATAGCATTGTGGCTGAAATGCTGCGCCGCGACACATTGCAATATCATCTGCTCAATACAAAGCGTCCTAACATACTGATAATGTTGATGGAAAGCTTCACGGCGAAACTTGTTGGCTGTGTGGGCGGCACCAAGGGCGTCACGCCAAATCTCGACAGCCTTGCCCGTACTGGTGTGCTGTTCAGCAACTGCTACTCCAACGCCGACCGCTCCGACAAGGGCATTGTGAGCATTTTGAGCGGCTATCCGGCACAGCCAACCACATCAATCATGAAATTCACCGACAAGGCCGCCAAACTGCCGCATTTGAGCCATAAGCTGAACGCCGAGGGCTACTCATCGTCGTTCTACTACGGCGGCGACATCGGCTTTGCCAACATGAACTCGTATTTTATTGCAGGTCAATACAATCCGATAGTCTCGAAAGATGCGTTCCAGCACAGCGACATGAACTCGAAATGGGGGGCGCACGACCACGTTGTTCTCGGTCGCTGGCTCAATGACCTCGGCAACAGCAGCGCACCGTTTTTCAGCGTGCTGTTCACTTTGAGCAGCCATGAGCCATTCGAGGTGCCGCACACAAGCCGCTTCCTCGACAAAACCGAAGGCGGAATGTTCACAAACACAGTCCATTACTCCGACAGCTGCATTGGCGATTTTGTGCGTCGTGCATCAAAAGAGCCCTGGTGGGATAACACGCTGCTGGTGCTTGTTGCCGACCACGGAAGCCGCCTGCCCGACCATTCGACAAACTATGCGCTCCGTCGCTTCCACATTCCGATGATTTGGCTTGGCGGCGCTCTTACAAAGACCGACACTGTGATTGATAACTATTTGTCGCAAAACGATATACCGCTGTTACTTTGCAATCAACTTGAACTGGACGGCAGCGATTTCACATTCAGCAAAGACATTCTGGCAGGCAGCCCTTCATGGGGATTCTACGCTTACAACGACGGCATTGGCTTTGTTACTGAAAATGAGAAATTTATCTACGACCGCACAGCAAAGCAGCTGATGAAATCTGATGTGAGCCACATCACCGATTTGCACATTCCAATGACTTGGATTGATGCCGAGCGCGCAAAAACCGACACAATTAAATATGACAATATCAGCAAGTTACCACATTATTTAAGTCAGGAATTTGGAACAAACATCAGTTTCTCATTCAGTGCCGACACCACGCACGGCAACCTTCTGTTTGAAATTTTCTTATACAGGAAAGGTGTTTCATTTACCGCTGATAATGAAGATTTTACCTACGTCAAAATCACGCCCAAACCATCAAAAAAAGATATAAGCGACGAGGCCATTATGCAAAGTCAGGCTTTTTTGCAAACTTTGCTGCTCGATTTCAATCAAAAATGAGACAATGATTGAGAAGAATAACCGAAAGGTCATAAATGCTTGGTGCTCATACGATATAGCCAATTCGGTCTATAGCCTGATTGTTGCGTCGGCACTGTTTCCCATCTATTATGAGAACGTCACGGCAGAGGCATTTGGGAGCGGTTTGGTCAGTTTCTTCGGATTCCAGATAAGGAACACTGTGCTCTACGACTACGCCATCGCGCTTGGCTACGCAATTATTATTCTGATAACCCCACTCCTTTCAGGCATTGCCGACATGGGCGGCTACCGCAAGCGCTTCATGGTGCTGTTCACCGTAATTGGTTCGGCGGCTTGTTCGGGATTGTATTTCTTCACAGGCAACAACATTGGTTTCGGTCTGCTGATGACCGTTTTAGCTGTTATCGGATGGGCGGGCGCAACGGTCTATTACAACTCGTTTCTGCCGATAATCGCCACCAACCGACTGCATAACATTGTGAGTGCCAAGGGGTTTGCATGGGGCTATCTGGGCAGCATGGTGCTGTTCATCTTATGCATCGCCATCATCTACACTTGGCAATTCTGGGGCTTTGGCAGCGAGGAGGCAGCCTACAGGTTCTCGTTCCTGCTTGTCGGTATTTGGTGGATAGGCATAGCACTAGTGGCTTTCAAGCATTTACAAGAGTTCAAGCCCAAAAGCAAAATCGATTCCGAAATCCTTTCAAAAGGCTTCAAAGAGATTGCCGAAGTGGCGAAAAACCTTTTCCGTCAGCGGATTATGAACCTCTTTCTGGTGTCGTTCCTGTTCTTGAGCATGGGCGTGCAGACCATCATCCTGGTGGCAACGCTGTTCGGCAGCGTCGAGCTGCATGTTGGCACCATCGAGCTGATTATTGTGATTCTGCTCATTCAGTTCCTTGCCATGTTCGGTTCGGTTGTATTTGCAAGAGTTTCAAACCGATACGGCAACTTCACATCGCTGCTGATAATGCTCTCGGTTTGGGTGGCGATATGCGTGGCAGGATACTTCATTCAAAACACCGTCCAATTCTACATCCTGGCCGTTTTCCTCGGCTTTGTGATGGGTGGCATACAGTCGCAGGCACGCTCAACCTACGCCATGCTCATACCTGAAAACACCACCGACACAGCCTCTTACTTCTCGTTTTACGACATTACCGAGAAGATTGGCATCGTCATCGGAATGTTCGGTTTCGGCCTTATTGAGCAGATTTCAGGCTCAATGCGCAACAGCGTGGCACTCCTCTCCGTCTTCTTCATGATTGCCTTTGTGGCGCTTGTTTTTGCGGCCACCAAACGCAAGCTGATGGCTGACAATTTCGAGTGATTTTGCTTGCTTTTTCGGGCGGCAGGGACTAACTTTGCGTTAGTCTTAAAAAACTTAATAAAATGAAAAAAATCCTTGG
Organism: Salinivirgaceae bacterium; assembly: GCA_017645945.1. Lineage (GTDB taxonomy): Bacteria > Bacteroidota > Bacteroidia > Bacteroidales > SZUA-534 > RUG13583. The sequence continues at coordinate 73,715 of JAGCNL010000053.1, forward strand.
ATGTCTGCTTGCTCTTTTGGGCTTTGCAGGATGTGAATCAATCACAAATAGTGCAGAGGAATATGGTACGCCATACGTTGAATTCTCGATTAAAGGCGAAGTTACCGATGGTGAAAACGCGCTTGAAAATGTGGAAGTTAAATTGTTCCATCCGCATTTTTCAACTTCAAGGATGTCGGGAATGACCGATAAAGACGGAAAGTATCAAATATCTGCACGTGACATTGGTCCATACGATACCTTAAAATTAAAACTGATTCCCGACGATTTGAACAACAAATACGAGTGTGACACAGCCTATGTGACGTTTTTAAAGTCAGATTTTTCAGGTAAAAAGAAAAAAGACTATTGGTTTGAAGGTTCTGCCGAAAAGACCGTGAACTTCACTCTCAAGAAAAAGGATGGCAAGTAAGAAAATCTCTCTTCGGAAGAAATTAGCACTTGAAATAACCAAGCAGGCAAGAAAAGACACCGTGCAGCAGCATCCGCTGATGACGCTTTTCTGGGAATGCACTTTGCGTTGCAACGCCGCCTGCCGCCATTGCGGAAGCGACTGCAAGGTCTCTCCCTCTGGCAAGGATATGCCCGTGGCTGATTTTCTGAAAGTTATCGGCTCAATCACTCCGCACGTAAATCCACACAAGGTGTTTGTGATTTTCACTGGCGGCGAGGCTCTTGTGCGGCCCGACATCGAGCAATGCGGCATTGAACTCTACCGCCGCAGCTATCCGTGGGGCATTGTGAGCAACGGTTACGCCCTGACCGAGAAGCGCCTTCTCTCCCTTCGCCGTGCTGGTCTGCATTCAATGACCATCAGTCTCGACGGTTTTGCCGAAGCCCACGACTGGCTCCGCCGCGTGCCGAACGGCTTTCAGAAGGCGTCGGAAGCCATCAAACTGCTTGCCCAAACCACCGATGTTGTGTGGGATGTGGTTACGTGCGCCAATCAGCAAAACATTGATACTCTTGCCGATTTCAAGGAATATCTTTTGAGTATCGGTGTTAAGCGCTGGCGGATTTTCACGATTTTCCCCGTCGGACGAGCAGCCGAAAGTCCTGAATTACAATTGTCTGACGAGCAATTTACCCGTCTGATGCAGTTCATTGCCGAAACCCGCCGTGAAGGCCGCATACACGTGAGTTATGGCTGTGAAGGCTTTCTTGGCGGCTACGAGGCCGAGGTGCGCGACGCTTTCTACCATTGCGATGCTGGCATTAGCGTCGGCTCGGTGCTGCACGACGGCTCAATATCGGCTTGTCCGAGCATCCGCGCCAATTATTCGCAGGGCAACATCTACAAAGACGATTTCTGGACTGTCTGGAACACCCGTTTCGAGCAGTTCCGCAACCGTGCGTGGATGAAAAAAGGCCCGTGCGCCGACTGCAAGATGTTCCGCTACTGCGAGGGCAACGGCTTCCATCTGCGCGACGAGAAAGGCGATTTGCTGTTCTGTCATTATCAGAGGATTGTTGAGTAGTCAATGGTTTAGAAGTTCAGAAGTTCAGAAGGTTTAACGGGTTTAAACGCTTCGCTGTTTAACGGGTTTAATCGAAGAATCAAAAATCTTAAATCAAAAATCCTAATTTCTAAATCCTAAATCCTAAATAATAATTACATTTGCGGTCGATGGAGCAAACTTTAGATTGTTAGAGTAATTCCATTTTATTGATTTGCACTTAAATGTGCAGTTTTTTTAAAGTTGGTTACTTATAACCACCCGACTTGAGAAACGGTCAATAAGAGTAGTAAAAGTAAATATTTACTATATAGACTCTGACAATCTGCCGAAGGTTCGCCACAAGCAGATAAAGTAAACAAGAAAGGTAGTTTTGTTTAATTTTTAAACGCTTGTAAATGAATCAAAACGAGGCGCCTATCTACGAAGCTCTGGAAGAATTCCGACGCAAGAAAATCGTACCCTTCGACGTTCCAGGCCACAAACGCGGACGCGGAAACCCTGAATTAGCCAAACTCTTTGGAAAACAGTGTGTTGAGATTGACGTAAACTCAATGAAACCACTCGACAACCTGTGCCACCCCATTTCGGTGATAAAAAAGGCTGAAGACCTTGCCGCCGAAGCATTTGGCGCGGCCCACGCATTCCTTATGGTTGGCGGAACAACATCGTCGGTGCAGACAATGGTGCTGACGGCCTGCAAGAAGGGCGAGAAAATCATTCTGCCGCGAAACGTGCACCGCAGCGTCATCAATGCGCTGGTAGTGAACGGCGCAACGCCCATCTACGTCAATCCCGATATGGACCGCCGACTGGGTATCGCCCTTGGAATGAAGATTTCGCAGGTTGAGAAGGCCATCGAGGCCAACCCCGACGCTGTGGCCATTCTGGTGAACAACCCAACCTACTACGGCATCTGTTCGAATCTGAAAAAGATTGTCGAGTTGGCGCACGCGCACAATATGCTGGTGCTGGTTGACGAGGCTCACGGAACTCACTTCTATTTTGGTGAGAATATGCCACTTACGGCAATGGCCGCTGGTGCCGATATGTCGTCAATCAGTATGCACAAATCGGGCGGAAGCCTGACGCAGAGTTCGTTCCTGCTCATCGGCAAAAGCGTGAGCCCTGGCTACGTTCGGCAGGTCATCAACCTGACACAGACCACAAGCGCGTCGTATCTGCTGCTGGCGAGTCTCGACATCTCGCGGCGCAATCTGGCCATCCACGGCAAAGAGGCTTTCGCCGAAGTGCAGCGTATTGCCGAATACGCGCGAACCGAAATAAACAAAATCGGCGGCTTCTACGCCTATGGTAAAGAGTTGATTAACAACGATAGCATCTACGATTTCGACACCACAAAACTGACTGTCTTCACCCTTGATATCGGCTTGGCGGGAATTGAGGTTTACGACCTTCTGCGCGACGAGTACGACATTCAGGTTGAGTTGGGCGACATCGGTAACATATTGGCCTACATATCTATAGGCGACCGTATGCGAGAGGTTGAGAGGCTTGTGAGCGCGCTCTACGACATTCAGCGCCGCTACCGCAAGGAACGCACGGGCCTGTTCGACCACGAGTACATCAACCCGTCGGTGGTAATGACGCCGCAAGAGGCCTTCTACGCCGCCAAAGAGGAAATGATTCCCATCCGCGAGACCAACGGCCGCATCTGCACCGAATTTGTTATGTGCTACCCCCCTGGAATCCCAATTCTGGCGCCTGGCGAGCGTATCACGCAGGAAATCATCGACTACATTCTGTACGCAAAAGAGAAAGGCTGCTCAATGACTGGCCCCGAAGACGAGAAAATCGAGAGGCTGAACGTGATTCGTGAGCAGACGATTTATTAGGTGCTGGGTATTGGGTGTTAGGTGTTGGTTAGGTTTTGGTTAGGTTTTAGGCAAAAGTGTGTAGAATTTGAATTATATTTGGACAAAGCAAATATTAAGGTTATGGAAGTGAAAACGGCAGAACGGATTTCAACGAAGAAAAAAGTCAAACTTCGCGTTAATGCGACCGAAGGCAACAATACTGACTATCAGTTTGTTATTTCGTTTTATGTATTTCAGGAAGGTGACGTGCAGATTGCCTATTGTCCGTCGCTCGACCTTTCAACTTCGGGAACGGATTATTTGGACGCGGTGAAGAATTTCTACGAGTGCTTCCAACTCTATATCGAAAGTTGCCTTGAAATGGGCACGCTGACCGCCGATTTAAAAGCGCACGGATGGAAAATCACAAAAAAATCCATCACGCCGCCGACGACACGAATGCAATTGAGAGACAAGCCAATGATTGAACTGCTGGAAAAAAACGTTAATTTTCAGCGCATTGTGGCACCTGTCAGACTTTCGGCTCTGGTATGAAAAAACTGTCGAACATAACCATTGCTGAATTTCGAGCCGTGCTTAACAGTTACGGACTCAAAGTGTTACGGACAAAAGGCGGACACGAGGCGTGGGCAAAAGAGGGAATGTTGCGCCCCATAATCTTCCAAACACACGTTGAACCCATACCTGAATTTATTGTAAAGAATGCCATTGTTGGGCTGAACATCACAAGGCAGGAATTTCTTGAAAGACTTGAGAATATTTAGGATTTAGAAGTTAGGATTTAGGAATTATGATTTTTGATTTACGATTTCTGATTAAAGGTGGCTCACGGCGCAATACGTCTGTTGTCTGTAGTCCGTTGTCTGTTGTCAAAATTCAATCAATCTATTAATCAATCAATCAGTTATTGAAAAATGGAATTCTGGTTTTCTGAACATCATACCGAAAACGTAAAGTTCTCTGTGAAAGTGGACAAGCACCTTTACAGCAACGAGACCGATTTGGGGCGCGTCGATATTTTCGAGTCGCTTGAATTCGGGAAGTTTCTGGCGGTTGACGGCTACATCATCTTCACCGAGCGCGACGAGTTCATCTACGACGAAATGTTGAGCCACGTGCCAATGGCCGTGCACCCCAACCCAAAGAGCGTGCTGATTTTTGGTTCAGGCGACGGCGGCGTGGTCGAGGAACTGCTCAAATACAAGAGCCTTGAACGCATTGACCTTGTGGAAGTTAACGACGGTGTGGTTGAAGCCTGCCGCAAGTTCTTCCCCGAAACGGCATCGAGTCTGGACGACGAGCGCGTGACCGTCTACACTGAAAACGCACTTCGGTTCATCCGACACATCGAGAACGAGTACGACGTGATAATTGTTGACTCGGCAGGATTCTACGGTCCTGGCGAGAGCCTTCTGACGCGCGAGTTCTACGGCGGCTGCTACAAGGCGCTCAAAGACGACGGCATTATGGTGAATCAGCATCAGAGCCCCTTCTACGAGGAAGACCGCATTGAGACGCAGAAAGCCCACAAGCGAATTGTTGACAGTTTCCCGATTAGCCGTGTGTATCAGGCACATATACCATCGTACCCGTCGGGTTACTGGCTGTTCGGATTCGCGTCGAAGAAGTACCGCCCCGTGCTCGACCTGAATGCCGACGCGTGGAACAAACTGGGAATCAAAACCGATTATTACACCACTAACCTGCACAAAGGCTGCTTTGCGCTGCCTGCGTATGTTGAGCGAATGCTTGAGGACGTGGAATCGATAAAAGACTGACCGACAATGCTTAACAAGAACATCGAAACATTCATCGGCTGCGACGCCGAATACAACGACGCTCGGATTGTGATTTTCGGGGCACCGTTCGACTCTACAACATCGTTCAGGCCTGGCACGCGGTTCGGCAGCCACGCCATCCGCAGCGAGTCGTTCGGAATCGAGACCTACAGCCCCCGACTTGACCGCGACCTTGAGGACATCAGCGTGTTCGACAGCGGCGACATCGAACTTTGCATCGGCAACAGCCAAACGGCTCTCGAGCAGATTTCGGAACGCACGGCTATCATTCTCAACGACAAGAAGATACCGCTAATGATTGGCGGCGAGCATCTTGTCACTCTTGGCGCTTTCCGCGAAGTTCTGAAGGTGTACCCCGACGTGCACATCATCCATTTCGACGCCCACACCGACCTTCGCGACGAGTATCTGGGCGTCAGTCTGTCGCACGCCTGCGTCATCCGCCGCTGCCACGATTTGATTGGCGACGGCCGCATTCATCAGTTCGGCATCCGCTCGGGTGAGCGCAGCGAGTTCCGCTGGGCCGCCGAAGGACACACCGACCTGCACAAATTCAATTTCGACGGTCTGGAAACCACGGTTAAACAACTGACTGGCAAGCCGATATACTTCACCATCGACCTTGACGTGCTCGACCCGTCGATATTCCCTGGCACTGGCACGCCCGAAGCAGGCGGCGTTGGTTTCAACGACCTGCTGAACGCGATATCGACAGTCTGCGACAACTGCCGTATTGTGGCCGCCGACGTGAACGAACTCTGCCCCACATACGACCAAAGCGGCGTTTCGACAGCAGTGGCGTGCAAGGTGGTTAGAGAGTTGTTGTTGAGTATATAAGGATTAGAGAGTTAGAGAGTTAGAGAATTAGAGAATTAAAAATGAATATATAAGCAAATGGTGTTAGGTATTGGGTGTTTGTAGGGACGCGATTCATCGCGTCAGCATATCGGATAGAATCGGCTGAAATCGGTTAGAGAGAAATCCTTAAAATCCATTAAATCTGCGTTCCCGATAGCTATCGGGGCTGCGTTCAAAAAAGAAATCGAAAATCATAAATCATCATTCAAAAATTAATAGCAATGGGAAAAGTTTTAATTATCGGGTGCGGCGGCGTGGCTGGTGTCGCAATTCAGAAATGCGCACAAAACAGCGAAGTGTTTAACGAGATTTGCATTGCAAGCCGCACGGTGAGCAAATGCGACGCGCTGAAAGCCAAAATCGAAGGCTCGACAAAGGCCAAAATCACTACCGCAAAGGTTGACGCCGACAATGTGAACGAACTGGTGAGCCTTATCCGCGAGGTGAAGCCCGACGTGGTTTTGAACCTTGCTCTGCCCTATCAGGACCTGACCATTATGGACGCCTGCCTTGAGACTGGCGTGCACTACATCGACACAGCCAACTACGAGGCCGAAGACACTGAAGACCCGACGTGGCGCGCCATCTACGAGAAACGCTGCAAAGAGAAGGGCTTCACGGCTTATTTCGACTACTCGTGGCAATGGGCCTACAACGACCGATTCAAAGCCAAAGGCATCACTGGTCTGCTCGGCACTGGTTTCGACCCTGGTGTGACAAGCGTGTTCTCGGCCTACGCCCTGAAGCACTATTTCGACGAGATTCACACCATCGATATTCTCGACTGCAACGGCGGCGACCACGGCTATCCGTTTGCCACCAACTTCAACCCTGAAATCAACCTGCGCGAGGTTTCGGCCAACGGCTCATACTGGGAAAACGGCCACTGGGTTGAGACCAAACCAATGGAAATCAAACGCGAATACAATTTCGACGGCGTGGGCCCGAAAGATATGTATCTGCTTCACCACGAGGAGATTGAGTCGCTTGCAAAGAACATTCCTGGCGTAAAGCGCATCCGTTTCTTTATGACCTTCGGACAGAGTTATCTCACTCATATGAAGTGTCTTGAGAACGTTGGAATGCTGCGCACCGACGCCGTCAACTTCAACGGTCAGGAGATTGTGCCCATTCAGTTCCTGAAGGCGCTTCTGCCCGACCCCGCATCGCTCGGACCGCGCACCGTGGGCAAGACCAACATCGGCTGCATTTTCACTGGCGTGAAAGACGGCAAAGAGCGCAAAATCTACATCTACAACGTCTGCGACCATCAGGAGTGCTACAAGGAAGTGGGCTCACAAGCCATATCGTACACCACTGGCGTGCCCGCAATGATTGGCACAATGCTGGTAATGAAAGGCTTATGGAAGAAACCTGGCGTGTTCAATGTGGAGGATTTCGACCCCGATCCGTATATGGACGCTCTCAACAAATGGGGCCTTCCGTGGGTTGTCGACGAAAACCCGACGCTGGTGCCGTAAATGTTTAGAGTTTAGAGGGAAGAGTTTAGAAGTTTAGAAGTTGAGAAAGTTGAGAAGGTTTAGAAGGTTTAGAATTTCTAAACAGCGAAGCGACTAAACCTTCTAAACAGCGAAGCGACTAAACTCTAAACGTTTCCCAACACCCAACACCTAACACCCAATCCCGATAGTTATCGGGACTAACACCCGAAAAAAAATGTCCCTTCGCACCCCGTGCTATATTATTGATACCGAACGCATTGAGAGCAACCTAAAAATCTTGAAAGGCGTTATGGACCGCAGTGGCTGCCGCATTCTGCTGGCGCAGAAAGCGTTCAGTTGCTATGCGTTTTATCCGCTGATTGCCAAATATTTATGCGGTGCAACGGCAAGCGGGCTCTACGAGGCGCGGCTCTGCCACGAGGAAATGCCTGGCGGCGAAAACCACATCTTCTCACCCGCTTTCAAAGAGTCTGATTTTGAAGAAATTACCCGTATCTGCGACCATATTGTCTTCAACTCGGTGCGGCAGTTGGAACTCTACGGCGCACGGGCACGGCAGCGCGGATTGAGCGTCGGATTGCGGGTGAACCCCGAAAAATCGACGCAGGAAGGCCACGCCATTTACGACCCCTGCGCACCTGGAAGCCGCCTTGGCACCACGCTGCAGGAGTTTGAGACCGCACTGGCCGAACAGCCGCAACTGCTCGGCTTAATCGACGGGTTGCATTTTCACACTCTCTGCGAGCAGGATTCCGACGATTTGGAACTGACTCTCAACGCTTTCGAAGAGAAATTCGGCCGCTGGCTGCCCGCAATGAAATGGGTGAACTTTGGCGGCGGCCACCACATCACCCGCGCCGACTACGACATTCCGCGCCTTGAGCGCTGCATTGGCCGTATGACCGCCCGCGGCCTGACCGTCTATCTTGAGCCTGGCGAGGCTGTAGCGTTGAACGCTGGCTATCTGCGGACAACCGTGCTCGAGATTCAGCACAAAGAGCGCCCTGTGGCCATTATCGACGCTTCGGCGGCCTGCCATATGCCCGACGTGATTGAAATGCCCTACCGCCCGCCCCTTGAAGGCAGCGGCGAGCCTGGCGAGAAGCCATTCACCTACCGTCTTGGCGGCCCAACGTGCCTTGCAGGCGACATCATCGGCGACTACTCGTTCGACACCGAACTCACCGAAGGTCAGCAACTTACATTCGACGATATGGCCATCTACTCAATGGTCAAAAACAACACCTTCAACGGAATGCCCCTGCCCGACATCTACATCAAGGAAGGCACCAACTACCGACTCTGGAAAACATTTGGGTACGAGGATTTTAAGGGGCGGATTTAAACGCAGATAATTTTTCTAGTTCTTTTAGAAAAATGCTTGGCAGGTTATGTTGAGCATTTCGACTTTGTCTTTGTCATTAAAATCAACAACAAAACCTATATTCCCTTCAGGGGCTTGTTGGTTAGTAACAAGTAAAGCATTTTTGTGCTGTCTGCCATTTATCAATTCAAATTCCATTCGGACACCGCTTTTCTTCATATGTTCAAGTTTCCCAACCAAATAATCAAGATATTCTTCTTTCGAAGTCATCTCGTGAAATACCCACATTGATGCGTAATGCATATCTTCCGCCAAATAATCTACAATAACAGATGCGTCATATGTTTGGTAGGCTTCTGCTAATTTTAAAAGAAATTGCTTTTCCATAGTTTCATTATTTGTAAGTTACAAATATGTATTCTACAACTGACAAGTTTTCACCTTGCAGAACTCGCAAATGTCCTCGTAGGCGATTCGCTCGTTTTCCTCTATAACGTTATCGGCCAGTATCATCCGCCTCATAAGTTCAGCATAATCTGCCTTTTGCTCGTCGGTCATTGCTTTCACAATCGACAGGCTTATGAGCGTGCTGAAATTATTCACTTTGAAATGGTCATCGGGGCTTAACCCCAATTCCTCTTTCACTTTCTCAAAATAGAAAGTTTCTCTCGCATCTATCTTGCCATCGACACTAATGATGTCAAGAAGCAATCTAACGATTGCCATTTTCTGATTATACGTGTATTCCATTGCTTTATAAATTATTAAATAATTTCAATTGTTCCGCATCACCTGTTTTATTGTCGGTTGTGACTTTTACTTTTTGTTCTTCGGCTTTATCCGTTTTTACCTTTTCTTTCCGTTGTGCTGTTTTCCCTTTCGGTTGCTTATTTTTATCGCTATTTGAAGTACTGTTTTCTTTTTGCTTTACTGGTTTGGCCTCTGTATTTATTTTCTCTATTGCTTTAGTTGGTGTTGGCGATTTGGGTTTAAAAATGGCAAGCGGTAATTCATCATACAAGCAATCGTAGGTGTGTTCATACCCTAATGTACAACCAAGCATATAGCAGGCTATGGCAAACTCTTTTGGACAATCATCTCCACCTTTTTTCCAGTGGCTTTCATTTTTAAAACCTTCAATGTATTGTCTCCTAAATATATAAAACAATGTGGCTATTTTAATTAAATCGTAATCAGGCACTATTTCTATCGTATAGTCCAAGAATTTTTTTATTTCAGGTGTTTTGTCCATTAATGTCAAAATGTCTTGGAAATTTAGGACTGTGCTATTCTGAAAGAAATGCATTATTTGAGTATTCTCAATTATTGAATAATCAACCTCTTCTTTTTTCATATAATTCATAATAGCATTTGTCGTGTCCATAAATGCACCTCTTGTGTCGTCGTAGTATGGGGCGTGCCTTTCATACCTCAAAACGTAAACCCAAATAGGCAATTCTCCTGAAGGGCGCCGGTTGTCATATAGTTCTTCGACAAATTCTTTCAGAATATCATCCGTAATTATTTTTCTTGCTTCTTCAATTGGTTCTTTTATGTCGTAGATTTTCCAAATGTTGTCCGCACCTTTTTTGCACCCTTCAATAGTTTGCTGTTTTTGCCATTCGCGCACAGCACTCGGCCAAAGTGGTTCTTGTATTTTGATTCTCGGGTCGAACGAAATCGAAAACTCCACTTTTGCCTCTTGGTCTAAAGGGTAGATGTTTCGTACATCTGCAATATTAATGTCAGCAATGTTTTCACTATCCTTTTCATAATGAATGAATAAATAAGTGAACGAACTGTCGAAGTTGTTTGCGTTTTTGACAATATCATCAAAAATCCGCTTCTCTTGTGGTAGATTCTCAACCGCGCAAGTAAACTCTTGTACCATATCTCTGTTGATATGGAAACAGCCATATTTGAAAAGGTCTATAAAATCCGCCTTTCGTATTAGTGCCAAGTAATTTGCCATAATTAAAAACCAGCAAAAATGCTGTCTCCATTGTTTCTTTGTTGTGTATTGAAAGTATCGTGAATGTTTATATGGTGGCAATTTGCAGCAAAATTCCTTAAATACTCGTGCATATAACCATTGTAAGTCAGATACAAATTCTCGCGGCTACGTGTCATTGCCACCATAAACAAAGTTTTGCTCATTGTTTCGTTGGGTACGATAAACAAACTGTTATTTAGGAATGGTAAAAACACATTGTCAAAGTCCAAACCTTTAGAACTATGATAGGTCATAATTGTAATTTTCCGAGAGTTCTCATCAAAAGTTCCATACCCATTCCCGACATATTGCAGTGGTATACCGCACTTTTTCAAATAATTGTTTAGTGAACCAAAATCAGGCCTCCCGAATGGATTTAAACAAACTTCCCATTCTTGTTTGCCCGCTTGTCTAATTGCAGTTTGAATAAATGACAATATACTGCTTTGGGTTGGTATTAAAACACCAACAGTTTTCCCAATGTCATTGTATCTTCTTGCTTCTTTCACTACATATTTTACTTCCTCTTCTCTGTTGTTCGCCTCACACAACCTAACTTGTGTATCTACGTGTGTCGGGTCAATTAGACCGTTGAAAATGTTAATACGTGGAAGAAATCTTTGCACGGCTTCCCTAATTGACCTTGACAGTCTATGTATTATATTCAATGAAAACTCTCTTGAATCCAGCAAAGAATTAATTTGACTGGGTTTAACAGTTGCTTCACCGTCTTTTGGGTCTTTTTCAAAAATTGGTTGGTTTTCATCTCCTGCAACAACCACATATTTGGCCCTTTGGCTCATTTCTCTTAAAACACTTGGCGTTAAGTCTTGCACTTCATCGCTCAAAATATAATCGTAGGTTTCACTGCTTCTTTTGAATTGGTAATATGTCACGATTTTCGCTTGTTGTCCCATTTCCGCAAAAGCAGCCTCAAACATTTTTATGAGCGAAAGTGTGTAAACAACAACCAACACTCTCGCCCTTGGTTCTCTTGCTTTTATTCTTTGATATGTGTATGCAAGCAGTACTGATTTCCCCGAACCAGGAAATCCTTTAATCCAAACGTTTCTTTGTTTGATGTCAACATTTTCGAGAAAATTTCTTTGTTGAGCATCTAATTTGTTTTCTGGTACTATCCAAGGCATAACTAAAATGTATTACAGAATGTCTATTTCATTTGAACGAGTGCGAGTAAGATTCTCGTCATCGTAATATTTTTCGTTGCCGATTCCTGGCTGTGACTGGCGCACTTCTCTCGCGACATCATTATGTCCCAAATCATCCGCCAATGACGATAGCCAACTATATTCGTGTTTAGCCAGAGTGTCGGTTTTCCATTTTTTCATAAGCGTATCGTACGCTTCGTTCTCCAATTCTTGTGCCCTCCCAACGTTTCCCGCCTTACGTTCCATTTTCGCAAGCGTTATCATTATAGCGCCATCTGAAGAATCTGCTTGATATGCAGCATCAATCAATTGCCGTGCTCGTTTGGGGTCTTTGCTCAAAAGATTATAACCAAGATTGAAATTAATTGTTGAACTATGCGGATTGTTTTGATAGGCTCTTTCATAGAAATCAAGAGCCTTGTCTTTTACACCAGCATTTGCATAAAGAACGCCTATTCCATTATAATTGTCGGGGTTAGGGTATAATTCTGTTTGGCGTTCAAATGTTTCAGCGGCTTTGAAAGTTTGTCCTGCCTTTTCGTATGCCTTGCGCAAATTTATAAGGCCGTTTTTAGTAGGCACACCGTTGTTTTGCATCGCTTCCAAGTTCGCTTGTCTTTCAGCGACAAGCACAATTCGCTCTGCTGTAGTCAACTCCTTGTTGGCAAATGGATTTTGTGGTTCAACAGTACATCTAATACCCATACAACTTGCCTGTGCCAATAGTAATTTGTCTGCGCTTATTTCCATTACAAGTTGAACAGGCGTATTCATCGCAACACCTTCAGGCAAATTGATTTTCAGATTGAAAAGCATTTTGTTCATATTACCCACACAAATAGGCAATTCAACCACGTCTTGGTGGTCGCGCGTTGTTACAAGGTCATTAATAACACAAGTGTTGCTCGGAATTACAGAACCAGCCGGCATAATAACTCTCGGGCTCATATCTTTGGTAATGACCAAAATAGGCTCGCTCGTTATTGGTTGAATTATGCATTTGTTCATTCCGTTCATTAGTAGCGAATGAATGGCTGCACCCTTTGAAACGTGTGTTTGCAAATCTTCAGGAACCAGCAATTTCGAATCTTCAAACTCTTTTTTCAACGTTTCCTGAATAAACGGATTTTGAGCGCTACCACCAATCAGCAAAACATAATCAATCTCTTTCCGTTCCACTTTTGCCTTCTCAATAGCACTATTGATAGACATAAAAATGTTGTTGTATTCATCCTGTCCTTTAATTTGCGTGGCAATGCGTGATTTTTTCATAAAAACCTTCATCGCATCAGACAACTCCTTTACTGTAAGGAAAAATTCATCTTGTTTGAGAATGCATTTTGTCGTTTCAATTCTTACAGGAACAGTTATTGTTTCCCTTTCCTTGCTCTCCTTGTAGTTGGCTGGTATCTCAAACTGATACATTTTGTTTGCTATCCGTTTGCAAAGCAGAACTTTTAATTGCTCGGCAATTTTATATAGTTGAGTTGCAATATATTGTCGCTCTGATGTTAAAAAATCTTCAGACCGAACTTCATTGTACTCAAATAGACGCGGCATTATGTAATTAAAAGTGAGATAGCGGTCTATGTCATCACCGCCTAATTTCAAGAATTTAGAAATTGATATATTATTGGAATATAGACCATTTACAGATTTTCCGATTTCAAGAATAGAAATGTCGCAAGTGCCAGCACCAAAGTCGAAAACAAGTACTTTTGAATTGTAATGTGGGCTGATAATCAATGGCCGGTCTGAATCTTCGCTTTCGTGTACGTAACTGATAAAAGCGGCATTTGGCTCATCTATAAGAGATTGGTGTGCAACTGTCATCCCATTGGTTTCCAACGCTTCCATTAATTCCTTTCGTTGGTTTGCTTCGAATGAGGCTGGTATGCTCACTGCGTATTTCACGTTTTTTGAGAGTCCATTGTCAGCGCAATATTTATCAATCAAATTTCGGATATACATAAATAGTATCCGTGCACAATCCTTTGGATTCCTGATTTTTATGCCTTCTATATCGCATACTTCACTATTGTAGTATTTAGCACCAAGGTCTTCGCCCAATTCCATTTTGAACGAATACCAAATGTCCTTCCCTTTGGTAAGAGTGTACTTCAGGTTGGAAGCGCCCTCTCCAACGAGCAACTTTTTATTATACCAAGCAATCACACTCGGCATTTTTTCACTCTCGTATCGTGTCCCATCCTCTAGAATTTGCGTTAGTCTTATCGGAAACGACTTGATTTTTTGTTCACCGTTGACTATCGATGCTATCGAAACAACCGTGGTTGATGTTCCAAAATCAATTCCAACGTATGTTGCGCCTTTCATTAATGCCTCGTTTGGTGCCGTTGGCAACATCGATTTCAATGAGAGTGTGTTTGAATTGTTCTCGGGAAGTCCCATTTTATTTTTCTTTTTTGGCTCGGTTCCTAAAGCCTGATATTCGTTTGGGTTTTAGAAGCCACATAAAAGAAAGCGCGGGAATCGTAACATACGCTCATCCCGCTCTTGAGGCCTTCGCATTGCCCATCTTCCGAGGATAAGCAATGCCAAAACCCACGCCGTATGTAAACTATAGGATATAGTACACACTTGCGGGCATCGACCATTGCTTTACCACGCGGAAGTTTTTTGGATTTGCGAAGTTCCAAGAGCCGCAGATAAAACGTTAGTTCAACGCCTTATTCTATATGTCACTCTGCTATTTTCGACTCTTAATAGGTGAAATACAGAGCAAGACAAATGTATAAAAGACCATTTAAAAAGTAAAATGATTTTGGGTTAATTAATTCGTCTCGTCACACATAGAAAAGGCATAACGCGGGCACAGGAAAACCATTCGAGTACAATGATTTTCTGTAAGATTGTGAAAATGAAAAATTTCGCGATATTTTTCGCATTTAATAAAAAAGTTTAGCATCTTTGCATTGGAATACTTCCACCAGCGGCTAACGCGAGCCCGGATTCGTTCCCCCTCGTGCCGCAAATAATAGGGGTTCTGTTACAGGAATCCCTTTATTTTTTTCTTGTACGCACCATATCGTAAGTCTTTTTCGGTGAACTCCAAAATCTTTCCGTATTCGTTAAGCAGTTTGATATTGCCGAACGGAATATCGTTTCTAACAAGATAATCTATCGCATCATTAAACACTCCTGAATCCATATTTTCAAGTTTTACGACCACGGTTCGCGCCTGTTTGAATCCATCCTCCAATTCTCCTGCAAGAGTGTTGTCTTTTTTGGTAACGCAGTATTTAAAATCCGCCACAACTGGTTTGCCATTGAACAACACAATGGCATCAGCACTCGTTTCGCCATTCAATTCTGGCAAAAACGCCACACTTTCGCCACTCGCATTAATGTCTTTGGCCATTTGTTTAATACCTGTCCACGTTTTGTGCTGGCTGCCTTTATGGTTTGGGAAGGCTATTGTTTTTGCACTTTCGATTTCAAATATCACTTCCGCCCTACCATCATTCAAAATATCGTCAAACAACCGCAGTTTGTTTTTCAAGTCTCTACGCTCGTTGAGTTTTTCAATTACAATTGCCGAGAACGGGTCGAAAGCCACAAATGCGGGTTGCTGCGCTGGTGTATCAAGTTGCTGAATCTTTTGTTCCATATCGCCAAAGTTACCATTTTTTGCATTTAAGCAAAACTGACAATGGCCCCATCAAATGGATTCGGCATAACGCAGACTATGGAAAACATTCTTGTAAGATAATAGACAGCCGTTAGTGTTCTGTTCTTGTTGTGTTTTAGCGGTGTTTAACTTGTATAAATCAAGGGAAAAGAGTAAATTGCGGAATCAAATTTCAATAGTAAATAATTGGATATGAACGAGAACCTTGCCATTCAACTTTTTGAGAACAAGAAGGTGCGCGTTGCGTGGGACGCGGAACAAGAAAAGTACTATTTCTCTGTTGTGGATATAGTACAGGTTTTAACCGATAGTGTTGATTATCAAGCAGCACGAAAATATTGGAAAGTTCTAAAAGGCAGGCTGCAGAAGGAAGGAAATGAACTGGTAACAAATTGTTACCAGTTGAAACTACCTGCTGCTGACGGCAAAATGCGAATGACTGATATGGCTGATTTAGAGCAGATTTTCCGCATCATTCAGTCGATTCCGTCGAAAAAGGCAGAGCCCGTTAAGCAATGGCTCGCTGAAGTTGGAAGTCAGCGCATCGACCAAATGATTGACCCTGAACTGACATTCCAAATGGCTGTAGAAGACTATCGTCGGCAAGGTTACAGCGACAAATGGATTAACGAGCGTATGCGCTCAATTGAAATGCGCAAGGAACTGACCGACGAATGGCACCGTTCGGGCGTTCACGATTCAAAGGATTTCGCCATTCTCACCAACGTTCTGACAAAGGCGTGGAGCGGTATGACCACGGGCGAATACAAACGCTATAAGGGTTTGACCAAGGAGAATCTGCGCGACAATATGACTAACATCGAACTGGCTCTCAACACTCTTGCCGAAGTGGCCACAACGGAATATTCGCGGCAGTCGAATCCGCAGACAATGGCTGAAAATGAACGCATTGCCAAAGAAGGCGGCGACGTTGCCCGCGAAGCCCGCCAAACAATGGAACGCCGATTGGGCCGCTCGGTTGTGTCGCAGGAACGCGCTTCGGATTACATCAAAGCCGTCGGCAAACAGGGCGGTGACAATGCTCTGCCTACTGCGGACAAGGATTAGATTGATTATTAATGAATGGCTGCGAATGCCGACACTGCCGCTGCCAAGCATCATTCGGCGCTGATTTGGAATTTGTAACCTAATTGTAGCCTTGTCCGTTTGGGAAATATGAAATTTCAGTTGTTGTTTTGCAACAAATAAAAACAACGGACAAAATGACTATCAACATTGTTTTCAGGCTGCTTGGCTCGCTGGCGCTGCTCATCTATGGTATGAAACTAATGAGCGAAACGCTGCAGAAAATGGCAGGTTCGGGGTTGCGGCATATTCTGGGACGAATGACATCGAACCGCCTATCGGGAATGCTGACTGGCGTGTTTATAACCTGCGCGGTGCAGTCGTCGTCGGCCACAACGGTTATGACAGTGTCGTTTGTGTCGGCAGGTCTGCTCACGCTGGCGCAGGCCATCTCGGTGATTATGGGCGCCAACATCGGTACAACACTGACGGCGTGGATTATGTCGCTTGGCTACAATGTTGATTTGACCTGCGTGGTTTTTCCCGCGTTTGTGGCAGGAATGGTGCTCATCTACAAAAAAAGGCATCAGGCGGCGGGCGATTTTCTTTTCGGACTGGCTTTTCTGTTCTGGTCGCTGGTAATGCTGAACGCCGTGGGCCGCGATATGGATTTGGCGCACAACGACGCTGTGGTCCGCTTTTTTACGTCGTTCGACACGGGCAGCCATCTCACCATTGTCATTTTTCTTGCCGCTGGAACACTGATTACCTGCATTGTGCAGTCATCGGCGGCCGTAATGGCCATCACCATCCTGCTCTGCTCAACTGGTGTTCTGCCAATTTATCTGGGCATCGCCCTGGTTATGGGTGAGAACATTGGCACTACAGCCACGGCCAATCTGGCGGCTATTGGTGCGGGACTCGACGCGCGACGGACGGCGCTGGCACACTTGCTGTTTAACGTTTTCGGTGTCTGCTGGGTGCTCTGCGTGTTCTATCCTTTTGTCGATTTGATTTGCCAAATGGCGAACTACAATCCGCAACTTGGCGGTCAGGCCGAACGGCTGCCTGTGGTGCTGGCACTCTTCCACACCTGCTTTAATGTGATAAACACGGCAATACTTATCGGTTTTGTGCCGCAACTGGAGCGCCTGGTGTGCCGCCTTATGCCCGCCAAGGACACAGTGGCTAAAACGCCGACAACCCTTCATTTTATCAACAGCGGATTAATGTCGACACCCGAAATATCTGTATTTCAGGCGCAAAAGGAGATTGTCCATTTCGCCGAGCGAATGCAGCGAATGTTCGGAATGGTATGCAACCTGCTTGACGAGCGCGACAGCCGCGAATTCACCCGTCAGTATGAGCGCATCAGCAAATACGAAACCATTGCCGACAATATGGAGATTGAGATTGCGGCCTATCTGGAGAAGGTGAGCAACGAGCATCTGTCCGACGACACAAAAGGCAAAATCCGCTCAATGCTGCGTCAGATTGGTGAATTGGAATCGGTTGGCGACGCCTGCTACAAAATCGCCCGCACTATCAGCCACCGTAAAGAGAGCCGCGAAGACTTCACACCGCAACAATACAGCCGTTTGAACGAGATTATGCGGCTTGTGAACGAGTCGCTGACGCAAATGCTTGTTGTGGTCAGCGGCCGCCGCAAAGACCTGACAATAAATACTTCACTCGAAATAGAGAACGACATCAACACTATGCGCGACAAACTGAAAACAGAAGCCATTGGCAACGTAAACGCGCATCGCTACTCATATGCGCTCGGTGCTCTCTACAACGACATTGTGGCCAATTGCGAGAAACTCGGCGACTATGTTATGAACATTGTGGAAGCGCGGCTCGGCAAGCGTTTCTTGAGTTTCCGCGGCTTAATGGTGAATCTCGACCGAAAAAGCGTCACCATCGACGGCGCGCCCGTCAGCCTTACCCGTACTGAATTCGACCTTCTGTGCCTGCTTTTGTCGAACAGCGGTCAGGTTCTGTCGCGGCAGCGGCTTATGGACAGCATTTGGTCGGGGGTGATTGTCACCGACCGCACCATCAACGTGAACATCACGCGGCTGCGCAAAAAACTCGGCCCTTACGCCCCAAACATTGCCAACCGCCAAGGGTTCGGCTATATGTTCGACGAGAGCGCCGCTTCAGAAAATCCCGCTTGAACAGGGTTACATAATCTTTTCCATATGAATGGCCCAAAGGCCTTCGCAGACCAAGTAATCGTCGTATTTGCGGAAACCTTCGCTCGAATAGAAGCCGCAGGTCACATCGTCGTCGCGGTAGGAACAGAGCCACTCGCGGGTGCAGGGGAACATCGATTCCAAATGGTGCAGCAACTTGCGCCCTATGCCCTGCCGCTGGCAGTCGGGCGACACCATCAGCCGCCCAATGTAGAGCGAGCCGCCATCCATCTTTCCGCTGACCGAGCCGACAATTCGGCCATCGTCCGACACCATTTTCAGCGTTGTGTGGTTGTCGAAGTGCGCGTAGGCATCGTCAATGGTGGCGGTCATTTGCGGAATGGCTGCAAACTGCAGTTTCCGCGCCACAGGCGCAAACGCCTTGTATTGCAGTTCCAAAAGTTCGGGAACGTCGTTCCGCGTTGCGGTTTCGATTTTCATAATAGTTTGGTAATGTTTGCGTTACAAAATTAAAATCTTTTACTCTCAACCCTGCTGTAGTTTCGGTCGAAGCACCAATAGACGATTTTCTCGGTTACATCGTAAACCATCGAAATCACTGTGGGACAAACGGTTTGCGACACTTCCTTGAGCACACTGAAGCAGTTGTCAACATCAAAATCGTCGGTTGCCGCGGCGAGCAGACTTTCCGCCTTCTGATAGCGGTCGAAACCCATCCACGGGTGCTGTAGCGGTGTCGGCACAAACGGCGGGAAATTGGTCATTATCTTGTAATCGGGCTTCTCGTAATACTTGAACCCGCGCCCTGGAACAATATGCAGCACGTTGCCGTTACTGTCTGACAATGAGGACATAAACGTTAGTCCTGGCACGCTGCAGATTCTGTTTGTCTGCACAAAATCAAGAACCTGCTGCAAGGTCTTTTTCATCAGAAGCAGGTCAATATTCAGCATTATAATGTTGGTGTCGCCGCCGATGGGATTGCTGCGCTCGTTGTGCGGCCAACAGGTTGGCATCCCCACAAAATCGCCGCGGCGGTTGGCCCCGAAAAGCGGCATCCACCCTTCTGTGGCATCGTTGATTTCAATGTAAACGCCGTCGTCGGTGGGCCTGATTCGGTACTCAAAATCCATTATGTCGAGATTCCACCCGACAATGGTTTTCCGCTTGTTCACTACTATGCTTGTGCACATTGGTTTATCGTTTTTTCCGTCAGAAATCGGTTTCAAAGATAGATTAAAGACGAAGTAACTCAAATTGCTTAACCCATTAAGCAAAAACGAGTTCTTCGCTTAAGTTTGAATTTATCTCGGGACATTCACTCTATCAATCAGTTATTCAATTAATCAGTCAATCGGTTGCCCCCAACGCATCAAAGGCCTTCCGCTTGCGCAAAAGGCCGATGAAAACTAAAAACTTATCAAAAACTAATTGAGCGACAGATGTCGGCTGACCAATTCAATCGAATTTTCAACGGTCACAAGTTGACGAATCTCGTCGTCACCGAGAAGAATGTGGAACCGCTCTTCAACAAAGCAAAGGAAACATTTCCAATCAATCTCGTCAAAGAACAAATCATTTGAAAATGAAGCTTCTGGCATAATATCCTGGCGGTTGACACCCACCTTGCGAAGCACTCTGTACATTCCTAATCTAACTTGACGTTCCATATATCGTGTCTTTTTTGTTATCGTTTTTACACCTATAAGACAATCAAACCGCACATTACCCTACCTTGAAAAGCGATTTTTTTGCAAAAATTTTTCAGTTTTTGCTCAATGATTTGATTATCAACGAAATAAAATACTCATTTTTTCGCTTTCGCGATGTAGGGCAGCCGCCGAAGTGCCATATTTTTGCACCGCAGAACGAGAAAAGCGATGAATCAGCACGAAAAATTCACGAAAATCACCACCCAACCCGTCGGCCGACTGGTTTGCGAGTTTGCCGTGCCGTCGATGGTGTGTATGCTCGTGAGCGCGTTCTACAACATTGTCGATACCTATTTTGTTGGCCGAATCGACACGCAATCGACAGCCGCCCTGGGCATTGTCTTCTCATATATGGCTATCATTCAGGCCGTTTCGTTCTTCTTCGGACACGGTTCGGGCAATTTCATATCGCGGGCTCTGGGCGCACAGAAGTCGGAACAGGCCGCCACAATGGCTTCTACAGGCTTCTTCACCGCCATTGCGCTCACCACAGGGCTGGCGGCCGTCGGGCTGGCGCTGATGGAACCCGTGCTCACCCTGTTCGGCTCAACCCCAACCATTATGCCGCGAGCAAAAGAGTATTTCTTCTGGATTCTGGCTGGAACACCGTTCATTACGGGCGTTTTTGTGATGAACAACCAAATGCGCTTTCAGGGCAACGCGGCAATGTCGATGGTGGGCGTGATGATTGGCGCCGCGCTCAACATTGCTCTCGACCCGCTGTTCATTTTCACGCTCGATATGGGCATTGGCGGCGCTGGTCTGGCCACGGCCCTGTCGCAATTCGTGAGTTTTGCCATAATGCTGAAAATGACGGGCTTGCGCGGCGGAATCCGATTGAAAATCGGCAATTTCAAACCTTCGGCCGAACGCTACGCCGAGATTTTCGCGGGTGGCTCGCCGTCGCTTGTGCGGCAGTGCCTGATGGCCGTTGTGAGCATTTGCCTGAACAACTACGCAAGCCATTACGGCGATTCGGCGGTGGCGGCTTTTTCGGTTGTGGGGCGAATAATGATGTTTGCCACGGCCGCACTGCTGGGCTTCGGGCAGGGATTCCAACCCGTGTGCGGATTCAACTACGGCGCGGGGCTATATGAGCGTGTGAGCCGCGCCTTCAAGTTCAGCGTCGCCGTCTCAACAGCCTACTGCGGTGCGGTTGCCGCTGCGGGAATCGTCTTTGCCGACGCCATTGTGTCGCTCTTCAGCGTTGCCGACACCGATGTGATAAGCCTTGGCGCCCTGGTGCTGAAATTCCACTGCAGCACCTACATTCTGAACGGCTTTATTGTGCTGACTAATATGTATTTACAGACAACCCGCCACACCGTGGGCGCCTTGCTTGTGGCCGTTGCCCGTCAGGGGCTGTTCTTCCTGCCGCTGCTCGTGGTTGGCGCCCACTTATACGGCCTGATGGGCATTGTCGCCGCCCAACCCCTATCCGATGCGCTGACGTTTGGGTTGGCGATTCCACTTTACAGACGGAACAGGGCGTAGTTTCGCACAGATGACACAGAAAACACAGGTAGAGACGCAATGCATTGCGTCTCTACAATCATTTTCATTACCTTTGACTGTTGCACACATTTGACAAAACCGACAACAAACCGCTATGGCACAATGGAATAAGATACGAATCGAACGCGACAACGGCACCGCTGCCGAAGCGCAGGCACCCGTGATTGTCTCGGCAAGCCGCTCGACCGACATTCCCGCCTTCTACGCCAACTGGTTCTTCCACAGGCTCAAGGTAGGCTACTCGGCGTGGACCAACCCGTTCAACGGCGCGCAGAGTTTTGTGTCGTACCAAAACACGCGGTTCATTGTCTTTTGGTCGAAGAACCCCGAGCCGCTGCTGCAACACATTGATTATCTGAAAGAACGCAATATTGGCTGCTACATTCAGTTCACGCTGAACGACTACGAAACCGAAAGCCTTGAGCGCGGTGTGCCGCCCCTTGCCCACCGTATCGACACCTTCCGAAGGCTGGTCGATACACTTGGCGCAGGCCGTGTTGTCTGGCGCTTCGACCCGCTCATTCTCACCGACAGAATCACGCCCGAAACGCTCTTGCAGAAAATCGAACACATTGGCAATCAACTCAATGGCTATACCGAGAAACTTGTTTTCAGTTTTGCCGACATTGCCCTGTATAAAAAGGTGAAGGCCAATCTTGAGCGCAACCGCGTGAACTATTCCGAGTGGACCGTTGAGCAGATGGACCAATTCGCACGCCAACTGTCGGAACTCAACAAACGTTGGGGCTACCAACTTGCCACCTGCGGCGAAAAGATTGATATTGAGCAATATGGCATTCATCACAACCGCTGCGTCGATGACGACCTGATGATTCGTTTTGCCCACCACGACAAGGCGCTGATGGACTTTCTGGGTGTGGAAATCAAAGCACGCGAAATGTCGCTTTTCGGCACCGAACCGATACCGCAGAACGCTGTGATTATCAACAACAATCTGTACGCCATAAAACGCAAGGACAACCGCGACAAAGGCCAACGCCCCGACTGCAAATGCATTATGAGCAAAGACATTGGCGAATACAACACCTGCCCGCACCAATGCGAGTATTGCTATGCCAACACAAGCAAGGAAGCCGCCCTTCGCAACTTCGCCCGCGCCCGCGAAACTGGCTGGGAATCAGAGACGATAACGGGAAGGAGTTAGAAGTTAGAGAATTAGAGAGTTGGAATGTTAGGATTCGTAATTCATAAATTCTCATTCCTAATTAATTCCTAAATCCTAAATTCTCATTCCTAACTAAAATTTTCCCACCTTTGGCGTGAAGAAACAGCTATCAGTATGGCGGCACAGAACATTCTCGACACTGACATAATGTACCTGAAGGGCGTTGGCCCGCAGCGGGCGCTGACTCTTGCCGACGAGCTGGGCGTGAAAACCTACGCCGACCTGCTCTACTACTTCCCTTACCGCTATCTCGACCGCACACGCTTCTATTCCATCAATTCGATAAACGAAGATTTGGGGCTGATTCAGGTAAAAGGCCGAATCACCAAAAACGAGCTTGTGGGCGAAGGCCGCAACCAGCGCTTTGTGGCGTGGTTTGCCGACGAGACGGGCGCTGTGCCGCTTGTCTGGTTCAAAGGCATCAAGTGGATTAAAGACAGGTTCAAGATTGGAGCCGAATATGTGGTTTTCGGCAAGCCGACGGAATTCAACCACCAGCTGAATTTTGTCCACCCTGAGGTTGAAGATATGGCCAAATACCAGGCCAAGCCCGAATATTCGCTGCAGCCGCTCTACAACACATCTGAAAAGATGAAAACCAAGATGGTTACCTCGAAAACCATCCATCAGTTGCAAATCAACCTGCACGAGGCGATTAAGGGTGCGACCATTTTTGAGACTTTGCCTCGCGAATTGCTCGACAAAATGAATCTTCCGAATCTGAAAACCGCACTGACCGACATTCATCTGCCTAAAAATCAGCACGATTTGCAGCGGGCTCAGTTGCGGCTCAAGTTCGAAGAGCTGTTCTATATCCAGCTTAAACTGTTAAGACTTAAAAAGATACGCGCACGCGCCAATGGCGGACATAATTTTGCCGTTGTGGGCCACTATTTCAACGATTTCTACAACAATCATCTGCCATTCAGCCTCACCAACGCGCAGAAACGCGTTTTGCGCGAAATCCGTCACGACACCAATACAGGCCTGCAAATGAACCGTCTGCTGCAAGGCGACGTGGGCAGCGGCAAGACGTTAGTTGCATTGATGTCAATGCTTTTGGCGCTCGACAACGGCTTCCAAGCCTGTCTGATGGCCCCCACCGAGATTCTTGCGCAGCAGCACTACAAATCGTTCTGCGAGATGCTTGCGCCGATGGGGCTCGAAGTGGCTCTGCTCACTGGCTCGACAAAGCAATCCACTCGTACTCAACTGCTTGCCGACCTTGCCAGCGGTCAGTTGAAGATTCTCATCGGCACACACGCGCTGATTGAAGACCGCGTGGTTTTCAACAGTTTAGGCCTTGTGGTTATCGATGAGCAGCACCGTTTTGGTGTGGCGCAGAGAGCCAAATTGTGGTCGAAAAACAGCATTCCGCCGCACGTTCTGGTGATGACGGCCACTCCCATTCCGCGCACGCTGGCAATGACGCTCTACGGCGACCTCGACGTGTCGGTAATCGATGAGCTGCCACCAGGCCGCAAACCCGTCAAGACCATACACTACAACGATTCGCGGCGTTTGCAGATGTTCGGATTCCTGCGCGAGCAACTCAAGCAGGGACGGCAGGTTTACATCGTCTATCCGCTTATCAGTGAGCCGAAAGCGTCTGATTTGAAATACCTTGAAGACGGCGTTGAGAGTATATCTCGCGCTTTTCCCCCGCCCGACTTCGCCATCAGCGTTGTCCACGGGCAGATGCCGTCGGCCGAGAAAGAGAAATCGATGACCTATTTTGCAAAAGGCATTACCAATATAATGATTGCCACCACTGTGATTGAAGTTGGCGTGAACGTGCCAAACGCATCGGTGATGGTGATTGAGAACGCCGAGCGATTCGGTTTGAGCCAGCTGCACCAGTTGCGTGGCCGTGTCGGACGCGGTGCCGACCAGTCGTACTGCATTCTGATGACAGGCGACCGCCTGACCACCGAAGGCCGCAAGCGCATCCAGACGATGGTTGAGACCAACGATGGTTTTGTGATTGCCGAAGCCGACCTCAAGTTGCGTGGTCCTGGCGATATTGAAGGCACGCAACAGAGCGGCATCGCCATCGACCTGAAAATTGCTGACCTTGGCAAAGACAACCAGATTCTGATGCTGGCACGCAACGAAGCATCGCTAATTCTGGAAGCCGACCCGAGCCTGAAAGAGCCCGAGCACGTCATTCTCGACTCGGAAATCAAGCGCCGATGGAAATACGAGTTCGACTGGGGACAGATTAGTTGAGAGAGTTGAACTGCGAAGCACCAAACCATTTAAAAATTCACCAAATTCTTTCGTCTGCTGTCTATTGACTGTAGTCTACAGTTAACATCGATTAAACAAAAAAATCGACACACGGGAATTTGTATGGAAATTTTTTCCTATCATTGTAGCTATTGAGATAAAACTAAGTCTTACAAATAAAATTTAAAAATTATGGGAAAATTTGTAGTTAAACAAACAAAGACAGGCATTAAGTTCGACTTGAAAGCCGGTAATGGTGAAGTAATCGCAACATCAGAAGTTTACAATTCTGAATCAGCATGCATGAACGGCATCGCAAGCGTGAAAACCAACTGCGCAGCCAACGTTGAAGACCAGACAGTTGAGAATTTCGAGCAGCAGAAACACCCGAAATATGAGGTTTATACCGACAAAGCCGGTGAGTTCCGTTTCCGTCTGAAAGCACGCAATGGCGAAGTTATCGCTGTATCAGAAGGTTACAAGGCAAAACCAAGTTGCATGAACGGCATTGAAAGCGTTAAGAAAAACGCTCCTGATGCTGAGATTGTAAAGGAATAATAATATTCTAAATCACTGAAAACCTGTCAACTGATTATTGTTGACAGGTCTTTTTTGTTTTTCGGAAAGCTGTCAAACCTTACTGAAAAGAAAAAACTGACAATACAAGAAATCAAACTACCAACTTTTCTATTTCGAAATAGTAAACAATTGAATATGAAAACAATATCAACACTCAGAAGAGTTGCTTTGGCAACCATCGGCATTGGAATGACATTTGCATTCACGTCGTGTGAAGAACTCTTCAACTCTGAAACACAGACATTTGACACCAGTGCAGCCTTGAAGGAGGCTTTGTCGATTGGTGCTCAGACAGCCGCAATCAACTTGGGTAAAGATGGCGGCTATATGAACGATGCAGCGGTTAAAATCGGTGTGCCTGAGGAGGTTTCGACCGTTATGGAGCTTGCAAGCACTGATGCCGGACAGACCGTTTTATCGTTGATGGGTGCCGAAGTGTTCAATGATGGCGAACTGATTCAGTTAATGAACAAAGCTGCAGAGAAAGCCGCTCCCCAATCGGCCGCAATATTTGCCGACGCCATTTTAGGCATGACAATTAAAGACGCTGATAATATCCTGTTTGGCGCTCAGAACGCGGCAACCGAGTATTTGAGAGCAACCACCTATGCAGGCCTTACAGTGGTCTTTGGCGAGGTTGTAACGGGCGTTTTCGACCAAGTTTCAGTGGGCGGACGCACGCTGAACGACGCTTGGACGGGCTTTACGCAATACTACAACGGCCTTACCAACAAGATTAGCAATTTCAACAACCGTACAGATTTAAAAAGTCTTCTTGCTAAGGCGGCTTTAAAAGAAGTCAACGCAGAATTATACAACAAAGTGTTCTCTTTGCAACCCGTGAATACCAATCTGGGCGAATATGTAACCTGCAAGGCGCTCGACGGATTGTTTGTTAAGGTTGAAGAGAAAGAGAAAGGCATTCGTACCGACGTATCGCAGCGCACTACAGACCTGTTGCGAAAGGTATTCGGACAATTAGATGAACAATAATAAATGTTTGATTGCAAGATAAATAATATATATTATTTCATCTTTTACTTTAGGTTGGATTTTCTATCAAAACTATTGAGCGAAATGAAGCTGACATTAACAATTGCGCTGACTGCACTGTCGCTCTGCGCTTTTTCGCAGCAGGAAATAAAACTTTACGAAGGTGAGGCTCCCGGCAGCGAAGGGGTTACAAACAATGAGAAAGTGCAACGTGATGCCAACGGACGAATCCAAACCATTTCGGGCGTTGTTGAGCCGTCGATAACAGTTTTCCTGCCTGAAGCTGGAAAATCTACAGGAACGGCGGTAATACTCTGCTCTGGCGGCGCTCTTGCAGCCCATTCGTGGGGCGATAATGTGATATCAATGGCCGAATGGCTTAACCAGCGCGGCATTGCGGCTATCGGGCTGAAATACCGCACCCGGACAAACGTCGGACCTCGCCCCCACACAAGCAAACCGCTTAATATTACAGTCACCGAGTTCGACCAGTTGCAGAAATCGAACGCCAATCCTGACCAGTCAGGAGCAACCGACGCCAGCATCGACAATGCGATAAACGATGCATTGCGAGCTATGGAGATTGTGCGCCAGAATGCCGACAAGTGGCATATTGACACCACAAAAATCGGTTACCTCGGATTTTCCGCAGGTGCTGGAGTTGCAATTGGAGCTGTTTTGCGTGCTGATAATCAACATCGTGCAGCCTTTATCGCCTCCGTTTTCGGCCCGTCGCTCATTGATGTTGAAGTTCCGCAGAATGCGCCGAAACTGTTCATCGCCACGCGCGGCAATCACAAGAATGTGGCCGCAGGGCTTCTCTCCCTCTACCTCGACTGGAAAAAAGCCGGAGCCAATGCAGAAATGCACTTTTACGACGATGGCACAGGCCCGTTCGGTTCGGGTGATACGGGAAACACAAGCAGCACATGGCGCGAGAATTTCTATAGATGGCTGACGTTTAATTTCTGAGAAATCCGATTAATTATTTGCAACCGCAATGACTTCTTGTTGTTGCGGTTGTTTTTTTTTGTTGGTTTAATGCAAATAGTGACGCAAACAAATGCAACAAAATTGCATTAAAATAATTGGCTGATACACACCGATATAGCCAAAAATATCCGTTTCAAATGTGACTTTTCTTGAAAATTTGCGTATATATTGCAATTAATTGCTATATTGAGTTGCATTGAATGAAAATTATAAATAACAGATAATGACTGATTTATCAAAACTTGAACCGTCAGAAGTTTGGCGGGAGTTTGCTGAAATATGCAAAATTCCGCGTCCGTCGAAGAAAGAAAGCAAAATGGTTGAGTACCTGCTCCGTTTCGGACAGCAGCACAATCTTGCCACTACAAGTGATTCGGCAGGCAACGTGGTTATCAAGAAACCCGCCACCAAAGGCTTTGAGAGCCGCCCTACAATTGTGCTCCAGAGCCATATTGATATGGTTTGCGAAAAGACAGCCGATTCGTCGCACAACTTTGAATGCGATGCCATTGAGCCAATTATCGACGGTGAGTGGGTGCATGCAAACAATACCACCCTGGGTGCCGACGACGGCATTGGCGTAGCCACACAGCTTGCAATTCTTGCATCGAAAACAGTTGCACACCCAGCTATCGAGTGCCTATTCACTGTTGACGAAGAGACAGGTCTGACTGGTGCAAACTCTCTGGATGGCAGCATGTTAAGCGGACGCACACTCATCAATCTTGATTCGGAGGACGAAGGCCGGATTTTCATCGGGTGCGCAGGCGGCATCAACACTGTGGGGCGATTGAAACTTACGAAAGAGCCTGTTTCTGCCAACAGCACGGCCTTCAGAATCGACGTTAAAGGCTTGCGTGGCGGCCATTCGGGCGATGATATTCACAAAGGATTTGGCAATGCAAACAAGATTCTGAACCGCTTCCTCTGGAGTGCAACAAAGCAATTCGGCATAAATCTATGCAACTTCGACGGCGGAAATTTGCATAATGCCATTCCGCGCAATGCAACTGCCACATTCACAACTGATAGCAAGAACGAAAACTGTTTGCATAAATACTTTGAAAGTTTCAAAAACGACATTATTCAGGAACTCAAATACACTGAATCACAGATTGTTATCGAATTGACAGAAACAGAACTGCCAGCAGAGACAATGACTCCCGACTGCCAATCACGTTTGCTGAACGCAATCTATAGTTGTCCAAATGGCCCGATTGCCATGAGCCACGCGCTTCCTGGCCTTGTTGAGACATCGACAAATCTGGCATCGGTTAAGACAAAAGGCTCTGTGGTTGAGATTGTTACAAGCCAGCGAAGCTCGGTTGAATCGGCTAAATATGACATCGCAAATATGGTGGAGAGCGTGTTTGCGCAAGCAGGAATGGAGGTTGAACACTCCGACGGCTACCCAGGTTGGGAGCCCGACACCAAATCGGCCATTTTGAAAACGGCCGTGGCAAGCTACAAGCGGCTTTTCGCCAAAGAGCCCGAGGTCAAGGCCATTCATGCGGGATTGGAATGCGGTCTTTTCCTGAAAAAACTTCCTGGAATGGACATGATTTCCATCGGGCCAACCCTGCGCGGAGTGCACTCGCCCAGCGAACGCATCGAAATAAAAACCGTGAAAATGTTCTACGATTTTCTAACGGACATTTTAAAAACCAATTGATTAACAATTTGTTATAGAACCGATATGGAGACAAGACACATTGATATCAAAGTTGAAGTTGCAAGCCGTCTGGACGAGCTTGAAAAGACTGACCGCGAGTTGGTTATGCGCGCACAAGAGGCCGCTGGTCGTGCCTACGCGCCATATTCGCAGTTCAATGTGGGAGCCTGTCTCCTACTCGAAAATGGCGAGATGATTGAAGGCAACAATCAGGAGAACGCGTCGTATCCGTGCGGATGTTGCGCCGAGCGTACCGCGCTCAACTACGCCCGCTCAAAATACCCAGGAATGGCCGTCAAAGCCATTGCAATAGCTGCCTTCAACAGCGACGGGCAACTGAACACTCCCATCCCGCCCTGCGGCATCTGCCGTCAGGCTCTGCTTGAATGCGAAGCCGACAGCGGACGGCCTATCAAGGTGATAATGAATGGTAAAATCCTCACAAACATTGTTCACAGTGTGGCCGACCTTTTGCCTTTGTCGTTCGACAAAACAAATCTTAACGAATAGAATATCTGACAATCAACAAAATAGCAAGAAGATGAAAAAAGCAGCAACAATCAAGGACATTGCAAAAGCAATAGGCGTTTCCGTATCAACCGTGTCACGCGCTTTACAAGATAAACCCGAGATTTCGGACGAGACCAAGACTCTTGTCCGCGAGACGGCGTCGAAGATGAACTACCGCCCCAACACAATGGCTGTGGCGCTGAAAACGCGCAAATCGTACTCTATCGGCGTTGTTGTGCCGCAGATTGTCAGTCTTTTCTATGCCTCTGTGGTTCAAGGAATTGAACAGGTTGCAAACGAATTGGGCTATCAGGTTTTCGTCAGCTCGTCGAACGAAGATATGATTAAGGAGATGCAGAACGTGTACGGCTTCCTCGACCACCGCGTTGACGGAATGATTGTGTCGCTCTCGAAGGCTACCGACGAATTCACTCATATTCACCGAATTGAGGACAATAATGTGCCTCTGGTTCTGTTCGACCGTACATCGAAGGAAATCAACGTGCCGAAGGTTGTGGCAAACGATGCCGATGCCGCCTATATGGCTGTATCTCACCTAATTGAGCGCGGTGCCAAACGTGTTGCGCTCATCACAGGGCCCGAGCACATGCTGATTGGCCGCAACCGCTTCCGCGGATACCGCGCCGCCCTGACTAATCATGGTCTGCCTATCGACAACCGCATGATTGTGCGTTGCAACCTGACCGTTGACGATGCCCGCGATGCCGTGCTGAAAATGTTCGACATGAAAACTCCGCCTGACGCCATCTTCGGAATCAACGACGAAGTGGCTATCGGCGCGCTCTACGCAGTGAAGGAAAAAGGTCTGAAAATACCTGAAGATGTGGCTATTGTGGGCTTCTCAAACAGCCGCCGCTCAAGTTACATTGAACCACCGTTGAGTACCCTCGACCAAAACCCGATGAAGATTGGTGTGCTGGCAGCGAAACTGCTCTTCGACCAGATTCAAGGCAAACCCGATTTCAGTGAAAATAAGGAAGTTATTGTGCCTGCAACGCTGATTGTAAGGGCTTCTTCGAACAGGTAGTTAATGGCTTTGAGCTATGAGCTATGAGCTATGAGCTTTGAGCCATGAGCTTTGAGCCATGAGCTGGCGTGAGTGTTGTTGTTGGCTTTAGATTGTTTTGAGACGTTGTAAGTTAACCTATAGCCTAACACCCAATAACATTACAACTTCGCTTTAGCTTTCATAATCCGCTGATACGACTGATTGATGCGTTCCTCGGTGATTTTGCCACTTGCGACAAGTTTTTTCATTGCGGCGAGTGCATCTTTTACAATATCAGCATTATAGACATCGATATTGTTTGAAAATATCAGCACATCAACTCCTGCGTTGATGGCAAGGCTGATGGCATCTTCAAGACCGTATGACTTGCTGATGGCGTTCATCATCATATCATCGGAAAATATCAATCCATTGAAATG
Organism: Salinivirgaceae bacterium; assembly: GCA_017645945.1. Classification (GTDB taxonomy): domain Bacteria; phylum Bacteroidota; class Bacteroidia; order Bacteroidales; family SZUA-534; genus RUG13583. Next base: position 105,291 of record JAGCNL010000053.1, read on the forward strand.
CAAATCGTTGCGGAGTTTTGCCAAAATCTTTGCCGACAATGTTGCTGGATATTGGCTATCGAATTTGCGGTTGAAAATATGCGCTGTCATAACCGCCACAGGCTGCACTTCTGACAGCAGTTTTTGATATGGCTTGAGCTCCTTATCTTGCCAAGTATCAGTAACATCGGCAAGACCAAGATGCGTATCGCTCACCGAGCTGCCGTGCCCAGGGAAATGCTTCAACGAGCAAAGAACGCCTTGCTTGTTGTGCTCCTCCACAAACCAGCGTGCATTGCGTGTAACAACTTCAGCATCAGCCGAGAACGAGCGGTTAAGCTTGCCGATGACAGGGCATTTCGGGTTGACATCAACATCGACTGCAGGCGCGAAATTGACATTTATGCCAACCTCACGGCATTTTCGGGCTATTTGCGCGGCGTAAAACCTTGTTGTGTCCTCTTTATCAATAGTTCCCAAGTATTTCGGCGTAACCGTCCGTGTGAAACCATAATCGGGCTTCAAACGCGAGACATTGCCTCCCTCCTCGTCAATGGCAATGAAAAGTTTAGTGGTTGAATACGATTGTAGATTGCCAATCAGCGTTTTAAGCTGCTGTTTTGAGACAATGTTGCGCGGACGGCTCTTCGACGGCACATCGTAGTCGAACAAGATGATTCCACCAATCTGATAATCGCGAATCCACTGTGCCGCAGGACTTTGCTGGTTTATTTCTGTGCCACGGAAACCAACCATAAGCATCTGCGCCATTTTCTGCTCAAGCGTCGGATTGTTCTGTGCCCAAGCAAAAATCGGTATCAATAATGTGATAAGAAGAATCGCTTTTTTCATATCTGATTGGTTTAGAACGCTTTTAAAACATGGACATATAGCCCGCTCTTACCCTGACGGGTAACTGTGCCCTCGACTCGGAATACAATATCGTAGTAAGTTATCATATCAAGTCCTATGCCAGCACTTGTTAACAATTTGTTTGACAGATAGTTGTTGGTTCCAACCCGCGCATCATCAACATAGCCTGCATCAACAAACAAATTTAGATAAAAACTGTAATGCACCTTATTAAACTCATCCCACGACCAACTGTCTATTTTCTTGATTTGCATTGGAAGAAGAGCAAATTTGGCAAATGCGCGGCCTGTAGCAAACCGCTGACCATCAATAACATAATACTCAAAACCACGCAGATAGTCCTCGTAGCCCAAAGCCCGCTCGGTGTAATATGGCTGCGGTTTGTCGGGCGAATATTTGGCCAAACCGCCCACTCCTGCATAAAACCTGTGCCCTAAATCGAAATACTTGTAAGCCGACAGCCGAGTGTACCATGAGCCATCAAGTTCATTATCAAGCAAATTAAGTCCGAATTTGCCAACTTCTAGCGTCACATTGTGACCTTTTAATGGATAAAATTTGTAGTCGCGTGTGTCCCAATCGAACGTGTAGGCCAATTTAAAATATTGCGTATTAGATGTTTGTGTACCATAATAATCAGGATTCAGTGCGATAATCGTGTCGGCAACATTGGCGTGGGCATAACCTGCTGTGAGAATGTGTCTTACATCGTATTTCGGACGGAAAGTGTAGAAAAGGAAGAAATCCTGATTGTCAATCACTTGATGGCTGTTGTTGCGAAAATATAGCGGCTTGCAACTGTCGGTGGCAAAGCGAACCTCGTTCTGACGGTAAAACGAGAGTTGAACGGCCAATCCGTGCTTTTTGTCAGCAGTGATGTATGGAATGTCGTAAAAAATCTGGAACTGCTTCTTATAGCCCAGTCGGAATTTCACTTTCAACGTCTCGGCTCGACCGCGGAAATTATTGTTAATCAGCATCAAACCATAGTTGATACGGCTCCAGTCGCCATCGTTGAAAAAGGCGCTCAAGTTGCGGTCGGCTTGCTCAAAAATCAGATACGGCCACCAGTACCACCGCTCCTCGAGCATTACAAGCACTTGCTTCTCATGCTCGTTCAAATCAATCAAACTGATTGTAACATAATTAAATAGCGAAGTGTTTAGCAGATTTTCTTTCGAGCGTAGCAGAACGGCGTCAACATCTTCTGCCAGCAATGTAACGCCTTCAGTAAAAAGCAGTTCGCGCCTGACTATGAAGTCTTTAGTGGTTCGGTTGCCCGCAATCATAATGTCGCGCACAACAAAATCAGAAGTTACCGCGGAAGAGTCACGTTGTTGCGCATCGGCCACAAAACAACTGAAAGCCAGAACAATAAATACGGCTATTGAGATTGTTTTGCTCACTAAATGCTCAGGAATTTCATAAAGGAATTATAGCGGTCCTCAAGCATCGAATCGTAATCTTTGTCATTCGCGAAGACCTGTAGAATCTTGTAATTGTAACGCTCAAATGTCTGTATTACAGGCGAAATATCGGTACGGTTCAATTTGAGTGTGACGTAGAGAATGTCAGGATTGCTGCCGTTGTTGACGTAGAGGCTCATGATTTTTGTGTCGTTGCCTTCAACAATTTGCGAAATCTCGCTCAACGAATAGTCGCGGATTGAGAGTTCGAGCACAATTATTGCCCCTCGGCTGCCGCCAGAAATCATTACAGCAATTTCATGCGACAAGTCGGGTAAAGTGATGACTCCCAAATATTTATCCTCGATATCGAGAACTGGCAAAACCGACAGATTGTTTTCGGCCAGAGGCTGCATTGCTTCAATAAGGTGCTGATTGTCACGCAGAAACGGACGCTCCATGACGTGTATCTGGCTGCATATCGCCTCATCGGGGTTGCTCATATCGTATATCTCACGTTCTGAAACCAGCCCCAGATACTCGCTCCCATCGACCACAGGCAGATGCGACACCTTGAACACGTCCATCCAGTTGAGCGCGTTGGTGCCAGTGTCAGTCTTGTGAATGGCAGGAACTACATCCGATAACAAATCGACAACAGTCATACAAATAAATTACATGGTAAATGTAAGAAAAAGTATTGACTACATAATCACTCATTTACTAATTGCGCTCAACATTCAACGAAACAACGATTTGCGGGGATAAGCAGCGTTTTTTCGTGCTCGAGTGATACGTCCAGAAAGGCATTTCTTTAATTAGCAACAACAAAAAAGGAATGTAATCACTTGAACTACACTCCTTTTTCAAAATATTAGTTTTCAGCCGATTGCAAATCTGCATAAATATATTTTACATTTCAAAATACATAATAGTAATATTCTGACAATCAATAAATTTACTTAGAAAGCAGGCAAAAAAAACGAACAATTTTTCAATATGTTCGTATATAAGCAACAAAATGAGAAGCGATGATGAGACTTAGGAAAAATATTATTCTATTGGCATTGCTGTTGGTAGGCTTGGCAGGTAACGTGTTTGGAGCACCAAAATCAGACTTACCCTCTGAAATAAACACTGGGATAACCCAATTTACCAATAAAAGCGAGTATAATATCACCACTATGACTATTTCTGGCAGTTCCACAATTGTTAGAATAAAAGGAAACATTATTGTTAGTGGCACATTAACTGTTAATGGTGCTACTTTGATTGTTGAAGGTAGCCTGCGTATAAAAAATGGGGCTGTTGTGAATGTGGAAGAAGGCGCGTTAGTAATGGTTACTGGTGTAGTTGAGTCAAACGGACATGCCAATTTATCTAACGACTCTAATTTTGCAGCTTGCGGTGGTTTAACAGGAAGCAATAATTTTGCCCTTAGTGTGGGAGATGGTAGTATGGGCAACGAATGCAACACATATCTGCCAGGTGCGGGATATGGAGATCTGGGTGTCCTGGCATTGATAACAGAAGAATTGACCGAGATACTGAAAGACGTTGATATTGATGTTCCAGAAGTAGTTCTTGAATCGATTTTACCTTTACCAATAGAACTCACCTATTTCGTTGCCCGTCAAACTTCAGAGGGCGTAAAATTCGAGTGGCAGACGGCATCAGAGAAGGACAACGACTACTTCACCATTGAGTACAGTACCGATGCGCTTAACTTCAGCGAGTTGGCAACAGTGAGCGGTGCGGGCACATCAACGGAAATCATCAACTATGAATACAATTACAGCACCAATGCTACCGGTGTGATTTATTACCGTCTGCGCCAGACCGATTACGACGGCCAATCGGACTGCTCTGACGTTGTGGCTCTCTCCCTTGCCGAGCACCATATTGTCAACGCTAGCCATATTGACATAATGCTTTATCCGAATCCAGCAACCGATTATGTGCAAATTAAAGGAGACGGTATCGTGAGTGTGGAATTTGTAAATGCAAACGGACGGGTTCTGTTAGCAACTGGCCTGCAGGCTTCGTACAGCATAAGCAATCTGCCGAAGGGGGTAAATTATGTAATTGTACATACAACTCAAGGCAACGCCATTCGGCAATTCATAAAACATTGATTTTTAAATAGATTATTTCAGAATCCGAATTCGCACCAATGCGTAAGGCACAAAAATAAAAAAGGCCGCCCGAATCGTCTTCAGGCGGCCTTCTGCGTTATCTAACACAATCTCCTACAGCGCCCTGACATACGTCGAAGGCGAGTCGAGAACTTTGATTTTGTCAACGTTTTCCTTGTCGATGGTGCTGATTTGCAGCAGTGAATCGACCACTGTGTCGGCCATAGTGGCGGGAATGCTGACGGCGCTGCGCACAAGCGACTGTTTGCCAAGTTCGCCTTGCCCCGATATACGGGTGATGCGTGTTGTGGTTGCGCCTGTTGCGCCCACGCTCAGGCAGGTGGCGCGCAGGTCGTCGATGCGATCCTCGTCCGAGATGATGGTCACCTCGCAGTTGTCGGAATGAACACAGGCGTTGCGGCTGTCGGCCGACCCTTCAGCGTCCAAACGGCGGCGCCAGTTGGTGTTGCCCTTGAGCGAGTCGATGGCGGCAATAACCTGCTCCATTGAAGCGGCAAACTTCTGCCCGCCAATCTTCATATAGGTGTCGATAAGCCCCATAGTGATAGGCGTTTGATAGATGAAGCCTCGTCCAGGACGGTCGAGTTTGGCCTGCTCTGCCAGCAGTTGGGCAATGCTGCTCGAATCGTGCTCTGGCATAATCAGATGCACAATCTCCTTCTCAGCTGGAATGGTCACACGGATGAGTCCCAATTGATCGCGAATGTCGTTGCCCGTGGCATTGGTGAGTTGCGGCACACAGATGCCCAGGTCGAGCGCGTTTTTGGCCAGATTGTCGCCTTCGCCGTTCTCCGACAGCACGCAAATCATATACGAAAGATGATTCAGCAATGTAACATCTTCGTTCTCAGCCTTTTTACTAGCCAAGAAAGCCAGATTGATGACTGGCGGCTGATTGCTGAACTCCATAAGGTCTTGCGAGAAGATGGTTCCGCGCCCTGGCTCGTTTAATCCCAACAAGGCAATGATGGCGTTGATGGTATCTTTGACGTTCTCGCGTGGCACAGTGAACCTGAAAATAGTTGACGGTGTGCTTCTTAACTTGACCGTATCGCCAGGAATGCCGAACGGCAGCGGCTTTACAAGTTCGCGCACGTTACGGGCCTGTTCAATGTAGGCGTCAACTTCGAGTTGAGTGAGAAAATCCTGAAGTGTCGAACTTAAATTATTGTTAATCATACAGGTTATAAGGCTCACACGGTGTGGTGTGTAGATGCCTTTGGCCATTTGTGTACGCCAGACGGAGCGCGACGGTGAGAACGCACGGTTCTTGCCCGTCTTTTCGATTTCTATATTATTATCATTCATTGTCGTTGGTCTTTAGGGTTTTACGTTGTTTCAGTCGGGTGAAGATTCCGAACACAAGCACAGTGATGATTGGCCAGGCCGAAGCCATTGCCAAAATGCCGAAACCGTCGGAAATATTAAGTGCTCCGCCGATTCCCAATCCCAAAGCCAGTACAAGCGGCACGGTTACAGGTCCTGTTGTCACGCCGCCGCTATCCCACGCTATCGACGCGAAGCCATCCTCGCTGAAGATGGTGAGAATGAGCAGCAAACCATACGAAATAATTATCAGCCAGACAAGCGGCAGGTCGAACAAGATGCGTGACAGGCCGAGCACAATGCCCATTCCCACGCCCACCGACACAACCTGCACAATCTGTTTGCGCTTGATGGCGCCAACAGTCAAGTCCTCGACGGTGATTCCCAAAGCGTTAAGCGCGGGCTCTGCGAGAGTTGCGCCGTAGCCAAGGCCGAAGGCGAACAGAAGCACCAGCACAAGGCCAAGCACCGACAATTGGCTGTTGAACAGCGGCTTTTCGGTAATTATCTGTGTATAAGTATGTTTCTCACTGTCGTAGAAGGCAGGATTGAACTCAACTGGCTTAACCTCGCCCTTCTCGTAGAGATTGAAGAATGTCAGGTTTTCGCCTTCGGGGCTGATGCCGCTGTAGAGCATTGTGCTGTCGAAATTATTGATAACCACCTGTTCTACAAACTTCTCCTCGCTTGCAAAAGCCTTCGGAAGTTGCGCTCCCACTTCGCCACCGAGCGAACCCAAACCAAGTTTGATACCCGATGTGAGCAGAATCATACCGATAAGCGTGAAACCAAGTCCCAGAGCCACCTCGTCTTTGTTGCGGATTTTCTCGCGCAAGAAGAGCGTGAGCACCAGAATGAGCAGCAGCGTAAGTGGAATCACAGCCCGCAGACCGCCTGCAGTCTCCTCTTTGAGAGTCTTGCTCAATGGTTCGGTAACGGGCGCCTCGCTCGAAATCTCAACCGATGAGAGCAAGCCGCGCTCATAGTCGCCAGCGCGATGTGCCAGCCAATCCTGAAGCGTTTGGTTACCAAGATATTGACGGCAAACCGACTCGTCGTTGGCAATGGCCAAAATGGTCTGATTGAACTTCGCCGAATCGTTGCCAAACAAGGCGCGGCGGCCTTTCTCGCTCCCGTGAGTGAAAGCGTGTTCGGCAATCATTGCCTCGTTGCCGTTGAACAACTGTGCCGAAACGGCTTTGTTTTCTGGCGCGAAGAAGACTTCCTCCGTTGTGGCGGCAGGAATGAGCGTATTCAAATAAAGTCCGAGACCCAGCACGGCTGCAATCGGGAAAGCCGACGCAAGCATAATGATGCCGAATCCGCCGTCGTTGCCCGAACCTTTGTTTGCTGTTCGCGAAACACCGATACCCAGCGCCAGCACAAGCGGCACGGTCACAGCTCCCGTTGTTACGGCACCGCAGTCCCAAGCCAGGCCAATTATCTTCGACAGATTGACGTTGAACGACGCGTAAACCGTCATTGCCATAACCAGCGGAATGACCACGAAGATTATCGGTTTGATGTTCCAGCCGTAGTAGAATCGGCACATACCGAGCGCCACAGCCAGTCCCACGCCCGCTCCAACGGCATTGACAAGCATTCCCGAGTATTTGTCGAGAATCATATAAAGCAGCGGTGAGTCCCACGCCGTGATGGTTGCGCCAGCCGTCTTCAGCGAACTGATGGCAGGCTCGGCAAGCGTTGAGCCGAAGCCCAGAATGACGCCGAAGATGCAGATTGGCACAATGCCCACTTTGGCGGGCAACTTCACTCCCACGCGCTCGCCAATGGGCATCATACCCAACACAAGACCCTCAAGGAAGAAGGCCAGACCGAACACCACAAGGGCAATGCCGCCCGCCGTTCCCCAAGCGTTGGCCAGCGGCGTGCGCAGAATGGCCACCTGAAAAAACACAAGGTATAGGATGATAAAGGCTACCGACTTTATCTGTCCCATAATCCGCGATTTGGCGTAGCCGCCTATCAGCACAAGCGAATCGCCAATCGGAAGTCGTTTTCTATTTATCATATTATTAACAAATTACTTTAATCCGTTTTTGCGTTATAATGCAATGATATACGAACAAACCTAAATTTTGTTTTCACCACAAAATTACCTATTACGCCGTAATAATCAACAAGTTCAGCCGTGTTGCTTAATGATAATTGACAAACGAGCGGCTGCAAATGGTTCAATATACGATATTTATGGAAGAGCGTGCGCCAGCCTGTGACGGCGCTTCTCTCCTAATTCTGTCGCAACTTGAGCATTTTAGCCTTGAGAATGAGTTCGTCAACCTGTGAGAACAGCCCAACCTCTGCAAGCCGCATCAGCCTTTCAGTGTCAGCTGCTTTGTCTGGCATCGGGCTGGCGGTGTTTTTCTTCCTATTTGAAAACAAATTGAGAATCATATAAGGTTTAGTGTTTAGAGGTAAGTGTTTAGTGTTTAGTGTTAAGTGTTAAATGTTTAAAATTTAATGTTTAATCAGGCAACTTAAGGCATTCTATATTAATCATTTATCATTCATCATTTATGCCTTTTGCCTTATCACCCTTTCATTTTTCAATTCCCCAATTCTACATTCTGAATTCTGCATTCATAATTCATTAGAACGTATATGTCAGTCCAAGTATAAAATTGAAGCGCTGGTTGGCGTATTGGTTCCACTCAAAGTATCGCTGGCCGGCAATGTTATTCAGGTCGAGGAATGCCGAGAAACGCTTTGTGATGCGGTATTCGAGCCCCAGATTGCCATCGATGACGCCATCCAGTTCTTTTGACTCCGGCAGGTTATCGCCAGTTTTTGGATCGATATGGTCAATGCGGGCGTAACGATTGCTGATGGCATAAACGTTGACACGCGCAATAATCTTATTCTCAAGGTTGTAGCTTGCATCGAGACTGATGGTGTAGGTTGGCAGATGCCAAGCCTCAATCTCGTGCGACATGTCATAAATGAAATAGTTGCCCTTCAGCCCCATCTTGAATTTCTCGCTCATCTTATACGAAATCTCGCCCAAGAAACGTGTGCGCAAAATCTCGTCGTAAGCCACCGTGAACTTGTTGTGCAAATCGGTGCTTATATCGTTGACAAACATATACTGATTGTCAATTTTGGCGTACTCAGCGCGCAAATTGAAGGCGACCTTCGAGCTGATGTTGCCGCGGAATCCGGCAGCAAGGTTCCAGCGCGTTTTGGTCGGGTTGATGTTCAAATCGGACTTGACAAACGGGTTTTCAGCATAAACCTCGCGGTAGCTGTGCACATCGTAGTTGCCGTTCACCTCGATGTACGGCAGCAGGAAGTAGTCGATGATGTTGTACTGCATGCTGATGTCGGGGAAGAACATGAACTTCGAGTTGCGTTGATCGAAGAAAGTGCTTGCACCCACCTTGACGCGCCATTTACGGCCATAAGCGCCAATCCACGGGTTGAAGTTGACCACAGCCGCACTGATATCGCCTTTGCCGTCGATATTCAAGCCGTTGGTGGCATAATTGTCAAACACCACATTCAGGCCCATGAACTCCTTGTCCATTATGTAACTCAGGAAAGCATCGACATGCAGGATGTTGTCGCCCTTGTTGTCCTTGGTCTTTATTCCACTGTAGTTTGCTCTGATGCGGAAATCGATTTTCGATGAATCGAGATTGGTTGTGCCGATGAGTCCGCCAAAGCTATAGTAGTCAAGTGTTTGTTTCTCAATACTTTTTCTTTTCAGCGGCAGTGAGTCTTCTTCAATTTTCAGATTGGTGTCGTAGCCGTAATAATAGTTTTTGCGGTAGCCGTAGCTGGCGTTGACGCCCATCTCAAAGTCTTTCTTGAAAATGCGACGCAACTCTCCGCTCGCATCGAACCGCGTAAGGCCTGCATAAACGTGCTTGTCGGCTTCGTTCTTCACCTTGCCGTTGCTTGCCAGATAGTTGGCATTGACGTTCCAGAGCCATTTCTCCGACCGCTGGCTGCCAGTGTAGATGTTCAGCGTTGGCGACGCATACGAGCCGAAACCGCCCTTCACATAAGCGTAATAGAGCTTCGGCAGCGGCTCTGCTACCAGTTTAGCTGGCTTCAACTGCTTCGGCTGGTATTTGGTTTTATACATCTCGAGTTCGCCCTCGTCGTACTCAAAAGTTGGCGTAACTTTAATTGTATCAACAATTTTTGGCAGCGAACTGATTTTGTATGCGTCGTTGATGACTGGCTCATACGATTTTATGACCTTCACCTCTTGATTCAGGTTGTTCTGCGCCATTACGGTACACGAACCTAACATTGTCAGAATCAGGATATTGCGTTTCATACGTATCATATCTGTATGTCGGTTTATTCTTGTTCTTGAATTGTGTTTTCTTCGGCCGGAGCTTCGGCTTCCTCTTGTGATTCAGCTGGTTCAGCCTGTTCGTCGGTTGTTTCCTCTGCGGGTTCCTCAGCAGCAGGCTCCTCAGCCGTTTCGCTCTCTGGCTCTGCGGCTTCAGGCTCAGCCTCGGTGGTTGCCGCCGGTTCCTCAATCACTGTTTCATCAACCTGCGGAGTACTCTCCTCTTTGTTTTGCGGCTCAGGCGTGTAGGTGGCTGCTGATTCGGTCATCGGAGCCTCAATCATCTGCGGCTCTGCGGGCTTCACGTTCTCGCTTGTTTCAGCATTTTCCTCCTCGTCTTCGCTATCTTTATAGTAATTGTTTTCGTTATCGTTACCGCCACTCATATCAATCGTTACTTCAACTTCCTGCTTCGAGTTGTCGTCAACAAATTTGGTGCTCTCCTCGTCCACAATCAGTTTCAGTTTGGCGTTGGCCTCGGCAATAATGCCGTCCTTGCTGTCGCCGTAGTTGTCGATGACGCTCTGCAGGTTGGCTTTGGCCTGGAAGCGGTCGTTGCGGCTCATGCAGATGTCCGACAACAGGAAGAACGATTTTGCAATCCAGTAGATGTGCGGCGTGCCTGAGCCGATGAGGTTGTTAATCTCATCCTCCGACTTCTGCAACTCGTTCTGTTCGTATAACATACGGGCAACCATATACTGCGCCTCAGCACCCTCGCGGCTGTTCATGTCCTGCGCCAAGATGCGGAACTGCGTGATGGCCGGATCCAACTGATTTGTCTGATAGTAACTTACGGCCATTATGTGGCGTGCGGTACGCACTTGCTCCTCCGAAACCTTGTCGGTGATAAGCAGCTTGCGTGCCGATTCAAGCGCATTGTTGAAATTGCTGTCGGCAAAGGCTGATTTCATCTGCCCCTCGCGTGCAATCATCAGGTTCGACTTCACTTCGGCATTGTCTTCCAATTGTTTATACAGCTCGTAAGCCTGCTTGTAGTCCTTGTCGTTCTCGGCAAGAGTGGCGGAGCTCAGCAAGGCAGCCTCAGTAAAGGTGTTTTTCTGCTTTCCAGCCACGGCAATAAAGTCGGCTTTGGCCTCGCGGTTCTTGTGCAGTTTCAAGTTGCAGTCGCCGCGATAGTATGTCGCGTTAAGCGCGAAACGGCCGCTCGGGAACTTATCCAGATAACTGTCGAACAAGCCCGCTGCTTCGGTCCAATTGCCTGACATATAGACTTTTTCTGCCGATGCGTAGGTAAGCGAGTCGCGCTCGTTCTGGTCGATGTTGCCCAAGTTGCCCTTGCTCTGAACGTAGTCGAAATAGTCGTCAACCTTGTTCATGTCAACATAGACGTTCTTCAGAGCGAACAGTGCCTCGTCAGCCTCCGATGAGCCAGGGTACTTCTCAATTACATTCTTGAAGTTGTCGATTGCCAGATAGTTCTGACCGTCAGCATAATAGAGCAAGCCTGTCTGTAGCATCGACTTAACCACATACGAGCTGTTCGGATAGGTCTTCGCCAACAGACGGAAATCGCTGATTGCCAGCTGTGTGGAGTCGAGAATCGTGTAGGCGCGGCCACGCTCGAAGAGTGCGTCGGCAGCATATTTCGATTTTGGATAACGTTTCAGCAAGTCGCTCATTGCCAGAATTTTGCCATGCAGATTCTTGTCAAGTCCCATTGCAAAACCTTTCTGGAACAAAGCGTATTCAGCATCAAACTTGTCCATGTCGGCAGCCATTCCGTAGAACATCACGGCATCGTTGAATTTCGATGTCACAAAGTAGCAGTCGCCGATGCGGATGTAGCTGTCGGCAAGCTTTGCGGTGTCGGCTCCGGCGGGTTTCTCAACATATTTGCGGAACCAGTCGGCCGATTTGGTGTACTCCTTGGTCTTGAAATAGCAGTAGCCGATATTGTAGTAGCACGTCTTGTACTCGGGCATTGTGTAGGCTCCAGGCGTTGTGAGCAGCTGGTTGTAGGCGTTGGCGGCATCGTGGTAGCGCTCCTGGCGGTAGAGAGCCTCTGCCTTCCAGTAGCTTGCCAGAGCGCGTATCTCCTTGTCGTACGCTTTGAGCGATATGGCCTGGTCAAACGCCGCGACTGACTCGTCGAACTGCAGATTGTTGAAGAGCTCGAGTCCGCGGAAATATGCCACACGCTGCCATGCAGCCTGCATTTCGGCCGTTTTGTTCTTGATTTTTGCGATGGTTGCAAGTGCCTCTTGATAGTTTTTCGACGAGAGGCAAACCTTCACCATATATTCATAAACCTCGTCACGGTGAATCGATTTCGGGTAGAGCTCGAGATATTTGTTGAATGCCTTAATTGTTTCGTTGAAAGGCGAATATGCCAATTCATACGACAGTTTTGCGTAGTTGAGCAGCGACTGCTCCTTGATTCGGTCGTTAAAATCGTATTTTGATGCCGACTCAAAAGCTTTGAGCGCTTTCTCCTTCTCGTCCAGCTTCATATTCGAGTAGGCAATGTGGAAATAGGCGTTCTGCGTCAGCGCGTCATCGATGTTGGTTACGTTCGACATTGTGTTAACGGTTTGCTGAAAGTCACCCGTCTTAAAGTACGCATAACCAAGTTGGTATATATCCTCACGAGTGTAGTTGCCAGCCTTGCTTTTGTAGGTTTCAAGATAAGGCAGCGCCTCGTTGTAAAGACCTTTGTTGTAGAGCGCCTCTCCCACTATGCGCGACATTTCGGCCTCGCGCTTCGGGTCGTTCTGGTCGAGCAGGTTCTTGCCCAGCTCCAGCACCTTGTCGTCTTTTCCCTGAAGGAAGTAAATCTGCACTCTGTAGTAAGGCACAACGGCCGCAAAAGCAGGGTCTTTCTCGATTTTGGCAAGATTGTTGAGCGCCGTCTCGTAGTTTTTGTTGGCGTAAGCCAGATGGGCGTAGAAATAGATGGCTGGTGACGAATATTTGTTGTTCTTGTCAATCAGCTCGTAGAACATCTTCTGCGCCTTCTCAGTCTGCCCAAGCTTGAAGTAGCTGTAGCCCTTTTTGAAATAGAGCTCGGCCTGCTGGTCGCGGTTCAGATGCTGCTTCCACACCTTGTCGAAGTAATCGATGGCCTCGCGGTAGTGGTTCACGCGATACTGATAGCGGCCCATCTCGAAGTAGGCAGTGCGTGTGCGCGGGCTTTCAGGATAGTCAATGATGAACTTGCCGATACGGTATTCAGCGTCGTTGTTAAACAACTCAAGGGCGCACAATGCGGCGTAGTATTCGGCGTCGGCCTTGATGTCGGCAAACTCGTTGCCGTAGCGCGCCACCACCCGCTCAAAGTACACCTGAGCCTGCGAATAATGCTGTTTGCTGAACAAATCGACGCCTACGCGGTAATCGTAGTCCTCGTCGCTATAGATTATCGATTTCTGTGCCGTAGCACTTAAAGCTGTTAATGAGATAACAGCCGCCAAACATCTGGCTAATAATTTTCTATGCATAAAAGAATGAACTAAATGGGAACGCTCCCGCTCCCCGTTTCTATTCCAATTTTCGGCCGATTCGGCGTCATTTTCCGTCCGAATCCGGCTCTTATTATCCGAAACAAATAAAATCGTTTTCAGCTACAAGGAATTTACCGTCGGAAGGTTTTAATTAACAAGTGAGTGTTTATTTGTTGGCGCACGGATTTTTTGAACGCAGATGACGCAGATTGGGAATGTCTGCCGGCAAAAGCCAACATTTCAACAGGGGTACAAATTGTCCCCCACTTGAATTAATATTTGAAAAATCCGCTGTAAAGTGTCGAAATCTATATAAAAATGATATGATTCCGACAGTTTCTGACGGAAAAATATCTATAGAAATTAGAATGTAAATAATTTATCTATAGTTATTTGCGAGTGTATTTCATTAGAATATGAGTTGCGGTAAATTCCGTTTAAAGTTATCATAGTTAACACAACTGATTTTTCGGTACCGGTGGTCTCAATAAAACGTGTCCGCTTGTTTTGCAAAGACAGTTCGAATTTGGCGTCAATCTTGAACGTTGATTTCGAAAACTTTATCTCACAAAGGTTTATCACGCCGTCGCTGCGGTCGATGAGAAGGTCGATTTGCGCACCAGGGTTCTTCTCATCCCCCTCAACAAACCACGAATATTCGCTGCTGATAATGCCCGAAATGCCAAGTGCCGCCTTAATTTGCCTGCTATGCAAAAGACAAATTCGCTCAAAAGCAAGCCCGCACCAAGTGTTATATATGGGTTTGTCAATGCTTTTCGTCCAAAAATGCTCGTCGTTGACAAGGTTGTCCACAACAAATTTGAAATAGAACAACGTGTATTGGTCAATTAGTTGATACATAGCGTTCTTACTTCTTTTGCCTATGCAAGTGTACTTACGGATAAATCCGCAGTTCTCAAGGTCCGACAATGTGCTGGCAAGCCGACCATTGTCTGGCACACCACTTTCTTTTACAATTTCGGTACGTGACATTCCCGCCTTTTTCCGCCCCAAGGCCTCAATTATGGCAAGATATTTTTCGGGACGCTGAAACAGCGACGCATACAATTCCGAAAATTCATCTTTTAATTCGGCATCTCTTGCAAAAAACAAATTGTCAATATTTTGCGCGAAACTTTTCTCTCTGTCGAGCAAAGACCAATAATACGGCACTCCGCCCAAAATCATATATCCTTCAATAATTTGGCGGCGATTCATACCCAACCGCAACTTTTTGGCATACAGCTCACATTCGCACAGCGTGAACTGCTGCAAATGAATCCGCCCTGTAAGTCGGTTGTGCAGCCCACCGTGGTTTTTAACTATCTTATTGATAATCCACGATGTAGCCGACCCGCAAACGATGAATACAACATCTTTCCGTGCAGAGGCAAAACTGTTCCAAAAGTGCTCCAACGCCGACAGAAAGCTCGACCTCGGCGCATCCATCCACGGCAGTTCATCAATGAACACCACCTTCTTTTTGCTTCTCGACTGCTTGATTAGCGTTGCCAGCATATCGAACGCATCGAGCCAGTTCTCGGGTATCGGCGTTTTTTTGAGCCCGTAGTTGCGTAGCGATATTTGAAAATTGTGCAGTTGCTCTCTTGTGTTTTTCTTTGCCAACCCAGTGTGAGCAAAGGTGAATTTGTTGCCGAAAGTTTCCCGAACCAGATACGTCTTGCCCACACGGCGGCGGCCATAAACAGCTATAAACTGCGACTCGTCTGATTCCAACGCATTGAGCAACCTCTTTTTCTCTTCTATTCTACCAATCATCATTATTTGTATATAGTTGGTTATGAACGCAAAGATAAAAAAGTTTCCGTCAGAAAGTGTCGGAATCTATGAAAAATTAATATGATTTCGACAGTTTCTGACGGATTTATTCTCTAACCGATTTTACCCTATTCAAACCGAATAAAAACACGTAGAGACGCCATATTATGACGTCTCTACACACATTATCAATATTTTACCAATTTATCATTTCACAATAACACGTTTCACAGTGCCGCCAGTTTTTACAATGTAAATGCCTGTGGTGTTGACGGTTATTTCCGCACGGACGCGGCACGCCACGTCCCTACCTACCAATGCACCCATCGCATTGTAAACCCTGATTTCTTCCGTGGCGTTCTCAACAACAATGGTGTTGCCGTGGGCGTAGATGTTGATGGCATTGGCGGCTGTTTCTACAACGGCTGTATTGTTTGCTTTTTCCCAAACAGCGACAAATTCCATATCAGAATACACCCCAAACTCACCGTTATAAGTGTATGCTTCTCCATCTTGTTCTTTATATTGCCAACCATTGAATGTGTAACCGCTGCGAGTTGGTATTGGCAAATTAACATAACTGCCATAACTGACTATCATACTGTCAACATTATCACCGCCGTTTGAATCAAATTTCAAGAGGTATTTATTGTCAAAATTCACATCATATGTTGTAGTCCCAGTAACCACAATCTTTCGTGGATTATCAGTATTTCCATCGGCCCAACTGGCGAAACGATAGCCACCACCAATAGTGCCTATTGTCACTGTTATTGTATCATCATAATATCCATAATACTCTTTCCAATACATTGCGTCACCGCCTATTGTTATCATATACTTTTGTTTTTCAAATAAGGCAGCATATGTTGCATCTTCAGTAACAGTGATTACTCGTGGATTCTCAGTGTGTGTTTGCCAATAATAATCTATTCCCGTCCAACCCGAATAGGAAGTATAAGTAGAATCGCTCCACTTCGAAAAACGATAATGCTCGTTTGGTGTCGCTGTCAGTGTTACCTGAGAACCATACGTGTAAGTGCCACCACCTGTAACTGTTCCATTTTCGGCATAGGTTGTTATTGTAAATGAACTGATTTCGAATTCGGCTGTGAATACGGTATCTTGTGACACAACAAATTTTCGCGGATTGTCAGTATTTCCATCGCTCCATTTAACAAAATGATAACCATCATCGGCAATGGCCGTAATTATATTGGTATTACCATAGTGCTGTGTACCAGTGCCATCTACACTTCCATTTTTGGCATTTCCATAGATTTTACAATCCTCACCCACGAATTTTACGGTGTAGGTTTTGTCTCCTTTCACGGTAACAACTCGCGGATTGTCGGTATTTCCATCTGTCCAGCTATCGAAACGGTAATGTGCGGCAGGAATGGCTGTGAGTTCGACATTATCACACACAAGATAACTGCCAGTTCCACTAACTGTGCCTCTGTCTAAATTTGAACTTGCTGCTGTAATATTGTGGTTTCCAACAGCAAAAACTTCTTTGCGTTTCCAAACAGATGCCGTTTTGTAGGTGGTAACTTTATCAGTTGGCACATAAACGGTGTCAACAGTTGGGAATGGGTCTTCTGTCATTGTGGCTGGTGTTGTTCCCATACTTCTCATTACCTTAAAATTGCAATTGACAAACGCGCCAACGCCAATATTTGTTACCGATGCAGGAACGGCAATTGATGTTAAACCTGCGCAATCATAAAAGGCGTATTCTGGAATGTTTTTAACTTTTTCGCCAAATGTAACAGATGAAAGATTTGTGCAACCAGCAAAAACAGGATAATCACTTGAACCCATACTAATGCAGTTGTTAGCGTTGAAATCGACTGACACCAAACTTGTACAACCGCTAAAAGCGTTGATACCGATGCATGTTACAGAATCTGGAATAATAACGGATTTCAAATTTCTGCAATCTTTAAAAGCCTCATCATAAATGATTTTGCAGGCGCTGTTAATTGTTACTGATGCTATAGATGTGTCTTTTACTTGTAAAAGCATTACGTACGGATTATTCTCGTTTCCAACATAATAACAACCACCATCAAGCAAATAATCAATCTTGTCGCAACCTTTGAAAGCATCTTTGCCAATAAATGTTACAGAATTTGGAATAGTAACCGTAATTAATTCAGTACACCCATTGAATGATGACTCGCCAATGCTCATTACAGTTTTGGGAATGGTAATCGAAGATAGACCATTGCAGTTAAAGAATGCGAATGAACCGATTTCAGTTACTGAATAATCTTCATATTTTTCAGGAATCATTAAACTCCCTGATGGCATATTATATCCATGATAATAAGTTGACGTATTTAGATACTCGCCGTTAGAGTAATATGTACTATAGCGATAACAAGGATACGTAACTGTTACCTCATATGGTTCTATGTCATTTGAGAGGAGGTAATACAATGTTTGCCCGCTACTACAGGTCGCTGAAAAATGAAATTCTGCCCATGCATGCCCTGCAAGCATTGTGGTTAAAAGAATTGTAAATAATCGTTTCATAATTATCATTTTTTAAAATTACTTTAACATATACGTACCCAATTGATTTATAGCCGAAAAACACAATGCCCAATATGGGCATTGATTACTGCCCGATTTGGGCATTATGGGTGGCTAATGCTTCGGAAAAAATCTTGAAGAAATCATAATCGAGAATCTTCGAGATTTGCATAAGTTGTTGGGTGTCGATGGTTTGTTTGTGGAATATTTTAGCTACAGTACGCACATTGCACGAGAGTCGCTGCGCCAGCCAGACATTGCTCCTGCCCTGCCTACGCAGCTCCTCTTTAATCAGTTCTCCTATGTGCGTTGTTTCTTTCATTTTGCTTTTGGTGAGCAACAACCTCATTCTCAAAAGCACAAAAAGAAAAGCGTGAATCTATTTCGTTTTTAAATGCCTATTTAAAACGGCGGGCTCCGGAAATGGCCTTGTGGATAAATAAGCACGAAATAGTCCACGCCCAAAGGCGTAAACATTTCGCTTGCTTACTCTCTTCCACATTAAATTTTCCGGATTTGCCGTTTTGAGAATAATAGCGTAAAGCTCTATATGTCAATAAATAAAATCTACTATCTCAATTCAAAGTTTTAAGCGTTCAACAATAATGTTTGGGCAAATATATGAAGTTTTGCGGCAATATGGCAAAGCATCCATATTAACAACCAAATGTTTATTAAATCGGCAACCATTTGTGCCTTAAATGCTCATAAATAATACTTTTGTCACAAACAATGATTGAAGTCCCGATAGTTATCGGGATAAATGCGTGAAGGATTGAAGGACACGTTGTAGTGGTGCGCCACGTCGCTACGCACAACATTCTTCCCTCTAAACGCTAACCTCTAAACTTTTAAAACTATGATGGACACAAAAATAGAGCTTACCGACGCAACAATTGCGCAGCCTGACAACGTGATTCTCACCAACATAAACCTGAAAATCGACAGTGGCGATTTGGTTTATCTGATTGGCCGCACGGGAAGCGGCAAGAGCAGCCTGCTCAAGACGCTCTACGCCGACCTTCCGCTTGCAAAAGGCAATGGCACGGTGGCAGGATTCCAGTTGGAAACCCTCCGCCGCAAGCAAATCCCCTACCTGCGCCGCAAGCTGGGCATTGTGTTCCAGGACTTTCAACTGCTCACCGATCGCAATGTGCACGAGAATCTGGTCTTTGTGCTCAAGGCTACGGGCTGGAAGAATAAAATGGAAATTGAGAACCGCATTCAGGACGTGCTGAATAAGGTTGGGCTGTCGCAGAAAGGCTACAAGATGCCTAACGAACTGTCGGGTGGCGAGCAGCAGCGTGTGGTGATTGCCCGCGCATTGCTCAACAACCCTGAAATTATCCTGGCCGACGAGCCTACAGGTAACCTTGACCCCGAGACATCACGCGGTATTCTGACGCTGCTCACTGAAATCAGCCGCAACGGCCGCGCAGTGCTCATTGCAACGCACGATTACTCAATGATTAAGGAATTCCCCGGCCGAGTCATCAAATGCGACCAGGAATCGCTTGTGGAGCAGAAAAACGACGAGGTGTTCGATTTCAGCAGCATCGACAAATAATTGTCAACGCTTGCTGATGGCCTCCATAAGCCGATAGGTTTCTAACACATCGGAGGCTCGGGTGAGCACTTTGCCGCCCCAACCTTCAACGGCCGAGACAAAAGTGTCTATCTCATTGTAATAGCCTTGCGTATATACCTGATTATTAACCATTGTCGGCACAAAGTTGTTGCGGCCGAAAAGCTGCTCTTTGACAACGTTGCCACCGAAAACCTTCTCCATCGGCACGCCCATCACCACGCGGCCTTTGGCCTCACGAGTGAGTTGTTCCATCTGCTCCATCTCGTAAACGGCACGGTTGGTGACCACACGCAAGCTCTCGTGCGCATCGGTCCAGCTATAATCGGTTGACATTTCAACCTGGCCGATTACACCATTGTGGTTCAGAATGGCCATTATGGTTCCTGCGTTTTTGGCCACGCCCACCACTTCGGCTCGACCGAAAATGCCAGTCACCAAATCGAGCGGATGAATGAAAAGGTCGGTCATGGCATCGCCCTCGGCGTAACTGCCTGTCCGATAACTCATACTGTAACTGTGAACAGTTTCTTTCGCCAAACGCTTTTTCAGTTCGGCGGTGCAAGGCGCATAGCGTTTTTGAAGGCCAATAACCAAACGATTGCCTTCCGACAGCTTGCCTAGCGTTTCCAACTCGTTGATTGTCAAGCAGGGCGGTTTCTCAACAAAAAGATACTTTCCGCTTTCGAGCACCTTGCGGCCGATTTCGAAATTGGCCTTCGGAGTGGCCGCAACCAGAACGCCGCGCACCTCGCTGTCGTTCAGCACATCGTCGAGGTTGCTGGTGGCCTTCACGCCCTGATATTTAGCCTCAATCATTCGCGCCTTCTCCTCGCTCCTGACCACAATCCACTTCAGCGGAACGTGCAGATAGTCGAGCACTGGATAGAGATTGCTCAAACTGTGCTGTCCGAGCCCCACAAACGCGTATTTCCACGCACAGCGGCGGTTGAGCATTTTGGCGGTGCGAATCTTTTTATATCGTTCTATAACGCTATCAATCATTTCTTTATCGATTTAAGATAGCCCGCGTAGGTCTGCCGCTTGTCGTCGGTCCACTGATATTTGCCGTAGAATTTCTCAATCAGTCCTTTGGGCAGGAAGCGCTCGAAATTCCGCAGCAGAATAACATCGTATTTGCGGTGGAAATTAATCCAGCAGCCGTTACACTCCTTGTCGTATTTGCATTGGAGGCTGCAACTTGGCTTGCCGTTGAAAATCTCGTCGAGCGACTGCTTGTGAATATTGCCAAGTACTACATCGAGGTTCTGGCATATGGGCACATTGCCGTTGCTGTGAATCACCAGCGAGCTCTTGATGCTCTGGCAGCGCAGTTTAAGGTTGCCACGGCGCCATTGCTCGTAGAGCGCCACATAGTCGTAGTTCTCCTGCGTGTCGTGGATGTTCTGTGGAATACGTTTCACAAAATCATTGGCATCAAGCAGACCTTGCGTGGTGTTGAAGAAATCGATGGTGCTGTACATACCAATACGCACATCGATGTTGTATTTCTTGGCCACATTGATGACGAACTCCATGTCGCTGAAATCGTTCCACGGCGAAAGGCAGAACATTAGCGAGATTGGAATCTCATCTTTCAGTGTCTCAACCACTTGAATAACCTTGTCGTAACCATCGCGGCCACGCATGCGCTCATAAGTTTCTCGGTTGCCGTCGAGCGAGACAAACAGATGCTTCGGGTGATAGTTGCGCACAGCATCAATCACCTTGTTGGGTGTCAGGCAGTTAGACAGCAGTGTATAGTTCTTGTGATTCTTTGAGAGCCACTCCATAATTTTTTCGGCCTCGGGATGAAGCACGAACTCTCCTCCCTCAAGTCCCACAACGGTGCGCTTGCCGACGCATCGGCTTCCAACAATCCGCTTGATGTCGTCGAGCGAAAGGCTTTCAGGCTCACGCTGCCAAATAGAGCAGTGCTTGCACCTTGACTGGCAAATGGATGTGGCATATATCATCAACTGGCTCAACTTCTTATGACGCGGTCTGAAAGCGTTGTTCAAGTATAGCAGACCATTGTGCAGATAATCGTAAAGTGTGTACATTTTCTTGTTTATTGTGAATTGCGCAAATGTATAGGTTTGTTCTATATTTTCATTGTTCGGTTAGCTACGGGAAATATTTTTGCCTCTTTCAACAAGAATCATTCAATAAATCCCTTTTTACGCAGCAGATTCTTCGGGTCGGGCTGGCGGCCGCGGAAATTGACGTAAAGTGTCATCGGGTCGTCTGTATAACCGCGCTCCAGAATGTTGCGGCGAAGGCTGGTGGCAACTTCATGGTTGAAGATATCGCCCGTCTCCTTGAAGGCTGCAAACACATCGGCATCCAGAACGGCAGCCCAAGTGTAGCTGTAATAGCCTGCCTCATAGCCAGTTGTGAATATGTGGCTGAAGTTGGTGCTGCGATAGCGAACAATTATTTGCGGAATCATACCCATGCGCTCCATCGAAGCCTTTTCAAATGCCTCGACATCAATGGAATCGGTGGTTGTAACCAGATGGTAGTCCATGTCAAGAATTGTGGCCGAAAGCAGCTCTGTCATCACAAAGCCCTGATTGAAGGTTTTTGCGCGCTGAAGGCTTTCTATCAGTGAGTCAGGAATCACTTCGCCTGTGAGATAATGTTTTGCGTATGAGCGCATCATTTCGGGCTCGTAGCACCAGTTCTCCATCAGTTGCGACGGCATCTCGACAAAATCGCGCGGCACGTTTGTGCCCGACAGGCTGGCGTAGGTGCACTTCGACAGGAATCCGTGCAGAGCATGGCCAAATTCGTGGAAGAGCGTCTCCACCTCGTCCATCGTCAGCAGTGAGGGCTTGTCGGCAGTGGGTTTGGTGAAGTTGCAGACATTGCAAATCACAGGCCGATGGTCAACGCCATCCTTAATATATTGCTCGCAGATGTCGTTCATCCACGCTCCTCCCCGTTTTCCGGCACGCGGGAAATAGTCGCCGTAGAAAATGCCCAGCAGCGAACCGTCGGCATCCATAACTTTAAACACTTCAACATCAGGGTTATAAACTGGCATTCCCGACAGTTTCTCAAATTTCAGTCCGTAGAGTTTTGTCGCCAAATCGAACACGCCCTGACGCACGTTCTCAAGCTTGAAATATGGCTTCAAAGCCTCTTCGTTAAGACTGTATTTCTGTTGGCGCAGTTTTTCCGCGTAGAACCACCAGTCCCACGGCTCAAGTTTCTCGCCACGGCCTTCGGCATCCATAAGTTTCTGCAGCTCAGCGGCTTCCTTCTTGGCTTGCGCCAGCGACGGCTCCCAAACCGACGGCAGGAAATCCATCACATTTTTAGCGTTTTTGGCCATCGATGTCTCGAGAATCATGTCGGCAGGATTGTCGAACCCGAACATACGAGCCTTCTCAACGCGCAGTCTAACCGTTTGATTGATAACCGATTTGTTGTCGTTGTCGTTATTGTTGTTGCCGCGCATTGTGTAGGCAATGAGCAGTTCCTTGCGCAGTTGGCGGTTTGTAGAATATTGAAGCACAGGGATAAAACTCGATTTTTGCGTTGTGAAGAGCCATTTGCCAGGCTGTCCTGCAGCAGCGGCTTCCTCGGCAGCTGCGTTTCTTACATCCTGCGGCAGACCATCCAAATCCTGCTCATTGTCAATCCATTTCTGATAAGCGTTGGTTTCAGCCAGAACGTTGCCGCCAAACTTGATGTCGAGCAGACCTAACTCCTTGTTAATCTCGCGCAAACGAGCTTTCTGGTCATCGGAAAGATTGGCACCGCTGCGAACAAAATTCTGATATTTCTTTTCGAGAAGGCGCATCTGCTCTTGGTTTAGATTGAGCGACTCACGTTGGTCATAAACAGCCTTGATGCGTTTGAAAAGCGCCGGATTCATAGAAATATTGTCGGAGTGGTCGGAAAGCAAAGGCGACACCTTCTCGGCAATTTCATCCATATCTTTATCAGTATCAGCCGAATAAAGATTGAAGAAGACATCCGAAACACGGTCGAGCATTGCACCCGAATACTCAAGCGCCTCAATGGTATTGGCGAAAGTGGGCGGTTCGGGATTGTTTGCAATCGCCTCTATTTCAAGCGAATCCTGCCTCATACCCTCGATGAAGGCGGGCATATAATGCTCGGTTTTAATCTTATCGAACGGCGGCACACCATACGGCGTGTCAAACTCTGTGAAAAACGGATTTTGTGTGTCGGCACACGAAGCTGTAATAATAGCCATCAGACTGAAAATTAAATATTTGCGTTTCATTTTTCGAAATATGTTAGCGTTTACAAATTTATATTTGTGTTCTGGAAAAATTGTCTGTTTCTCGTATTTTTTATGCAACAATTATGCAACCGCTTGAAACCTTTTTAAAAATTCCGATATTGCGCACTTTAAAAATAACAATGATGAACAAAACACGCTTTTCCACCCTGCTCCTTGCCTGCGGACTGCTTACCGCTTGCAACAATGGCACACAAATCAAAACTCTGCCGCAAAACGAATTTCCGCTCAGCGATGTGCAACTGCTCGACGGACCGCTGAAAACCGCACGCGACCTTAACATTAAGGTGCTGCTCGAGTACGATGTTGACCGACTGCTGGCACCGTTCCGCAAGGAAGCCGGGCTTGAGCCGAAGGCTGAATCGTTCCCCTGCTGGATTGGCCTCGACGGACACGTGGGCGGCCACTACCTTTCGGCAATGGCTATCAACTACGCTGCCACGGGCAACGCCGAATGCAAAAAACGTATGGACTATATGATTGCCGAACTGAAAGAGTGTCAGGATGCTGGCATACGCAACAACCCCGAATGGGGCGCTGGCTACCTTGGCGGGATGCCCGAAAGCGCGAAAGTCTGGTCGGCGTTCAAGAAAGGCGATTTTGGGCCGTACTGGGGCGCGTGGGCACCGTTCTACAACATTCACAAGATGTTTGCAGGCTTGCGCGATGCCTGGAACTACTGCGGCAACACCGATGCGCGCGATATGTTCCTGAAATACTGCGACTGGTGCGTCAACCTTTGCGCCGACCTTACCGATGAGCAAATGGAACAGATGCTCGGCAACGAGTATGGTGGTATGAACGAAGTTCTGGCCGATGCTTACGAAATGACTGGCGACGCCAAATATCTTGATTGCGCCAAACGATTCTCGCACAAGATGATACTGAATCCGCTGGCCGTTGGCGAAGACAAACTCGACAACCTGCACGCCAACACTCAGATACCGAAAATCATTGGTTTTGAACGTATTGCACAACTGTCGGGCGACGCCAACTATAACAAGGCCGCACGATTCTTCTGGGAAACAGTGGTTTACAACCGCTCGTTGGCTTTTGGCGGCCACGGACGGCGCGAGCACTTCCCGTCGAAAGAAGCCTGCACCGACTACACCAACGACATTGACGGCCCTGAGTCGTGCAACTCGTACAATATGCTGAAACTCACCGAAGACCTTTTCACAACCGAACCGCAGGCACGCTACGCCGACTACTACGAGCGCACAATGTTCAACCACATTCTGTCGACTCAGCACCCCGAACACGGTGGTTATGTGTACTTTACATCGGCTCGCCCGCGCCACTACCGCGTTTACTCGGCGCCCAATATGGCAATGTGGTGCTGCGTTGGAACAGGTATGGAAAATCACGGAAAATACAATCAATTCATCTATACGCGCAACGACAACAAACTGTATGTCAATCTGTTTGTAGCATCGGAACTCGATTGGAAAGAACGCGGAATCAAAGTTCGTCAAGAGACTGATTTTCCGTTCGGCGAGCAATCGAAAATCACAGTAACCGACTGCAAATCAGCCTTCGACCTTATGTTGCGCTACCCCGAATGGGTTGCCAAAGGCGAGTTCAAGGCAAGCCTGAACGGACAGCCGATTGAAATCGACGCCGAACCGTCGTCATACATCAGCATCAGCAACCTGAAAAAAGGTGACGTTCTGGAAGTTACATTCCCAATGCACACAAGCATCGAACGTATGCCGAACGTGCCGCAATACGTTGCGATTATGCACGGCCCGATTCTGCTTGGTATGAAAACTGGCACTGAAGATATGGCTGGACTGATTGCCGACGATGGCCGCTGGGGACAATACGCAAGCGGCGAGCTGCTGCCAATTGACAAGGCGTCTATAATCATTGAAGACGACCTTGAGAACATCGGTAGCAAGCTGCAACCTATTGAAGGCAAGCCACTTCACTTCAAGTTGAACGCCCGAATGGAAAACCCGATTGACGGCGAGCTTGAGCCGTTCTTCGGCATCCACGATTCGCGCTATATGATTTACTGGCTGGCACTTACAAGCAACGGCTACAAGTCGTACATCGACTCGCTGGCTGGCATTGAGCGCGAGAAAATCAAACTGAAACAACGCTCAACCGACTTTGTATCGCCCGGCGAGCAACAGCCTGAAACCGACCACGCTATGCAGGCCGAAAAATCGCACACGGGCAACACCCAAAACGTCTTCTTCCGCACGGCAAGCAACGGCGGCTTCTTCAGCTACGATATGGCCACCCAATCACGCACCGACCTTGCGCTCTACGTCAAATATTGGGGCGTGAACGACTGGGGCAACAAAGTTTTCGACATCTTAATTGACGATGAGAAACTGACAACCGTGAACAACATAAAACGTTGGAACACATCGCAATTCAAGACCGAAGAGTACCCCATTCCGGCATCAATGCTGAAGGGCAAAAAGAGTGTCAGAGTGAAGTTCCAAACCAATCCGGGCACCGAAATTGGCGGTATTTACGAGGTGAGACTGGTAAAAAAGTAGAAATGAATAAAGGGCTCATTCTCAGGGATGAGCCCAATTCTTTAAAGTCGTAAAACCAAGCAGATGAAAGATTCAATCATCGTTTACGGCAGTAAATACGGCGCGTCAAAAAGGTATGCTGAGCGCCTGTCGGAAATAACCGGAATTGGCTGCATCAGTCACAAAAAAGCCAGGAATATCGGGGATTACGGACGGGTAATTTATATAGGTGCGCTCTATGCAGGCGGTTTCGTGGGTCTGAAGGAGCTGGTCAAAAAGCTGACAGCGGGACAAGAGCTGATTGTCGCCACCGTTGGTATGGCCGACCCAACTGACGCGATAAACAGCGGCGACATCAAAAAAGCACTCAAAAACATAATTGCCGAGCCGTTTTATAACGAAAAGAAAATCTTTCACTTACGCGGGGCGATTGACTATAAGCACTTGAAAATCATGCATAGGATTTTGTTGTCGATGATGTACAGCAAAATATCAAAAATGCCTGAAAATGAACTTGATGCAGTGTCGAGAGTCATTTTGGAAACCTACGGGAAGAAGGTTGATTATGTGGATTTTGACACATTGAAACCGATAGCCGATGCCATAGGAATGTGACGCAAAACCATTGAAAACCAAATAATTGTAAAATGAAAATCGAATTGCCGACAATAAAGGGGCTTCCTGATGATGCCCGCGTGCTGCTCCACTCCTGCTGCGCGCCGTGCTCGTCGGCGATTGTTGAGTGCATGCTACAAAACGGCATCCGCCCCACCATATTCTATTGCAATCCAAACATTTATCCGCAAAGCGAATACCGTATCCGCAAGGACGAATGCACCCGATTCGCTATCGACTTAGGGCTTGAGATTGTTGACGACGACTACAACCACGAGCAATGGTTGCAGACCGCCCTACCCCTTGCTGATGAACCCGAACGCGGCCGCCGGTGCCTTGAGTGCTTCAAATACAGGTTGCTGCGCACCGCCAAATATGCCGAACAAAACGGCTACACTTTATTTACCACAACACTGGCATCGTCGCGGTGGAAAAGCCTTGAGCAAATCAACGAGGCTGGTGCTTGGGCTGCTTCACAAACATCGGGCGTCAGTTTCTGGGACCAAAACTGGCGGAAAGGCGGCTTGAGCGAACGCAGAATCGAGATTATCCGTCAATACAACTTCTACGAACAGCAATACTGCGGCTGCGAGTTCAGTTTGAAGGCATCAAACGAATGGCGCAAAGCGAATGGTAAAGAGTTGATTGTTAGGGAAGAGTTTTAAGTTTATAGGTTAATGATTAGTGATTAGTGATTAATGATTAATGATTAATGGTTGGACTACAGACGTCAGACTACAGACAACGTGCTCAACAAATTATACTTTACCTTGTGAACTTATAACTTATAACTAATACCTTACCTTGTCACTTGTAACTTATCACTTGTAACTCCTCCCCGCAAACGCCTTTTTCTGCAAACGTTTCGGCAATCTGCTGAAATCACGACAAATCTGATATTCATTCATATACCAAAAGCTTTCATCGGCAAAAACCAGCCATTGATAGAGTTGTTTTATAATAATTGTGCAGAAAACTTTAAAGAGGCTTAAAGTTTTCTAATTTTGCGGCTCGATTTGAGAAACACTGGAAAAATGGACGCAAGAGACATCATACTCGACGAAGCCGCAAAACTTTTCAAGCAAAAAGGTCTGAAAAATGTCACAATGGACGAGCTGGCAAAGTCTTTAGGCATGTCGAAGCGCACCATTTATGAGAATTTCAAGGACAAGGACGAGCTGATTGAAACTTGTCTGCTCAAATTCTCGACCGACGGTCTGGCCCGACGTAGCAAGATTCTCGACACCAACAGCAATGTTTACGAAGTAATGTATCAATTCGCACTTCTGCAGCACGACGAAATGAACGGCGTGAGCCCTGAGTTCTTCGACGATTTGCACCGCTACTACTCTGCCATGCTGACCGAATTGAAGCACAAAAGCGAGGACATCAGCCTGAAACTGCTCAAGAGGCTGTTCACTATAGGCATTGAAGGACGATACTTCCGCGACGACACCAACATTGAAGTGGCCAGCCTACTGCTCGACCGACTATTTGAGTTTGCGATAAAGCTCATTGACGACTACCACATTCAGCCGTGCGAAATGTACCGGTCGGTCTTCCTGCCGTTTTTCAGAGGAATCAGCACCGACGAGGGCCTACGCGAACTCGACAAGGTAAACGAGAAAATGTGCACGCACAAAAAACAATGACAACACTATTAAACTTTTATAAAACAATGAAACAGAAATTTTTAATCACAACTTTGGCTTCGATGGCGGTGAGCCTTGCCGTGGGGCAAGCACCTGCCGACTCTGCAGCCAACAGCCTGGCTCTGACGGCCGACGCTGTGAAAGCCGACACCGCTGGCACAATGCGGCTGACAATGAAAGATGCGCAGAACTACGCCATTGAGCACAACTACTCAATGCAGAACGCATCGCTCGACGTGCAGAAGGCCGAGGCCGCACGCTGGGAAGCCATCTCGACAGTGCTTCCGCAGATTTCGGGCTCTATCGGCTACTCGAACTACTGCGGCTACGAAATGAGTTTCAGTATGGGCGGCGGCATTATGGACTCGTTCGGGCCTATTTTTGAGGCCATTGGCAAGGACCTGGCGGCCGCTGGCTCGGGCACCAACTTCGCCAACACAATGGCGCAAATGGCTGCGGCACAGCAGGCTGAGTCGGAAGAAAGCGGCGGTATGAAAATGCCGACTACGGCAACTTTCGGCGTGCAGGTGGCTGTGGCCTTGAGCGGAACACAGTTTGTGGCAATGAAGTTGAGCCGTCTGGCACTTGAAATGTCGGAACTGTCGAAGCAGAAATCGGAACAGGACATCCGCAACCAAGTGAAGAGTCTTTACTACTCGGCTCTGGTTATGGAAGAGACGGTTGATTTGCTCGACCGCAATCTGGAAAATATGAAGAAACTGCTCGAATCGACCAACAGCGCCGTGAAGGTGGGTGTGAGCGAACAGATTGACGCCGACAAACTGCAGGTGCAGGTGCTGACAATGGAATCGGGCATCAACTCAACAAAGCGCTCGCTTGAAATGGTGTATAACGCTATGCGTCTGCAACTTGGCGTTGACGTAAACACTAAAATCGAACTGACGCAGAAGATTGACGACCTGCTCAACCTTGAACTGACAATGCAGTTGCTCTCGAACGAACTGAATCTTGACAACAACTACGACTATCAGTTGCTTCAGAAGAACGTTGAATTAAGCGGCAAGCAGGTGAGCATTGCCAAGTGGAACCACACCCCCACGTTGAGCGCCTACTATCAGCACTCAATTGTGAAATACATTGGCGACAAGGGCTTCAGTATGACGCCGCCGAATATGATTGGCGCGACACTGTCGGTGCCGATTTGGTCGAGCGGAAACAAGTGGAACTCGCTGAAAGAAGCCAAGATAAACTATCAGGAACAGCAGAACACGCTTGAGAGCACCACCAATGCACTTTTGGTGCAGCACAACCAACTGAAATACAATTTGGCGTCGGCTTACGAGACGTTTGAGAACCAAAAGCAGAACACCGAGGTTACTCAACGCGTGTTCGACAAGACGAGCCAAAAATATGAGCAGGGCGTGGCTTCGAGCCTTGAGGTGACCAACGCGGGCACAAACCTGATTTCGGCGCAAAGCAGTTACGTTCAAGCACTTATGGAACTTGTGACTGCGCAAATCGAACTAGAGAAACTTCTTAACATCGACAATAAATAATAATCAATAATAAAAAAGATAAAACAATGAAAACTAAACAGTTGATCAGTTTTGCAGTTTTGGCTTGCGTGGCTTTGGCAGCCGTAAGTTGCAAGCAGGAAGAGAAAAAGGCAGAAAAAGCCCGCATTGAAAAGGTTAAGGTTCAGAAACTTAAGAAAGTGACCATCGACCGCGTGTATGAAGTTTCGACAACGCTCGAGGGCTACGAGACAATGAACATCGCGCCGTCGCTCACGGGAACCATTGAGCACATCTACGTTGAGATTGGCAGCAAAGTGACTGCAGGCCAGGACCTTGTGCGTATGGACCAGACACAGTACAAGACAACCAAACTCACCGTTGACAACCTGACAACCGAAATGCAGCGTATGGACGCGCTGAAAGAGAGCGGCAACGTGTCGCAGCAGGTTTACGACCAGACCAAGGTGGCCTACGACCAGGCCAAGCAGAACCTTGATTTTCTGCGTCAGAACACGTTTGTGAAGGCAAAATTCGCAGGCAGCATATCGGCCAAGAACTATGAGGACGGCGAACTCTACGGCGGCGGCCCGATTCTGACTCTCACACAGATTGACAAACTCAAGGCCTACATCAACATTCCCGAATCGTACTTCCCGCACGTGAAGGAAGGAATGTCGCTGACCTTGAAATCAGACATCTACCCCGACAAAGAGTTCAAGGCCGTGGTTGAGATTGTTCACCCGACCATCGACGCGTCGAGCCACACGTTCCAGGCCAAAATCAAGATTGACAACAAGGCCAACTACCTGCGCCCAGGAATGTTTGTGCGCACCACAATGCCCATCTCGCAGCAGGAAGTCATCATCGCCCCCTATCAGGCAGTGCTGAAGCAGATTGGCTCAAACGACCGCTACGTGTTCGTCAACAACAACGGCCGCGCCAAACGCGTGCCAGTGAAAATGGGCCAGCGTTTCGACGAGAATGTTGAAATCATCACCGACGGCATAACCGAGAACGACGAACTTGTGGTTGTCGGCCAGGGCCACCTGATTGACGACGTGCAAATCGACATTGTGAAATAAACCAGCCATTTTGTTGGAAACAAACAAGATACAAAAATGAGTATATATAAGACATCCATAAACCATCCAGTCACCACATCGCTGATATTTGTGGCTGTAATGATTATAGGCCTGTTCTCGCTAAAACAGTTGCCTATCGACCAGTTCCCCGAAATGGACCCGCCCTACGTAATGGTTATGACCACCTACGGCGGCGCCAACGCGAGCGAGATTGAGACCAACGTGTCGAGACTAATGGAAAACACGCTGAACTCGGTCGACGGACTGAAGGAAATGAACACCATATCGAAAGACAACATTTCGGTGGTAACAATGGAATTTGAGTGGGGCCTGAACCTTGACGACATTGTGAACGACGTGCGTTCGTATGTGGATATGGTGAAGGACAACCTGCCCGACGGCTGCTCGACGCCGTTCATCTTCAAATTCAGTTCGAGCGCAATGCCGATTATGATGTACGCAGTGACGGCCAATGAGAGTTACTCGGGCCTTGAGAAGATTATCGACGACGACATCATTCCGCAACTGAACCGCGTGAACGGCATTGGCAACATCTCAATGTCGGGTCAGCCGACGCGCAACGTCTACATCGATATTGAGCAGGAAAAACTCGACGCCTACGGCATTCCGCTTGAACTTGTGGGTCAGGCCATCAGCGCCAACAACCTGAATATGTCGTCGGGCAACGTGAAAATGAGCAAAGAGCAGTACGCCCTGCAGGTGCGCAGCGAGTATGCAAGCAGCGCCGAAATCAACAACATTGTGGTGACGACAACGCCCGCAGGAAAGCAGATTTTTGTGCGCGACATCGCCACCGTGCGCGACACCATCAAGGACCTGTCGCTCGACGAGAAGATTAACGGCCGCGAGGGTGTGCGCCTTATGATTACCAAGCAGTCGGGCGCCAACGCGGTGCAGATTTGCAAGGACGTGCGCGAGACGCTTGAAGAAATGCGCCACGACCTTCCCGCCGACCTTAACATCGAACTCATCTACGACTCGTCGGAAGAGATTCAGAACGCCATCAACAGCCTTGCCGAGTCAATTATGTACGCGCTGCTGTTTGTGGTGCTGGTGGTGCTGTTCTTCCTGGGCCGCTGGCGCGCCACGGTCATCATCGGACTCACCATCCCTATCGCCCTGATTGTGGCGTTCATCTACCTGCTGGCTGTGGGCAGTTCGCTCAACATCATATCGCTCTGCTCGCTCACCATCGCCATTGGTATGGTGGTTGACGACGCCATTGTGGTGCTCGAGAACATCACCAAGCATATTGAGCGCGGCTCGAGTCCGCGTGAGGCGGCCATCTACGCCACCAACGAGGTGTGGATTTCGGTTATCGCCACCACGCTGGTTATTGTGGCCGTGTTTGTGCCGCTGACAATGCTTTCGGGTATGGCGGGCATCCTGTTCAAAGAGTTGGGCTGGATTGTCACCATCGCCGTCTGCACATCGACAACGGTGGCCATCTCGCTGACGCCTATGCTTGCGTCGATAATGCTGAAGGGCAAGAACCTGGTGATTGAGAACGGCAAGATTGTTGAGAAGAAGGCGGCTGTGAAGAAGTGGTCGTATGAGAACACCGTGGTGCGCCTGCTCGACAAGATTGACGCCCTGTACGCCCGCCTGCTGCGCGTCTGCCTGAACCATAAGAAACTGACAATGACGGGCATTGTGGGATTCTTCGCGCTCTCGCTGCTGCCCGCCATTCTGGGCTACATCGGCACCGACTTTATGCAGCAGTCGGACAACGCCCGCGTGAACGTGACCATCGAACTTCAGCGCGGTACGCGAATTGAAGAGACTCTGAAGACCGCCCGCAAACTTGAGGCGCGCTTCCGCGAACTGATTCCCGAAATCGAGATTATGTCGACATCGGCTGGTACCAACGACGACGCAAGTGTTGGCGCACTCTTCGCTTCGACCAACAACAACAAGATTTCAATGATTGTGCGCTGCTCGAAAATGTACGACCGCGACCGCTCGATTTTCGAGATTGCCGAGGTGCTGCGCGAGGAAATGAAGCAGTATCCCGAAATCAACAAATACTTCTGCTCGACATCGGGCGGTATGGGTGCGCAATCGGTTGACGTTGAGATATATGGCTACGATTTCGACCAAACAAGCCTTCTGGCCGAGGAAATCCGCCAAATGATTAACGACAGCATTCAGGGCGCCCGCGACGCGCAAGTGAGCCGCGAAGAGGACCGCGCCGAACTGAACGTGAAGGTTGACAAAGAAAAACTGGCGCTGCACGGCCTGACATCGGCCACGGTGGCCACCTACGTCCGCAACCGCGTGAACGGTATGACGGTGGGCTTCCTGAAAGAGGACGGCGACGAGTACAGCATCATCGTCCGCCTGAAAGAGGAAAACCGCAACTCTATCAGCGACCTTGAGAATCTGACCATTCCGTCGGCCACGGGCGCGCAAATCAAACTGAAAGAGTTGGCCACCATTGAAGAGTACTGGTGCCCGCCGCAGATTGACCGCCGCAACCGTCAACGTATTGTAACCGTGAGCGTTACGCCTTACGAGACATCGCTTGGCGAACTTGCCGAAGACGTGAAGGCGCTCATTGCCCGCAACGTGAAGACCACGCCTGGCATCACCGTGAAAATCGGCGGTAGTTACGAGGACCAACAGGATACGTTTGCCGATATGGGCCTTCTGCTCGCGCTGATTGTAATGCTTGTATTTGTGGTTATGGCGTCGCAGTTCGAGTCGCTCAAAAAGCCGTTCATTATAATGATGGCAGTGCCGTTCGCCATTTCGGGTGTGATTCTGGCCTTGTGGATAACCAACACCACATTGGATATGATTGGCGCACTGGGTGTTGTAATGCTTGTGGGTATTGTGGTTAAGAACGGTATTGTGCTGGTGGACTACATCAACCTTATGCGCGACCGCGGCTACGAGTTGAACGAGGCCATCGCCCTTTCAGGTCAGTCGCGTCTGCGCCCCGTGCTTATGACCGCAGCCACCACCATTCTGGGTATGCTGCCAATGGCGCTGAGCCGTTCTGAAGGTTCCGAAATGTGGATTCCAATGGGTATTGTGGTTATCGGCGGCCTTCTGGTTTCGACCGTGGTAACGCTGCTGGTTGTGCCTGTGCTCTACTCGATTATGTCGCGCCACGGCGAACGCGATAAGGAAGAGGAAATCCGCCACTCGTTCATCTTCTTCGATATGGACGAGGACTCGGTTTACGACAGCCGTGTGAACAAATAATGTACGGACAACAGAATAAAAATTGACGACAATGAAAGCAGTATTTATAGTTTACAATCAGGCAAATACAGAGCGTGTTGAGTATATGCTCGACCGCCTTGGCATAAAGGGATTCACCTACTGGGAAGACGTTCAGGGACGCGGTTCGGTTGACGGCGAGCCGCGCCGCGGAACTCACACTTGGCCCGAAATGAACTCGGCCATCATCACCGTTGTCGAGGACGAAATGGTGCCCGAACTCTTGAGCCGCATCAAACGCTTGGACAACCGCAACAAAGAGGTCGGCGTGCGGGCGTTTGTGTGGAATGTGGAAGCGACGGTGTAGAACAAGTCCCGATAGCTATCGGGAGATTAATTGAAGGATTGAATGCGTGAAGGATTAAAGGATTCTCCGATTCCAAATTAAGCACCCACACGCTTCTACCCTATTTACAGCCCCATTCGGTTTTCGAGTGGGGTTTTTTGTTGTGTTTTCTAACCGATTTTTGCCGATTAAACCCGATTTAAACATGTAGAGACGTGCCACGGCACACGTAGAGACGCGCTATATGCGCCATATATACGTAGAGACGCGCCATGGCGCGTCTCTACAACCAATATTATCAATTATTTGCGATTATTTCTTGACCATTGCCTCGTACAATTCGAACAGCCGCGCCACAATTTCCGATTCATCCATTGCTGCATCGAAGCCGTAGGCTGCCATTACAGCCTTGTCGTTGGCTTGGTGGGCTTTTCGAAGTTCAAGCGGCATAGAAAAATTATCGTAAAGGTCGGCCAAAGAACAATCTTCCATTTTAGCACGAACATCAATTATTGTCTGTGCTGTTTGTTCAATTTTTCTGATTTGTTCATCGGTCGGATTGCACCACGGGAAATTATTGTAGACCACTGCGTTAGAGTACCTATACCGCATTTCCAATCGACCGCAAACTGCACGCACCCAAGCCATATGGACAAAGGATGTGAGCACTCCAAAATGGTAAAGATTTGCATTAGGCACAATATATACAAGATTGCTTGCTACAATACCGCTATCCAAAAATCCCATCGGAATATATTGCCTTTTTTCGGATGAAACGCTTGGCACAAGAAGGTATTGCCCGCTTTCGGGTTGGGCATCGTAGAAAAACAGATGCGGAATGTTGGCCTTCTCTCTTGTAGGTGCCGCTGAACTTTCGGAACGTATTTTATACACGTTTTGCACGCGTTGATATAACTCGGGACTATTCTTTATTTCCGCTGGCGATGCGTTTTTAAGCCACAAACAATATCTGCGTTTCCCGTTTATAAATTCTTGTGCTCCCAAAAACACGCGAATGAATTTCTCCAATTTGGGCTCTTTTTGAAGAATGTCATTTTTCTCATCTTCTGTTAAAATGAAATTCCCGCCATCATTAGGCATACTGCCAAACGTCATTTCTGGAACATCGCAAAGCGGTTTTGAACGGTTATCAATAAATGTGTTATCGGCATCAATCAAATAACCGTTTATGTTTTTAGCATTTATGACGGTTCCATCGGCGTTGAAAATATGCCGTGTAGGGACGTGGCGTGCCGCGTCCGCATTGTTTGCGACAATGGAATTTTCGGACGCCGCACGCGACGTCCCTACGTTTTCACACGAAAATCCTACAATCACACAATGAACGTGTGCCTTTTCAGTGCTTTCGCTATCCCAACGGAATGTGCGCCACGCAAAATCAAAATGTAATTGATAATCATTGAACAATGGTTTCCATAACGCAGCCACCGCTTGCCCTTGACATACCGAGTTAGTTGAAACAAGGGCTGCTTTGGTGTTTGCGTCTTGCATATATTCGGCTGCTTTTTTGTACCAACAGGAAACATAATCCATATTTCCAAGGTTTTTCCATTTTTTGCCGAAAATGAATATCATATCATTCTTTTGGCCTTCATCCATCATTTTTCCTCCCACAAACGGCGGATTACCAATAATATAATCGTATTGGTGGCGTTCTCCGTCAGTTTCGGTGGTGAAACCGCTGAAAAGATTCGGTCCGTTCCCTTCGACATTGCTCTGGGAACGGTTGCTGAGCGTAGTCGAAGTAAGCGTTGCCCAATCCATACGCAGGGCGTTGCCTTCAACAACAAAGGCGTTGGTTGTGAGTGGCAGAAAATCAATGCTTTGGCTCAAAATGGCTTCGGTCTCGCGAATCATCTGGCTCTCGGCAATCCATAATGCGGTTTTGGCAACGGTCACGGCAAAATCGTTAATCTCAATGCCGTAGAACTGGCTGATTTTCACTTGTATGAAGCAGTCGAGGCCCAATTTGCGCTCGCCATTGTTCAAGGCTAAAATTGCGCGGTTTTCAAGGCGGCGCAGGCTTAAATAGGTCTCGGTCAGGAAATTACCGCTGCCGCAAGCAGGGTCGAGGAATTTCAACGAGCCTAATTTCTTTTGAAAATCAGACAATTGCAGCCGCTGCGACGAGGTACGCCGCGACTCAACAATCGTCTCAAATTCCGCGTTCAAATCGTCAAGGAACAGCGGGTCTATCACTTTGTGAATGTTTGCGATAGATGTGTAATGCATTCCTCCTTTTCGGCGTGTTTCGGGGTTCAAAGTGGATTCAAACACCGCGCCGAAGATTGTTGGCGAAATGTCGGACCAATTGAATGGTGCGCAGTTGTCGCAAATCACGTCAATGATTTCCTGCGTAAAGTTCGGTATTTCAATCTGTTCATCGCGGAACAGACCTCCGTTGACATATGGGAACGGTTGCAGTTTGGTGTCGTACTTGTCGCGCTGCGCCAAAGGCGTATCGAGCGCCTTGAACAATTCCATCAGCCCCTTGCGTGCATTTTCGATTGAAAACGAGCGCAGGTAATCCTCAAACGAGGTGCGTGTTGCAAACAATCCCGCATCCTCGGCATAAAAGCAGAATACAAGTCTGACACACAGAATGTTAAGCGAACGAAGACTCTGCTCGTCGGGGTCGATATATTGCTTAATGAGCGCGTCGTAGAGTTTACCAACACGCTCACCTGCCTCCAACGATAGTTCTTCCTCGCGACGCAGATAGTCGTGGCGGCTGTCGGCAAGGAATTGCAGCCTATAATACTCTTTTTCAAGGTCTTTCAAGAAGATTTGCTCGGGCTCGTCGCCTGGCTTTTCAAGGTCGTAAACCAAAAATTCCTGAAAGTTGCAGACAACAATCCACCGAGGGCGCAGCGAGTTTGGCATTTCGTCGGCATAGCGTTTGGCCTGCTGATATGGCGTGAGTTCGGTTCCATCGCTCTGCGCATACGCTTTGTGCAGGTATATTTTCGCACCTTTCTGCTCAATAAGCACCTTTGTTTCAGGAATATACGCATCAATAAACGATGTGTGCGACAATTTCACACGCTTCTCAAACTCAATGTATTTGGCTGGATTGGCAATGCCTAAAACGTTCTGTAACAAGTCAATCCAGAAACGCGAAGTCTCTTGTTTCTCGTCGCCCTTCCCTACCCAAAACTCGGCGAATTGGGCGGCGGCTTGTTGCTGCTCGGTGGTTGTCATACGCCTAAAATTTGCTCAAATATAGGAATGGCGGCAGGAAAAAAGAAATTGTTTTTTTTGACAAGTGAGAGCATCGTTTCGATTGCAGTTTTACAATCTCGCCATAATATCGGCAATGAAACTGGAATCGAACACATCGAAAGCGAAACAGCGCTTGCCCAAATCTTTAAGCGAGGCGCCAATGTGGTATAGCGTCTGGTTGTCGATAATCAGAAAGCGGTCGTGCATGGCGGAGGTGTGCTTCACT
The DNA here is from genome assembly GCA_017645945.1 of Salinivirgaceae bacterium. Classification (GTDB taxonomy): domain Bacteria; phylum Bacteroidota; class Bacteroidia; order Bacteroidales; family SZUA-534; genus RUG13583. The sequence goes on from JAGCNL010000053.1 coordinate 143,326, forward strand.
TCGAGTAGCGGATATTGCGCATTGAAACGTTGGATATCTTGTGCCATAATTGGTGTTTGCGGATTGGTGTAAATGGTTACCCGAACACCTGCGTTCTTTTTTGCGAAACGTTCAAGAACTGATAAATCGATATAATTATCAATCAAAACAATAGACTGCCTTGCTTGGGCAATGAAACTCTCGAATTTTGCGTATGCATCGAAAATCTGCCCTTGAAAGAATATGCCTTGCGTGTCGTCAATCGCATAACGGTCCATGCGGTCGAAAAGCTCATCGATGCGTTTGTCGGACTCAATACGGTGCATTTCGAGCGAATCGAGTCGTTGAAATATTTGTGCGTTGTTGAGAAGAAATTTACGCATTGCCACAAAGGCCTTCATTATTTGTATGCTTGCTTGTATTGCGGTCTCACTTTTCAAAACGGCTGAAAGCATTGCTACTCCTTGTTCGGTGAAAGCATAGGGCATAACTGTTGAATGCTTCAATGTATTGAACCGGTCGCAATTTGCGACCAGTTCGTCTTTCTCCGCTTTATTCAACGCAAACATAAATTCTTCGGGGAACCGCTCAATATTGCGTTTCACTTGCTCATTTAAGCGTTTTGTTTCCACACCATACAACTCGGCAATATCGCGGTCAATCATAACTTGTTGGTTACGAATCACCAATATCTTGTTTTGTATGACTGTTATTTCGTTTTGCATTGATTATAAACACAGAGCAAGACAAATATATATAAGTCAGTTGGAAAACGGAAAATGTTTTTTCAAATTCGCTATCAGACATTTGGAAACAAATATTTTGAACTTAACAATCAATCAAAAAAAAAGCCCTGAAACCATTATTTGCAGGGCATTTTTCATATCAAGTAAACAAAGCCGATTAGGCGTCGATGTTTGCGTATTTGGCGTTTTTCTCGATGAACTCGCGGCGGGGCGGAACGTCATCGCCCATAAGCATTGAGAAGATGTAGTCAGCGGCGGCGGCGTTTTCAATGGTCACCTGGCGCAGAGTACGGTTTTCGGGGTTCATTGTTGTCTCCCACAAATCTTCGGCGTTCATCTCGCCCAAACCTTTGTAACGCTGCACCTTAAGGTTTTTGTCGTTTCCGCCATACTCTTCAATGGCCTGCTGACGCTGCTGCTCTGTCCAGCAATACTGCTGCTTGTTGCCCTTCTTGACAAGATAGAGCGGCGGTGTGGCAATGTAGAGATAGCCAAGCTCAATCACCTCGCGCATAAAGCGGAAGAAGAAGGTCATAATCAATGTGTCGATGTGGCTGCCATCGACATCGGCATCGGTCATGATGATGATTTTGTGGTAGCGCAGCTTCGATGTGTCGAGTGCATCGGGGTCGTCTTTTGTGCCCACCGACACGCCCAGAGCAGTGTAGATGTCGCGGATGGCGTCGCTCTCGTAAACGCGGTGGCGCATCACCTTCTCAACGTTCAGAATCTTACCGCGCAACGGCAGAATGGCCTGGAACTTACGGTCGCGGCCTTGTTTTGCCGAACCGCCTGCAGAGTCACCCTCGACCAGGAAGAGTTCGCTTTCGGCTGGGTCTTTGCTTGAGCAGTCGGCCAGTTTGCCTGGCAGTCCGCCACCTGCAAGCGGCGATTTGCGCTGAACGGTCTCACGAGCCTTGCGTGCTGCCACACGTGCTGTTGCGGCAAGAATAACCTTGCCAACAATGCGCTGTGCCTCAGTCGGGTGCTCCTCGAGATAATTGGCAAGGGCCTCGCCCACTGCCTGCTGAACGGCGCCTGCAACCTCGCTGTTGCCGAGTTTGGTTTTGGTCTGGCCCTCGAACTGCGGCTCTGCCACCTTGATTGAGATGACGGCGGTCAAACCTTCGCGGAAGTCCTCGCCCGAAATCTCGATGTGGTTTTTCTCGAGTTTCTCAAGGTCGCGCTTGCAGTTGTCATCAGCATACTTTTTCAGTGTGCGGGTGAGCGCCATACGGAAGCCCTGAAGGTGCGTTCCGCCCTCTATTGTGTTGATATTGTTGACGTAAGAGTGAATGTTCTCCGAATAGCCGTCGTTATACATTACTGCAATCTCGATTGGTGTGCCCTGCTTTTCGGTGTTGATGTAGATTACATCGTCGAAAAGGTGTGTGCGGTTGCCATCGACGTAGCGCACAAACTCACGCAGACCGTCTTTCGAGTAGAAAGTCTCGGTGCGAGTCTTGCCCTCGTCGTCAGGACGCATATCGGTGAGCGTGATGGTGATGCCTGCATTCAGGAACGCCAACTCACGCATACGGTTCGCAAGAATCTCGTATTTGTAGATGGTTGTGGTGAAGATGGTGTCGTCAGGCCAGAACTGCTGGCGTGTGCCTGTTTTGTCAGTTGTGCCGACTTCCTTCACATCGTAGAGCGGCTTGCCCTTCTCGTACTCCTGCTGATAGATTTTTCCATTGCGGTAAACCTGCGATGTCATGTGTTTCGACAGCGCGTTGACGCAGGAAACACCCACACCGTGCAGACCGCCCGAAACCTTGTACGAACCCTTGTCGAACTTACCACCAGCGTGAAGCACGGTCATAACAACCTCGAGGGCCGATTTGTGCTCTTTCGGGTGCATGTCAACAGGGATACCACGGCCGTTGTCGACCACAGTTATTGAGTTGTCCTCGCCTATCGTCACCTCAATGTGGGTGCAGTATCCAGCAAGAGCCTCGTCGATTGAGTTGTCAACTGTTTCATATACAAGATGATGCAAACCTTTCTCGCTGATGTCGCCAATGTACATCGCGGGGCGTTTGCGCACGGCCTCCAATCCTTCAAGCACTTGAATACTATTGGCGCCATAATTGTTGTTCTGTGGCATTGAATCTGCTACTTCGCTCATATCTTAAAATTTTGTGTTTCAATCATTTAATTGGCAAAAATACACCTTCGCCAAAACAAACAAATATAGCCATTACCGCTCGCCGCCCAAACCGCCGCAAGGTCTATTTTCAATGACTTTTAAACACGAATTCAACAAAAAAATGTGGTGAATACATATTAATATTTTTATCGCCGCTGGCATAAATTTTGCTGTCGGGTTGGGCAAAATTTCAAAAAACAATGGCAGACAAATTCAAAACCACCTTTCAGGTTTACACCAATAACGCCGATTCGCGAAAAATGGCCAAACCAGGCTCGCTGTTCGCTTATTTTATTGAGGCTGCAAGCATGCACGCCGAACGCCTTGGAATCGGCCACAAGAGCCTGCAGGACAATCACAACGCATTCTGGGCGCTTTCAAAAGTGCATTTCGATATTTACAAAACTCCCGTCTGGCATGATGTGCTGACCGTAACAACCTGGCCATCAGGCTACAACCGCCTGTTTGCACGCCGTTATTTCCAGATTTCCAATGCCAGCGGTGAGGTGATTGTTGAAGGCGCATCTGACTGGGTGATAATGAGTTTCGAGAATCGCAGCCTCTGCAATGTGCAGTCGATTGTGGAGAAAATCGCCCAGTTCAACCTTGAGCAGGAGCATCTGAACCTGAACACCGCCAAAGTTCAGCCCGCCAACGCCGAAACTGCCGTCAAAACCGTGCGCCGCGTGATGTTCAGCGACCTCGACATGAACAACCACCTGACCAGCATGCGCTATCTGGACTGGACAATGGACTGCATCGATGTTGACTACCTTAACACGCATCTGGCAAAATCAGTGGATATAAATTTCTTGCACGAAATGCCTGTAGGCGAAGATGTTACGCTTGCCTGCCAGCAAGATGGCGACACGTTTGTGGTGTCGGGAACATTGGCAAACGGAAAGACATCGTTCGCGGCAAAAATCGCTTATTGATTGAATGCGAGAAGGACTGAACGCATCAAATCAAGAAAATCGTTTTCTTTGCTGAAAATTACGGTCATGCACATTTTCTACACACCGCAGATAGCAAACGGACAATGCACCTTGTCGGAGGAGGAATCGAAGCACTGTATCAAGGTGTTACGACTTGTGCCTGGCGACAAAGTACAACTGATTGACGGCGTGGGCGGCTACCACACGGCCGAAATCGCCGACCCGAATCCGAAACGCTGCACGCTGAACATCATCGACACCATAAATAATTACGAGCAACGCCCCTACCGCATCCACATTGCCATTGCGCCCACAAAAAACATCGACCGCACGGAATGGTTCGTGGAGAAGGCAGTTGAGATTGGAATTGATGAGATTACAATGCTCGTCAGCCAGCACTCCGAGCGCCGAAATGTGAATCTGGACCGCATCGAGAAAATCATCGTTTCGGCCATGAAACAATCGGTTAAGGCTTACAAACCTGTGCTGAACGACATCACCCCTTTCGACAAGTTTGTCAAGACACCGCGCGACGGCCGCAAACTGATTGCGCACTGCATTGAAAGTGAGAAACATCCGCTTAAAGCGATGGTTGACGAAGCAAGCGAATACACCGTGCTGATTGGACCAGAGGGCGACTTCTCACCCGAGGAGGTTGCGCTTGCCGAGGCCAACGGCTACTCGTGCATCGACCTTGGGCCGTACCGCCTGCGCACCGAGACCGCCGCACTTGTGGCGTGCCACACAATCAATCTTCTGAAACAATGAGGCGTTTTGCTGCCATATTGATATTGATTTTCAGCGCAGTAATGGTGCAAGCACAACCCGTGCGCATCGCTCTGCTGAAATATGGAGGTGGCGGCGACTGGTACGCCAACCCCACCTCGCTGCCAAACCTTATTGAGTTCTGCAACAAAAACATCGGCACAAACATCAACCCCGACCCAGCAACGGTTGACGTGGGCAGCGCCGACCTGTTCAATTATCCGCTTGTGCACCTGACAGGTCACGGCAACATCGTCTTTTCAGAGTCCGATGTGCTGAACCTGCGCAAATATCTGGAGGCAGGCGGTTTTCTGCACATCGACAACAACTACGGCATTGAGCAGTATGTTCGGCGCGAGATGAAGAAGGTTCTGCCCGACCAGGAATTTATTGAACTGCCGTTCAGTCATGCCATTTATCACACTGTTTATCAGTTCGATAACGGTCTGCCAAAAATACACGAGCACGACAATCTGCCGCCGCAAGGTTTCGGTCTGTTTGTTGACGGGCGGCTCGTCTGCTTCTTCAGCCACGAGTGCGACCTTGGCGACGGCTGGGAGGACCCGAGCGTCCACAACGACCCGATGGAAAAGCACATTGAGGCCCTGCAGATGGGCGCTAATATTGTGAGTTTTGTATTCAGTCACTGATAGATAGAGAGTTAGAGGGTTTGAGAAATAGTGAGAGATAGATTGTTAAACTTGCTTTACAGCTTTACACCTAAAACTAACTCCTAACTCCTAATTCCTAACTCCTAATTCCTAACTCCTAATTCCTAACTCCTAATTCCTAACTCCTAAATACCAAAGTGCAACCGATTGTTATTTTTGTTGCATTTTGTTCCGAGTGTCGATTTTTTGCATATTTTACAACCCAAAGCAATTTAACAAAAACTAATAGTAACACGTTAATTTTCAAGACTATGAAACATCTAAAAACAATCAGAAACTATTGCTTGATTGCTTGCGCGATGATGGTTGCATCTTGTTCGCAGCAGTCTGCACAAAAAACCGACGCTCGCTGGGTTGGAACCTGGGGAACAGCCGTTCAGTTGACCGAGCCTCATAACTGCCCGCCAGAGCCTGGAATCAGCGGCAACACCATCCGTCAGAAAATCCGCGTGTCGATTGGTGGCGAGACTGTGCGTTTGAAACTCTCGAACGAGTTCGGCAACGATGTGCTGAAAATTGCCGCCGTTAGCCTCGCTCCCGCCCTCGAAGGCAGCAAGATTGACGCCACAAAGGCCGTTAATGTGCTGTTCGACGGAAAGCAAGCCATCGATATTGAAAAGGGCAAATCAGTGATTTCCGACGCGCTGCCTTTTACGCTTACACCGCGTATGGATGTGGCCGTGACCATCGCCTACACCTTTGTGCCAAGCGACATCACTGGCCATCCAGGCTCACGCACAACATCTTACATCCTGACAGGTAACGAATTGAATAACACCGATTTTGCCGACGCCGTCACAACCGACCACTGGTACACCATTGAGCGCCTCGACGTTGTGGCCGACGAACCGACGGCTGCCATTGCCATTGTAGGCAACTCAATTACCGACGGCCGCGGCTCGACAACCAACAAGGTGAACCGCTGGACCGATGTCTTTTCGGAGCGTCTGTTGGCCAATCCAGCAACAAGCAAACTTGCTGTGCTCAATATGGGCATTGGCGGCAACTGCGTCATTCGCGGTGGACTGGGGCCCAACGCTTCAGTACGCTTTAACCGCGACGTTATCGAGCAACCTGGCGTTAAGTATGTTATTCTGTTTGAAGGCGTTAACGATATGGGCTACTCACCGAATCCGTCTATGACCGAGAAAGAACTGATTGCAGCCTACTCGAAAATGATTGACACTGCGCACGCTCACGGACTGAAGATTTACGGCGCAACTGTCACTCCGTTCAAAGAGTGCTTCTACGGCTCGCCCGAGAAGGAAGAGTGCCGCCTGGCCGTGAACAACTGGATTCGCACCTGCGGCAAGTTCGACGCCGTAATCGACTTTGAGAAAGCCATTTGCAGCGATTCGGACACCACCGTAATGAACCCCAATCTGCACGACAACGACAACCTGCACCCCAACGCCAACGGACATAAGGCACTTGGCGAGTTTGTTGATTTAAAGTTGTTTGAGTAAAAGAGGGTTGAGAAGTTAAGAGGTTAAGAAGTTGAGAATGATTAGTTATCTAAACAGCGAAGCGTCTAAACTTCTAAACAGCGAAGCGACTCAACTTTTTCTAAACAGCGAAGCGTTTCAACTTTAAACTTATAACTTTTGAACTTATAACTAAAATGAAACACCTATCAATCACCCTGTTAGCCGCTGCCGCGATAATGTGCGGATGCAACGGCCAGAAAAGTGCAAGCACCGAAACGGGCTTCACCAACCCGATGATTTGGGCCGATGTGCCCGATATGTCGATGATGCGCGTAGGCGACACCTATTATATGAGCAGCACCACAATGCATATGAACCCAGGCGTGCCAATTATGAAGTCGAAAGACCTGAGCAACTGGCAGATAGCGGGCTACGCATACGAGACTCTGGGCGACCAGGACGAGACGATGCTCTTGAACGGCAAAAACACCTACGGCAAAGGCTCGTGGGCAAGTTGCATTCGCTACGTTGGCGGCAAATTCTTTGTCAGCACCTTCGACCAGGTGACGGGCAAAACCTACTTTTTCACAACCGACAACATTGAGAATGGCACGTGGGAACGCCATGAGTTCCGTCCTTCGCACCACGACCATACCATTGTGTTTGAAGAAGATGGACACATTTATATGATAAACGGCGGCGGCAAAATCTTCATTCGCGAAGTTGAGCCCGATTTCAGTGGAATCAAGCCAGAATCAGAGAAAGTTCTGATTGAGAACGCTGGTCTGCCCGCAGGCGAAAACCTGATGCTTGGCGCCGAAGGCTCGCAGATGTTCAAAATCAACGGCAAATACTATCTGTTCAACATTTGCTGGCCGCGCGGCGGTGTGCGCACTGTTATCTGCCACCGTGCCGACAGTTTGTTCGGTCCGTACGAAGGCCGCGTTGTGCTGCAAGACAAGGGCGTGGCTCAGGGCGGACTCATTGACACGCCCGACGGCCGCTGGTTCGCCTACCTGTTCGGCGACCGTGGCGCTGTGGGCCGTATCCCCTACCTTGTTCCCGTTGTTTGGGAAGATGGTTGGCCAGTTCTGGGTGTCGATGGCAAAGTGCCCGAAACACTCGACCTGCCAGCAAACGGCAGCCTGATTCCAGGCATTGTCGATAGCGATGACTTCGACGGTGACCAGCCGAAAATTGTTTGGCAGTGGAATCACAACCCTGTGAACAACCTTTGGTCAATGACCGAGCGCAAAGGCTTTATCCGTTTCCGCACCGACCGCACAGACACACTCTTTACCCAAAGCCGCAATATGCTCACACAGCGCACCATTGGCCCGAAATGCTCGGGCAGCGCTTGTCTCGATGCCTCGAACCTGAAAGACGGCGATGTTGCGGGACTTGCCCTGCTGGCTGGGAAATTCGGCTTTGTGGCCATTCAGAACGATGGCGACAAAAAATCGATTGTGATGGTTAACAACCAGCCCGAAGCCAACGCCGACGGTGCACCCTGGCCGCAACGCCGCGGCGTTCAGCACGTTGTGGCAAGCGTTCCTGTCGATGCCAGCACCGTCTATTTCAAAGCCGACTGCGACTTCAGCCGCATTGCCGACGAGAGCGCCATTGGCAGCCACGGCGTTGACAAGGCCGTCTTCCACTACTCGCTCGACGGCAAGCAGTGGAACCAAATCGGCGACACCCTGCCAATGTCGTACAGCCTCGACCACTTTATGGGCCAACGCTACGCACTCTTCTTCTACTCTACCAAAGAGCCAGGCGGCTATGCCGATTTCGACTGGTTTAGGATTAGTGAGTAAACTGAAAAAGTATCATACAATAAAGGTGAGTCACAACGGCTCACCTTTTTTATTTTGCTGAATTTGTTAGCGTTACTGGTCGGAATTGCTGCCCCAAACAACCTTTCCTCCTTCATAATATTCATCTTCTATATATTCATCATTCCAACTCCAATTCCATCCTTCAGGTTTCTCTGCAACCTCACAATTTATTGTTGCGTTTGTACAACCAACAAAAGCCGATTCACCAATGCGTGTGACCGATGCTGGAATGTTAACCGATGTAAGACTTTTACAATAGCGGAAAGCATTCGTTTCAATTTCCTCTACGGAATTGGGAATTATTATCGATGTAAGATATTCGCAAGAGCCAAAAGCGTCATATTCTATAATTTTAACAGTATTAGGGATTTTATAAGCGCCACTTTTCCCTTTTGAGCATAATAATAGAGCAGTTTTGTCTTTATTAAACAAAACTCCTTCTTCTAATGTGAGATTAGCATTTTCGCTATTCAATTCAATTCTTCTCAATCGGCTGCAACCAGAAAACACATTAGAGCCCAGGTTGGCAGATTTACCAATACTGACATAAGACAACTTTTTGCAGTAATCGAAAGCGCCGCCTTCAATGCTTGTAACCGAGTTTGGTATAGTAACCGATATAAGACTTTCACAATCCCAAAATGCCATTTTATCTATTATTTCAACCGAATTGCCTAAACATAAAGACCTGAGTTCTTTGCAATTGTGAAAAGCCCGCTCCCCGATACTCTTTACCGAGTTGCCAATAACAACTGAAGTAAGGCTGTCACAATATTCGAATGCATAACGTCCAATACTTTTAACTGAATTCGGAATAGTGATTGTTTTAAGTCCACTACAACGAAACGCGTATCCCTCAATTGTAATAACTGACTCTGGAATTATTATGGACTTAAGATTTCTACAAACGTCGAAAGATTCATATTCAATAACACTAACTGAATTAGGAATGTTAATTGATTTTAGAGCGTAACAACAATAGAACGCTTTATAACCAATTTTAGTTACTGATTCTGGAATAGTAACCGATTCTAAACTGTCACAACCATTAAACATCAAATCGTTAATTGTTTTTACAGAATTCGGAATATTTACTGACTTCAAACTTTTGCAACTATGAAATGCGGCTTCACCTATTTGGGTAACGGAATTCGGAATATCAACCGAACTCAAACTATTGCAATCGCAGAACGCATAGCGTCCTATAATTTTAACTGAATTAGGGATGATTATTGATTTAAGGCTACTGCAATTATCGAACGCCTGGTCTCCAATTTTTATTATCGTATTCGGAATGGTAACTGACACTAAATCATTGCAATAAGAGAATGCTGATTCGTCAATTTTAGTAACTGTATATGTTACACCTTCTTTTTCCACTTCTGAAGGGATAACAAAATTTCCTTCGGGCTTCTTTTCTGTTTTATTAACAGACAAATAATGTTTCTCTGCATCGATTACTCTATACTTGAGATTATCGTCAGTGAATGTGACTTGTGCCAATACCTGCATCGCAAGCGTTGTTGCCAAAATAATGAATAACAGTTTCTTCATCTTCGAGAAATAATAATCAATTCAAAAATAGATAAAAAATAGCGTAAACAACATGAGAGATAACGAGCTGTTTTGCTTCGAAACGAACTAAACCCTACACCTTAGCACAACAACCGATTGCAATCGTGCCAAAAATAGTATATCACTTATTATAAACATTTTAGCTAATTATTGCAACCGATTGCAAAATATGTTGCTATACAATTTTTTGCACAAATATCTAAAATTAGAAACGAAATATCTGGATTTGAAAGCCCCTTTCCGCCCCACCTGGTACTTTTATCGTAATCAAAATCGCGAAAGTTGGGGTTAACGAGCGACAATGATTCCGAAGTGGAAAACGCATCGGTTTGGGACGAAAAATTCGACATCTGCCACACCACGTTTGTTTGTGGCCGGCAAAAATGTGGAACTATACTATTTAATAACTAAACACCAATTTTATGATGAAACATCAATTATGGAGAAAGGCGGCTGTGATGCTGCCGACATTGTTGCTTTCATTCTGCACAATGGCACAGACTCACAGCGTGAGCGGTACCATTACAGATGAGGAGCAGCTTCCGATTCCGGGAGCAAACGTAGTCATCAAAGGTACAACGACGGGTACAATCACCGCCGGCGATGGCAAGTTCAGCTTGCAAGCCAACGACGGCGATGTGCTTCAGTTTTCCTACATTGGCTACGCAACTGAAGAAGTGATCGTTAGTGGTAATGGTCCTTACAACATCAGTCTCACCCCTGACCTTGTTGGTTTGGAAGAGGTTGTGGTTGTTGGTTACGGTACGCAGCGTAAAGAGGCCGTTACCGGTTCTGTAGCTTCAATGAAGGGCGATGTTGTCCGTGAAATGCCGGGCTCAAACATCACACAGTCGCTGCAAGGCCGTATTGCTGGTGTCAACATGCAGCAGTCATCATCGAAGCCGGGTGCAGAGATGCGGATTCGAATCCGTGGAGAACGCTCACTTACCAAGGACGGCAACGAGCCATTGATTATTTTGGATGGTGTTCCGTTCATTGGAGGTTCGCTTAGCGACATTGACCCGAACTCAATCAAGAGCATCGACATCTTGAAAGACGCCTCTGCAACTGCAATTTATGGTTCTCGAGGTTCCAATGGTGTTATTTTGGTTACAACCACAAAAGGTAGCATTGCACAAGATGCTTCAATAGTGTACAGCGGATACTACGGTGTAAAAACTGTATTCTCGAAATATCCGATGATGAACGCTGCACAGCTTAAAGCATTGCGCGATTACAAGGGAACATTCAAAAGCAGCGCAATGGAAGAGAAAGGTATTGCCCAAGGAGTTGACACTGATTGGCAAGATCTTATGTACGACAAAGGTATGGTTACAAGCCACGACCTTTCGGTTACTGGCGGTACCAAAACAGCTGCCTACAGCTTTGGTGGTGGTTACTATCGTGAAGAGGCAGTTTTGCCATTGCAGAACTACACTCGTTTCTCAATGCGCGCCGCTGCTGACCAGAAAGTTGGCAATTACATCAAAGTTGGCTTCACAAGCAACAACAATTATTCTATAAACAACGGCAACAGCATCGGCATTTACGATGTTTTGGCAGCTTCTCCAATGGTAAGCCCTGTCGACTCTGTCGGCAACACCCGCCGCACAATTGACAACAACACTGTTGATGCCGGCGTTTGGATGCGCACTCGCGAAACATTAGAGAAAATTGATGAAGATGGCGACTTTGAAGACAAAGTTCAAAACTATGGTACATTCAACAGCGTTTATGCTGAGTTGTCAATTCCTCGCGTAGAGGGTTTGAAATTCCGCACAAACGTAGGTTTGAACTTGAAATACACTCAAAATGGTTACTATCAAGGTGTTGGCGTTTTTGCCACATCTCCGACATCGGCATCATCAGCATCACTTACAAAATCGCTCAACCTGAACTGGGCTGTTGAGAACCTGCTTACTTTCGACAGAACCTTTGGAAAACACACAGTCAACGCTGTTGGCTTGCTGTCGTTTGAGCGCACACAATACAACTCAACATCTGTTTCAGCAACAGGTATAGCATCTAAGAAATTCTTATACTACAACTTAGGCCGTATAAACGATGAAGGCGAAACATCAATAAGTCCTAATAATCAAGGCTATAGTGAGTATGGTTTGAAATCAGTCATGGGACGTTTGATGTACTCTTACGACGACCGCTATATGCTGACTGTTGCCGTACGTAACGATAAATCATCGCGTCTTGCTCCGAGCAGCAATTCACACACCTATCCTGCCGTATCAGTTGGTTGGAACCTTGGTCGCGAAGCGTTTATGGAAGACTTTGAATGGCTGAACTCATTCAAACTCCGCTTCGGCTACGGACAGACATCTAACCAAGCTGTTGCTCCGTTCAAAACTCTTGGTGCTCTTGCCACACGTCCGTACAACTTTGGCGACGACGTAATGAGCACAGGATACTATGTATCAGAACTTGCCAACGACAAACTTGGTTGGGAATACTCTCAAACATTTAACTATGGTGTTGATTTCAGTTTCCTGAGCCGCATCAGTGGTAGCTTCGAGTACTATGTTCAAAAAACCCACGATGTGCTGTTGTATGTCAATCTGCCGTCGACTTCCGGTGTTAGCGGTTATACTGATAACATAGGTAAAACCCAAAACAAGGGTTGGGAGTTCAACGTAAACGCAACAATTCTGAAAGACTACAACGGATTCACTTGGGATGCTGGCATGAACATGTACAGCAACAAGAACGAACTTATTGAACTGGCTTCAGGCGCTGAGCGCGACGAAGGCAACTGCTGGTTTGTCGGCCACCCGATCAACTCTATCTACGACTATGAGAACATCGGTTTGTGGATGCCTGAAGACTTCTACTATCAACCTGACGGCTACGAGAAATCGTATGGTAAGACTCTGGAGCCTGGTGGTGACGCTGGTATGATTCGCGTGAAATACACTGGTGATTTTGATGAGAACGGCATGCCGACTCGCTCAATTGGTCCTGAAGACCGCCAGATTATGCATATCGACCCAAAACTGAATGGCGGTTTCAACACCCGCTTAGAGTGGAAAGGCTTTGACCTGACTGTTATTGGTGCATTCCAGGTTGGTGGCAAACTCATCAGCACACTGCACTCAGGCAACGGTTATTTGAACTTGCTGAGCGGTCGTCGTGGCAATGTCGATGTTGAATACTTCCAAGCAGAACGTGAAGGCCGTGGCACAAACGTATCTATAGTGAAAGACGAAAGCGGCAATTATCTTGTTAAAAACAGAAACGCCAAATATCCTGACCCGAACGCCCGTCGTGACGGTGACAATGTTGGTTATGCATCAACACTTGGTTACTTCGACGCTTCGTACTGCAAGATTCGCACAATCACCTTGGGCTATAACTTCAAAAACGACGGCAACGCTGTGTTAGACGAGATTGGCATCAAGAAGATTCGCGTTTACGGTACAATTCAAAACCCGTGGGTTATTGCTTCAAAATTCAAGAAAGAGACTGGTCTTGACCCAGAGACGAACTCGTTTGGTAATCAGAACGTAGCTACCGGAACAACTGCCTATAGAGCAAGTTCAGTGCTTACCGTTGGTACCAACACTCCGTCAACACGTACTTTCTTAGTTGGATTAAACATAACTTTCTAATCGATTACTACAATGAAAAAGAATAATAAAATAACAATAATTGGTGCAGCGGCATTAGGATTGCTTGCTATCGGCAGCTGCTCTGATGTCTTGGATGAGACACCACGTTCAACCTTCACCCTTGACTACTTCACAACTGATGAAGGCATCAAAGGTGGATTGACTCAGATGTACGCCCACTTGCGTAATTTCTATGGTGGCTACTATTTGGCTGCCTGCGAATGCGGTACTGACGAATACACATGGGGACAATCAGGCGACAACAACAACAAAGACAACGACTTCTCTGGTGTGGGCAATATCACATCATCTACAGCTCGTACCGACGCTCTTTGGAATCCTGCATTCATCAACATCAATACGGCAAGTGCCCTTATCGAGCAAGGTAATGCCAGCGGACTTGACGCTTCACTTGTTGCTGAAGCCAACTTCTTCCGTGCATACGACTATTTCCTTCTTGTTCAGCACTTTGGCGGTGTGCCATTGGATTTGGGTTCGGGCGAACTGAAATCGAACGTGGCACCTTCACGAAAATCGGTTCGCAACACTGTACCTGAGGTATATACCCGTTGCATCTTCCCCGATTTGATTACAGCTGTCAACGATTTGCCGGAAAACCCGCGCGTAACAGGTGCTGTAACAAAAACCGTTGCACGTCTCTATCTTGCAAAGGCATATTTGACCTACGCATGGTGGCTTGAGAATCCGAAAAACATCCCGACCTACCCTGCATGCGACCGCGTTGACCCTGATGGAAAAACAGCTGCTCAATACTTCCAAATGGCTTACGATTTTGCCATGGAAGGCATCAACAATCCTGGTCCTTACGGATTGCAAGAGACTTTCTACAATATGTGCGCCGCTCAATACGAGCGCAATCCTGAAATGCTGCTTTGGGCTGACCACACTGCAACAGAATGGTTCTACAGTGGTGCAGGAAGCGCAGGCAATGCCAACAACTATGGTGACGACCCAGGTGGCAATGGCTCGAACAACAACTTCTGGTTCGAGAACTGGAACTACACTGAGGTTCAGATGGCTGACGGAACTGGCACACAACGTATCGACCGCCAGGGCTATGGCCGTCCATGGACTCGTATGGCTCCAACCTACAATGTGTTCAACGAGACATTTGCTGACGTAAAAGACTCTCGCCGTGACGCCACATTCCAAACCACAATTCACGCAAACTGGCATATTGGTACTACTGACGATGCCGCCACTCACAAAAACGCCAACGATATGGATGTTGAGCAAGGAGGAATTATCCTGACATTCGTGCCGAAAGCAATTGAGGGAACCGTTTATGACAAAGCCAACGGCGCACTTGGTTTGGGTGCTGCTCCTGGCCGTGCCGACTGGGTTGTTGACCCTGAGCACATCAGCCGTAAAATCTTCCCCGGACCGTTCAAACTCAGCGGATTCAGCCAGGAGTCTGACGATGTTAAGCACACTCGTCCAATCGGTTCTCTGGGTGTTCCAAACGCCAACAATGTTCGTCCGTACTACGTTGCTAAATTCTCAGAGTTCTACCTCGTAGCTGCTGAGGCTGCCGTTAAAGGTGCTACTGGTGAGAAATCTGCCCGCGACCTTGTGAACGTACTGCGTGCACGTGCCGGCAAATGGAATTATAGCGTAGCTGAGGACAAAGAAATTGAAGCCGACTACAGCGCCGACCTTGTTGCCGCCACTCCTGAAACTGTTGATATGAAATTCATCATGCTTGAGCGTTCACGTGAGTTCTTTGGCGAAGGTTACCGCCGCCTCGACCTCATCCGCACTCAAATGTGGGAAGAATTGGCTGGAAGCTACAAAATCTGCGGCTCACAAGTAGGTGACTGGGATCTTGAGGAATTCCAACGCGAAATCAAACCAGAGTACTACCTCTCGCCCATTCCAATCGGCCAGCTCGATGGTCTTGAGATGAGCGCAGAAGAGAAAGCTGCTTACCAGAATCCGGGATATTGATAATAGTTTTTTCATAATAAAAGTTTTCCCGATTAGAGTTGTTTGTAGTTCCTACCGAGAGGTTGGAACTAATGAAGGCCGCCCGCCAGGACGGCCTTCTGTTTTGTCTGCACGCGACATGAATTTACCATGGCGCATAATTGCAGAATCGTATTATCTTTATGCGTTTTCCAGATGCGGATAATTATTGGCGAAAAAATATGGCGAGAAAACTGATTCTGACTTGTGTGACCTTGCTGCTGCTGACCTTCAGCGGCTTTGACAGTATGGGCGCATCGCCAATATTTCACAACGTCAACAATCTGTATAACATATCGATACGCGAGACAAACTCAGCCTGCAAAGATGCCGACGGCTTTGTTTGGGTGTCGTCGAAGATGGGCATTATGCGGTTTGCCAGCCACAACTACTGCATCTACCAACTACCCTATTCCGAACACAACGCTCTGACAGTCAGACTTGAATGCCGAGGAAACATGCTGGTGGCTTACTGCAATTCGGGGCAGATTTTTGTCTACAACCGCATCGCCGACCAGTTTGAGCTTCTCGCCAACCTGACCAGCTATATGATTAATAAGCAGCAGATTGTCTACAAGATAGCCATCGACTCGAAGCAGAATCTATGGATTGCCACAGCAAACGGCTTCTACAAATACACCGACGGCCAGATTGAAACTGTTGAAAGCGAAGGCGCCTTCTACAATCTGGTATGGCTGTCTGACAACAATCTGATTGTGGCCGGGAGGACCAAATTGCAAATCATCGACACTGGCGACACTGACGCGCACCCGCACGACATCGGCGCCAGCCTGCCACCAAGCATCAAAACCAGCCTTCTGTGCGACACTCGCCACAACCGGCTCTGGATTGGCACCAAAACCGACGGACTGATGATTTTCGACTTCGCAAGCCATACGGCGACAACGGTTGACGGTATTCCAAAGCTGCCTATTCTGGCTATCAGCCAATTCAATGACAGCACTCTGCTTGTCGGAATCGACGGACACGGAATCTGTGCAATCGACATTGAAACTGGACGAATCAAAAACACCTACCAGAGCGACCGCAACAACCCGCAATCGCTTGCCAGCAACGGAGTGTACGACATTCTATGCGAACCAGGAAAGCGCGTGTGGGTTTGCACCTACGATGATGGCGTGCTGTTCAGCAACATTGAGTCGAAAAACGTCACGCAGCACCAGCACCTGATAAACAACGACAACTCGATAAAAGACAACCACGTGAACGACGTCTGCGAGGATGCCGACGGCAATCTTTGGTTTGCCACAAACAACGGTGTCAGCCGCTATAATCCGCTAACTGACAAGTGGTTGCACACACTTCACAAAGGACGCGAGCACTCACCTGTATTTCTGTCGGTCTGCGCCGATGCCGACGGACTAATCTGGGCAGGCTCCTACTCATCAGGAGTTTATGTGCTCAACCGCGACGGCCTCACAGTGAGCCACTACACCAGCAGTACTAGCAGCATTTATGACAACGATTTTGTGTTCAGTCTGCTGAACGACTGCAACAACGACATGTGGATTGGCGGCACCAACAACGACATTTTCCGCTTCAACCGCAGCAGCCGCACCTTCAGTCGCTTCGACTACGTGCCCGTGAACACATTTGCCGAACTCGACAGTGACAATCTGCTCTTGGGCTGCACCAGCGGACTTTTCAAACTCAACAAAACAACAGGCGAAAGAACCGCCATGGTTGACAGCTGCATTGTGAACGACATTCTGGTACGCGACGACACAATCTGGGTGGCAACCCACGGCAAAGGCTTGCTGAGCATTAACAGAAAAGGCGAAACAATGGCTCATTACGATATGCGCGACGGACTGCCGTCGGATTTTGTGACCAGCCTACTCTACGCCGGCCACCACCTTTGGATTGGCACTGAAACAGGGCTCTGCAAATTTGCCCCATCAAGCGGAAAATCGTACATTTTCCCGTCAACGCCACAGCTGTCGGCATCGTTCAACCGCCACGCTGCGCTCGTAATGAGCAACGGCGATCTTATTTGGGGCACCAACAGCGGCGCTGTCTGTCTAAACCCCAATTTCGAACCCGACGAGCAGGCTATAGGCAAAATATTCATTCAAGACATAATTGTTGCAGGAAGTTCGATTCGCAACCAGGCCGACATGACAGGCAACTTGCCGATAAACCAACTCAACACACTGAAACTCAACTACACGCAAAACACCGTCAAAGTTGAACTCGAAGCACTGGGGCGGATTGTCGGGCCGCGATTTGCCTGGAAAATGGACGGACTTGATGCCGACTGGAACCTGCCCACAACACAAAACATCATTTCGTACCCAAACCTGCCGTCGAGCAGTTTCAATCTGATTATCAGGCTCTACGACAACACAATGTCATACGTCATCGACGAGCGGCAGCTGAAAATCACCGTAAAGCCCGCCTTTTGGCGCACATGGCAGTTCATCGTCTTCTGCTACATTCTGGCTGCGGCTATAATCTTCACATTCCTAATGCGTTACATATCAGAGATGAAACGCCGCCACAGCGAAGACAAAATCCGTTTTTTCACAAAAACTGCCCACGAGATGCGCACATCGCTGATGCTGATAAAAGCGCCTATCGACGAGCTTTCAAAGGAGACGGGACTCAGCAAGCAGGGCGAGAAAAACCTCGACATCGCATCGCAACAAGCACGCCAACTGTCGGCCGTGGTAACGCAACTGATGGATTTTCAAAAAGCCGACATCGGCAAAGAATACTTGAAACTTGTTGATACTGACATTGTTGAGTTTGTCAGCAGCAAGGTGCAGATGTTTGAGTCGCTTGCGCGGAAAAACAACTCACCAATCACCTTTGAGCATGATGTTGACAGCCTGACAACAGCCATCGACACTGATATGATTGGCAAAGTGATTGACAATCTGCTGTCGAACGCCATAAAATACTCGCCCTACGGCGGCGCCATCAGCGTGAGTCTGCAAAACGGCAACGGACAATGGCGGCTTTCGATAGCTGACAAGGGCATCGGCATCAGTGAAAACGAGCAGCGGCACCTGTTCCGCGAGTTCTACCGTAGCGAGAATGCTGTGAACGCAAAGGTGATTGGCTCGGGAATCGGACTGATGCTGGTGAAGAGTTACGTTGAGCTGCACGGCGGAAGAGTAACCTGTAAAAGCCAACCCAACCAAGGCTCAGTGTTTACTGTGGCCATTCCGATGGCTATTGTCGGCACAAAACTGGAAAAACGCAGGCTGAGCAAGCAGACACTCAAAAATGACGCAGCCAATCCCGTTCAAACCGACATAACACTGCTGATTGTTGAAGACAACGACAATCTGCTGCGGTTTATGAGCGACACGCTGGCCGACGAGTTCAACATTCTGACGGCTACAAACGGTAGCAATGCCTGGCAGACCATTCTGCAACAGCAGCCCGACATTGTCGTGTCGGACATTATGATGCCCGAAATGGACGGCTTTGAACTCTGCCGCATGCTGAAATCGACCTTCGAGACAGCGCACATTCCAATCATCCTGCTCACTGCCCTCTCGGGGCGCGCCGAACTGCTGCAGGGTCTCGGTCTTGGAGCCGACGACTATCTGACCAAGCCGTTCGACATGGACATTCTGCGACTGCGGCTGAAAACTCTAGTACGCAACCGTCAGTTGATTAAATCGAAGATTATCAACAGTTTGTCGCACGGAACGCCCGTCGAACTAGGCAACAAGCAGAACGACGATTTTGTTCAGAAACTGCACCTTACGGTGAAGAACAATCTGGGCAACTGCGATTTCGACAAGGAGCAATTTGCCGCCGCAATGAATGTCAGCTCATCGCTGCTTTACAAGAAGATAAAGGCGCTGACCGACCTCTCGCCTACCGATTTCATCAAAACCGCGAGACTTGAATACGCGCAACAACTCCTTAAATCTCAACAATATAACATCACCGAAATCAGCGAGATGTGCGGTTTTGCAAGCCCCGCCTACTTCAGCACCGTCTACAAAAAGCAATTCGGTATTCCGCCGTCAGATTTTCAGCAGACCGACACTGACTGACATTGTCATTTGTTGTCGCGCCAAGCACAACCTCTGTCTCCGCGAATTTCATTTTTTTGAAAAAAATCAAAGCGCCTAATCGTTTTGCACGCTTTTTGTATGACTTTGCGCCGTCGGTTTCGAAAACCGGCTGATTAGTATGCTGCATCGGCATTCCGCGGTTGTGGCAAAACATTGAATCACATAATAATAAATATATGAAAGGACTAAAAATCATTGTCTTGGCCAAACAGGTGCCCGACACCCGCAACATCGGCAAAGACGCTATGAAAGAGGACGGAACTGTGAACCGTGCCGCCCTACCGGCTATTTTCAACCCCGAAGACCTGAACGCTCTTGAGCAGGCTCTGCGGCTGAAAGACCAGTTCCCCGGAACAGAAATCACCATGCTGACCATGGGCCCGGGACGTGCAAACGAGATTCTGCGCGAAGGTATCTATCGAGGTGCCGATGACGGAATTCTGCTTACCGACCGCGCTTTTGCTGGTGCCGACACGCTTGCAACTTCTTACGCTCTGTCGTGCGCCATCCGCCGCATTAAGGACTTCGACGTTATCATCTGCGGACGTCAGGCTATCGACGGCGATACCGCACAAGTTGGCCCGCAGGTTGCTGAGAAACTCAATATTCCGCAAATCACATACGCTGAGGAGATTGTGGCTGCCGACGACAAGAAAATCCGCATCAAACGCCGCCTTGAGCGCGGTGTGGAGACCGTTGAGTGCCAATATCCTGTGCTGGTTACAGTGAACGGCTCAGCCGCTCCCTGCCGCCCGCGCAACGCAAAACGCCTGATGAAGTTCAAACACGCCACAGGCAAGAGCGAGCGCGCCAACAACGAGGCTCTCGAGAAACTGGTTGCAGCAAAGCCTTATCTCGACATCAACGAGTGGACTGTGAACGACATTGAGTGCGATGTGAACCAACTCGGTCTGGCAGGCTCGCCAACCAAAGTGAAACAAATCGAGAACATTGTTTTCCAGGCCAAAGAAGCCAAAGTCTTGGGCAACAGCGACGCTGAAATCGACGACCTGATGAAAGAACTGATTGCAAACCACACCATTGGTTAATGCGTTGGCAATCAATGATATTTAAGAATCAGTAAACACAAAAACAGATGAACAACATTATAGTATATTGCGAATTTGAAGATGGCCGCGTTGCCGACGTAAGCCTTGAACTGCTTACCAAAGGCCGCAAACTGGCCAACAAACTCAACTGCAAACTCGAGGCGCTCATTATCGGCGCAAACCTTGACGGTGTTGAGAAACAAGTGTTCCCTTACGGCGTCGACACAGTCTATCTGGCTGCCGACAAGCGTCTGGAGCACTATCAGACACTGCCCCACACGTCAATCGTCTGCAAACTGTTTGAGGAGCAGAAACCGCAAATCGCCTTTATGGGCGCAACCACCGTTGGCCGCGACCTTGGCCCGCGCGTGTCGTCGAAACTGCACAGCGGCCTGACCGCCGACTGCACCAACCTTGAAATCGGCCCGCACACCGACGTGAAGACAGGCAAAAGTTACGAGGACCTTCTCTATCAGATTCGTCCCGCATTCGGTGGCAACATTATCGCCACAATCGTCAACCCCGAGTGCCGCCCGCAGATGGCCACCGTTCGCGAAGGCGTGATGAAAAAAGAGATTTTCAAGGCCGACTACAAGGGCGAGGTTGTCAAACTCGATGTAAACAAATACGTTAGCGCCACTGATTTTGCCGTCAGCATTATCGACCGCCAGATTGAAAAATCGAAAATCAACATTAAAGGCTCGCCGATAATCGTGTCGGGCGGCTACGGAGTGGGCTCGAAAGAGAACTTCCAACTGCTATTCGATTTTGCGTCGCTAATCAACGCCGAAGTGGGCGCAAGCCGCGCCGCTGTTGATGCAGGTTGGGTTGAGCACGAGCGTCAGATTGGCCAGACAGGCGTAACCGTCCGTCCGAAACTCTACATTGCCTGCGGCATATCGGGCCAAATCCAGCACATTGCAGGAATGCAGGAGTCGAGTATGATTATCTCAATCAACAGCGACCCCAACGCCCCAATCAACAAAATTGCCGACTACGTGATTACAGGCACCATTGAGGACGTTCTGCCGAAATTGATTAAGTATTACAAACAGAACTCTAAATAAATCAGACAATTATGGCTAATTTTTATACAGACACCCCCGAACTCAAATTCCATTTGAACCACCCGCTGATGAAGCGCATTGTTGAGTTGAAAGAACGCAACTATGCCAATGCGGGCCAGTTCGATTTCGCGCCAGCCGACTTCGACGACGCAATGGACAGTTACGATAAAGTGCTCGATGTTGTTGGCGAGATTTGCGGCGAGATTATCGCCCCGAACGCTGAAGGCGTGGACCACGAAGGCCCCGTCTGCGCCAACGGCCGCGTAACCTACGCAAGCGGCACGTCGGTCAATCTTGACGCAACACGCAAGGCAGGACTCTGCGGCGTGAATATGCCGTACCGCTACGGCGGACTGAACTTCCCGACCGTTCCCTACCTGATGGCCGCCGATATGGTGTCGCGCGCCGACGCAGGATTTGAGAACCTTTGGGGCCTGCAGGACTGCGCCGAAACCATTTACGAGTTTGCCGACGACGACCAGAAGCAGCGCTACATTCCGCGCATTTGCGAGGGCGAGACAATGTCGATGGACCTGACCGAGCCCGATGCTGGTTCCGACCTGCAGTCGGTGATGCTCAAGGCAAGTTTCAGCGAGGCCGACAACTGCTGGTATCTGAACGGCGTTAAACGATTCATTACCAATGGCGATGCCGATATTCACCTTGTGCTTGCACGCTCTGAAGAGGGCACCCACGACGGTCGCGGCCTTTCAATGTTTATCTACGACAAGCGCAACGGCGGAGTAACCGTGCGCCGCATTGAGAACAAGATGGGTATCAAGGGTTCGCCGACCTGCGAACTTGTGTTCCGCAACGCCAAAGCCGAACTCTGCGGAAGCCGCAAGTTGGGCCTTATCAAATATGTGATGTCGCTGATGAACGGCGCGCGTCTGGGCATTGCCGCACAGTCGGTTGGCCTGTCGCAAGCCGCCTACAACGAGGCTCTCTCTTACGCCCGCGACCGTCAGCAGTTTGGTCACCCGATTATCGAGTTCAGCGCCGTTGCCGAATTGCTGGCAACAATGAAGGCCAAACTCGACGCAAACCGCACAATCCTTTATGAGACAGCACGTTTCGTTGATATGTACAAGACATTGGAAGACATATCGAAGGAACGCAAACTCACCCCCGAGGAGCGCGACGAGTGCAAGCGCTACAACCGTATGGCCGACGCCTTCACACCGCTGGCAAAAGGCCTGGGCAGCGAGTTCGCCAATCAGAACGCCTACGACTGCATTCAGGTTCACGGCGGCTCGGGCTTTATGAAGGACTACACCTGCGAGCGCCTTTACCGCGACGCCCGTATCACAAGCATTTACGAGGGCACCACACAACTTCAGGTTGTTGCCGCAACACGCTATGCCACAACAGGTTTCTATCTTTCGATGATGAAAGACTACGCCGCACAGCCCGTTGCCGACGATTTGAAGCCGATGCACGACGTTCTTGACCGTATGACGGCAGAATACGAGGAGACGGTGGCCTACGTTATGGGCAAAGAGTCGCAGGAGTTCATTGAACTGCACGCCCGCCGTATGGTTGAGATGGCAGGCTACACCATTATGGCCTACCTGCTGATGCTCGACGCCAACCGCGACGCAATGTTCCGCCGCTCAGCCGAAATCTTCCTGAAATTCGCCCGCACACAGAACGCACAGCGCTCAATCTTCATCAAGGAGACTGATGTTGACTTTAACTTTAAGTTTTAATTAAGCGATAAAATTTAAGTGAAACCGTCGGGTCCGTTGGGCTCGACGGTTTTTAGTTTATAGGAAATCTTAGAAATCTACACTTTACAGTGTGATTCCGAACGTAAAAGAAAAACGATTAGTTTGTGTTTCACTCAAACGACCTACTCCTCTGACCTCCAATCGACAAGCGACAATCCATGCACGCGACTAAATTCGTTGGTATTGTGGGTTACGAGTGTGGCACCATTGGCAATTGCGATAGCGGCAATGAGCAAATCGTTCGGTCCTATGGCAGTTCCCTTTCGAGTTAGTTGCTCACGGATTTGCCCGTACACAACAGCTTCTTTTTCTGTGAACGGGATTATTTTGTAGGGAGCGATAAAATCAAGGTACTGTTTCCTGCGTTTTTCATAATTATCGCTGTGAGCAGCTCCGAATTCCAATTCTGCCACAACAACAGTCGAAATGGCAATATCCGATGAGTTGTTTTTCTCAAAACAAGCCACAAGATGTGGGTATTTTCCCCTTATGGCATCTATAATTACGTTAGTGTCAAGATGAAACATATCAGAAGATTGCTTCGTTTCCATCTAATTCTATGGGTAATTCTTCTGGCTCCTCAAAAAAAGTAGGGTCACTTCCGAACAAATCGAAATAGCCTTTCGGATAGGAGCTTTGGCAATCCTTCTTCGTGGTTTTTGCTGTTTTCTTCCGCGATTTTCCCGACTTGATGGCATTCACCAGAACCTCCATCAAGTTCACTTGCTCCTCGTAGGTCATATTGGGAATGGCGTTTGCAATGCTCTCGTAACTCATATCTTATCCTCCGTCAGGTTAAATCTTTTTAACACACAAATATACACAAAATCTTTTTTTTCATAAACATACACTTATGATTGTCCGAGATTCATAATTTTACAGCGAAAAACTAAACGAATATGAAAAAGACAATCATCGCCACGCTGCTGGCTGTTGCTACCATCTCTGTGCAGGGACAAGTAAAATACCGACTCGAAGGAAACATCGGCCAGAATTATACGGGCACCATGTATATCCGCAATCAGAGCGGCACAAACAACGAAATTGTTGATTCTGTTGAAGTTGTCAACGGCAATATAACGGCTCACAACGGCAGTTGCGCCAAACCTTTCCTTGGACATCTGGGAACCAAGAATTTCAGCCTGCAAATGGCTCCTTTGTTTATCGACAATGGTGTTATCCGAATTGATATGCAGAATGGTGCACCAGCCATCGGGACACCGCTGAACAACGACTGGACCAGCCTGTACCGCGAGCTGGTCAAGGCTGTGTCCGACTATCGCAGCAAAAGAATATCAGAGGCCGATGCCAAGGCTGCAATGGACAAAAGCATAACACCCATGCTGAAAGCCCACTCCAATGACCCACTGGGATATTTCATTGTAACACAGTTCAATGACGCCATAAGTGCACGTCGCGGACTTGAGTATATTGCCATGCTTTCGAGCGACTTGCAGCGCAATGATATGGTGAAACGCATCAAAGCTGACCTTGAAAAACGCGCCACTACCGAGCCTGGTGCGAAGTTCGTCGATTTTGCCGTGGAGTATAACGGCAAGACCACTCGCCTGTCTGACTATGTTGGCCGAGGCCAGTATGTGCTTGCCGATTTTTGGGCTTCGTGGTGCGGCCCTTGCCGTCAGGAGATTCCAAACATCAAAGCCGCCTACAGCAAGTACAAAGACCGTGGTTTGCAGGTGATTGGCATTGCCGCGTGGGACGAACCCCAAGCCACACTGAAAGCTATTGCCGAGGAGCAGATTGAGTATCCGCAAATAATTAATTCACAAAAGATTGCCACCGACATCTACGGTATTAGCGGCATTCCGGAGATAATCCTTTTCGCTCCCGACGGCACCATTGTTGCCCGCGGCTTACGCGGCCAGGCCATCGGCAAAATGCTGGCGGAGATTTTTGATAAGAACGAATGAATAATAATATCAGCGCAAAATGGTTCGCAAATGAAACTTGCAAATCATTTTCATTTCACGCTGAACATTTATATTTTTGCAAAAACAGCAACAGTATGACAACAGCACAACTTAACAGCGAAATCTGGCATAGTATGAGTATTATTGCTGACGATGAAGGACTTATGCGCCGCGCCGCAAAATACTTGCGCAATTTGGCTGCCGAAAAAACAGCGGACCCGACAGAAATGAGCCGCGAGGATTTTTTTGCACGCGTTGATGCCGCAAAAAAAGGCAAATCAAAGGCATTCTCTAATGTTGCCGAACTCGACAATTATATCCGCAGCCTATGAGCCAGTATAATGTCGAGATTATGGAACAGGCTCAAGCCGACCTTAAACAACTATTGAAAAATGAACCTAACGCCTATAAGAAGGCATTGAAATTAATTGGAGAACTATATGAACATCCACGCACAGGCACTGGACATCCTGAAGCATTGAGCAGTGACCGTGCTGGACAATGGAGCCGCCACATTACAAAGAAACACAGACTGATATATGAAATCCATGATAGTGATGTGGTTGTTTTAGTTCTCACCGCCTACGGCCACTACGGCGACAAATAAATCTGAAATCGACAATCGCACTTGTCGATTTTGTTTTTCCTCCCCACTAAAAAACTTTTTCCTTTTCCAATCTTCTTTTTATACCTTTGTCTTGCTATGCGTTTTATGCCGCAAAGCGTATTATGCAGAGTGACATATAGAAAGACGTTTACTGACGTTTTCCTTTGGCGGACCAAAATCTCGCAAGTTTTGAAACTCAGTCAAAGAGAAAGCAATTGTGAACGCCTGCGTTAGTGTATATTGACCTATCAATCAATATATTCTTGCGTGGGCTTCGCGTTGCTCAATCTTACTGAGTTAGGCAATGCGAGAGCCGTGGTCCGTGGGAGCGAGTAACAGGATTCCCACGTTTTTTATATGCATAGCCATCAAACGTTTTTTTCATTGCCTGACTGGGGAGTCGCAAGCACAAATTTTTGTTTAACAAGAAGTTGCACACGACACGAACAAGTGTAACAGACAATGAAAAAGTTGTTCGCTTTTTTATTCGGAGTTACGCTTGTCGGACAGGCGTGGGCGCAGACAACAACTATTCTGCGGCAAGATGATAATCAAACAGCCGCTTGTTATTTCTCTAGCAATTACTTCCAGTTTGATTTTAATAATGGCGCGAGTTTTGAAATATCGTATGATGGTGTAATTATTTCTTCTACAGAATGTTCCCCTGTTGAAGAATACAGCGCTACTTTTGGTGCTTGTGTTAGGAATTTCGTGAAAAATGGCGCGACCATAGAATTCGATTTGCTTGATGGCGAATACTCAACAACCCAATTTGCCCATTATATTACGAGATTCCCTGTGGCAGTTTCGGCGTTTGCTGAAAATGGAATTGTTAGCATAGAAGGCTCTAACGCGGTTGGTCAAACAATTACTCTCACTGTTACACCAAACGATGATTACGAGTTTAATTGCTGGAGCGATGGCAATACCGACAATCCGCGCACTATTAATATCACAAGTAACATGGATTTGAAAGCCGTTTGTCTGACAGAAGGACAAACACTTGTCAATTTGACCGTTACGGCTGGTGAGAACGGAACAGTATCAGGAGGTGGTGTTTATGGAAGTGGTATTGCGGCCTCGTTGCGAGCCACACCAAATACGGGTTACCATTTTGTGCGTTGGAGTGATGGTAACACCGATAATCCACGCACAGTTGCTGTTTCTGAAGATGCAACATTTACTGCCGAATTTGAAGAGCATACTGTTGTTATAGATGATGCCGCTGAGCCACCCACCACATTGCCTGGATATGGCTATAGCGAAGGCTCACATTGTTCTGTTTGTGGAGTAACTATAAATCAAGGAAATTATACTTATTGGAAGCAAATAACGACGTCTGCCGAAAATGGAAGTGTAAGTGGCGCAGGTATTTATTATTATGGCCAAACTGTTACGCTCACAGCAACACCTAACGAAGGCTGCTCTTTCAATTGCTGGAGCGATGGAAACACAGAAAACCCACGCACTGTATCAATTGACTGGGGAAGCGAAAATTCGGATTATAAAGCCATTTGCTTGACAGAAGGACAAACCATTGCCAATTTAACAGTATCGGCAGGCAACAATGGAACAGCAACTGGTGGCGGTGCTTTTATTAGCGGAACAGAAACAACATTTACATTGCAAGCCACACCCAACACAGGCTACCATTTTGTGCGTTGGAGTGATGGCAATACCAGTAATCCACGTACTGTTGCAGTTACCGAAAACGCAACATTTACTGCCGAATTTGAAGAGCATACTATTGTTATAGATGCCGCCGAACCACCAACCACACTGCCTGGTTATGGTTATACTGAAGGTTCGCATTGTTCTGTTTGTGGAGTAACTATAAATCAACAAAATTATACTTCTGATTGGAAGCAAATAACAACGTCTGCCGAAAATGGAAGTGTAAGTGGCGCAGGTATTTGTCATTATGGCCAAACTGTTACGCTCACAGCAACACCTAACGAAGGCTGCACTTTCAGTTGCTGGAGCGATGGAAACACTGACAACCCACGAACTGTATCAATTGACTGGGTAGATTATAAAGCCATTTGCTTGACAGAAGGACAAACCATTGCCAATTTAACAGTATCTGCAGGCAACAATGGAACAGCAACTGGTGGCGGTGCTTTTATTAGCGGAACAGAAACAACATTTACATTGCAAGCCAAGCCCAATACAGGTTACCATTTTGTGCGCTGGAGTGATGGTAACACTGATAATCCTCGTACTCTGACAGTTTCCACTGATAAGACACTAACAGCAGAGTTTGAAGCACATAACGCTGTTATAGATGCTGCTGTGCCAGCAGGAACCAGACCTGGTTTGACGCAAGGTTCGCATTGCTCTGTTTGCAATATGGTTATGGAACCACAAGAAATAATTTATATAATAGGAGTTTATAGTTTCGAAATACATGGAGAGGACTATCACCCAGAAGTAAACCATGGCAATGATGATAGGTTTATTGAACCTGATAGCCCAGTTTTCGCTATAAACACTTATGAAACCGATGTAAATGGTTGGGATTCTCAATTCTTTATTGTATTTGCTAATGAGAATGATGCACTTAGGGCGGATAATACGATTTCATTAAAATTTGAGTATAAAAGAACGGGCAGGGCAGCATTAAGTCTTATTCAAATTCACAGTACCCCACACCACGATGCTAATACTTTTTTTGGTGTTTCTGCAGGAACTACTGAAGAATGGCAAACCTATGAGGAATCGTTTGAAATAAATTCGTCATATTATTCTGATGGGTATCGTACCATTGCAATTGACGCTTCAACAGGCGAGAATGGAACTCTTCTATTGCGCAATATTGTAGTGAAAGTAAATGGAAATGAAGTGTTTAATACAATAAGTCCTACGGAGGAGTTTGCCATAGTTGCCGCAACCAATAGCGACACATACGGCAGCGCCGAAGTTATTGGCAAAACCACTTATAACAGCGAAGTCTCACTCAAAGCCACGCCTAACACTGGCTATCACTTTGTTAGTTGGAACGATGGCAATACGGAGAATCCACGCACTATAACAGTTACTGGCAACGCAGCATATACTGCTAATTTTGAGATAGATAATTATAATGTGTCGGCAACAGCCGATGCAACCACTGGCAATGCCTTTTGCAGTGCTTCGAAAGCCGACTATGGCAGCAACGTAACATTCTATGCCATACCCAAATACGGCTATTTCTTTAAAAACTGGAGCAATGGCAGCACTGCGGCAATGCAAAACGTAACCATTTCGGGCAATACAACTCTAACCGCAATTTTTGAGCAATATCCGCCTGTTATCGTGAAAGATACAGTTATTCGTGACACAATAAAAGTGGAAGTGGAAGTGCCAGTGCCTATCGAAGTTGTAAAGGATACGGTCATTCATGATACACTAAAAGTTGATGTGTTAAAAACAGACACATTATATCTTCAAGAAAAAATCATCCGTGATACTGTTTTTGCAACCAAAACCGATACTCTTATCTATTACAAAGATGTAAAAATTGTGCACGACACGGTTAAAATCGAAATAGCCGTTCACGACACTGTATTAAACACCGTTCTTGACACCGTTTTCAATACCATTCACGATATTGTTGAAAACAAAATATTTATTCACGACACAATCTACATCACCAAAACCGACACTATTTATCTGCAAACATCAGTTTCAGATTCAAAAGCCATCGGTTTGAGCATTTATCCGAATCCAACAGCATCGTTTGTAACGGTAACAGGCGAAGGGGTGTTTGGGTATGTGCTAACCAACGCTAACGGCAAAGTATTGCGTAAAGAGGAAGATGCCGCATCGTATATTGTTGATTTGTCGGAATATGCAGATGGTATTTATTTGCTGCACACATCAGATGGCATAACGCATAAGATTGTGAAGCAATGATTATATCGGTAGGGACGCGATTCTTCGCGTCCGTGCAGAAATCTGTAGAGACGGTGCGTGCACCGTCTCTAGTGTTTTATGCCGCGCCCCATCGGGCGGAAATTGTAAGAAGATTTGGAAATAAAATCTTTATAAAATTTTATAAATCAATTTTTTATAAATTTTCAATATAATTTTCTAAAAATTTCTCGCGAAGCGACACCCTCAATCCTCACTCCTCCACTCCCATTGCCTTCAAAATGGCCTTGCGGCAGACGGGGCAGAAAGTTTTTGGCGTGTTTGAGCGCATAATGCAGTCCTGGAACGGGCTGTAGATGCCTTTGGTTTGGTAGCCGCCGCCCTCGAATACACCGATTTTTCCCAAATAATCTTTAGTTCGCGGCGTGGGCACTGGCGTTTGGGCATCGAGCATCGGTTTCCATTTCGAATCGAAATCAACAAGCGTGGTAAGGTTCGGCTCCCAAGGCTCGCGCTTGAGGCTGTACATCTCCTCGTTGGCTTCGTCGGCGTAGAAATATTCATCGGCCAAACCTGCAAAGGCATGTCCGAACTCGTGCACCAGCACACGCAGCGACAAATCGTGGTCAGCCACGCACGACGAGTAGAAGTTGTAAAAACCGCCGCCGCCGTACTCTGCTGTATTGACAATGATGATGATGTGGTCGTACGGAACCACGGCGGCAATGTCGTGGATTGATTTCAGATCGAACGATGTCAGGTAGCGGTCCACATCGAAAGTGCTGAAAGTGAAGTTCATAGCCGTGTTGCGGAAGATGCCTTGGTTGGGAATGTCGGTACCACTCTCTGCCGACGGCGACTCAACGGCATAGACATTGAATCGGTCTTTATGGCTGCTATATGGCTCAACGCCAGACATATACTTCCAAAAACGGCTGACATCGGCGCGGAATTTGTCCATCTGCTCGGCAGTGTAGCCCTCTGCCAGAAAGGCGATGTCGATTTTGCCGTTCACATCATCACCACCGTGCACAACAGTGTATTTCAGCGGTTTAACGCTTTCGCGACGAATAAATTTGCTTTTCGGGTTGATGTAAAACTCAGCAACGGTTGAATGGCCGGGCGTGCTGTAATTGGTGCGCTCAAGGCGGAAAAGCACGGTGCGGCGCGGCATGGGCGTCAGGTTGACGTGGTAGAACGATGCTGTGGTGGTGAGCGCCGCGGGCGACTGCTGCCATTCGTTGAAAAGACCGCTGAAGCCGTTGCTGTAGATAAGCCGTCCTGACAAAGAGTCGATGAGCGAGAACCGATAGTTTCCCAATTGCGCAGGTTGGCCGCTAATCGTCTTTGTACCAGCCCATTGCCCCTGCTCCATCAATCCTTTCAGAACAACGAATTCTGTATCGCGCCGCCCAACCATCTCATAATCGATGCGCAAGCAGGCATCGGTAAAAAACTGTTCATAATCAATGTTTTGAGCAAAAGCCACCTGAAAAGCTGACAGCAAAACCGCAAAAGTCCCGAAAAAGAATCTCATAGCCGTAATCTCAAAAAAAATGCAGAGCCACATCAACCCTGCACAAAACAATATGAAAACTTAAAAACAAATAATTCTAAAAAGCAAAGCAACAAGCTGTTACGCTGCCTATTCCTCAACTATAAGATTGAACGGAAGATTAACCCTCTCCGAATAAATCTCGCCAGCCTCAAGCATCTCCTCATCGTCTTCCTTATAGTACCAGTTGATTATGCACTTGTTTCCGGCACGGCTGATAGCCTCAAATTTCTTCATCACATCCAGAAAAACTTTCGAGCTCGATGTGTTGAAATAAATCATCATGAAACTAACCTCTGTAGTTGCGTTTGGTTGTGTGGCATATTCATCAATCCACTGTAAAACAGGCTTGTAGAATCCAAGCGGGTTTTCAGGCAACGATTTTCCTTTGAAAACAAACACATTGCTATCCTTATCGAGAACAATTTCGGGAGTTACCTCACTACTCTCAATAATTAAAGGAACAATTGACATGATATATAAAAATTTATAAGTGTTCTGTATTTGCCTTTCGGCGACGTGTTACCGCGACAAAGATAAATAAAAGCAATTAACCAATACTTTTTTTTGCTGAAAACGCTAAAAATATAGATGAAAAAAATATCGAGCCGTAATTCACTTAACGTGGCTTTTGGCTGACGCACCAACTTACTTTCTAATGGCTCATTGATACGCTCATGTTTTCAAGGAAATTTATACATTATTCTGGGTATATGACAAAGGTGTAAAACATAGTAACACTGTCATAATCACAAAGTTCAAGAAGTTTATACCCTTCAGGCGTGATAAAGAATGTTCCTGCAATATTATGGTCATCATGTTCAACAATCAATCCACACAATCCAACAATGTAGTTAACCTTAATGTATCTTTTGCGGTTAGCATCAAAATATCTTAAGTCAGAATACTCCTCGCCGGTATGGAAAAAATTTAATACGCTATCCTTTGAAAAAGAAAGAGTATCTTCCTTGTATATGATTTCTGTTACCGAGTGTTTATTGGCATAAGATTCATATTGTGTGTTATAAAACTTTAAAGTATCAATAAGAATACCATCTTTAAACAATGTTGTTACGTTTGTAGCAAGGCATTCAAATTCATACCCATAGTCATTAATACCTCCGCAACTCTCTGCTAATAAAACAGCTGTAGATAATAAAAACGCAATATGATGTTTTTTCATGGTTGCATTTTAGACTATAAGTTTACTGGTATCAATATTTGGATGGAATTTCTTTTTACTGTTGGAATAGGATTCCACTTCCTTGTTTCTTCACTACTACTTGAACTACCATTAGAACCTCCTCCACTATAGTCTACTTCTCTACCATCAGGATCCTTCATTCCCGAAGGTTTTTGATTAATTGTAACATTAGAAATTGGCATAATATATGTTAAAAAACTTTTTGAAATGGTTATTACAAATATAAGAAAAATAACATATTCTAGATCCCATTATTATCATATTTGCAACCATCTTATCCCTTTTCAACTTATAACTATATTTGCGGCTCGAAAAACAAACAAGATGCCGAAAAAGGTTGCATACATATCGTTAGGCTGCAAGTTGAATTTCTCCGAAACATCGTGGATTGTGCAGCAGTTCGAGAACGCTGGATATGAGCGTGCCGACAATGAAAGTCAGGCAGATGTGACGGTTATCGACACTTGCACCGTGACCGAGCTGGCCAACAAGAAAAGCCGCCAGGCCATCCACAAGATTCTGAACCGCAACCCCGAAACCATACTGATTGCTATCGGCTGCTACACACAGCTCAAACCCGATGAAGTGGCTGCTATTCAAGGTGTTGACTACATTTTCGGTTCCGACAACAAGATGGACCTGACGGACACCATCGGCAACCTTCAAAAACAGCCAAAGCCTGTGATTTCCGTTTCCAACGAAAGCCGCATTTTCGAGCCGATTTATTCGTTTGGCGACCGCACACGCAGTTTCTTCAAGGTGCAGGACGGCTGCGACTATTTCTGCGCCTACTGCACCATTCCACACGCACGCGGACGCAGCCGCAGCAACACTGTGGCGCGCACCGTTGAAGTGGCTCGCGAAGCTGTGGCACGCGGAATCCGAGAAATTATTCTGACGGGTGTGAACATTGGCGATTTCGGCCGCGCCAACGGCGAAAATCTATACCAGCTTCTGCTTGAACTTGAGCGGATTGACGGCCTGAAACGGTTGCGCATATCGTCGATTGAGCCAAACCTGCTCACCGACCAGATAATTGAGCATGTGGTTGAATCAAAGGTTATTATGCCGCACTTTCACATTCCGTTGCAATGCGGCACCGACCGTCTGCTCACACTGATGCACCGCCGCTACACAACCGAATTTTATGCCAAGCGTATCGAGCTGATTAAAAGCCTGATACCCGATGCGTGCATTGCCGCCGACGTGATTGTGGGCGTGCCAACCGAATCGGAATCAGACTTTGACGATGCCTGCCGTTTTGTGCGCTCGCTGCCACTGTCCTACCTGCACGTGTTCCCCTATTCCGAACGCGCCAACACCCTGGCTGTCAAGATGCAGATGGTGCCCAACGAGATTCGCAAGCACCGCAGTCAGCAAATGATTGCTATGGGCGCAGAGATGACAAAAGTGTTCATCGACAGCCAAATAGGCAAAATCCGCCCTGTTCTTTTCGAAGGCGAGCACGCCAGCGGCGAGATGTGCGGTTTCACCGACAATTATATAAAGGTGAAGGTGCAAACCAATCAAAACCTTGTGAATCAGATTTGTAAAGTTGAGCTTTTGCAACCACTTGGCGGCGACGAAATGCGGGGAAGAATTATTTAGGATGTAGAATTTAGGATTTAATTACGAATTATGAACGTAAAGAATTAAAATGAAAAAGGATGAGAGAGTTTAGAAAGTTGAGAAGGTTGAGACACTCAAATTCCTAAACAGCGAAGCGCTCAACCTTCTAAACTTTAAACTTTTAACTTTTAACTCTTAACACTAAACTCTAAACCCTTACCTTTAAACTTTTACCAAAATGATTGATATAGAAAGAATTGAACAGCAGACAATCGGACTTGTAAAGGAAGTGGGCCGTTTCATCCGTGAGCAGCGCGCGCAGTTCGATGCAAGCAAAATCGAGCACAAAGGTCTGCACGATTATGTGTCGTACGTTGACAAAGGCTCTGAACGCCAACTGGTTGACGGATTGAGCAAGATTCTGCCTGGCTGCGGCTTCATTGTTGAAGAGAACACCGCTGGACACTCAACCGAAGATAATATCTGGATTATCGACCCGCTCGACGGCACCACCAATTTTCTGCACAACGTCTATCCTTTTGCCATCAGCGTGGCGCTGCAGCACAAGGGCGAACTGGTGCTGGGGATTGTGTATGAGCTTGGCCGCGACGAGCTTTTCCACTCGGCAGGCAAAGGTGCTTTTTGCAATGGTCGGCCCATAAGCGCATCGGCAGCGCCCGATTTGGAGCAAAGTCTGATTGTAACTGGCTTCCCGATAAGCAAATACGGCCGTTTGGACGGACATGTTGCCACCGTGAAAGAGATTGTGCTGCACTCGCAAGGCATCCGCCGCACAGGTTCGGCTGCATCTGACCTTGCATACGTGGCCTGCGGTCGCTTCGACGGATATTTCGAGTATGGCCTGAACCCTTGGGATGTGGCGGGCGGCGCATTCATCGCGCAACAGGCTGGCGCCATTGTCAGCGATTACCGCGGAGGCACCGACTATTTGTTTGGTGGTGAGATACTTGCGGCAAGCAAGAACGTTTATCCGCGATTGCTCGATATCTTAAAATCGAAGATGTGAGAAATTCGCAGAAATCGCCTACATTTACACGCTAAAATAAACGGAAATGAAACGGACATTGATTCTATTTTTCGCTTTGATGGGCAGCCTTCTTGCCTTCTGCCAAACGCAAACGCAGCCACAGCCACGTCTGCCTCAACAACTTAACGTCAATTTCGACTACTCGGTTTATATGCTGTCCGACAAGCGCCCGTATGTCGAAACTTATCTGTTAATCGACGGAGAATCAGTCAACTACACAGTGAAAGACGTTAATCTGGAATCGAAAATCGATGTTACAATGATTTTCAAAAACGCCGACGACCTTGTGGAGTTCCGCCACTTCATTGTTGGCAATCCGCCCCTGCCCGACACCACCGAGGTATTTCCCGACTTTACCGATGTGCAGCGAATCTTCATTCCTCAGGGAATCTATAATTTTGAACTGAAAATCAAAGATTTGAATGCGCCAGACGAGTTCAAGAAAACCATTACTCGGCACGAGATTATAGCCATCGACATTCCGCAGAAACAGGTGGCTTTGAGCGGTATTGAACTTCTTGAGAGTTTCACGCCGAAACTTGAGCGCACCATCAATCTGAAAAATGGTTATGAGTGCATTCCGTATTGCCGCGATACCATTTCGCAAGACGCTGAATTTCTGCGCTTTTATGTCGAACTTTACAACGTTGCAGCCGAACTTGAGGGCTTGGGCACTTGCAATGTCTACACCAGCATCCGCGATGCGCACTCATTACGCACCATGGCGGGCCATTCGTCGAGCACTTCAGTTAACGCATTGAATTACTATCAGTTCCTCAAAGAGATAAACATTAAAAAATTGCCTTCGGGGAAATATTTTCTGACTGTCGAGATTCAAGACAAGTACAATAAAACGGTGGGGAGAGCAACTAAATATTTTGAGTGCATTAAATCAACAGCCGTACTGAGCAAATACGCGCAAACAAACAAAACTCTGCGCAACGCATCGATGTATTCAAATGTTGATACACTAACTAACATTCTGAATGCCATGAAGATGCTGGCCGACAACACTGAGGTTGAAACACTTGACAAAGCCATTGCCGCATCTGACATAATTCTGATGCAGCAGACTCTGCACGACTTCTGGATACAACGCAACCAGTTCGACCCTGAAGGCGCCCTCTCCGACTTTGTGAATCGCGTCAACGCTGCCAACCGCCAGAATTGCAGCCCCGACCAAACTCTGCTGATGCTGCGCTACGGCTTTCCAAACACCATTGTCGACCGCACCGACGCGGCATCGCCATTTGTTGTTTGGCACTATTACAAAATCGGCAACCTGACCAACATCAAGTTTGTGTTCACTCCACAAAATGGCAATCTGACACTTTTGCATAGCAATATGCCATGCGAACGACAGGACGAAGGCTGGAAAACTGCATTGTTCGCAAACGGCGAGCCCGCGCAGAACGATACGGAAATATTTGAAGGACTGTAATTTAGTTAGGATTGGGGATTTTTGAATTATGAATTACGACTTACACATTGCGGATTGTCTGGTGTCTGACGTCCGTAGTCTGTAGTCAATAAAATTCACTGAATAAAATGAAGATACTGCAACATATCGGCTACTACCTCACGATGACGCTCTTTCTGGTGGTATGGATTCTGCCGAAACCGCTGCAACATCTGCTTGCACTGATAATCTACGTGCTGGTGGCACACGTGCTTGGCTATCGCAAAAAGGTGATTATCACCAATTTGGCCAAATCATTCCCCGAAAAAAGCAAGAAAGAGATTAAACGCATCGCTCGTCGTTATTATAGGCACTTGTCGTATATGATTATTGAAGCCGTAAACCTCCGATTCTCTCCGCGTAAACGCATTGCACAATGCATGGGCGTGCAGAATCCCGAAGCGCTCCAGCAACTCATCGACAAGAACCGCAACGTGCTCATCATCCTTGGGCACTACGGCAACTGGGAATATGGCAGCGCAAAGATTGCAAATTTCGACATCCGCACAACTGCCGTTTACAAAAGGCTGAACAACCCGATTTTTGAGCGTTTTTATATGGAAATGCGCTCAAAAACAGGCGTTGAGCCGATTGAAATGCGCGACACAATGCGCAAGATGGTTGAGTTACGCGACAGCGGCCGACGTTTTGCCCTATTGAGCGTTGCCGACCAAACTCCTACCCGCAGCCAAATACATTACTGGCTGCCGTTTTTGAACCAAGACACTGGCGTTTTCATCGGTCCCGAAAGGCTGGCAAAAAAATTCGATATGGCAGTTCTTTACTGCGAAATCAAACGTTTGGGTTTCAGCAAGTTCGACACAAAACTGACGCTCATCACCGAAACACCAAACGCTTGCCCCGAGCACTACATCACCGACCGCTTCTATCAATTGCTCGAAGCGTCAATCCGTGAAGCACCAGAGAACTGGGTATGGTCACACAGAAGGTGGAAACACCAGCGTGAAACGGTTTGATTTGCAATATCTGCAGGCTGCCGAGATGCAGTTTCATATTCAATTTTTGCTTTTGAACTTCTCCTCCATCACCTTCTGCAACTCGAACATCTCGTCGCGGAGGCGGGCGGCTTCCATAAAGTCGAGTTTGTCGGCGGCGCGCTCCATCTGTTTCTTGGTCTTGTCGATTGCTTTCAGAAGCGCCTCGCGGCTCATATAGGCCACAACAGGCTCGGCGGCCAGGCCAACCTTTTCGGGTTCGCGGTAGTATGGTGTTGCAGTGTCGGCCTCGTCGGAGTTCATCGGGCGGCGTTTTGCCTTGACAATCTGCGTTGGAGTAATGCCGTGCTCTTCGTTGTAGCGCAACTGCTTCTCGCGGCGGCGGTTGGTCTCGTCGATGGTGCGCTGCATTGAGTCGGTGATTTGGTCGGCATACATAATCACAAGGCCGTTCACGTTGCGGGCGGCGCGGCCTGCGGTCTGCGTCAGCGAGCGCTCGTTGCGCAGGAATCCTTCCTTGTCGGCGTCCAAAATGGCCACGAGCGACACTTCGGGCAGGTCAAGGCCTTCGCGCAGCAGATTCACGCCCACAAGCACGTCGAAAAGGCCATTGCGCAGGTCGTCAAGAATCTTCACGCGCTCAAGCGTGTCCACGTCGCTGTGGATGTAGTTCGACCGTATCCCCATACGGGTCAGGTATTTCTGCAACTCTTCGGCCATACGCTTGGTGAGCGTCGTCACAAGCACGCGCTCGTCTTTGATGGCCCGCTTGTTGATTTCGGCCACAAGGTCGTCAATCTGGTTCAGGCTCGGACGCACGTCAATCGGCGGGTCGAGCAGGCCTGTCGGGCGAATCACTTGGTCAACAATCACGCCGCCGCATTTCATTAGTTCGTAGTCGGCGGGCGTGGCGCTCACATACACGGTCTGGCCCGTCAGCGCTTCAAACTCGTCGAACTTGAGCGGACGGTTGTCGAGCGCGGCAGGCAGGCGGAATCCGTATTCCACAAGGTTTTCCTTGCGCGAGCGGTCGCCGCCGAACATTGCGTGAATCTGCGGCACGGTGACGTGACTTTCGTCGATGACCGTGATGAAATCCTTCGGAAAATAATCGAGCAGACAGAACGGCCGAGTGCCCGCCGCGCGCCCGTCGAAATAGCGCGAATAGTTCTCAATTCCTGGGCAGTGCCCCAATTCGCGTATCATTTCAAGGTCGTAGTTCACACGCTCGTCGAGCCGCTTGGCTTCAAGGTTTTTGCCGATGCTCTTGAAATACTCAACCTGCGCCACAAGGTCGTCCTGAATCATACGGATGGCCTGCTGGATGCGCGTTTGCGTTGTCACGAAGATGTTGGCGGGGTAGATGGAAACCTGCTCGGGGCGGTCGATGACGCTGCCGTTCAGCGGGTCGAAAACTTCGATTTGGTCAATCTCGTCGCCCCAAAACATTAGGCGGTAGGCCGAATCGCCGTAGGCAAGATATACGTCGACCGTGTCGCCCTTCACGCGGAACGTGCCGCGGCTGAAATCCACTTCGTTGCGCGAGTAGAGCGCGTCGACAAGGCGGCGCAGCAGTTGGTTTCGGCCAACGTTTTCGCCCACCTTCACGCTGATGCTGTTGCTGTAGAAATCGTCGGGGTTGCCGATGCCGTACAGGCACGACACGGACGAAACCACAATCACGTCGCGGCGGC
Source organism: Salinivirgaceae bacterium (assembly GCA_017645945.1). Taxonomy (GTDB): domain Bacteria; phylum Bacteroidota; class Bacteroidia; order Bacteroidales; family SZUA-534; genus RUG13583. Next base: position 182,796 of record JAGCNL010000053.1, read on the forward strand.
CCGACAGCAGCGACGACGTGGTGTGCAGACGCAGTTTCTCAATCTCGTCGTTGATGCTCAAATCCTTCTCAATGTAGGTGTCCGTCACGGGAATGTAGGCTTCGGGCTGATAGTAGTCGTAATACGAGACGAAATACTCAACCGCGTTGTTCGGGAAAAACTCTTTAAACTCGCTGTAGAGTTGCGCCGCGAGCGTCTTGTTGTGGCTCAAGATGAGCGCTGGACGCTGCGCCTGCTCAATCATATTGGCAATGGTGAACGTCTTGCCCGAACCCGTCACGCCAAGCAGCGTCTGATACTGCTGTCCGCAGTTCAGGCCGTCCACAAGTTGCCTGATGGCTTGCGGCTGGTCGCCCGTAGGCTTGAATGGCGAGTTAATCTCGAACGGCATAAACGATTGATAATTTAGGATTTAGGATTTAGGATTTAGGAATTAGGATTTATATTGCTCGTATCTAACACCCACTGCTCATTGCTCACAGCTCATTGCTCACAGCTCATTGCTCACGGCTCACAGCTCACAGCTCATAGCCACATCTCAAATCCCCAAATCTTATTTCTTATAGAAAATCATATAAACTGGATAGTGGTCGCTATATCCTCCGTAGTATTTGCCTGAATATGAGCGGGAAGGAGCAATGTCACCGTTGCTTTCCTTAAAGTTGATGAAATCGGGCGCAAAGATGTAGCCTGTGTTCTCGTACAGGCGGAAGCCGCTTGTGCGGGTGAGCAGCGGATTGCTGACAATCAGATTGTCGAGCATCGAGTATTCGCCTTTGTAATAATAAGTTCCACTGCCGAACTTGCCTTTGTTCTTGTTTTGCAGCGCGTACATAATATTGTTCAGACGGCTGTACTGGCTCGTCTCTTTGGCTTGCAGAATCTCATAGACGCTCTCGTCGGTTGGCTCATCATTCAAGTCGCCCATTATCAATATGTTGCATTGTGGCTCGGCTTTTATGAGCGAATCGGTGATTTCTTTCAGACGGTCGGCGCATTGAGTACGTTTGTTCTCGGTTTGCTGCTTGCCGCCAACCCTTGATGGCCAGTGGTTTACAAAAATGTGCAGAGTCTCCTTGTCAACCATTCCTTTCACATACAGAATGTCGCGTGTTGTCTGTCCCGATGGACGCAGTTTGACGCGGAAGGCGCGGTGCGATAAATATTTGAACGTCTTTGGATTATACAGCAGTCCGCAGTCGATTCCGCGGTTATCTGTGCCTTCCTCAAGAATGCACTCGTAACCAGCCGCGCTGATGGCTTCCTGTGCGGCCAAATCTTTGAGCACGGCAATGTTTTCCGCCTCAATAATGCCTACAATATCAGGAAATTGACCATTTTCAGGATTGACAGCGGCAATCACTTCCGACAAATGCTTCAGTTTTGTGTGGTAGCGTTCCGAAGTCCAGTTTCTCTTGCCACCAGGCGTGAACTCCACATCGTCCTTGCCTGCAGTGTCGAGCGTATCGAACAGATTCTCAACATTGTAACTCATCACCGTGAAAAACTTCTTCGACGACCATTTGTCGGGTTGCGCATTGGCGGCCAGTGCCGCAACAATCAGAAAAGATGCAAAAATGTGTTTCATATTTGTAAGAATAAAGTGCAAATATAGCTTGTGGACGCCATATTTTTTGCGGGTGTGGATATTTTTTGATGGCAAAAGGATGTTTCAATAAACCGTCGGCTTCCCATCGGACGAAAAACAGATTTTATATTTCATCGGGAAACGTTCGCCACTGTCCATCATGAACTCCTTATCCATTGATATATAATCAATTTCATCAAAATTCAGATCGCCGTTCTTTCGGTAATAATTGCAAAAAACAACAAAGTGGTAATAATTCACAACCCTTTCGTTCTTACTGTTAAGCAAATGTCTGATTCGAAATAAGATAGGTTTTTCAGGCACTTCGCTCAAAAGCCATTGCACGCCAGAAATCAGGCGTATATACGAGCTGTCTTTTAGTTGCGTGACTTTTGACTGACCGCTTGGGCCGTTTTCTGTTGATTTTGAGAGTACATACCGCAGTTCCGCCAACTTGGTTCGTTGGTTTATTCTTGATTGAACCTTCTTGATTGTGCTGTTGCTAACATATAAAGGCTCTCGGGAATTAAAAATTTGAGCATTCAAATCCACTGTTCCAAACAAACTGAAAATCAGTATTATAAATATAATTATACGGTTCATCAATATTTCATTTTGCAATGGTGTATGCTGGCATATGATTGGCTATAGATTCTATAATTTCTTTGTTTTCACAATAATATTCACATTGTTGGGCATATGTGAGAATAGGATTTTTGGGAGTACCATATTTTTTATAAAAACGACAAAAAGAGCTTGTACCGAGATAAAATAAGTTTTTGTGATACTTGCAAAAACAACAAGCTCTTGTAATTATGCCTTGTTGTATTGCCAATAAATACCCTGATTTGTACGTTTTGAATTCGTCACTACTATCAATACTTGCTTCAAATGATGTTCTGCCATTAATTTTCGTATGAACATATAAACAAGGTTGAGGTTCTACAAAAGATTTTCCGTTTCCATACAAATAGAATTTATTTATTACTCTTGTATAAATAGGTTTAGATTCTTTCGATTGTCTTTTAAAACAATAAAATTTGGCAAAACCAATGTTGTCAACATCTCTACTTGATTCATAATTTTCCTCAATAGTCTTGTTTAATAAATCTATAATTCCTTTTTCATCTTTTACCCGAATTTCAATAATGTGTAATTTGGATTTTTTCTTTTGCTCCTCACATTCGTGATTAACTTGTATTTCTATTAAAATGGGTTTTCTATCTGCATTTTTGGAATTTGTGAGTAGAAGGTCTGCTCTAAAACGCACATGTTCATCTTCTTTATAGACGACGACAGTTTGTTCTTCCTTGCAAGTATCATAATACTTTTTCAAATCAAATGTATTCAGCATTTTAGCATGACATTCTCTTTTTTTTGCAAAAACACAATTAGGTTTGAAAGAACATACAACATCTTGATAATAACTAATTTCAAATGTATTTGAATTGTCAAATTTCTCTTTTATAAGGCGTTTCGCTAATTTGTGTAAATAGGTTTCGGGATCACAATGTTCTTCTGTTCCTTTATGGGCGAAGTGCCATTTTTTTATTTTACCTCTTTTTGGGATTACTGGTGCTCCACAGCTTATGCAGAAATATGTGTGCAACATTTTATATTCATCAGAAACATCGTCTATACAAACAGTTCGGCCTTGTTCGTCAAGTGCGTAACGATATTTGATGTCTTTTACCATAAAACAATATCTATTTCATTCAAATATAAAAAATAAAAAATAACTTGCAGACTATTATTTAGAAAACATAGGTATATGAATATCAAATCTTTAGCAATTATGGCATTAGCAGCAACTGCCACAGCATGCAGCACGGGCGAAGGACCGATTATCGGCCGCAGCCAAATGAAAATCGAGAACCGACGGATGTCGCCAGAAGCCTTGTGGGCTCTTGGACGCTTGGCCGATGCGCAGGTCAGTCCCGACGGCACACGGGTGCTCTACGGCGTCACCTACTACAGCGTGGAGCAGAACAAGAGCAACCGCGAGATTTTTGTGGTAAACACCGACGGCACGGGCAACAAGCAGATAACCCTTTCGGCCAAAAGTGAGTACGGTGCCAAATGGGTGAAAGGCGGCAGCCGCGTGGCTTTCCTTTCGTCGGAGAGCGGCTCGATGCAGGTTTGGGAAATGAACCCCGACGGCACCAAACGCACGCAGGTGACCAACCACGAGGGCGGCGTTTCGGACTTCCTTTATGCGCCCGATGACTCGAAAATCCTTTTCATTGCCGATGTCAAATACGGCCAGCGCACCGTTGACGTCTATCCCGACCTTCCGCAATCGTCGGGGCGGATAATCGATGACCTGATGTTCAAGCACTGGGACGAGTGGGTTGAAACCGTTCCTCATCCGTTCCTGGTTGATTATGATGGAGTTAAGACTACCAACGAGCGCGATATTCTGCAAGGCGAACCATACGAGTGCCCGATGAAGCCATTTGGCGGCGTGGAGCAGATTGCCTTCTCGCCCGACAGCAAGACCATTGCCTACACCTGCCGCAAAAAGACTGGCCTTGAGTACGCAATATCAACAAATTCAGATATTTACCTTTACGATATCGCAGCAGCGAAAACCGTCAAAAACCTGACTGAAGGCATGATGGGCTACGACATCAATCCTGCTTTCTCGCCTGATGGCACGCTGATGGCCTTCCAGAGTATGGAGCGCGACGGCTGCGAGTCGGACAAGAACCGCCTGATGGTGATTGATTTGGCCAGTGGCAAGCGCACCGATGTGAGCGACGGCTGGGACCAAAGCGTTGAGCAGTTTGCCTGGAGCACCGATGGCCGCAGCATTTACCTAATCAGCTGCCAGCACGGCACTGTTCAAATCTACAATGCCGACATTAAATCAAAGATGTTCAAACAGATAACTACTGGTCAGCACGACTACGAATCGGTTGCTGTGGCAGGCGACAAACTGGTGGCCGTCCGCCACTCGATGAGCGCGCCCAACGACATCTACGTGGTTGACCCCGTCGGCGGAAGTCAGCAGCAGATAACCTTCGAGAACAAGCCGCTGCTCGACCAGATGGACTTTGGCCGCGTTGAGGAGCGCTGGATGCCAACTGTCGATGGTCAGCAGATGCACGTGTGGGTTATCTATCCGCCAAAATTCGACCCGAAAAAGAAATATCCGACGCTGCTCTACTGCGAGGGCGGTCCGCAAAGTCCTGTTAGTCAGTTCTGGAGCTACCGTTGGAACTTCCAGATAATGGCAGCCAACGACTATATTATTGTGGCTCCCAACCGCCGCGGCTTGTACGGCTTCGGCAGCGAGTGGCTCGAGGAGATTAGCGGCGACTACGGCGGCTTGTGCATGCAGGACTATTTCACCGCCATCGACACCTACAGCAAGGAGCCGTGGGTTGACACCAACCATTTGGGCTGCGTTGGCGCAAGTTTCGGCGGCTACTCGGTTTACTGGATTGCAGGTCATCACGAAAAACGATTCAAGGCTTTCATCGCCCACGATGGTATGTTCAACTTTGAGCAGCAATATCTTGAGACAGAAGAGATGTGGTTCGAGAATCACGACATTGGCGGCCCGTTCTGGGACAAGGATAACGAAGTGGCTCAACGCTCGTATGCCAACTCACCGCATCTGTTTGTCGATAAATGGGATACACCTATTCTTTGCATTCACGGCGAGAAGGACTACCGCATTCTGGCATCGCAGGGAATGGCGGCCTTTGCGGCAGCCAAGCTGCGCGGCGTTCCTGCCGAACTGCTCATCTTCCCAGACGAGAACCACTGGGTGCTGAAACCGCAAAACGGAATCCTTTGGCAGAGAACGTTCTTTGCTTGGTTGGATAAGTGGTTGAAGTAACTAAAGGTTGAACCGACTGAACAATGCAGCTTATAAAAATGCATAATCAACAACATGGAAATGTTAAAAAATGTGGCATTTCCATATTGTTTTTATTGTTATCTATAGTTGCCAACGCATCGGAAACCGTTATTGACACGTTGTCGCGAATTAATTTACCGCTGCTTACAATAGAAACCGTAAACAACGAAATGCCTGTTTGCGATTACGTTGAAGCTCCAAATGGTTGCTGGGGTATTACTACTCAAAATGCCACTAAAGTCCCAGGACGATTGAAAATATCACAAATGGGTAAAACTTTGTATGACAGTGGTGAATATGAGAAAAATGCGAGTGGAATTACAATAAAAATTCGAGGAAATACCAGTGCATATTTTGGTGAGAAAAAACCATACAAAATAAAATTACAACGTGAAGCTGATTTACTCTTGCGTGGCAATAACCAGAAATACAGCGACAGAGAATGGATTCTTATCAAAGACAAGAATCTAATGTATATGACAGGGTTTAAACTGAACGAGCTGCTGCAACTGCCATGGACACCATCCTGCGAATATGTTAACGTTGTTGTCAATGGAGAATATATGGGCGTATATCTGCTGACTGAGGCCGTTTCGCTCAATCCAAGCTGCAGAATCGATGTTGATGAAACTGGCTATCTGTTTGAGTATGATGCATATTGGTGGAATGAACCCGTCTATGTGGAATGTGAGATTGTGAATAAACCTATGCATTACACATTCAAATACCCTGATATAGATGATTTGTCAACATCACAACTTACTTATTTCACTCAGACAATTCACTTGACAGAGCAATCAATAATCAATGGCACATACCCCGATTATATTGATATTGAGTCGTTTGCACGATGGATTTTGGGACACGATATTGTTGGCAACAGCGATGGTGGTGGTGCTAATTTTATTCTAACAAAACGGGATAACTCAAACAACTCAAAAATCCAGATGGCTTGTTTATGGGATTTCGATGGCAATTACAGAAATGAAGACGATTGGGATGGTTGCCATAATGCATTCTATTTCAGTTTGTTGTTCGATAATAAAAACACTGATTTCCTTGAGCGCTATAAAGCCATATACAACGAAATATCGTCAACAATATTCGACAGCATCATCAATTATCTTGAAGATTTTGCAACTGCCGACATTGCGGACGCCTTGTCAGTTTCAATTGCCCTCGATAACAAAAAATATGGCACTGATAATTATGATGTCAATGGCTGTATCGATTTTGCTAAAAAATGGTTTTTGAAACGGCAGGAATGGTTAAATAATTCAATACCGACAATAACCCCGAAATATCTTGATGTTAATGACGATGAAGCAGTAACTCCAATAATCTATGCCGTAGGCAAAAACATTGTGGTTATGAATGCCACAGATGATATTTGTATTTATGATGCCATGGGCAGATTAGTCTATCGCGAAGGCAGAGATGCACCATGGCTCAACTCTCCTGTAACAGCACAAATAACCATCAACAATACGGGTATTTACATTATAAAAACAGGCGACATCGTTAAACGTGTAGTTGTGAATTTTTAATCACAAAGAAGGCTGCCACATCACAGCAGCAGCCAAACTGCGCGGCGTTCCTGCCGAGCTACTCATCTTCCCCGACGAGAACCACTGGGTGCTGAAGCCGCAAAACGGAATCCTTTGGCAGAGAACGTTCTTCGCCTGGTTGGATAAGTAGTTGAAATAGTTGATTTTCACACTGACAACACAGTCCCGACAGCTATCTGGGAAATAAAAACGCCCAATCAGTTTCAAACTGGTTGGGCGTTCTTTTGTCTCGTTAGACGTTATTCCTCGTAGAAGATTTCGTAGGTTGTTGTTTCGGTTTCCCCCTCGTAGGTAAGGATGCTGGAAATCTTTCTTAAATAATCGCCGTCGTATTCGTATGAAAACTCATAACTTAGGGTTTCTTCTTCCCCATCATCGTTGCCCACAGCAACGCATGAAGTTGGAAGTTTTACATATCTTTTACCCAATTTATCACCCAACATTGGTCCTGAGCCATAAATAACATACCATAGATCCACATTCAGATTGTTGAGAATCGTGCTATTGTATTTAAACGACATCAAAACATCAGCATCGCTACCCTCGATGGCGCCTTTCCCTGATACTGAATTAACAACACCATTTTCAACAAAATAGTTTGCTTTGATATCAAAATTATTGTGTGTTCCTTCCACTGCTGACAAATATCCATCTGAAGAATAATTGTATTTTAAATTACCAGCGTCTTCAGCAACCCCATCATCTGTCGAAGTTGTATATTTAATACTTGTTATTCGTCCGTTTTCTGACTCCCATTGGGCAGTTGAGTAAACAACCCAACCTAAAAAATTAATAGAAGATCTAACGGAATTGTCGGAATATTGGTAAGCGTATACATATAATTCGCTTATTGATTCAGTAATTCTACCTTCAGCGTCAAATTTGTATGTGATTGAATTGTCTTCATCATCCGTGCATCTTATTTCCGTAACTTTTTTAGGCAGAATTGACAATTCAATCACTTCTTCCTCATCATCATCTTTTGAGCAGCTTGTGAAGGTAACGGCTGCCACCATTGCGGCCATCAGGCCAAAATACAAAATGTGTTTCATTGTTAGTTTTTTTTTATGATTAAAGTTGTTTTGCAAATATAACGTCTGTTGCTATTTATCAAAAAAAAATAAGAAATCCGCTCAGCAGCAACACCAAGCGGATTACTCCCACAAAAATGAATCAATAATCTATTGTTTCTTCATCAATTCTTCAACCATCTTCTTCAACTCCTCCACTTCTTTCTGAAGCTCGTCTTTCTCGGCTTTCAGCTCTTTGATGGCCTCGATTAGCACTGGAGCAAAGTTGCCATACTGAACGCTCTTGTAGCCGTTCTCGTCGGTGCTGACAAGCTCCGGGAAGATTTCCTCAACATCCTGCGCAATAACACCAATGTGGGTGTTGTTGTCGAACTGCTGCTCGGGGAACTCGCTCACGCGCCATTTGTAGGTTACGCCGTTGAGCATTATCACCTTATCCAAAGCGCGCTCAAGTGGCTTGATTTCAGTTTTGTAGCGGCGGTCGGAGGATGAACTGAGAGATGTGCCATTCACGTTTACCACATAAAGGTTTGTCCATTTGCCATTACTTGAACCCAAATTGGCTGTTGGAAGTGTATTTTTTCCTGAAGTAAGCGGCACCGGGTTTAAGTTGGTCGAATAAACATTCTTTACGTAAATATTATCCCATTTTTTAGATGAACTTCCAATATTACGACTTAAATCATTCACGCTATAACTCCTTTCTGGAAGCAGGTTGCCATTGACTTTCAAGTCCTTGCCAGTTGTAAGTGACAAATCGCTGAAATTGCCCATCAGAAGCACGCTGTCGCTATGAACAATTGCAAATGTATTACCGACATCTGCCTTGCTTTTCAAGTCGTTTATTATTTCCTCGGTTGTTTCTGTTGTTCCAGCATAACCAGCGCTGATTACATCTTGCATAAATTGGTTTCTTCCACGGAAGTTATCGGGTCCGGGGATATATACCTCAGCGACCTCATCCATGTTACCTATTATTAGGTTGCCAGCGCCTTTATAACCACCCGAATTGTGGCCGATATAAATATTGTTATTGGCTGTTTTTGTAGTATAACCTTCTTCAGGAGCGTTACCTGCATTAACACCAATAATGATATTTCCATACTCCGAAGTTAAACCAGAACCAGCTTGTCTGCCCAAAATCAAATTACTATGGCCTTCGGTAATATCCTTACCACTTTCGTCACCAATAAAGGTGTTATCCTCACCAGTGGTGTTGTTGTATCCTGCTTCACTGCCCAAAAAGACATTGTTTGAAGCCTTAGTATTTTTATATCCAGCTTTATACCCTAGGAAAACGTTGTTGCAACCTTCTTCAACTGGTCTATAGCCACCTCCTTCTGACATTGGTATTTTTTCCAACTCGACTCTGCCAACTGTACTGTAGCCTGCCCTATATCCTAAAAATACATTATTGCGACCTCCTGTATTAGAGTAACCAGCTTCTTCTCCTAAAATCACATTGCTTGAGCCTTTTGTATTCGAATATCCTGCACTGCTGCCTAAAAATACATTGTTCTTTCCCGTTGTATTGCTGTATCCAGCATTGTTACCAATAAACACATCATTTTCACTTGTTGATTCGCTTGTACCATAGCCTGCAAATTGTCCAATAACAATTGAGTTGGTCATTTTGCCGGCATTTCGCGCTGCACCATAACCAAACACCGTATTACGTTCACTGTTTTTCAATTCATATCCAGCCCCGCCTCCCATTAAAATATTATTATGGTTGTTAATACCGTTAAAACCTGCATTTGAACCGATGTACACATTATTAGAACCAACAGTATCTACGTGACCAGCCAAATCTCCTATATATACATTACTATAACCTTTTTCATTATAGAATCCTGCTTGATCTCCGACAAATATGTTACTGCTGCCGCTTTTATTATAATAACCAGTTGCTACTCCAAGAAAAATATTAAAGTGGCCAGAATCATTGTTATAACCAGCAGTATTGCCCAAAAACACATTTTCATCTCCTGTTTTATTAGCCATTCCAGCATTCTGGCCGATAAAAACGTTAGAATTGCCTGTAGTGTTACCTAATCCTGCTCCGTTTCCTACAAACGTGTTACCCCAACCATATAAATGATGTTCTGCATCTTCGATAAATGTTGTACTCTTTCCTGCATCATATCCTGCAAAGAAGTTTTGCGCTGTAACATTCATATAGCTTGCATTGCCATTTGCGCCTTTTTCTGAAACAGCAAAACCGCTCTTGCCGCCAGCTGCGCCAGCTTTGCCTTCAACACCAAAGCCGCTTTTGCTGCCGCTGCCATCAACATAAACTCGGGTGCTGTCTTTTGTAACTTTCAGAATATCAGCATTTCCGTCCTTTGCAGCACGGCGGCCGGCAACTGCAAAACCAGTGGCAATCACCTTGTCATCCTCATCGTCTTCGTTAATGTAAACCGTTGTGCCTTCAGGTTTTATGGTCAGATAATCATCCGTACCATCTTTGGCTGCCCGACGACCAGCCACAGCAAAACCAGTCGCAATTGCTTTGTTGCTGCCTGTGGTTTTGGCTGTATCGTCGAAATAAACCTGTGTGCCAGTGGTGTTAACTGAGAGATAATCAGTGCTTTCACCATCTTTTGCAGCGCGGCGGCCTGCCACGGCAAATCCTGTGGCGATTGCTTTACCTCCGTCATTGGCCTCATCGTCAATAAAGACTTTTGTTCCTTCACCATTGATAACCAAATAGTTATTGTTTACATCCTCGTCTTTTGCTGCACGGCGTCCAGCTACGGCAAATCCTGTGGCAATGGCCTTGCCATCCTCATCGTCAACATAAACGGTGGTTCCCTCTGTGTTGATTTTCAGAATATCCTCAGCTTCACCGTCTTTTGCTGCCCTGCGGCCAGCAACCGCAAAGCCTGTGGCTATTGCCTTGCTGCCGTTTGTGGTAGTGGCTGTATCGTCGAAATAAACCTGTGTGCCAGTTGTGTTAACTGAGAGATAATCAGTGCTTTCACCATCTTTTGCTGCGCGGCGTCCAGCTACGGCAAAGCCTGTAGCGATTGGTTTGCCTTCTTCATCATCGATAAAGACTTTTGTTCCTTCGCTATTGATAACCAAATAGTTATTATTAATTGCCTCGTCTTTGGCTGCACGGCGACCTGCAACAGCAAAACCTGTAGCGATTGGCTTACCACCTTCGTCGTCAACAAAAACGGTGGTTCCCTCGGTATCGATTTTCAGAATGTTCTCGGTTGTGCCGTCCTTGGCTGCTCTGCGTCCTGCAACAGCAAAGCCTGTAGCCATCACTTTGTCATCATCAGTGCTTTCATCAACATAAACCTTTGTTCCTTCAGCATTTACGGCAAAAATCTCATTATTTGCGCCGTCTTTAGCTGCCCTGCGGCCTGCAACAGCGAAACCTGTAGCCATGGCCTTGTCATCACTCTTGGCATCCTCGTCAACATACACGCGAACTGCGTTCGGATAGACGGCAAACACAACGTTTCCTTCTTTGTCTTTCACCTCAAACAGAGCCTCCTCGCTATTTTCGGTGGCTTTCACGTCGAGTTTCTTCAGTGCCATCTCGTCAGTGGCCACCCATTCAGTGCCGTTGTGCACGAGTGTCTGGCCCTTGGTGCCTGAAATTTGCATTCCGTCGCGGCCTGGGTCTCCCTGGTCGCCTTTATCACCTTTGGCACCCTGCGGAGCTGTGAACTCTGCCCAATTGGAGGCGTCATTTTTCGGTTCGGTGGTCGATGTGAAGTTGTTTTGGGCAATCCACATCGAGTTTACTGATGCATTTGTCTTGCTTGCTGCAAACACGTAATCACCTGATTTATATTGTGTTCCGCTTACCCAATTACCTTTGTTTGTTAAGCCTGTTCCGGCATCACCTTTATCGCCTTTGTCACCCTTATCTCCTTTCGCGCCTTGGTCGCCTTTTGCGCCAGTGTCACCTTTATCTCCCTTGTCACCTTTCACACCCTGCTCGCCACGGTCACCTTTGTCGCCTTTCTCACCTTTCAAATTACCAGATACAAAAGTGTTGCCGTCTGTGGTGGTGATGGTCAGAATGCCTCCATCGAAAACTGCGTTGGCAATGCCCGCGCCAGCCTCTCCAGCAGGAGCTGTGAACTCAACCCAATTGGCTGCGTCGTCTTTTGGTTGTTTGGCCGATGTGAACTCGCCTTCAGCTATCCACATGGTGTTGGCGTTTGCGTTTGTTGCGCTTGGCGCGAAGACGTAATCGCCAGTCTTATACTGAGCTCCGCTTGTCCATGCGCCACGATTGGTGAGGCCTGTTCCGGCATCACCTTTGTCGCCTTTGACACCCTGCGGGCCTTGTGGTCCGGGTTCGCCTTGGTCACCCTTATCTCCCTTGTCGCCTTTATCACCTTTCTCTCCCTTCTCACCTGCGTCACCTTTATCGCCTTTGCTGCTTGGCGAAGTGGCGGCGAAATATGCGTAAGGCACTTTCTGAAGCTGCGTAGTGCCGAGGTCGGTGTAGCTGCCAACCCCATTCGCATCAATCTCAATCTTCATCGATACGTTGTCTTTTGCCCAATCGATACTGGCAAACTCGCCCTTCACGGCTTTGCCCGAGCCAACTATTACGCTAAGCACGCCATAAGCGTTGGTCGCTGCCGACTGAGTTTCCTGGTATAGCACCGTTGTTCCGTCAGTAGCAAACAGTGTCAGACGCAACTGAACCTGCGAGCTGCTCACCAACTCGCCCTGAGCGTTACGCACTACGGCCTGATACGAGAAGCCGTCGGTTTGAGCCACAGAAGCCAATGTGACCATTGTGGCAGCAACTGTCATAAGGAAATTCTTGATTTTCATAATATTTTCTATTTAAATGGTTATCTACACCACGGGTTGATGTACAAATTCATCCTTACAAAGATAGAAAAAATCTTTGTTTATTGTATTTAGTTGCTTGTCTAAAAAAAACACGCATTTAGTGCCCGAAAACAATTATTCTTCGATGAATTATTCCAAAAAAGGATTTTCGTTGGCATTTTTGTTACTATATTTACGAAACTTGCCACCTGAATATCGGCAATAAAAAGGAAGACTATGAACAACGAGAAATTTGAAAACAACACAATCCTGTACAAGGTGCTTGTACACATGTCAGTTTGCATTTTCATACTGATAATGCCCGTGCTGCTCTCGCTGCACAACAATTTCCGATTCATCGGCATTCTCGAACACTCGTGGATTCCGACATTCTTCTACTTCATCGTATTCTATGTCAACTACTTGGTGTTGGTCGACAAGGTTTTCCTGAACAAGAAGAAGCTGGTTTTCTTCCTGTCGAACGCCGCTCTGATGTTGCTTCTCGCCTATCTCGACCAGACGGTGAAGCCGTATCTGTTCCACCATTTTGTTTGGCAGATTCCGCACCGCCCGATGTTCTTTATTTACGGCATTCTCATGGATATGATAACGATGGTGCTGCCGCTAGTTCTGGCCGTCGCCTTCAAAACGTACGACCGCTGGCAGGCAATGGAGCGCAAGCAGCAGGAAAGCGCCAACGCACAGCTGCAAACCGAGCTGAAACATCTTGAGTATCAGATACAACCGCACTTCTTCTTCAACTCGTTGAACAACATCTACTCGCTAGTCGACATATCGCCCGAACGCGCCAAGGAGACCATCCACAACCTGAGCAAGCTGATGCGCTATCTGCTCTACGAGACCAACAGCGCGCTTGTCCCGCTCGACGGCGAAATCAACTTTATGACGAAATACATTGAGCTGATGAAGCTGCGCACTGCCGCAAACACAAAGGTTGAATACTCGTTCCCCGAAATCACCAACGGCATTATGGTGGCTCCGTTGCTGTTCATCTCGCTCATCGAGAACTCGTTCAAGCACGGAATCAAGCCGATGGGCACTTCCGACCTGATTTTCAAGATGGAAATCGATGGCAAGAAGGTCATCTTCACCACTGAGAACCCCTATTTCGAAAAGACCGGGCCAGACCTTTCGGGCGGCTCGTCAATCGGACTCGAAAACATCCGCAAGCGACTTGAACTGCTCTACAACGGAAAATCTGTTTTCAACACCCGCATCGAAAATGATAAATATTTTGCATATTTGTCGATAGACACTGACACTGTTGAACACAAATAAAACGCACCGATAATGGAACAAAAAATAACCTGCCTGATTGCCGACGACGAGCCCATGGCGCTCGACCTGATTGAAAGTTACGTCAACAAAACCCCGTTTCTGGAACTCAGGGGCAAATGCATCAACGGATTCGACGTGCTCGACCTGCTGGCCAAAGAGCAAATCGACCTGCTGTTTCTCGACATTCAGATGCCAGGACTGAACGGCCTTGAACTCTCAAAAACACTGCGCAAGAAGAACCGCGTCATCTTCACCACGGCTTTCGACAAATATGCTCTCGATGGTTTCAAAGTTGAAGCGCTCGACTACCTGCTCAAACCGTTCGACTACAACGAGTTCCTGACGGCTGCCAACAAAGCTCTCGAGTGGTTCTCACTTCAACGCTCTGGCAAACAGCCAGTTACAAGCAACGACTATATGTTTGTGAAGGCCGACTACAAGCAGATAAAAATCGATTACAGCGACATCTACTATTTCGAAGGTCTGAAGGACTATGTAAAGATTTGGCTGAAGTCGCGGCCGCGCCCAATTCTGACACTGATGAGCCTGAAATCGCTCGAGGAGACTCTGCCTGCCGACCGATTCATGCGTGTTCACAGGTCATATATCATCGCGCTTGACGCAATCAAATCAATCGAGCGCAACTGCGTGATTATCAACGACCAACCTATTGCCGTAGCTGATAAATACAAGGACATTTTCAACGAGTTTGTACAGCGGAAATCGGTGCAGTGAGGGGTGAGAGAATTAGAGAGTTAGAGAGTCAGAGGATTAGAAGTTTAGTAGGCACGCGGCATTGCCACGTCTGAAAGGCCAAAATTGCAATTCCTAATTCCTAATTCGTATTTCCTAACTCCTAAATCAAATTATCTTTGCGGCTCAATTTTAGTTTGATGATAGAGTCTGCAATAAAGCAATATCTGGCCAAGACAGGCCATCAAAATCTGAATATCAAAGGCGTAATGTTCGACATGGATGGTGTGCTGTTCGACAGTATGCCACTGCATGCCGAGGCGTGGGTAAAAACTTTCACGCAGATTGGAATTCCATTCACCAAACGGCTGGTCTATATGAACGAAGGCCGCACAGGCGCCGCCACCATCGACGAGCAGTTTCAGATTCATTTCAGCCGTCACAGCTCAACCGAAGAACAGCAAGAGATTTACCATATAAAAAGCGGTATCTTCAAGCAGATGCCGAAGCCAGGCCTAATTCCAGGAATTATTGATGTGGTGCGCTATCTGGCCGACAACAATATTGCACGGACAGTTGTTACCGGCTCGGGCGAAAGCTCCACTCTCGAACGTATTGAGCAGAATTTTGACGGTCTTTTCAATCGTGAACTGATGGTTACGGCTCTTGATGTCAAGCAAGGGAAACCTTATCCAGAGCCATATCTGATGGGGCTTCATAAACTCCGCCTCTCTCCTAACGAGGCTTTGGTTGTTGAGAATGCGCCGCTTGGCATTCAGGCTGGAGTGGCTGCAGGAGTGTTCACCATTGGCGTAAACACAGGAATTCTGGATAAATCAGACCTTGAAGCGGCTGGAGCCAATCTTGTATTCGATAATATGCGTCAGTTGCTTGAAGCGTTGCCAAAGATTGTGCAGCAATGATAAGCTACATGTTGTGGTCGTCAGCCTTTCCTGAAAAATCAATCACCGCCGACCGCCGCTGCCAGCGTTCCTTGGCAAATTTCTGCATATCAATCTGACTATCAGACTCGTCAGTAATTTCCATACCCAGCAGAGTCTCAACCACATCCTCCATTGTGGCAATGCCCTCCATGCCACCATATTCATCAATAACAAGGGCAATCTGCTGCTTGCGGGTAATCAAGATGTTATAGAAATTGTAGATTGACGTGTTCTCGTAACAGTTGATGATTGGCCGACGCAAGTTCTTGAGTTTCACATTCTTCTTGCCTTCAGCCAGATAGAGCAGAATGTCCGATTTGAGCACAAAGCCAGTGATGTCGTCAATTGAATCCTTATAAACCGGAATTCGCGAGTAGCGCAGATTCTCTTTGTTGCTGAAAAAACGTTCGAGAGTGGTGTTCTCGCTGGCGGCGACAACCACCGTGCGCGGAGTCATTACACTCTTCACTTTCAGCGATTTAAGCTTCACCAGATTGTTGATAATCTTACCTTCACTCGACTCAAAAACACCTTCGCGTTCACCAATATTTGCCAGTGCCGCTATCTCTTCTCGGCTCACCGTCTGTCCGCGACGGCGCGAGAAAAGCTTGGTGAGCGATTCCGACACAATCACTATCGGGAAAATGATATATATCAGTCCTTGAATAATATACGCTATCGGGACGCATAGTTCGCGCCAGTAGTTTGAGCCGATGGATTTTGGGATAATCTCTGAAAAGACCAGAATCAGCACCGTTAGCACGCCAGAAGCAATACCGAAAAACTCACTTCCGAACACCGCAACCGCCTGAGCGCCAACGCCCGCCGCGCCAATGGTGTTGGCAATGGTGTTGAGCGACAGAATGGCCGCCAACGGACGGTCGATGTTGCGCTTGAGCCGTACCAGAATGCGTCCGCCTCTGCCCTTGTGCGCCACTGACTCGGCATAAGAAATTGATGTTGAGAGCATTACCGATTCCGATACCGAACACAGGAACGATACCAGCAATGCTATCAGAAGATAAACCAGAAGCAGAACCATCTGTGTATTAGGTAAATACTACGACAAAGTCTGGCTATTCAGTTTCTTGAATTCAAACGGCACTTTCACAATCTGCTGATAATCATTGCCCAAATCGAGCATATCTTCATCAGCATAGTACCAGACGATAGTCACATCGGCACCAGTATCAAACAGATTTTCAAATTGTTGCATAATCTGAAGCAGATACTTCGATGTACTGGTGTTGAAATACTCAAGCTCCATGTGGAATTCAGTTTTTTCGGCAGGATGCTTGATATATTGTTCAATCCACTTTGCTATCGGCTCATAGAAACGAATCGAATTTTCAAGAATCGACCGCCCCAAAAGCCTGAACTGGCCTGTTGTGGCATTGAAAATCACTGTGGGGCGGCTGGTGTTGCCGTCTATTTGAAAAACGTTGGCTGTTATAGTATCCATTCGATTCAGTTTTATTCGACAAAAGTATTTAAATATTGTAACGATACAAACGTTTGCATAAAATGATTACGTTAAAAAAGCCGTTTTGTTACAAACATTTTAATCTCGAGCAAACATTTTAAAAAAAACACAGCCGACATACATTTATTACTCAAGTTGTCTATATTTGGCTACGATTTTTGATAAAAACATAAAACAATGAAACATAATATCTTATTTGCTGCTTTGGCAGCGCTTTCGCTTACAGCGTGTGGTGGCAGCGAGCAGATTAAGGTGGCCTGCGTCGGCGACAGCATCACCGAGGGCCACGGCATAAAAATCCAGAGCCGCGACGACTATCCAGTGGTTCTGAACCGCATTTTGGGCGACGGCTACAGCGTGCAGAACTGCGGAAAAAGCGGCACCACGGTGCAAAAAGATGCCGATTATCCGTACTGGATTTGCAAGGAATTCTCGAACGCCGTGGCGCTTAATGCTGACATTGTGGTCATCAAACTTGGCACAAACGACACCAAGCCGCAGAACTGGAATGCCGAACGTTTCAAAACTGACTATCAGTCGCTTATCGACACTTTGAAATCGAACGGGCGCAATCCGCAGATTTTTGTCTGCACCCCCGCCCCCGCCTACTGCCTTGGATGGGGCATAAACGACTCGGTGATTGTGGCAGGTGTGATTCCTGCCGTGACTGAGATTGCCAAAGCGAACAATCTGACAATCATCGATTTGCATAAAGAATTGGCCGACAAGCAAGAATATTTTGCTGTTGACGGCATTCACCCCGATGAGCCAGGAGCCGCATACATGGCCGGAATCATTGCGAAAGCAATAAAAAAAGACTAACAACTTAATACAATAAAGTAATGAAAACCACTATTTTATCAGCAATGGCAGCCATCTGCCTGACAGCCGCTACACAAACGGCAAACGCGCAGTTCCCAGGACAACCCGCACCGAAGGAACCCCAAAAAATCATCGACCTTTGGAATGGCAAGATTCCGGGCGCAAAAAACGTTGACGCAAGCAAACTCGACGAAGTAAGTACCAAATCTTTCTTTGCGAGAGATATTAAGGTGCCGTCGATAGCCTACTA
>JAGCNL010000054.1 GCA_017645945.1 Salinivirgaceae bacterium
GCCAAACGTTACATCGTCGGTGGCAACCTTGTCAGTTGTGTAGCTGACGCTTGTTGTAGTGTTGCCATCGTAAGTCTTGTTTTCAGCTTTGATATTGCTGATGGCAAGAGTTTTGACTGTGATGTCAGCTTTTGCTGCACCTGTGGTTGCTGCCAAAGTGTAGTTGCCTTTGTCGGCACCACCGCTGATGGCTATGCTGTTGAAGTTCACAGTTTTATTTGTTCCAACATTCTTTTCGGCAAATGCGTAGTTGTAGCTGAACTCAAGCACATCGCCGCTCACACGGTTGTCGCTGAACTGTCCGCCGGTGGCGTTGGTTGTTGCGTCGTATGTCTTGCTGTCGGCCTTGAAGTTGCTCAGAGTAAGGCTGCGGGCAGTAATATTGGCTGTTGCAGTAGCTTCTGTGTTGCTCAAAGTATAGTTGCTTTTATCGGTGCCACCGATAGCTATTCCGCTGAATGTCACGGTTTTGCTGTTACCAACGTTTTTGTCGGCAAAGGCTGCCGAAGTGTAAGATGCAGAAACATTGTCGGTTCCTACTTTGCCGTTGAGCGTGATTGAACCGTTTGCGACAGTTGTGCCGTCATACTCGCGGTTATCGGCAGTTGCGCTGGCGGTGATGGCTTTCGGGTTGATGGTGAAGTTAGCCGAACCGTTGACGGTGTAGTTGCCGTTGGCCTTGTCGGTAATGTTCACTGTTGCCGTGCCTGCGTTGGTGTTGTTGCTGTAGCCCACTGTGTATTCGTCTGACGGAATGACTGTCTCTCCGTCTTTCACCGATGTCACGCTTGGCTTTTGTGCCGAGCCGTTATAAGTGAACGATGTGGCACTCAACTCGATTGTCGGGCTTGAAACAGTCTTGGCGTTGATTGTGAAGTTCGCCGAGCCGCTGACGTTGTAGTTGCCGTTGGCATTGTCGCTTATGGTAACGGTTTTCTGGCCAGCGTTGGTAACATCGGTCGAGTAAACAATCGTGTATTCCGATGCGTTAATTGTTGTCTCACCGTCTTTCACCGACGTGACGGTTGGCTTTTGTGCCGAGCCGTTGTAAGTGAACGATGTTGCGCTCAGCTCGATTGTCGGATTTGAAACCTCTTTCGGGTTGATGGTGAAGTTAGCCGAACCGTTGACGGTGTAGTTGCCGCCATTGTTGTCGCTGATTGTTACGGTTGCCGTGCCAGCGTTGGTGTTGTCGCTGTAGCCGACTGTGTATTCCGTTGAAGGAATAACGGTTGAGCCGTCTTTCACTGATGAAACAGTTGGCGTTTGAGCCGAGCCGTTGTAAGTGAACGATGTCGCGCTCAGTGTGATTGTCGGTGTTGAAACCTGCTTCGGGTTGATGGTGTACGTCGCCTCTCCACGGACAACGTAGTTGCCGCCTTCATTATCGTTGATGGTAACGGTTTTCTCACCAACATTGGTAACATCGGTCGTCATTGTTACCGTGTATTCCGATGGGTCAATTGTTGTCTCGCCGTCCTTCACTGTCACTGTTGGCGTTTGTGCCGAGCCATTGTAAGTGAACGATGTTGCGCTCAATGTAATTGTCGGGTTTGAAACTGATAATGCCGTAATGTTTGCGCTTGTCGTGCCCGCAGTGCTTGCCAATACATATTTATCGGCATCGGTGCCGCCAAGTTCAATGTTGTATGAAACTTCTTTGTTCGCACCAGCACTTGCTGTGTTAAATGATGCTGTGATAATTACAGTTACATCATCGCTTTCAAGTTTGTCGGTTTGGTACGATGAAACAGTTGCCTCGGTGGTGCCGTCGTACTCCTTATTTGCAACAACAATGTCGCTGACCGTAAGCACGCGCTTGAATATAGCGGTGTAGGTGGCATCGCCAGATAATGTGATTGTGCGTGATGCATTGGCATATCCCTCGCCATCATCGTCCCAGCGGATAAACCGATAATGCTCGTTTGCGGCGGCCGAAATCTCTGTCGAAGTTGTTGTGAGTGTGTTGAACGGGCCTCCGCCGCTCACTGTGCCATAATCGGCATTGTTGGCCTTAACCGTTATGGTGCAAATAGGAAGTACCTTCACTCGGTTTGCATAACTGCTCATGTTGTTTGCAGCCTTGTATTTTCTTACAGCCTCTGCTGTTGGCACATATATCGGATAATTACCGCCGAACACATTTGCTCCGAACGTCGGCGGTGTCGCACCTTCAAATGTCAAATATGCCAGGCCGCTGCAACCTTGAAACACATAGTTGGCAATCGAAGTTATCGAATTAGGAATGGTTACCGATGTCAAATTTGAGCAATTCATGAACGCACCATACGGAATGTGACTGCTGCCAGTAATCACCACCTCTTTCAGCGATGACGGGATGTAGTATGTGCTTGTTTTTCCACCTGTGCCATAGTCAATATAATCTTGTGTTGTTTCGGTTCCGCCAGTGTAACTGATATTGCCGAAAATATATCCGAACGGATATTGATTTTGGTCAGTCGCTGTGTGCGGCTTGTCACCTGTAAACGGCAGTGTGATTTTTGTCAGGCCGATGCAACCCCAGAACGCGCCGTTGCCAATCGAAGTTACCGAATTAGGAATGGTTATCTCTGTCAGGCCGCTGCAACCCAAGAACGCGTCGTCGCCAATTGAAGTTACCGAATTTGGAATGGTTACCTCTGTCAGGCCTGTGCAACGAACGAACGCAAATTTGCCAATCTCAGTTACCGATTCGGGAATGGTTACCTCTGTCAGGCCGCTGCAATTTTCGAACGCAAAGCCGCCAATCGAAGTTATAGAATTAGGAATGGTTATCTCTGTCAGGCCGCTGCAATTATAGAACGCACTTCCGCCAATCGAAGTTACCGAATTAGGAATGGTTATCGATGTCAAATTTGAGCAACCAGAGAACGCACCATACGGAATGTAACTGCTGCCAGTAATCACCACCTCTTTCAGCGATGTCGGGATATAGTATTTGGCGCTTGTTGTTGAACTTGTGCTGATGCCATAATATTCTTGTGTTGTCTCCGTTGCGTCCGGGTAACTGGAAGTTCCGAAAATATATCCGAACGGGTATTGATATTGGTCAGTCGCTGTGCGCCGCTTGTAGCCCACAAACGGTAGCGTGATTTTTGTCAGGCCGCTGCAACCATTGAATGCGCCGTTGTCAATCGAAGTTACCGATTCGGGAATGGTTACCTCTGTCAGTCCGCTGCAACCTTGAAACGCAAAGACGCCAATCGAAGTTACCGATTCGGGAATGGTTATCGATGTCAGGCCGCTGCAACCATTGAATGCGTAGTAGCCAATCGAAGTTACCGATTCGGGAATGGTTACCTCTGTCAGGCCGCTGCAATTGTAGAACGCATAGCCGCCAATCGAAGTTATCGAATTAGGAATGGTTATCGATGTCAAATTTGAGCAACCAGAGAACGCACCATACGGAATGTAACTGCTGCCAGTAATCACCACCTCTTTCAGCGATGTCGGGATGAAGTATGTGCTGCTTGTTTCTGAACTTGTGCTAATACCATAATAACGTTGTGTTGTTTCGGTTGCGTCTGGGTAACTGGAAGTTCCGAAAATATATCCGAACGGATATTGATATCTGTCAGTCGCTGTGTGCGGCTTGTCGCCTGTAAACGGCAGTGTGATTTTTGTCAGGCCGCTGCAGCCCTTGAACGCGCCGTCGTCAATCGAAGTTACCGAATTGCCGATGGTTACCGATGTAAGGTCGCTACGATTCTCGAATGCGTTGCCTATTGATGTGACAGGACAGCCGCTGATGGCGTCTGGTATGACAATATCACCTGAAGCAATGATTTCCGCAACAGCCCAAGTCCCGTCTGCCTGCAATTCATACCGTACACCATTCTTCGTTATTCCCGTCAGTGGTTGCACACGGCTTGAATAACTCCACATATTTTCTGCTCTCTTGTATGCTTCCACAGCCGATGCTGGAACATATATCGGACAATCGTTGGTTTGATCGAACACACGTGCTCCGAACGTCGGCGGAGTCGCACGTAAAAAAGTGAACGGGCCGTTGCAACCGTAGAACGCACTCTCTCCAATCCAAGTTACCGATTCGGGAATGGTTACCTCTGTCAGGTCGCAACCCATGAACGCATGCTCTCCAATCCAAGTTACCGATTCAGAAATGGTTACCTCTGTCAGGCCGCAGCCACTGAACGCATCGTTGCCAATCGAAGTTACCGAATTTGGAATGGTTACCTCTGTCAGGCCGTAGCAACAATAGAATGCGTTGTCGCCAATCGAAGTTACCGAATTGCCGATGGTTACCGATGTCAGGCCGTAGCAATCTTCGAACGCACTCTCTCCAATCGAAGTTACCGAATTTGGAATGGTTACCGATGTAAGTCTCCTATTATCTTTGAACGCTTGGTAGGCAATCGAAGTTACCGTGTAAGTCGTACCCCACCGCGAATCAACAGTAGAAGGGATTGTGAGCGCACCCGTAGTCTCCATGTCGCCTCTAACCGAAACATAATGGTTCGTGGCGTCGGTAACCTCATATAGCAGGCCTCCGCTATAGAACGAGTCTGCCCACGAAGTCAGTGCGCTACTGAGCAGCACCAACGTTGTCAAGAAAAATTGTCGAATTCTCCTCATAATTGTAAAATTTAAATTAATAATCGAATTGTTTATTTTGTTGATATTGTTTTCGTTATCGTTTGTTTCACGTAGAGATGTCATAATATGGCGTCTCTACAATAATGCCGTTTCGTAATTCGTAATTCATCATTCGTAATTCAACCTTGTCAAAGGTCGGAATGTGTTTTTCAAAAAACAATAGCCAAAAAATGAACGGCGGGTTTGACTTAACGAACGGCGGCTTTCACTTAACGAACGGCGGGTTTGACTTAACGAACGGTTTTTGAAAAATGGCAAAATCGGGCCTTTTTCGGGCGATTTTTGAGTGAATTTCAGGGCAAAAACGCGGATTTTTTGGTTTCGCGCCGAAAAACGTGAATTTTATCTCTAACCGATTCGAGCAGATTTTAGCAGAATTGATCCGCAAGCGGATTTTTTTCTCTAACCAAACTTATCCTAACGGAAACCAAAATTATTTTTTGTGGTTAGTTTGGGGTCGTTTGATATTATTTCATTTATTTATATATTTGTAAATCTAAATTTTTGACAAAATTAGTTTTTGGAGGAACGATATATGCAATATGCAGTTTTGGAGAAGAAAATTGAAGGGTTGACAGCCGCACAGAAACAAGAAGTTCTCGATTTTGTCAACAACCTTCTGTCGGAAAACGATGGTAAAGCCGACAAAAAAAGCCAACGCCAGCCTGGCGGTCTTACTGGTGCCTTCAACATGGCATCCGATTTCGATGCAACACCCGAATGCTTTAACGGATACATGTGATGTATATTATTGATACACACGCGCTTCTTTGGTATTTGCGCAACAGTGGCGATTTGTCAGAGTTGGCATTGAATACTATAAACACCACCGAACTTATTTACACAAGTGTGGCATCGTTATGGGAAATTGCTATTAAACAGAGCATTGGCAAACTCGATTTGGATTTTTCAATCACCCAAATCGAAAATCTTTGCAACGAAAAGGATATTCAAATTCTGCCCATAAAATCGAAACATCTTGACAAACTCAAAAACCTGCCCAAATACCACGGAGACCCCTTCGACCGACTTATAATTTCACAGGCGCTCACCGAAAACCTCACCATCATAACTCGCGATTCGACAATTCCGAATTACCCGGTGAGAACCTTGTGGTAAAAAATTACCGCATGCTCTGAAAATTAAGAACCTTATTGCGTTCAATATAAATCGATAATAATTGTCAACTCTCAATTGTCCGTTGTCCATAATCCAAGGTTTAGTTAGGGGCAGGGTGTTGGTGTTGGAAAAGTTAGGAATTAGTCCCAATGGCTATCGGGATGAGGAATTAGGAGTTTTCATTAATCGTTAATCGCTAGTCATTAATCATTAACCACTGTCCATTGTCCAAGATTTAGTCAGAGCCAAAAAAAACTCCAAACACTGTGCAATTTCGAGACTATTCTTACCTTTGTTTCTCTCATTTTGAGTGTATTTGAATATGAAATTTCTTGGAAGAAAAACCCGAATAGCAGTCGTTGCCGCTGCCATTGCCGCCATTGCAGGCTTCACCGCCGTGGGCGACAAAGAATTTGAACTGGCTAAGAATCTTGACATTTACCACACACTTTTCCGCGAACTCTCTATCTACTACGTTGATGAAATTGAGCCTGGCGACCTTGTGAAAAAGAGCATCGACGAGATGCTGAAGTCGCTCGACCCTTACACGGTCTTCATTCCCGAGTCGGATATTGAGGATTTCCGCTTCATGACCACCGGTCAATATGGCGGCATCGGAGCCTATATCCACGGCAAAGAAAAATATGTTGAAGTGACCGAGCCCATTGCCGGAGCCCCCGCTGACCAGGCTGGATTAAAGGCCGGCGACATCATTATTGAAATCGATGGCCGCGATATTGCTGACATGAAGAGCGATAAAGTGAGCGAACTGCTTAAGGGCGAGCCTAATTCGAAAGTCACTCTCACGGTTGAGACTCCCTTCACGCAGCAGAAGCGGAAGGTGGTCATCACCCGCCAGAAAATCAAGGTCAAAAGCGTGCCATACTACGGAATGGTGGCCGACGGCATCGGCTACATCCGCCTCAACAGCTTCACTGAGGATTGCAGTCTGGAGGTGAAAGAGGCTTTGCTCGACCTGAAAAAGAACAACCAGCTCAAGGGGTTGGTTTTCGATTTGCGTGGCAATCCGGGCGGACTGCTCAATGAGGCCATCGCTGTTTCGAGCCTTTTTGTGGAGAAATCGAACGAGATTGTAAGCACCAAAGGCAAAGTGAAATTGTGGAACAAAACCTACTACGCCACTGGCGAACCCGTCGATACAAAACTGCCGCTGGCTGTGCTCGTGAACAGCAGCTCGGCGTCGGCGTCGGAGATTGTGTCGGGCGTGATTCAGGACCTCGACCGCGGCGTGATTGTAGGCTCGCGCAGCTACGGCAAAGGACTTGTGCAGACAACCCGCGACCTGAGCTACAACACCAAACTGAAACTCACCACTGCCAAATACTACATTCCGAGCGGCCGCTGCA
The DNA here is from genome assembly GCA_017645945.1 of Salinivirgaceae bacterium. Lineage (GTDB taxonomy): Bacteria > Bacteroidota > Bacteroidia > Bacteroidales > SZUA-534 > RUG13583. The sequence continues at coordinate 7,104 of JAGCNL010000054.1, forward strand.
TCCAGGCGCTGGACTACTCGCACCGCAATGCCGACGGCAGCGTGGGCAAGGTGCCCGACTCGCTCATCACCATGTTCCACACCCGTGCCGGACGTGAGGTGTTTGACGGCGGCGGCGTTCTGCCCGATGTGAAGATTGAGCCTGAAAACATGAGCGAAATCACCTACAGCCTTTACAACAAAAACTTGATTTTCGATTTCGCCACGCTCTATTCACAAAAGCACAACAACATTGACGCTCCTGAAAAATTCCGTTTCAGCGACGATGACTACACGGAATTCTCCAACTTCTTGGTTGACAAGGATTACGACTACTCGTTTGAAAGCGAGAAAATGCTCGATAAACTTGAAAAGACCATCAAGCACGAGAAGCATGATTCGACCATCGTCACAAAAGTTGATGAACTTCGCAATGCGCTGAAACACAATAAAGACCAGGACCTTATGGCTCACAAGCGCGAGATTAGCCTTCTGCTTCAAGAGGAGATAGCAAGCCGCTACTACTATCAGGTGGGAAGGATAAAAGCACAGCTCCAAAACGACTCAACGCTGCTCAAGGCCATATCTACTCTGAACAACCCCGACGAATACAAACGGCTGTTAAGCCCCAAATAAAACCGAACAAGAATGGAAAAGTTGAAAATATTGTCGATAGCTCCGGAGCCTCTCTGCCCGCCTGTTTCAGGCGACCTGAAAGGCGTGTTTGGCTACCTCAACGCTTTGGGAACGATATCGAACCTCACCGTCATCACGGGTGTTGGCTCAACCACACCGGAGTGCTCGTTCGAACTCCGCCCCATTGTTCCGCGCTCGGCTTTCCGCCGCATCTCGCGCGCCAACTACAAGATAATCTACGACCAAGTGCTTGAAATCAAGCCCGATGTCATCATTCTTGAGCAGCCTGTTCTGGGCTGGATGGGCACGCTGTCGAAAAAGACGGGTGTGCCGGTGTTCATCCACGCCATCAACATCGAATATCTGAGGTCGATGGCAACCGGCAAATGGTGGTGGCCGGCAATGTTCGAATGGGAGCGCTTTGCCATGAAAATGGCCAAAGGAGCCTTTTTCACCACCGACCAGGACCGTCAGATTGCCATCAACAAGTTCAATCTGAGCCCTGAGAAGTGTTTCCTGAAACCTTACGGCATTGAGCAGACCTCGCTTCCGAAATGCAATTCCGACGAGCGTACCGAGGTGCTCCAACGCCACGGCATCAAACCCGACGACAAGATTTTCATGTTCTTCGGCGTGCTGAAATATCTGCCAAGCATCGAGTCTCTTTCCATCATAATCGACGAAATCAGCCCGCGGCTGAAGAAGCTGATGGGCGACCGCGGCTACAAGATTCTCATCTGCGGAGGCGGCCTCTCAAAAGAGTATCAAAGCCGCTTCAACGACCTGAAAAAGAACAATGTTGTTTATGCCGGATTTGTTGAAGATATAAACTCATATATCCGCAGCTCCGACGTGGTGATGAACCCAGCCATGCAAAGCGGCGGCATCAAGTCGAAAGTGATTGAGGCCATCGGGCAGAACCGCCCCGTGGTTTCAACATCGATGGGCGCAATTGGCATTGACACAACAGTTTGCGGCAACAAACTGCAGGTGGTTGTCGATAACAACTGGGATATGTTCGCCAACAGCCTTGTGAACGCTCTCTCGCTCGCTGGCGACACTCCGCAAGCCTTCTTCGACAAGTACAGTTGGCAGGGAATTGCCAAGAATGTCTATGAGACTCTGCAAACATCTGTCAAAAACAAATAACCCACTGATATGAAGGACTTTGTGTTTTTAGGAGCCACTGGGTTCGATTGGCTGAAAGCAGTAATTGAAATTGTTGTTGCGGTGATAATCAGCAAATTGATAATGCTGATTCTGCCAAAAATCATCGACCGATTCACAAAAATGCCGATTGAGAAATCGAAAGGCATGGTGCGCAGTCTGCTGATGCCCGTCAGCGTGCTAATCATTCTGATAGGCCTCCGCCTCGCCGTTTCCAATTTCCCGATTGAACAGTACAAACCGCTGGTTAGCAAGATTTACACCTTTGTGGCTTTGCTCTGCATCACGTGGTTTGTATCGAATTTTGTCACAGCGATAATCGACGGTGTAATCTCGTCGAAAAATCAGAAAGACGGCAGCAGTAGCAGCACCATTCAGATGCTGCCCACCATCAAGCACCTGGTGCAGGTGATTATCTGGGGCGCGGGCATCGCCATCACGCTCTCAAATACTGGCTACGATGTGAAGGCGCTTCTGGCAGGACTTGGCGTGGGCGGTGTGGCTTTGGCTCTGGCTGCCAAAAACACGGTGACCAACTTCTTGGGCGGCGCCACCATGCTCATCGACAACCCGTTCAACATTGGCGACCGCGTGCGGGTGGCCAACTACGACGGCTACGTGAGTTTCATTGGGTTGCGCAGTTTCCGCCTCACCACGCTCGATGGCACCGAAGTGACCATCCCGAACGCCAACATCATCGACAATGCCGTTGAGAACGTCTCGCGCGAGCCTGCCCGCCGCATTGTGCTCGACCTCAACCTGACTTATGACACAACTCCCGAAAAATTGCGGAAGGCATTCGGCATTCTGGAAGACATTGCGCACCGCCACGACGACCTGAAGGACGACTGCCACGTCTATATGAAAAATTTTTCCGATTCTTCGCTGGATGTATGCTTTATCTATTACATTGTCAAGGGCAAAGACATATTTGCCGCACAGTCGGAGGTCAATCTTGAGATTCTGTCGCGCTTCAACGCTGAAGGCATTAGCTTCGCCTTCCCCACTCGGACGCTGCATGTCAATAATAATTGATAGTTAGAAATTAGGAGTTAGAATTTAGAATAAGCGATTTAGCTAATTAAACATTAATCATTAAAACTCAACCCTCTAAACCCTAACCCCTTACCATTCACCGATTAAACGATTCACCGATTAAACACAATAATATGAGCGATAAAAAACTAACCATAGCCATCGACGGATTCTCGTCGTGCGGCAAGAGCACGGTGGCAAAGGAACTGGCCAAAAAACTGGGTTACATCTATGTTGACACAGGCGCAATGTACCGCGCCGTGACGCTCTACTGCATGCGCAACAGCCTTATCAGCGATGACGGAACAGTGAACGAAACGGAGCTGAAAAAAGTGATTGGCAACGTTGGCATCAGCTTCATCTACGACCAGCAGACCAGCAAGAACACCACGCTGCTTAACGGCGAGGTGGTTGAAGACGAAATCCGCCGAATTGAGGTCTCAAATAAAGTGAGCTATGTCAGTCGCATCGATTTTGTTCGTGCTCAAATGGTTAAGTTGCAGCAAGATATGGGCCGACAAGGCGGTATTGTGATGGATGGCCGCGATATTGGCACTGTGGTTTTCCCAAATGCCGACCTGAAAATATTCATGACTGCATCGCCCGAGGTGCGTGCACAGCGCCGCTTCGACGAGCTGACAGCCAAAGGCGAAAAGGTGACTTTCGACGAAATTCTTGAAAACGTTAACCAGCGCGACTATCTCGACCAACACCGCGAGGTTTCGCCGCTCCGCCAGGCCGATGATGCCCACGTGGTCGACAACAGCAACATGACACGCGAGGAGCAGTTCGACGTTATTCTTCAACTGGTTGTGAACGCAAAAAACAACTGATAATGGTTGACATCGCCATCGACCCCGATTCTGGATTCTGCTTTGGCGTGAAAAACGCAGTTACCAAAGCCACCGCCGCCCTGTCCGACGGTGAGCCGCTTTATAGTCTCGGCGCTATGGTGCACAACCCGCTTGAGGTGAACCGCCTGGCTGAAATGGGATTGAAAGTGATTGATAACGAACAGTTTTCCAAACTCCGCAACGCGCGCGTCTTATTCCGCGCCCATGGTGAGCCTCCAAGCAGCTACGCCAACATCAAGGAACGCAACATTCAGCTCATCGATGCCACCTGCCCCGTGGTTCTGCGGCTTCAGCAGAGCATCAAACAAGCCTATCAGGAAATGTCGGCTTGCGGCGGACAAGTGGTGATTTTCGGTAAGAAAGGCCATGCCGAAGTGGTTGGACTCATTGGCCAGACCAACGGCAACGCCATTCTGGTTGAAACTGAAGCCGACCTGCAAAAAATAGACATGACGCGCCCAATAGAGTTTTTCTCGCAGACAACCAAAGACATTGGCCAGTTTATGCAACTGGTGAAAATCATCGGGCAGAACGCAAAGCAATTCAATTGGCACGACACCATCTGCCGCCAAGTGGCCAACCGCGGCCCTCATCTCAAGCAGTTTGCAGCAGAGCATGAACTTATGGTTTTCGTCGGCGGGCACGACAGCTCCAACGCCAAAGCTCTTTTCGGAATGTGCCAACAGGTGAACGAGAAATCATATTTTATTGAAAACATCGACGAACTCCGCCCCGAATGGTTTGCCGGAGTGACCAGCGTTGGCATCAGCGGAGCCACCTCAACGCCTTCATGGCTGATTGTCAATGTTAAAAATCGGATTCTGCAACTTGTTGGTAATGAGGCAGGAACAGCTTCCTCTCAACAATAAAAGCCGCATCTTTCCATTTTGTTGACTTTCTGCCCCGTCATTTCTAATTTCCACTCGTGCTATTTTTATTTCGGTGATTTGATTGAAAATCCAACAAATAAATGCATTTTTATCAGTCGTTTTAAAATTTGAAATTATGGTTAACAATCTTGGCTCTCAAAGCAGCATTCTGAACCAGTTCATGGCCGAATTGCGCGACAATGTCATTCAGAAGGACAGCATGCGCTTCCGCAGAAATATGGAACGTATTGGCGAAATTTTTGCTTACGAGATTAGCAAACAGTTGGAATACAAGCAAACCGATGTGCAGACTCCGCTGGGTGTGGCTCAAGTGCCTCAACTGGCCGCGCAGCCTGTGATTGCCAGCGTATTGCGTGCTGGACTGCCTTTCCACGAGGGTTTTTTGAACGTGTTCGACAAGGCTGAAAACGCATTCATTTCCGCCTGCCGCAAGTATGAGAAAGACGGCTGCACGTTCCACATCAGTTTCGACCATATTGCAGGCCCTTCTACCGACGGAAAAACGCTGATTCTGGTTGACCCAATGCAGGCCAGCGGCGCCTCGATGGTGCTGGCTTATCAGGCTCTCCTCAAGAAGGGTACACCAATTCACACGCATATCGTTTCGGTCATTTCGAGCCGCGAAGGCCTTGATTACCTCCAGCGCAACGTTGCTGGGCAGCCCGTAACCATCTGGACTGGCGCCATCGACGACGAACTGACCGCCAAATCATACATTGTGCCTGGTTTAGGCGATGCAGGCGACCTTTGTTTCGGAGAGAAAGAGTGAAAGGGGAGTAGAACTGTTTAGTTGGTGAATTGTTTAAAGTTTAACGGGTTTAACAAGATTAAATTACAGGTTCGTAATTCGTAATTAAAAATTCTAATTCCTAAATCCTAAATGCTAATCAAAATATATCCCGAGAACCCTAATCCGCGCGAAATCAAAAAGATAACGCAGATTATTGAAGATGGCGGGCTTGTGATTTATCCCACCGACACCATCTATGGCGTGGGCTGCGACATAGCACAGCCAAAAGCCGTGGCGCGCCTTGCCAAACTTCAGGGGCTGGATATGGATAAAGCATATTTCTCGTTCATCTTCAACGATTTGAGCCAGATTTCGGAATATACAAAACCAATATCAAACGCGGCATTCAAACTGCTGAAACGCAACGTTCCGGGGCCGTTCACCTTCATTTTCGAGGCGAACAACAACATCCCTAAACTCTTCAAAACACGCCGTAAAACTGTTGGCATCCGCGTGCCCGACAACAATATCATCCGCAACATTGTGACTGAACTTGGACGGCCTCTGCTGTCATCATCAGTGCACGATGATGAAGATGAAGTGACCGAATACATCACCGACCCCGAACTTATCCACGAGCGCTACGGAAACATGGTGGATGCCGTCATCGACGGAGGCTATGGTGACAATCAGCCATCAACGGTAATTGACTGCACTACAGACGAATTCGAAATCATCCGCGAAGGAAAAGGGGAGATAAAATGGTAACAATATCTTAATTATGAAATACAACTATTTACCAGCGGCTTTACTATTGCTGATGGCAACGGGCTGCCAAAACGACAAAATCACATATCCGATGACAAAAAAAGTTGATACTGTTGACGTTTACTTCGGTCAGCAGGTGGCCGACCCGTACCGTTGGCTTGAGGACGACAATTCCGATGAAACCGCGCAATGGGTGGCTGAGCAGAACAAGCTGACTTTCGGCTATTTAGAGAAAATTCCGTTCCGCGAGCAGGTGAAAAACCGATTGGAACAGATTTATAACTATCAGAAAATCAGTATGCCGCGAAAGCGTGCCGGACGTTATTTCTGGTACAAGAAAGACGGTATGCAGAACCAGTATGTGATGTACTACAGCGACACTCTGGGCGGCAAGGAGGTTGAGCTGCTCGACCCGAACAAGCTGTCGGACGACGGCACGGTAGCGCTCTCAACAGTGTCGATTTCGCACGACGGCCGCTACCTCGGTTACGGAATCGCACGCGCAGGCTCTGATTGGAACGAGCTGTATGTCAAAGAGATTGCCACTGGCAAAACTCTCGACGACCATATCCAATGGGTGAAATTTTCGGGAATTGCGTGGTACAAAGACGGTTTCTTCTATTCTCGCTTCCCCGAGCCGACAGGCGGCGACGCACTGACTGGCGAGAATGTCAACAGCAAGATTTACTATCACAAAATTGGTGATAATCAAGCAAATGACAAACTTATTTACGAAGACCCGCAGCACCCCGAGTGGATGTTTAATGCCAGTGTTGCCGACGACGAGACGATTATGCGCATCTATGTGTCGGAATCGACATCAGGCAACGCTTTGTATATCAAAGATTTGAAAAACAATGGTCCAGTAAAGCGTATTGTTGAGAATTTCGACAACAACTACTCGGTTATTGAGGATTGCGATGGTAAAATGTTGGTTCTGACCGATTTCGGCGCACCAAAATATCGCCTTATCTCAATCGACCCGGCAAAACCCGACGTCAAAAACTGGGTTGAGGTGATTCCCGAAAAGGAAAATGTGCTGGCATCGGTGAGCTTGAAGGTGGGCAAACTGATTGCCGAATACATCAAGGACGCGCAGAGCCATTATGAGGTTTATTCGCTCAAAGGCGAGTATCTGCACGACGTTGAGCTGCCGCAAATTGGCACGGCTGGCGGCTTCGACGACGACAAGGACGACAACATCACCTTCTACGCGATGGAAACGTTCACTTCGCCATCAACCATCTATAAATACGATGTTAACACCAATAAATCAGAGGTTTACCATCGGGCCGACATTGATTTTGACGGCAGCGGCTACGTGACCAAGCAGGTGTTCTACACAAGCAAGGACGGGGCGCGGATTCCGATGTTCATTGTTCATAAAGAGGGCATTAAGCTCGACGGCAGCCATAAGGTTTGGATGTACGGCTACGGCGGTTTCAACATCACGCTGACACCCGATTTTGGTATGCAGCAGGCCGTGTGGCTTGAGCAGGGCGGAATCTACTGCCAGATGAACCTTCGCGGCGGCGGAGAGTATGGCGAGAACTGGCACCGCGCCGGAACGCTGATGCAAAAACAGAACGTGTTCGACGACTGCATTGCTGCAGCCGAGTATATGATTGCCGAGGGCTATACCACGGCTGGCAACATAGTGCTGCAAGGCGGCTCAAACGGCGGTCTGCTGGTGGGTGCAGTTGTCAACCAACGACCTGATTTATACGGCGTTTCGCTGCCGTCGGTGGGCGTGATGGATATGCTTCGTTATCACAAGTTTACCATCGGCCGCCACTGGGCAACCGACTACGGCACCAGCGAGGACAGCCTGCAGATGTTCCAGTATCTGATTGGCTACTCGCCGCTGCACACCATCACCGACAAGGCTTATCCTGCAACGCTCGTAACCACTGGCGACCACGACGACCGCGTTGTGCCGGCTCACTCGTTCAAATTTGCGGCCACACTGCAAGAGCATCAGCAAGGCGCTGCACCTGTGCTCATCCGCATCGAGACCAATGCCGGCCACGGTGCTGGCAAACCGACATCGAAATGGATTGAGGAAAATGCTGACGAGTTGGCGTTTGCGTTCTACAATTTGGGAATGAAGCCGAAATATTGAGGTGTTGAGTAAGGTGTAAAATGTTGCTTTTCAGAAAACAAGCTATTTTACCATATTATTGCCGCCACATATAAGACCGACATCAGCAGTGTGGTCAGCGACAGCTTTTTGAGCTCGGGGTCGAGAGTTTTCACGTCGGTGGCCCGAAGAACTCTAAGGCCGTGCATTATCAACAATACGGTTGGCAGCAACACCCAAAGCATGCCCGCAAAGCGCTGCTCCATCACCAACGTGGCGGCAATCAGCGCTATTGCCGAAAGGCAAAGCACAAAATGGTAAATCTGTCCGAAACGTACGCCCAATTTTACCACGATTGTCATTTTCCCCGATTCCTTGTCGCTTGCACTGTCGCGCAAGTTGTTGACATTCAACACTCCAACGCTCATGAAACCAATGGCTGTTCCCATCAGTATGGAATTGACAGAAATATGATGTGTCATAATAAAATACGAACCTGTAACCGTGGCGAAACCAAAGAAAATTAACACCATCAAATCACCCAATCCGCGGTAGCCGAACGGATTGCGTCCCATGGTATAACGTATAGCGGCAACTATGGCAGCCAGGCCAATAATCACAAATATCCAAAAGCCTGTACTTATGCCGAACGAAACGCTGAGCATTGTCATTCCCACCGCCAGCGAAAGCACTATCATCAGCACTATTCCGCGCTTCATCTCGCCGACGGTCAATCCTCCGCCTTGCAGCGTGCGCTTGGGGCCTATGCGATTTTCGTTGTCTGTTCCATGCTGAAAATCACCCAAATCGTTGGCAAAATTGCCCAAAACCTGCAGCAATATTGTTGTCGCCATAAGCAAGGCGAAAAGCAACCAGTTAAAACTGTTGTCGGCAAATGCCATGCCGCAACCGACAATTATTCCTGACACCGACAGCGGCAATGTCCGCAATCGTGCGGCCTCAATCCAACTTTTAAATTTCATTGTCTTCTAATAATCTGCTTATCAGCATTATACTTTTTATGTTTTCTCTGGCAATCCGCATTTAGCACTGCGGGATTGCTCAAACACACAAATTTATTCCGTGCTTCGAAACATCAAATGTCATACCACATTTTTTATGCACAATTCTGTTTTATAATTGGTTTTTATTACATTTACGATTTGAAACTTCAAAAACACTACTTCTATGGGGACAAAGAGAATTTTCGGTTGTATTTTGTTAGGCGCGGCTATTGTTTTTTCAAGCTGCAACAATGTCAAAACCAAAAAAAACGCTATTGAAGCTGATGTTTTTGAAAATGAAAAACCTCTGCCCACCGGCCTGGACGATGAAGATATCATCTTCTACAACATCTTCACTCCCACCGACATGTCGAATCTGATAAACAACTACTCGTCGTTCTACAAATCAAACCTTGTCAATTCAATCAACAATGTTGACAAATACACTCACAGCACGAGCAAGGCTCTGAATATCGGCGTTTATGGTGCCGACCTCAACTATCTTTGGGTGTTTGAGCAGAATCAGCAGGCCAACTCTTACATTAAAACCATACAATCACTCTCTGAACAACTTGGCGTGCCGTCGAATTTTGTATCGATGACCGCCGAAAAAGCAGGCTCACACACTGCCGACATCGATACGCTAAAATCCATTGCGCGCGTTGCATATAAAGACATCACAAATTATCTGAATAACTGCGGACGCGGCAACAACGCGGCTCTGGTGCTGCTTGGCGGCTGGACTGAAACTCTTTATTTGGCCATTAACATGTATAACCAGCCCGACGCTAAGATGGTGAGCCGAATCGCCACGCAACGTTTCTCACTCAATATCATCATCAACCTTCTGCAAAATCAGCAGAACGATATTGACGTGTCGAGCTACCTTGTTATGTTACGCAAGCTGCGCAAGGCTTTCGATGAATTTGTCATTCGTGTGCCACAGGGATGCCTGTCTATTGATACCGTCAACAAACGCATAATCATCAAAGACAACGGCGACCTAAATTTCAATGCCGAACAGATTAACAATATTCGGCAGATTACCAATGATATACGCAAAATGATGATTAATTGATTTTCAATCGTCGTTTTGTTATAAATCTTTCAAGCACCCTTCCACAAACCCCACAAACAGCGGATGCGGCTTGGTTGGGCGGCTTTTGAATTCGGGGTGGAATTGGCAGGCCACAAAGAAGCGGCAGGCGGGGTTCTCCACAATCTCAACAAGGTTGAGTTTCGGATTGACGCCCGACACAACCAGCCCAGCCGAAGTAATCGCGTCGCGGTAACTGTTGTTGAACTCGTAGCGGTGGCGGTGGCGCTCAACAATATGGTCGGTGCCGTAGGCCGCGGCGGCGCGGGTGCCAGCAACAATGGCGCAATCGTAGTTACCCAGACGCAGCGTTCCGCCCATATTCGTGACGCCCTTTTGCTCCTCCATTAGGCAGATGACGGGGTTCGCGGCGTTGGCGTCGAACTCGGTTGAAGTGGCTCCTGCAAGCCCCGCCACATTGCGTGCAAACTCAATGGTGGCAATCTGCATTCCCAAGCACAGCCCCAAGTAAGGCACATTGCGCTCGCGGGCGAAACGGCAGGCCTTCACCATTCCTTCGATTCCGCGGCTTCCGAATCCGCCAGGAACAACAATCCCCGCAAACGGCTCAAGCGTGCGGGCCACCTCGGCGTCGGTCATTGGCTCAAGGGCCTCGCTGTCGACATAATCAACGTGAACCCGCACACCGAAATTGTAGCCAGCGTGCTTAAGCGCTTCAGCCACACTGATATACGCGTCATGCAAATCGGTGTATTTCCCGACAAGGGCAACGTGCGTATCGTGTTTCAGATGGTTGACGCGGCTCACCATATCGGTCCAGAATTTTATGTCGAACTTGCCGCGCGGAAGTCGCAAGCGTTTGATTATCAGCGAATCGATTTTCTGCCGATGATAGAGCAGCGGTATTTGGTAGATGTTGTCGACGTCGGCGCTCGAAATGACGCAATCGGCAGGCACAGAGCAGAACAGACCGATTTTTCGGCGCACGTCGGCGTCGAGTATCACGGGCGTGCGGCAGACAATGATGTCGGGTTGTATGCCCTTGCCCCGCAACTCAATCACTGAGTGCTGTGTCGGCTTGGTTTTCAACTCGTTAGACCCGAACAGCGCGGGCACAAGCGTGGTGTGGATGAAGAGCGTGTCGTCGGGGTGGTTTTCGAGTTTCACCTGACGCAGCGCCTCCAGAAACGCCTCACTCTCAATGTCGCCGATGGTGCCGCCAATCTCCGTAATCACCACATCGGCACCCGACGACGAAGCCGCCTCGTAAATCTTGTTCTTAATCTCGTCGGTGACGTGCGGCACAATCTGCACCGTGCCGCCCAGAAAATCGCCGCGGCGCTCCTTGTCGATGACCGATTTCAGCACCTTGCCCATTGTGATGTTCGACGTGTAGTTCATTTCCTCGTCGATAAAACGCTCATAATGACCTAAATCCAAGTCAGTTTCGGTACCGTCGGCAGTCACAAAAACCTCACCATGCTGGTAGGGGCTCATAGTGCCCGGGTCAACGTTGATGTAGGGGTCGAACTTCTGCATAAAAACCTTGTGGCCGTGAGCTTTAAGCAGCAGCGCCACGCTCGATGCCGTGATGCCCTTGCCCAATCCTGACACCACTCCGCCTGTAACAAACACAAATTTTGACATATCTTATTTTTGATTATTGATTTTCAGTTTCGCACAGATGGCACAGAAAACACAGATTAACACAGATTTTAATGTCTCTAACCGATTGTATCAGATTCAATCAGAATAAGTTATCGGTTAAAATCGGATTGAATCGGTTAGCGTTTTTCCTGCCATTCTACCTTCATTGTTATTTGCTAATTATTAATTATTTACTAACTCCTAATTCCTAACTCCTAACTTCTAACTCCTAATTCTTATCGTACAACTTTGTCGGGTATTGGCCGTTGAAGCAGGCGGCGCATAAATCGGTGCGGTTACCCGCCTGGTACATGGCTTTTTCCGACAGAAAATAGAGTGAGTCGGCACCCACAAAATCGCGAATCTGCTCCACGCTGTTGCTAGCGCCAATCAACTGCTCCGACGTGCCAGTGTCGATGCCGTAATAGCACGGAAAAGCGTACTTCGGGCTTGCAATGCACAGGTGCACCTCGCGGGCGCCCGCGTCTCGTAACATTCTGACAATCTGCCGCGAAGTGGTGCCGCGCACTATCGAGTCGTCGATTAGAACAATGCGCTTGCCGCTGACCACGCTGCGCACGGGCGAGAGTTTCATTTTCACGCCGCGGTCGCGCAACTCCTGCGTGGGCTGAATGAACGTCCGCGCAACGTATTTGCTCTTCAGCAGCCCCATTTCGTAAGGGATTCCGCTTGCTTCGGCATAACCGATGGCGGCGCTCAAACTCGAATCGGGCACGCCCACCACAATGTCCGCCTCAACGGGATGCTCCTTGAAGAGCAGTTTACCCGAATTTTTGCGGTACGCGTGGACGTTGCAGCCCTCGATGTCGCTGTCGGGACGGGCAAAATAGATGTACTCCATTGCGCACATATTGTGGTGACATTCAGCGGTATATCGGTTTGAGCGCAAGCCGTGATGGTCGATGGCGAGCACCTCGCCAGGTTCCACGTCGCGCAGAAACTCCGCCCCGACGGCGTCGAAAGCGCACGTCTCGCTCGCCACAATGTAGCCGTCGTCCAGGCGCCCCACCGACAGCGGATGAAAGCCATACTTGTCGCGGCAGGCATAGAGCCTGTTGGCCGTCATAACCACGAGCGAGAAGGCTCCCTCCAGAATATTTAGCGCGTCAAGAATATTGTGGATGCGATGGTCGTCAGAGTAATTTTTCTTGATGAGATGAGCGAAAAGTTCGCTGTCCGATGTGGTCTGAAACAAACTTCCGCGCTGCTCCTGATAACGGCGTATCTCATTGAAATTGACAATGTTGCCGTTGTGGGCAAGCGCAAAATCGCCCGTATGGTGGCGGAACGAGAAAGGCTGCACGTTTTCAATTCCTCCCACGTTGGTTGTCGGGTAACGCACATGACCAATAGCAATGTTACCTGTCAAAGTCTTGAGATTCTGTTGGTTAAAAACCTCGTTCACAAGCCCCTGCCCTTTCATAATGTGCATTTCGCCGTTGTCGAAAGTTACAATTCCGCAACTCTGCTGCCCGCGGTGCTGAAGACTGTGAAGCGCATAGTAAGCCAGTTGCGCGGCGTCCTGCACCCCGTAAATTCCCAACACACCGCACTCGTGATGAACACCCATAAACTGTTTTTATTGATTTTCAGATTAATTGAACGTTTTTTAGTAACATTCGATTAATCGTTTTAACAATTCTTAATTTTTACGACACAAAAATCAATATTTTATTAGAAATATCAGCAAAAACATGTTATTTGGATTGTAAATTACGAGTTATTATTACGAATTGGAAAATTATGGTCTTTTTGATCTTTTCCAACATGCTGTATAATTTGTCATCGGTGCTCTGCAACTTATTTCACAACGATTTTTCTGCTAAAAACAAAAATTTCCGTTGATTTTTAATGCGTTGTTGAACAACATTGAAAACAAAAATTTATATTTGTGAAAATTTTTAACCTGTTACGCTATGAATACTTTTTCAAAAATGTCCATCGTCGCTGCATCAGTATTTGCTTTTGCTTTTTCAGCGAACGCTCAATCTTCGGTTACTTATAAAGTCGTGAAGGTTCAAGGTGAAATAGTCCGAGTAAAAACCGGTAATAACCTTTCAATAGGCGAGAATGTCGTAAGCAACGAGAATCTGAACTTCAAAGACAATTATTCTCGTGCAATGGTTGTTAACAAAGAAAAAGGCTGCATGATTCTCAGCGCCAATTCAAGCAATGGCGGACCGCAGTTTATGCCGGCTCCGAACAACATGAGCGTGCGCTCGGCTGTTCCTACCCAACCATCGGAGGTTCTCGATTTTTATTATGGTTTTGTGGCCGTCACGGGCTGCGACAGTCTGAAAATCGATGATGAGAAACTTCCGATTAACGACGAGAGCTATTTTACTGTCAACTATACTGCTGGCGGCAAAGAGGTAAACGACAAACTGGTTTTCAAAAACGGTAAACTCGCTCTGCCCGCAACTCTTATCCAAAACAAACCCGAAAAGGTTGAGGTTTGCTACAATAATGAATTCGGCCTCAGAAAAAAATCGGAGTTCAAACCCATCTATGTTGATGACAATGTTTTGAAAAAAGAACTCGATTTGATTTTCAATGCAATACCTGGCGGAAACGACAGTCGTATTTCAGCATCGGTCGTTTTTGTGAACGATTTCTACGGAAAAACCACTGCTGAAACCGTTGAATCTTGGATAAATAAAAATCTTAAATAGCACAAATTCAGCCTTTTTTGGTAATCGTGTGCGTTTTTAGCAAGCGGATTCAATAATTAAAAAAGTATTATATTTGTATATTTTAAACGGTTGTATGTTTTAAACTGTATTACTATGAAAACAATAACAAAATTTACATGTTTTGCCGCAATAGCAGCATTGGCTTTGCCGATTTCGGTTTCTGCTCAAAAGCCTGAAAATTATAAGGTTGTGAAAGTTCAAGGTGAGATTCACCGCGTTAAGACAGGCAACGTTCTTGCCATTGGCGAAGATGTTGTGAGCAACGAGAACCTGACTTTCAAAAACAATTATTCGCGCGCCGTGGTTGTAAACAAAGAAAAAGGCTGCATGACCTTGAGCGCCAACTCCGACAACGGCGGTCCGCAGTTCCTGCCTTCGCCTAACAACATGAGCGTTCGTGCCGCCCTTCCTTCACAACCATCGGAAGTTCTTGATTTTTACGCTGGCAATGTGGCCATTACGGGCTACGACAGTCTGAAAATTGATGGCGACAAACTTTTAATTGGCGACGATAGCTATTTTACTGTGAACTATGATGCTAACGGCCAGACAATTAACGACAAAGTTATTTTGAGCAATGGTAAGCTTGTTCTGCCCGAAAGTCTTCTTCAAAACAAACCTGAAAAGGTTGAAATCTGCTACAACGATGAATTTGGTGTAAGCAACAAATCAGAATTTACTCCTGTTTATATCGACAATGATGTTTTGAAAGAGGAAATCGATTTGATTTTCAATACTATGAAAGGTAAAAAGGAAGCCAAAGTTTCTGCTTCGGCCAACTTTGTGAACGATTATTACGGAAAAACCACATCGGAAGCTGTGGAATCATGGATAAACAATAATATTAAATAACTCTGTTATAAATGTTTAGAATGCCCGATTGTTAATTCAGCCGGGCATTTTTCGTATAATGATGAACGAAAACTAACAGTAATCTGCTGAATTACAATATGAAAAAAATCTTGTCTGTCTTTTTGTTCTCTTCCTTCATGGGCATTGCGGCGGCGCAAAACTGCAATGTTTCGGAGGCAACAAAATATTTTAACGAAGCCCAAAACTCTGACGATGCTGCGGCGGCCGAGCTTTATGAAAAATCGGCCAAAATATTCAAGTGCAGCAACCAATACGAGAACTATCTGATTGCCGCCTATCAATCAGGTGTGGCCTACGTGAATACTGACAGACATGGTAAAGCCGTTGAAATTTTGGAGAACGCCATTGCCGACACATATGGCAAAACCGATTCAACATCGGAAGTCAATGTGCTGATTTACCACACTTTGGGTGAGGCATATTACGGCGTGAACAATCTTTTGAAATCTATTTTCTACTACAATAAGGTGTTGGGCATTATCGGCAATGAAGATTCTGAAACTTTAGCCATCTGCCTATTCAACATGGGTAATTCGTATGAATCTGCATCGGACTACGAGGCGGCGAAAAAGTGCCATCTACGGTCGATTGAGATGAAAAAAAGGCTTGAAGTGGCCGAAAACGGCGACTACTATCAAGCATACACGACTTTGGGCAACATCTACGAATCGTTGGGTAAAACAGACTCGTCGGCGTTCTACTATCGGCTGGCAGGAAACTATTCGGGCGACGAGGTGTCGGAAGAAGCCGCATTACTGAAATATAAAGAGGCTCTGAAGAATTACAATGACAAAAACTTCCCGCAGGCAGAAACGCTTTTCAATGAAGTTAAGAACACTTGTGAAACTCTTGGCTTGAAGAACGATTTGTACGTTAACGCATACTTTTATCTGGGTTTGCTTAGCGAACAGCAGGACGATTTCAAACGTGCCGAAAACTATTTTGGCAGAGCATTGGCGGCCAAAACCACAAAGGATGACACTTACTACAACGTGCTGCTTGCATACGGCCGTACCGAGCAGTATTTAGGCGGTAACGCAATGACAAAATTTGCCGAGGTTGCCAACAACACAAAGGATGCTGAAATCAAAGGTCTTGCACAGATTGAAATGGCCAAAATCTATGAGCAGCAAAACAATCTGGAGATGGCGAAAAATTTGTATTCCAACATTTTGCCATCAACCGACAGTCTGCAGCAACCTATCATCTATGTTCAAGCCGTCTTGGGATTGGGCAATTACCATTCAGCAAAAGGTAATTTTCAAGAGGCTATAAACCAATATCTTAGGGCTAACCGCATCTTGGCAGAAAAAGACAAGGAATTAGAGACCGTTATTTACGAATCGATTGGTAATGAATATTTTAATAGCGGGAATGTTGAAAAAGCAAAACCAAATTATCAAAAAGCTTACTCGATAACTAAAGAACTATATGGCAGCCAAAGCCCCAAAACAGCATCGGCTGAAGAAAAAATTGCCGCCGTTTACATGAGTCAGGAAAAATTCGCTGACGCGGTTGAAATTTACAAACGCAGTCTGGCCGTGAAGACTGCAAAAAATCTCGACAAAAGTGCTCAAACCATTGATTTATACACTAATTACGGAAATGCTGAATATAACTTGTCGAATTATGACGAGGCGGGGAAAATATATGAAAAGGCTATTCAAATAATTGAAAACGAGAACATTGCTGCCACAAAACTTGATGTTTTCTACAACAATTACGGACTATACTGCAAAGCCGTTGGTGATTACAAATTAGCTCTGGATTGTATAAACAAATCTTTGGAAATCAAGAAAAAACAGTATGGCGAGAATAATTCGAAATATGCTGGCACACTGAATAACCTTGGTACTATCTACAGCCGATTGGGTAACTTCAATAAGGCCTTGGAGTGCTTTGAAACGGCTGAAAAGATTTTTGCTGGAACAGAAGGCTCTTCATCTGAAAGAATGGGCGAGGTTTATCTGAACATGGGCAACTTGTATAACAGGCTGGGACAAAACGATTTGGCTCTCGACTATTACAACAAAGCGCTTACAATTGAAACAGATACAAAAGGTGCTTCAAGCAAACAACTTTCGCCCATCTACAACAATATAGGTACAATCTACCAAAACCTAGAGGAATACCGCCAAGCGTTGTTTTATTTCAGAAAATCAATCAGTTTGCTTAAGGAAAATGGTGATGCCCTCACTCAGGAGATGGCGGAAACATACAACAACCTTGGTAACGCTCTTTTAAAAAGCGGAAACAATAGTGAGGCAGTATCTAATTATAAGATAGCCAGCGATATATATTCAAAAATACCATCGGCTAACCAAACTCTGATAGCCAATACCGACAACAATATCGCCACAGCCTATCTGCGAGCTGAAAAACTCGATTCGGCACATGTTTTTTACAATAATGCTGTGGGAATCTACAAGAAATCGTTCGGTAGCAAACATCCATATATTGCATTGGTTTACAATAGTATGGGTGACATTAACGTGAAACTTGGCAAATACGATGAAGCCATTGAGGATTACGGAACCGCACTTGAAGCCAACCACGAAAAGTATGACCACAAAAAGGAAAATCTGCCTGGTGAGGTCGGATTTTTCGACCAAAATGTTTTTGTGAACTCTCTTCTCTCGCGTGCTAACGCTCTTACTCAAAGATATTTGAAAACCAGAGACAAAAAGGATTTGGAATATGCGCTTGAACATTTCAAACTCTGCGACAATCTGATTACGCAAATGCGCCGTTCGGCCTTCACCAAAACCGACAAACTGGTGTTGGGAGCGTTGGCTATCAAGTGTTATGAGGGAGCCCTTGAGGTTTGTACCGAGCTTATAATGAGTAAATTATCGTCAGCAGAACAGAAAAAATATGAGGAGTTGGCGTTTTCTTACGTTGAAAAAGGCAAATCAAATAATCTTCTGGAATCAATGGCAAGCCAGGACGCTTTGAAGTTGGCTGGCATCCCCGACGACCTTCAGCAAAAGGAAAATAAACTGGCGGCCGATGTTCTCTATTTTGAACAAAAGTTGGCCGAAAAACCCAAAAACGCGGCACAAATACGTGATAGTCTTTTCAACGCCAACAAGCGTCACGATTCGTTTGTAAAAGAACTTGAAAAGAAATATCCTGAATATCACCAACTTAAATACGCTGATAACATTGTCGGACTGCGCGAGGTGCAGAAAAACATCAAACCCAACACTCAATTGCGCATGTACCTAATTAACGACAAGGTCTTTTACGCGGTGTGCATAACATCAACTGATTTCAAGGTGGTTACAAGCAAATTTGAAGGCAACATAGCCGACACAGCAAGAACTTATAGAAACTCAATTTTGCAGTCGTCGCAGAATTCGGCAATCATATTCAACAACTTGTCGTACATGCTGTATACAAAGCTGTTCCCCGATACTTTGCCCGACAATATCACAAATTTGGTGATTGTTCCTGACGGAGCACTGAACCAAATTCCATACGAAACGCTGACCACCGCCAAAAAAGAAGGCTCAGTTTTCGATTACTCGAATTATGACTATTTAATTAAAAAATATTCAATCAGTTACGCCTATTCCGCAACTCTTTATAACCGAGATATTACGCGCAATCGAAACAATGGAACAAGCGGCTGGTTTGGTATGGCACCTGTCTTTACAAAAGGCAAATTCACGGGTGTGGAGCTGAACAGCAGTCTGAAGAAGGAAAAAACATTCAATGACCTTGACTATCAGACTAACAGCAAGATAGAACCATTAGCTTCGTCGGAACAAGAACTCCGCAATATCTTCTCGATGTTTACCAAATCGGGCATACGTGCAAAAGCTTTACTTTGGGGTTGCGCCAACAAAAGCTCCTTTGCAAATGATTCAATATCAAACTATAAGTACATTCACCTTGCCACTCACGGCTTTGTCAATTCTGAAAAGCCTGAACTGTCGGGCATCCAGTTCAGCCAATCGAAAACCGACGATGGTATGATGTATTCTGGCGATGTCTACAACCTTACTCTCAAGTGCGATTTGCTTGCTCTGTCGGCTTGCGAAACGGGTTTGGGCAAGATTATGCGCGGCGAAGGTATCGTCGGCCTGACGCGGGCTTTCCTCTATTCTGGCGCATCAAATTTGCTTGTGTCGCTTTGGAAAGTGTCGGATAATTCAACCTCGCAGATGATGGTTGAGTTCTATCAGCAAATGTTACTGAAAGAGAACAGTGAACTTAATTATGCAGCACTTTTGCAAAAAGCAAAACAGATATTAATATTGGATAAAAATTACTCTCGTCCATATTATTGGGCGCCGTTTATTTTGATTGGTGATTAAAACAATATAAAAATGATACGCAAACGTCACTTATTGTACACATTTGCAGCACTTTTAGGAACTTTTGCTGGCCAAGCTCAAACCGACCTGTTTCCCACTTTCGATGGTATGGTAAACAATGCTGCACTCACGCACACTGGCGATAAAATAGTGTTCATTTTGGAAAAGGATGAAGGAAAAGCCGTTTTTGAATCTGAAAAAGTTGGTGATACCTGGACTGAACCTAAAACCATCCCCATTCTGACAAAAATGCTTGGCAATCAAATTGGTGGCTTTTCGTTTAATCACGATGGAAATAAACTGTTTTTTCACGCCAAAACAGAGTCGTCGTTCGATATAATGTACGTTACGTATGAAAATGGCAACTGGGATAATGTCACCAAATTCGATGAGCCTGTGAATTCATCTGAAGATGAGTTTTCACCCTCAATATCAGCCGATAACAATTTCATTTTCTTCCTGCGGCCAAAAGCAAAATCAGAAGAAACTTGCAAACAACTTGTGATGTACAGCCGCGAGAATGATGGCCGATGGATAGGCCCGCGAGCGTTGCCTAAAGTCTTCAATACCGGCTGTCAGGAAACACCTTTTCTATGCGCTGACGGCCGAACTCTTTTATTCTCGTCGATGAGGCCCGACACTACACCGCAAGGCAAAAAACTGCCCGATGACGTTTACAACATCTACCACACTCAGTTGAAATCTGAGGTGATCTTCGAAAACGGCTGGACTCTGCCTAAGTGTATTGTCGAAGTTAGTACCGACTACAATGACCTGTCGCCGCAGATGACCACTGACGGCTCTGTTTTGATTAAAAACACCAGCCCGAAAAAGCCGACTAAGAAAAACCCTAACAAGACCTATCAATATTCGGTTAACGATGGTTTGAAACCCTATCCGACAATGCGCCTCGTGGGAACCATAAAGGAGCAGAACACTAACGAGCCTCTTTTGGCGCAAGTTGTTGTTTCTGACCTTATTACATCGGCAGTTTTGGGTGAATACTCAACCAACGATAAGGGCCAATATTCAATTTATCTGAACGAAAATGGCAATTATAAAATTGATTATTTCAAAAACGGCTACTCTCACTCCTACCATTACGAAAAAACCGATTATTTCACCGAAAACATTAAAAAACAGTTTGATACAACATTGTTTTCGACCGTTGAATTCGACCTCAACGTTTTCGATAAAGAGATGTACAATCCGCTGTCGCCGAAAGTGTCTGTCTACGATTCGGCTACCATCGAGCTGCTTGTTGACAGTCTGATTCCGACTGAAATAGGCAAATTCAAAAGCAAACTTAACATTGGTAAAACCTATAAAGTCCATATCAGCTGCAATTATTACCAGCCGCACGACATTTACCTCAACACTATTGCCGACATTTTCTACAATGAATTTGAGGAGGATGTGGAACTGAGTCCGTCAAAAACAACGATGATTCTTGACATTGACGCGGGCGAAGGTGGCGATTCGGTAATTGTCAATGTGAAGAACCTGAGCCGCAACGAAACACAATCAGTGGTTGCAAAACGCGACAAAGACGGTAACCTGATTGTGGAACTTCGTGAGGGCGACAGCTACGAAATTGACGTGGCCAAAAAAGGCTACACCTACAGCAGCACAAAAGTTGACATGTCGAAATCGAAGAAAACACAAAAACTCAACATCAAACTAGATCTGCTGACGAAAGATACAAAGATGACTTTCAACAATATAACCTTCGAGGTCAACTCTGCGGAATTGAACACCGCTTCGTTTACTGAGCTAAACCGAATTATCGAATTCCTGAAACTGAACGATAATGTAAAAATCGAACTTTCGGCTCATACCGATGATTTGGGTTCTGACTGGTACAATATGCGCCTTTCAGAAAAACGGGCACAAATGGCCACCAAATATCTGACCGACAATGGTATAAACGAAGATATGATTTTGGCGAAAGGTTATGGTGAAACCATGCCTATTCTGCCAAACACATCGGACGAAAATCGGGCTCAAAACCGAAGAGTGGAAATTAAAATTATTGAATAACTTCTTAATTATCAGAATACAATGAAACGTTATATAATACTTGTTGTTAGTCTGTTAATCAGTTCTGCAACCTTTTCGCAGAAGTATAAGGATGTGTACGAGAGTTTAAAAACAATGTCGGATAACGAAGCTTTCCAAACTCTTCAAGAATTCTCACAATCAAAAAAGAACGCCCATGCGGCATCGTTATACAAAATGGCTCTGATAATTGAAAAACGTCTCGATACTTATGACCCATTTTTACAGGAAAAGGCTATTAATCAGAATGTTTACAACGCCGAACTTTACATTTCACTTGCCAAACTGCATTTGGATGAAAAAGTAGCTCGGCAAGATGGCCATTACTTTGACGATGTAGTTGCAACCAACCCCAAAAAAGGCCCGACGCTAGAGGAAATAACGGAAAGCATCAACAATCACATCAATAAAATCAAGGATTTTAAAGAGGTTTTCACCGAAAACCGGACCAATCTCTACAACGCTGCCACAAAATACAACGAGTGCATCAAAATCTACAACGAAATAAACCAGAAAAACAGCAAGTTGAAGGATCTTTACTTCTTGGTTGACAATAATTTGACATTACAACTCGATGCGTTGAAAATCAACTTCGACTCAACGCTTTACTATCTTGAAAAACTTCAAAAATCTCTGAAAAAGCACCCGATGTTCAACTATACATTCAATTACAAGCTGAATCCCATTCAGGTTTACAGAATGCATGGCCTGACACCTGCAAATTTTCTGGCGCAAACCATCGAACTTTGGGATTTCAATGGCTGGATAAAGACGTTTAAAGATGTGTATAAGAATGAGATATCTTACTTATACAAAAACATCGACGAGACCGACACGCAGAACAAAAAGTACGTAAGTCTGCTCGAGGAGAAAAATATTGATGACGTTCCAAAAAACTATCGCGTTTCGCCATTTCTGATTAATAAGATTTACAAGTACGACTACGAGTCGCTGGCAAACTCGCTGCTTCTTTATCAGGAATCGCAGGTTAACTATATGTATCAGCTGGCGTCGTATCGCACTGATACCAGTTTCTTGGCATTCGCAGCCAATCTTCCCGCATCTGACCACTTCACAAAAGCACTTAATTATCGCCGCGCAACCGACTCCCTGCTTACACTTTTGTATGACAACATCAGCGAAGAGGGTGTAAAGAAGTACAGTGACATTTTTGAGAAGAAATACAAAGGCGAAAAAGGCCTGCTGGAGTATGCCAAAAATCAGCAAACATTTAACAATCAGACTTTTGATAATGCAATAAATGACTATGCCGACCATCTTTTAAAAATGGGGTCACTGAGTTCAAAAACCACCCACTCAATGCTATACAATGGTGATACAATTTTTGCGCAAGTGGTTTCGGCTGAGAAATTGTCTAAAAAAGGTTATTTTGTTCATTGTAAACAAGATGCTGACAAAAATAGGATTCTTTTGTCTGGAACATACGTTGCCAAATCAGGTGAACAATCGGCCTTTGTTGCAAGCATCGACACACTGCACAACGTAAAATGGTTGAAAACCTTCAAACAGGGTGAAGGCAATCGTTCATGCTTGTTTGTATCATCTTCAAACGATGATATTGCAGCTATTGTGACCTCAATATCAAAAGCGGGCAACATCCGCAATTTCATGATTCTGCTCGACAAAGCAGGAAACCAGAAACAGTCCGTTGAAATAAAAATCAAGGCTCTGCCTCGTAAACTTTTGGTTGACGACATCGACAATAAATATATTGTAATGTTCTGTGGTTCAAGCATTAAGCCGTTTGTAAACGAAACGTGCCAAATCCATTTCTGCTGCTTCGACTCAAAATTCAAAACCCTTTGGGACAAGCAACTTCAGTTGAACGGCTACACCTGCAATGTTTTGAAAACCGACAATGTTTACTACTTGTTGGGAGCATTCACCAAAATGCAAAATCTTGACAATGAAGATGTTGATTTGAACGGCAACTTCGGTTTGTTCATCTATTCCATTGATGCTGATGGCAACTGGCTGGTAGGCGAAAATTATGAGTCTAACCAATCTATCTATCCGATGTGGATTTCGAAATGCAACAATACAACTTTCGAGGTTGTCTCCGCTCTTGGCGAGCCAAGGCAAACTGACGCTATTAAAGCCGCCTATATGCAATTCACATTCGACGGAAAAGAAATTTACAGCAGCATCGACAAACAGTCTAAATAAACGTCTTTAAATATGCTGAAACAAAAAAGCCGGCGTTGTCCAGCTTTTTTTCATTTTTGGTCTTTTTATATCCTGATTCCTATCACAAGAATATCGTCAATCTGGCTGGTTTCTCCCTTAAACTCTAGATGAATTTTATTAAGAATGTCACCCTGCTCTTCCATTGGCTTATTACATATTTCAAGCAAATGGCGTTTGAAACGTGCTTTCATGAATTTCCTCGTCCCGTCTTCGCCACCAAACTGATCACAGTATCCGTCGGAGAAGAAATAGTAGCAATCTCCCTTCTGCATATCGATGGTTTGAGTTGTGAACATTATTCCTTTTTCGTACTGGTCCGACAGCGCACACGGAAATTTATCTACCTTGTATTCAGTCAGTTCACCATTGCGGATTTGTAACAATGAATTGTAGGCACCTGCAAACATCAGTTTGTTGGTTTCATTGTCGATAGTCAGCAAGCAGATGTCCATACCGTCTTTGGCGGCGTTCGGGCCTTTGTCGGCAAACGAACGAACAACGCTGGCGCGCAAATCATTGAGAATAGCTCCCGGGTCGATTGTTCCACGCACTTTGACAATGGTGTTGAGTGAGTTCATACCCAACATACTCATCATGGCTCCTGGAACACCGTGGCCAGTGCAGTCGGCAGCGGTGATTATCAGTTTGTTGTCTGCTTCAGCACACCAATAAAAGTCGCCGCTCACAATGTCGCGCGGTTTGAAAAGAATGAACGATTCACTCACATGCTTGTTCACAATATCCGTGTTTGGCAGCGACATGCGCTGAATTCGTGCGGCATAGTTGATACTATCAGTCAGCGAATGATTTTGTTCCTCAATCTTAACCAACTGTTCTTCAATCTGTTTTGTCTGGCGTTTAACCTCAAGATCAAGCAAGCGGTTGCGCTCTTTCAGTTGATAAGTGTAATATTTGATGATGCCGAAAACAATGGCCACAAGTAACAGAACATAAACAATATACGCCACAATTGTACGGTACCACGGCGGCGCGATTCTGAACGAGCAGCTCGCCTCCTCACTCTCAATACCGTAGGCGTTGCGCGCTTTTATAGTAAAGGTGTAAGTGCCTTCATGCAAGTGGTTGAAATCAACAAATGTCTGCCGCGTCCACGCCGACGAATCCCTATACGATGGACTGCTCAAATAATATTTGAACTTTACACTGTCGGAAATGCTGTACCATGAGGCTGAAAAGCTGATTGTCAGCGAGTTATTCTTGTATGGTATCTTCAAGTTTTCATTATCAAGATTTACTACCTGATTGTTGGTTTTTAGCTTCAGCTCGCGAATCAAACCAGGAAATTCCTGCGGCTTGTATGGAGCGTTAACGCACATTACAAGTCCTTCGGTTGTTCCCAACAAAACTATTTTGTTGTCAGTAGTATAGATGGTGTTTACACGACCTGCGTCAAGTCCGCGGAACTGTGTGCTGTGCACCCCTTGTTCTCCTTTCAGATGGTACGAAATGTTTGTTCCGTTCGAAATCCACGATACAGAATCAAGTGTGAACATCTGATAAATATCGAAACACCATGGATTCTCCTCATAATTCTGGAATCCTTCAAATTCTTGATTTTCAACCGTGTCGCGGACATATTTCAACAATGCTCCCTGATTCACTAAACTAATTTTGCCATCAATTTTTGTAGGAAATGCAAGACCGCGTTCAATTCCGTTGTTTTCGCCAGAAGAGAATATTTCTTGTTTGGTATCGGCTCCATTGAATGTTACTCTGATAACTCCTTGATTTGTTGTACCCAACCAAGCAACTAATAATCCATCGCTATTTATTTCAGTTTCAATGTGTTTAATATCAAAATACTCGGCCTTTGTTTCAACGTGTTTCCACATTGTTACTACGTGTTGCCACTTGCTTTCTTCTCTTTTCAGCACAGCCAATCCATTATTGAAGCCAACAAGCAACGTTTTTGAATCTTCGTCAAACGACATGCATGAAACATCGCAAGGCATTGAGTTCAAAGGAAATATCTTTACAAAATTCTCATCATCAGTCATTTGATAAACTCCATCGTCAGTTCCGACAAACAGTTTTCCAAAGCACACCTCCAAACTCGATACTTTTCTGTTCATTTTTTCCAAACTTAGAAATAGCGACTCATCGAATGACTTAAGATGCTGATTCTGACGAAGTAATCCGTTTGATGTTCCCAAATAAAGTGCCCCCTTATACTCCAACACGGCAAAAACACTTCCATCGATTCCGCTTTCAGCAGAAAAATGAGATATGTAATCGTTGTTTGGCAACAGAGTGATGCCTTTGCTTGTTGTAAACCAAAGATTTCTTTCGCGATCGCAGAAAATTTTGTTTATCAGATTTTCATTTAAGCCGTTGTCGCTTGTTTTGTGACATACTACTTTTCCATCTAAAGTTATTACCAAAATGCCATTGTCATAAGAACCCAAAGCAAGTGTGCTGTCGTTCAACATTACGCAGCTTGTAACATTGAAACCGACGCTTTTCAGTGTTTTGTCGAGCCCTGACGTGTTGCGGGTTATGGTATTACCATCCATTATCCACGAACCATCTTCATAACTGATAATCAGCAGTTTGTCTTTACCCATCTTCTCAATTCCAAAAATACCGATGTTGGCAAAAATCTCACCACCAGGCACAAGTTTGAATTGCGTGCTGTCGAGACGGCACAATCCTATCTCACGCTGACGCACTAACAATTGATCATCAACACAGAATGAATTGTGGAAAACCGTTTCTGGTTCAAAAATATGAACGTTGGTGCCGTCATACATGAAAATGTAATCATAGCACTGAAAATATGTTTTGCCGTTGATGCTGAATATCTTCCAAATGTCAGAAAATGGGAACAAAACATCTTTAACTGCATCAAAAAGAGAAACATAATCATAGCCAATTCCATTCGACACAAGAAAACCAAACTCATTTTGCGCTCCTACAAAAATTGTGTCGCACGACTCTGAAACTAAAATTGAGCTGACACTTATGCCGGCTTTAATTTCGATGCGCCTCCACTCATGTCCGTCGAATTGCCAGACAGCATTGGTGGTTCCGAAATACATTATTCCGCGCGAATCCTGCGCTATGGCATTATTGTTTGGGTCATACAAAGTTCCATATTGCTTTGGTCCGTAGTTTACGGGCATATAGTTTTTAATTTGAGCCGATGCCCCGAAAGCCATCGTAACGACCAATATCAGAAACAATTTTTTAAGTGTTCTCATTATCTGAATTTTAAATATTTCAAATATGCACAAATTTTGGCATGCAAATTCAACGTTTCAAAAAAAGTTAATTGAGCCGTAATTTGTATGTTTGCAAATTGGTTGAAATAATAGTTTCGGACAGATGAAATTGATGGGCAAACGGTTTGTTTTCGGATTGGCGGCCATAGCTGTTTTTGGCTGCGCAAAAGTGTCGGCTCCCACTGGCGGACCAAAAGATACTGAACCGCCAGTGCCGTTGCGCAGCTCACCTGTCAACTATTCAACCAATTTCAAAGGCAAAAAGTTCATTGTGGAATTCAATGAATTCATCGACCTGAAAAATGTCAGTCAGGAACTGTTGGTGTCGCCGCCAGTTGAAAACAAACCGAAAACGGTGATGCGCGGCAAAAAAATGGTCGTCAGAATCAATAACAAACTTGCTGACAGCACAACTTATAACTTCAACTTTTTCAATTCAATAACCGACCTCAACGAAGGTAATATTCTTGAAAATTTCCAATTCGAATTCTCAACTGGTGATACTTTCGATTCAACGTATATGGGTGGAATTGTAACCAACGCTTTTACAGACTATCCACAAAAAAATATCAAAGTTCTGCTCTACAGGCAACTGACCGACTCCACTCCCCGCACCCAAAAACCAGAATGCGTCGGCCGCACAAACAGCGATGGACTTTTTATTGTACCAAACATGAAGGCTGGTGTCAACTATCATGTTTTTGCATTGCAGGATATGAACAACAATAATCTTTTCGACCTGCCAAACGAAGCTATTGCTTTCTGCGACAGCACAATACAACCATCATTCAAACCAATGCTGGTATATGATACCATTACACTGATTGAAAAAATATCGCGAGATAAGAAGGACACCATTTTCCGTGACTCTATCTACTCTTACACTGAAATGGTAACGACCATCGACAACGTAAAACTCCGTCTTTTCACCGAAGAAAACCATGTCCAATATCTGCATGATGTCTACAGGCCTGAAAGGCGTCTTCTTACTGTGGGTTTCAACGATTTGGTTGACAATTCATTCTCTATAAAACCAATAACCGATTCCGCTTTTGCTGAAAACTGGTATATGATTGAGAATCAACTTCCAACAGATTCCGTGGTTATGTGGATAACCGATTCCATACTGTACAAACAAGACACGCTTAAAATGCAAGTCAGCTACATGATGAAAGATTCTAATAATGCTGATTATCTGAAAACTGACACTCTTGAATTTATTGCAAAAGCCGCTGCATCAAAACAGAGTAAGAAGAAAGAAAACAAGCTACTTTCTAAACTGAAAAAAGATGAAAACAGCGATGATAAAAAGCAAGAAGAAAAGAAAGTCTCGGAACTGAAGGTTCAAAACAATTTGGAAAAAGAATTCGATATTGTGAAACCAATTGTACTTAGAACTAATTATCCTATAAAGAGTTACAACGATAGTCTTATTTTCATCACAAAAATTGACGATAACAAAAATGAGTCGGCCGTGAAATTTAAAATGAGCAGGCAAAATATTAATCAGCGCACTTTAAATATTGACTTCAATCGCGATGAAACATCAAATTACAGCTTGCTTGTCGCTCCTGGCGCTTTGACTGATATTTATGGAAATATTAACGACTCGGTAAAGTTTAGTTTCAGTATAACTTCAAGTGACTACTATAGTAGCATAATATTGAATTTAGTCGACGTTCCGTGTGAGCATTCAATTGTGCAGCTTCTAAATCTTAAAGAAAAAGTGCTTGAGGAACGCACATTAAATGGTGATACAAAATTGTCTTTCAACTATTTGAAGCCTGATTCTTATATTTTAAAAATAATTTGTGACGATAACCAAAACGGAAAATGGGATACTGGTAATTTCAACCTACGCCTTCAACCTGAAAGAGTATATTATTATGATCAGACGATCGAAACAAAATCAGGTTGGGATATGGAATTCACATGGAAAATTGAGTGATGCGCCAATGGCTTATAATATTGCTTTTGCTATGTGGCAACACTTTGTCGGGGCTGTCGCAACCGCAATATATCTATGGCAAATTCGGCGTCGGAGAACGTTTTAAACTTGACATCTATTACAACTGGCAATTCATTTGGCTCAATGCGGGTTGGGTAACATTTGAAATACGAGATACAACATGGAACCATCAACCTGCCTACCATCTTTTTAGTCAAGGTTCCACAAATTCAGGATATGATTGGTTTTACAAGGTTCGCGATACTTACGAGGCTATCGTTGAACCTAAAAATTATAGGCCTTTCTGGTTCAGATGCAATACTAACGAAGGTGGATTTTGGGATCATGAAGAATGCTCTTTTAACTATCAAAAAAACATAGCCATCACAAAGACCGAAAACTCAAAACAACCTTTCAAAATTGACACACTTAAAATAAATAATGATATAACTGATTTGATTTCTGCTATTTATGTATGTCGTTCCGTCGATTTTGAAAAAATAAGTGTTGGCGAGAAAGTTCCTATTCCTGTCATTATAGGAAACAAAATACATAATCTATATTTCCGCTATTTAGGCATCGAGCCTGTTACTACTCGCTCAGGAAATATCTACCGTTGCCGCAAATTTGCAGTAATGATGGTTGACGGAACAATTTTCAGTGGCGGTGAGGATCTCACTGCATGGTTTACCGATGATAAAAACTGCGCTCCAATATTACTTGAAGCTAAAATAGCTGTTGGTTCTGTAAAAGCTTTTTTGGTTGATATGAGCGGAAACCGTTGGCCACTTAAATCAAACAATTAAATTTCTTGTTTTCAGGGCTTTATACTTATTAACAATTGTTATCTTGCAAATATTCTTTTACTTAAATTTTCAAAAATAGTTACTGTGTTGATTTTCAGTTTTAGAATATTATGTTAAATTGTTAATTGTTGTTTTTTCTCTGTGTTGAAAAGATTTTTCATTTTGTTGTTGCATTTTCAAACTGCTGCACGCATATACGAAAAATCATAAAATCAAATTTTATTTTTTATTTTGATCCTTATAAAAATCAACACTAGCAACGATTTTAAACATTGTTTTTGAATGTGTGTTTTAAAAACAAATATGTTTTAAACAAAGTGTTTATAAAGTGCTTTAATCGTCTGATTTTTAAATGCTGTTTTTTTTCCTTTTTGTTAAATACTATATAAACACTTCTTAAATTTTACAATTACAAATAGAACTTGAAAAAAGAATGAACGTTTTCACCACCTAATCATCATCAACATAAATTTTTACTTAAAAGAATTATAATTTTATATGATGAACAGCTGAAAGAGGGAAAGACGTTTTTCTTTTCGCCACAAAAGTAATTGTTGAATAATGTTTTTGGTGACGGTTGTTTTCTTAATTTCGCAAAAAAATTTTTATGGAAGTTTCTTTGCTTAATCCAGACGCTGGCAATCAGAAAGGTTTGAAGTTTTCTGAAGCTCTTCTTGAACAAAATTGTTCGGAAGAACACCGAAATCTTGCTGAAAAGATTAATGAGCTGAAGAAAAGGAAAAATGCAATCATTTTAGGTCACTTTTACCAAAGACCTGAAGTGCAAGAAGTTTCCGATTTTATCGGCGATAGTTTAGCTCTCGCGCAAAAAGCGGTTAACACTTCGGCCGATATTATCTTGATGGCGGGTGTTCACTTTATGGCAGAAACAGTTAAGCTGCTTAATCCTTCGAAAACAGTTTTGATTCCTTGTATTGATGCTGGGTGCTCTTTGGCTGACAGTTGCAAAGCTGCAGACCTTAAGAAATTTATAGATGAGAATCCAGGACACACTGTTATTTCTTATGTCAACACTACAAATGAGATAAAGGCGTTGAGTGATATAATTTGCACTTCTTCTAATGCTGTTCAGATTGTTAAAAGTCTTCTGGCCGATGAAAAGATAATTTTCGGTCCTGACCGTAACTTGGGAACTTTTGTCAGCAAGCAGACTGGCCGACAGATGTTGCTTTGGAATGGTGCTTGCCACGTTCATCGCCGTTTTTCGGCTTCAAGAATTGCTGAGCTTAAGAGTAAATATCCTGATGCATTAGTGCTTGCTCATCCTGAGTGCCAGGCTGATGTGCTTGATATTTCTGATTTTGTCGGAAGTACTGCAGCCATTTTGAAATTTGTAAATTCATCTGATTGCAAGACATTTATAGTTTCTACTGAACCTGGTATTCTTCACCAGATGCAAAAGGCAAATTCTGACAAGCAGTTTATTCCTGCTCCTCCCGATGATGCTCAATTGTCTTGCAATGAGTGTGAATATATGAAGATGATTACGCTGGAAAACATATATCAAACTCTTTCGGCCGAGTCTCCAGAAGTGACTGTTGATGAACAAATACGTGAAGCTGCTTTGCGTCCAGTTCAGCGAATGTTGGAAATATCAAGTAAATTAGGAATTTAAGGTGAAGTCACTGAAAAGCATATTTAACGGTCTTGCAGGGCAGACAATGATTTACGGTTTGGGCACCATTGTGCCTAGGCTGCTTAATTATCTTCTGCTCACACCGTTTTTTACCCGTGTCTTTAATACAGAGGCATATGGTACATTTTCAGTGTTTTACGCCTTTTCTTCTTTTTCTTTGGTTTTGCTTCTTCACGGAATGGAAACCACCTATTTCAGGTTCAGCGTAAATAACGATGAGCAGAAAACATACAATCATGCACTTTTCAGCACTTCAATTTTTGCGACATCATTTCTCATTTTTTTGCTGTTTTTCAGAAATCAAGTTGCAGGGTGGATTGGTTATCCAAACAACGTTAATTTTATAGTTTGCTTTGCTTTCATCATATTTTTCGATGTCATAACCGCAATTCCATTTGCTCGGTTGCGAAACCAGAATAAAGCTCTAAAGTTTTCGATTATCAAGCTTATCAATGTTTCAATCAGTATTTTACTCAACATTTTCTTTTACGTTATCTGCCGAAACAGCGATAATTCTTTCCTTGCATCGTTGTATGACCCAGAAGTGAATGTTGGGTATGCCTTTTTCAGCAACCTTGTTGCTTCTGTTGTTTCATTTTTGCTTTTGCTTCCAGAATTCAAAACTTTCTGTCCCGAAATATCGTTCGATTTTTATAAGACTATGCTCAAATACACCTGGCCTTTCATTTTGATTGGTGCCTCAGGTATGATTAACGAAGTGTTTGACAAGATTTTCCTGAAATTTATAGAATGTGACGGAATGAATCCTTTGGAGCAGGTCGGTATTTATGCTGCCAACTATAAAATTGCCGTCTTGATGACCATTTTCATTCAGATGTTCAACTATGCGGCCGAACCATTCTTCTTCAAAAAATCAGTTGCTTCTGATGCAAAAGAGTCTTATCGCGTTGTGATGGACTATTTTGTAATTTTCTGTCTTCTGATTTTCTTAATGGTGACAATGTATATCGATATATTTAAATACTTCATTGGCAAGGATTTTCACGGAGGTCTCGATATTGTCACAGTTATTCTTCTTGCCAATATGTTTCTCGGTATTTACTATAATCTTTCTGTTTGGTACAAGATATGCAACAAGACGATCTGCGGCGCCGTCATTTCAATCATTGGTGCTGTTTTAACTCTTGTTCTCAATATTTTACTTATACCTCACTTTGGTTACTGGGGATGCGCAATTGCCACCATTGCTTGTTATTTTGTAATGGTTGTGATTTGCTATTTGTGGGGACATAAGGTTTATCCAGTAAACTACAACGTCGGTAAAATCGCGGCTTACACTATTCTTGCGTTAGCCGTTCTTTACACACGAAATCTTATAGTTTTAGACAATACTTTTGCAACACTTTCAGTTAGTACATTGTTTATGCTGCTTTATATTGGCATTTTATATTATTTTGAGCGGAAAAACATTAAGAAATTGTTATGCGTGTAAAGATTATAAATAAATCAAACAATCAACTGCCAGCTTACGAGACTGCAAGTTCAGCTGGTATGGATTTGCGTGCTTTTGTAGATGCTGATGTTGTGCTGAAACCATTTGAGCGCAAACTCATTCCTACAGGACTTTATATTGAATTGCCTGACGGATATGAAGCTCAGATTCGTCCGCGCAGTGGTTTGGCAATTAAAAGCGGAATAACAGTTCTCAATTCTCCTGGAACCATCGATGCTGATTATCGTGGTGAGATAAAGGTAATTCTTATAAATCTCAGCAATGAAGATTTTACTATCAAGTCAGGTGACCGCATTTGCCAGATGGTGATTGCCAAGCATGAGAAGGTTGAATTTGTAGAAGTAAATGAAATTAGTGAAACAGAACGCGGTGCGGGCGGTTTTGGACATACTGGAAAATAATGCGTAATATAATAAAATACGGATTTATATTTTATTTAGCTTTAGCTAGTTGCGTTGCTTTATCTCAAGAACAGATTGAATCAGAATCTATTCTGAATGATGCTGAAGTAAATTATACTTTCAATTTATTTGAAGCTGACCGTTACTTTCTGCAAGATAATTTTGACTTAGCTGAAAATTATTACCAGTTGTGTCTCCACATGAAGCCTGATAATCCTTTCATTTTGTATAGGTTGGCTTCAATTTATTTGAATAGTAACGATTTATCGCAAGCAGAGGAATATGTTGATCGCTGCATAGAATTAGATAATTCAAATGAGTGGTATCTTTATCTTGCTGGTAATATCTACAACATATCTAAAAAGTTTAAGAAGGCAGAGTCTATTTTTAAGTTGTTGATTGATAAAAATCCTAACGAATTTGATTTTTATATTTGTTTGGCAGATGTTTATATTCAAGATAATCAGTTAAAAAGCGCTATTAAAGTTTATGATTTTGTAGAGAAGAAGTTTGGCATAGATGAGACTCTATTAATTCAAAAAAAGAACATTTATCTTAAACTAAATAACAAAAAGAAGGCAGAGTCAGAAATGCTGAAACTCGTTCAGACATTTCCTGATGAGTTACAGTTTAAGCGAGTTTTGGCCGATTTTTACCTGCAGACTAACAATGTAAATAAATCCATATCAATATTTAAAGAGATGGTTAATGACCATTCCGATGGTTATTCTCATCTTGGTTTGGCATCATGTTACCAGCATTTGGGTGATTTAGATAATTTTTACAATGAATTGGAAGCAGGTTTTTCTTCTCCAGTCGTTCCATGCGATATTAAAGTTGGAATTCTCATCGATATTCTTGGTAGCTTAAAGAGCAATAAAGACGAATTTGAGAGAGTTTATAAGCTTTCTGAAATACTTGTTAAAAATTATCCTGATAATCCTGATGTAAATACTATCTATGCTGATTTCCAGATGAATAAAGGAAATATTGATATTGCGCGACTTGCTCTTGAAAAAGTTGTTCAATATAGAAAAGATAAATATTCCATCTGGGAGCATATATTACTTATAGATAATCAGTTAAACGATTGGATTTCGCTTTTCAAACATAGTAATGAGGCTATTGAGTATTTTCCAAACATACCTCTTTTCTATTTTCTAAACGGATTCAGTGGTTTCCAGCTTTCGAAATACGAGCAATCAAAAAAATCTTTAGAAATGGGACTTAGTATATTGCCTAAAAACGACAAGTTACAGTCTGATTTCTTGACTTTTTTGGGCGAAACCTATTATAATCTTGGAGATAAGAAGAAAGCTTATGATTGTTTTGATAAACTTATTGACATTGACCCAAATAACATCATGGTTCTTAATAATTACAGTTATTATCTTTCACTTGATAAACAGAATCTTGATAGGGCTAAGAGCATGTCATATTCTACAATTATGATGGAGCCCGAAAATCCAACATATCTTGATACTTATGCTTGGATTTTGTTCGAGATGAAAAGTTATTCTGAATCGCTTAAATACATTAAAAAGGCTGTTGAACTTGATAGAACCCGCAGTGAGGTTTTGATAGAGCACTACGGCGATATTTTGTACTTTAATGGCGATGTTGATGGGGCTTTGGAGCAATGGAAGAGAGTGAAAACTTTAGGCAAAGGCGGCGATAAAATAAATGAGAAGATTGAATCAAAGAAATATGTTGAGTAAGGCAGCTTTCGTATGTCTGCTTTTGCTCTTATTCTCATGTTCACGCTACGCATCTAATACACGTAGCGTTTCTGATTTTTCAGCCTTACAAAATTCTGTAACTGACAGGTATAAATTACTTTCTTCTAATAACATAAAATTAAAATTTTCTACAGTTGTTAATCATGATGGAAAGGATAATAAATTAAGTGGTAAAATTTTGATTTATAAGGATTCATGTATTTTCATTAATATTATTTCATCTGCCTTGGGAATAGAAGTGGGTCAAGCTAGATTTACTCCTGATTCTGTTTTATTGGTCAACAAGCTGGATAAGAAGTATTTTTCAGGTGTATACGATGATTTTGTTAAAGTTCTGGATGTTAATTATAAATCTATATTTTCAATTTTAACTGATTCTTATATTAGATCTGACTCTATAGATTTTAGTGAAAGCAAAGCTTTTTATTTTGCTGATGCTAAGCGTTTTATGGTTAATGATCTTTATTTGTTTGATGGATTAAAATCTTATGTTACAACAGAATTTGACCAATTTGGCAATGTTGATAAGATGGAGTTTAAATCTGCGCGCAGCAATTTTTTAAGGGTTAATTATTCTAATTTTGTAAATAATTTTGGTTTTCCTGGTAGTGTGTTGTTTAATACAACGGTTAATAAGGATAAAATTAGTTTGGATTTGAAACTAACATCTATTGAGCTTTTGAAAAATGAGGTTCATCTAAGTAAGATTACTTCTTTGGATAATTATAGTCGAATAAGTTTGTAAAATGTTAAAATACAAAGTTTTATTTATATTTCTATTTACTTTTTCATTTGTATTTTCGCAATCAAGACAGGAGCTTGAAAAACGTAAATTGCAAAATGAAAAAGATATTAGTTATACCAACGAACTTATTAAGAAGACAGAGAAGAATAAAAACGATACCTTTAACAAACTACTTCTGATAAACAGCAAAATAACTAATCGTGAGAGGTTAATAAAGGACATGAATTCTGAAATTGTCCTTCTCAATTCAAATATTGAAACTCAGTACGATCTTATAAATAGTCTTAACAAGGATTATGAAAACCTTAAAAACGAGTATGCAAAGGTTATTTTGTTCTATTATAAGAACCGCAGTCATTACGATAGAATAATGTTCATCTTGGCCTCTTCTGACGTTAATACGGCCTTTAAACGAATAAAGTACCTCCAGCAGTATAGTGATTATAGAACAAACCAAGCTAATAAGTTGCTTGAGACTAAGGCTGAGATAGAGAAACAGGTTGCAGAGTTGGAAAGCATGAAGTCAGAGAAACAACAATTACTTAAAGATCAGCAAAATGAGGCTAATGAGCTCCGTAAAGAAAAAGAAGATCAAAACAAAATCATTCAGAATCTTGAAAATCAAAAAACTGAGTTACGAAAAAAACTCGACAAGCAGATACAACTTGCAAACGAATTGCAGCGTGAGATTGAGAAAGTAATCGCTGAGGAGCTCGCTAAAGCCAATAAGAAGGGTCCTAACGTGTTTCAGCTTACTCCTGAAGAGAAGAAGCTTGCTGATAATTTTGCAAACAATAAGAAAAAATTACCATGGCCTACTGAACGCGGAGTTGTAACTGGTCATTTCGGTGAAAATCCGCATCCTGTTTTGAAAGGAATCATGGTTAGAAACGATGGTATTGATATTTCTACCACTGATGGTTCTTACATCAGATCTGTTTTCGATGGCGTTGTGACCCGTGTTTTTGTAATACCTGGCGCTCATACAACAGTTATTATTCGTCATGGAAATTATCTTTCAGTTTATTCAAATTTGTCTGAAGTATTTGTAAAACAAGGTGATAAAGTTAAAACTAAGCAATCTATTGGTAAGATATTCACGGATGATGATAAGTCTGTTTTGCAATTCCAGATTTGGAAAGAAAATGTGAAACTCAATCCTCAGGATTGGTTAGCTACTTCTAAAAATGAGTGAATTCACTAAACCATTTTTTGCGAATCTCGATAGATATATCAATAAGTATTACAGATGCTTACTGATAGATGGAGTAGTCATTTGTTCAGTTTTTTTTTCTCTTTCATTTCTTGCTTTTTCATTAATTGAATATGCTTTTCATTTTTCGTCTTCCTTTCGTTTAGTATTATTAATAATCTTTTTGACTTCAAATATTTATCTGTTTATAAGAAAGATAGCTTTAAATCTATTGAAACTATTCTCTTTTATTAATAGACTTTCTTATGAGGATGCTTGTCGTAAAATCCAATCGTACAATACAGAGTTTCAAGATTTATTGATTAACATTCTTCAACTCTCTAAAATTGACAATAATATTCTTGCAGACGCAGCCATAAAGCAAAAATTAGAAAAGCTAGAGACCGTAGAATTTGCTGAATTGTTAGTATATAACTGGAAATCAAAACTTTCTTCGATTTTATTACCAGTTTTTACCTTTTTAGGAGTACTAATAGTTTTTCCTAATCTTTATTATAAAGGTTTTAAAAATATTGTTCATTATTCTTCCGAAAATACACCCAAACATCAATTTAATGTTTTGATTAACAATAATTTGTTGGTTGAAAAAGGTAGTGATTTATCTATAAATGCCAATGTTTTCTCTGACCTGCAAATCGACCATCTCTTTATTTGTTTTGGTAATAATCGTTTTCAAATGCAACAAATTGATGATTCTACTTTTTGTTTCACTTTAAAGAACATTAATAACTCTTTTAGCTTCACTCTCGAAACCGAAGAATTAAAGTCAAAGTCTTTTTCTATTTCCGTGTTTAATTCACCTGTTTTGATTGATTATCAAGTTGCTATCGATTATCAGAATTATGTTAATAAGGCCGATACAATTGTTTATAACCAAAACATTTTGAATGTTCCACAAGGAACAATTTTATACTTTGCTTTTATCGGACGATATTTTGATACACTTTCTATAAGACAATTGTCAGATTCTTCTCAGCTCAAGTTTTGCGCAGCAGACACCGTTTTTTATGAGAAGAAAATCATGAAGGATGAAAAATTTGAAGTTATTCTTTCAAATGAAAATTTATCCAAAGATTTAATTTCATTTAAAATTATTTCTATTCCTGATAACTACCCAGAAATCAAAGTTTCAAAACTTGATGGTTTGTCTTGTTATGATTTGGTTTTTGATGGTAACATCAGTGATGATTATGGATTTTCAAAACTTCTATTTTGTTTGGAGGATGAAAATAAGCGTGATACTGTTCATGTTCCTTTTTATAATAATCTTACATCTCAACGTTTATTTTATACTTTTCAAAAACCATCAACTTCTAATTTGGATGACAAAGTTTTAACATGTCATTTTGAAGTTTACGACAATGATGCTTTTCATGGACCAAAAAAAGCCGTTTCTGAAACATTCTCCTATGTTGTTAAATCTATAATTAATCAGGCTGCCGACAAAGAAGTTGAATATGAACAAATGTTCAATAAATTAGAGATGTCTAAAATTCTTTCTGAGGAGATTAAAAATGATATTAATGAATTGCGTAGGAAAAGTATAGAAAACAATTTGTCTGACTGGGAAAAGCAAAATTTACTACAGCAAATAAAGAGTAAAACCAACAGTCTGGAAAATCTATTGGAGGAGATTACTAAGTCTCAAAATCAGATTTCCAACAATGATTCTTTTGATTCAGAGTTGGTAGAAAAGCAAAACAAAATCTCTGAGATGCTTAATAGTCTTGTAGACGAAGAGTTAAAACAAATGCTTGAGGAAATCACTAATCTTGCAAATGAGAAGAAGCAAGACGTTACTCCAGAAAATCTGCGGAAAAACTTTGATGACTTTAAGAAATCACTCGATCGTAATCTTGAACTACTTAAGAAAGTAAAACTTGAGGAAGATCTGGCCAAACTGTCCGATAATCTTGAGTTTCTTTCTCAAAATCAAAAGGAATTGCTCAATAATATAAATGAGCATGCAGACGAAAATATCAGTTTGCAACAAAGTGTATTCGAAAATCTATCTCAACAATATGATCAAATAAAGAATGATAATAGTCAGCTTGACAAGCCTTTACAGCTTGATGACTTGAGAATTGAATTTGATAATATTAAGTCAAATTTCGAGAAAGAAAACAATCATTTGGAAAACAAAGATTTTGATTCATTCTTGAAGGAAACGGAGAAGAACGCTAATGAATTGAGTGAGTTGTCAAAAAAAATCAAGCAGAGTATGCAAAATTCTGTTTCTGATCAGGAAGCTGAGAATGCAGATGATTTAAGGCAGATATTAGATAACTTGTTTGAATTATCGTTCCGCCAGGAGAATATCATTTTGAAATACGACAGAGTTGATTTCAATAATTCAGCTTATCTCGAACAAATTGTGGAGCAATCAGAACTGGTGGAAAATTTCAAACTGATTCGAGATAGTCTCTATTCTTTATCGAAACGAACGATTTACATCGGTGCTTATCTTTCGAAAGTTACTTTTTTGATTGAAGATAATATGATTAAATCTTCAACTTATTTTCAAGAACGTTCCTCATCAAGAGCTGTTTTGAGTCAGCGTGAGGCTCTCACCAAGATGAATGATCTTATTCTCTTATTATCTGAATCATTAAAAGACATGGATAATGCTTCGGGTTCTGCTGGCGGAAAATCTATAAAGAACAAAAAGCATAAGCCTAAAAAAGACGAAGAATCTTTATCTGAAATGCGAAGTGCTCAGGAGTCGATGAAAAACCAGCTGCGTGATCTGTTAAATCAAATGAAGTCAGGAGATTCTGACGAAATCAACAAACAAATCGCTAAATCGTTGATGCAGAATGAAATATATCAGCAAATGATACAGCAGATGTATAACAGCAGCGAAATTGATGATGGTATTTCGAAATTGCTTCGCGAAGTGAAGGAGTTAATGGAAAAAAATCACTCCGATTTGGCTAATAAGAAGTTGTCTATACAGACAGTTATGCGTCAACAAAATATCGTTTCAAAGTTGTTACAGGCGGAAAGTGCTGAAAATGAGAGAGAAACAGAAGAAAAAAGAATTGCAACAACAGGAAAAAATATTAGTAGAAATAAAACTGAAATTCCGATAGAAGACATTAAATTTGAAAAGAATATTGATTTTTTGAAACAGGATGATCTTAGGTTAAATTCATTTTATAAAGTTATCTTTGACAAATACATTAACGGTGTAAGTAACAATGAATAAGAAATTAGTCATACAGTCGAAAATTGAGAATGTTTCTCTTGTCGAAAATCTTATTGACGAGGTTGCAATCGAGTTGTCTATTATTTCCGACTTGTACGGAAATGTCTTAATATCAACCATTGAGGCCGTCACAAATGCTATAGTTCACGGAAACGACAATAATCCAGAGAAAAAAGTCAGCATTGAAGTTATAAAGGATGAGAAAAAACTTACCATTATTGTCGAAGATGAGGGAAATGGTTTTGACTTGAATTTGGTTCCTGACCCTACGAAACCGGATTACATCGAAAAACCTGATGGTAGGGGAATATTTTTGATGCGAAATCTTACTGACGATTTGGAGTTCGAAAAAAACGGAGCCATTGTCAAACTAATATTCAATATGTAAGGTGATAAACATTTTTTTTGAAGACACCGATGAGTTTGACCTCTCAAAACTTAATGTTGAGTCAAACATTGAAAAACTCGTAGCTAACGAGGATAGAACGCTTGGCGATGTAAATTATATTCTTTGTTCTGATGCCTATCTTCTTGACATCAACCGCCAGTATCTGAATCATGATTATTACACTGATGTTATTTCGTTCGACTACTGCGAGGACAATGTGATAAGTGGCGATATTTTCATCAGCGTTGATACCGTTGCTGATAATGCCAAGGAATACGGAGTAACATTTGAAAAAGAACTTGCGCGTGTAATGATTCACGGAGTACTTCATTTTGTTGGTTACAACGATAAGTCTGACGAAGAAGTGCCAGTTATGCGTGCTAAAGAAAATCAGTACCTTTCATTATTTGATTAAAATGCTTCCTGAGTACGATGTTATTGTTGTGGGAGGCGGACATGCAGGTTGTGAGGCTGCTGCCGCTGCTGCCAACATGGGTTCACATACACTTTTGATAACGATGGACATGACCAAATTTGGTTGCATGTCGTGTAATCCCGCAGTTGGCGGAATTGCCAAAGGACAAATAGTAAAAGAAATTGATGCCATGGGCGGCTATACTGGAATAGTTACAGACAAGTCGGCCATTCAATATCGTATGCTGAACCGATCAAAAGGCCCGGCAATGTGGAGTCCGCGTGCACAATGTGATCGTGCTCTTTTCTCACTTGCTTGGCGCGAAATGCTCGAAAACACGCCAAACCTTGATTTGTTCCAGGATAGTGTTGTTAGTCTGATTACACAATCTGACCGAGTTGTTGGAGTGAAAACACAAATCGGGTTTGAATTTAAATCGCGTACGGTTGTCCTAACAAACGGAACTTTCTTAAACGGATTGATGCACATTGGCCGCACACAATTTGTAGGCGGACGTTTTTCAGAATTACCATCGTTAGGTTTGACCGAGAATTTGGTTGATTTGGGTTTCGAAACGGGTAGAATGAAAACAGGAACCCCTGCACGCATTGACGGCAGAACCATTGATTTTGAAAAATGCACCATTCAATATGGTGATGAAGATCCATATTTCTTCAGTTACTCAACACAAAAACCATATCACGACCATCAGATTCCTTGTTACATCACACGAACCAATATTGACGTTCATGATGAGTTAAGGAAAGGATTTGAAGATTCGCCAATTTTCAATCACACAATTGTTGGGGTGGGACCGCGTTATTGTCCGAGCATCGAGAGCAAACTTGTTACTTTCAGCGATAAGGATTCACACCAACTTTTCCTTGAGCCAGAGGGATTCAACACACACGAATACTACATTAACGGATTCTCATCGTCATTGCCGTGGAATGTGCAGTATGACGCCATTCATAAAATACCAGGACTTGAAAATTGTAAGATATTCCGCCCAGGATATGCAATTGAATATGACTACTTTCAGCCCACTCAATTGAAAGCAACACTTGAAACAAAAATCATAAACGGATTGTTCTTTGCTGGTCAAATTAACGGAACAACAGGTTATGAGGAAGCGGCTGCTCAAGGTTTGATGGCAGGCATTAATGCACATTTGCAATGTGTGGGAGCAGAACCTTTTGTTTTGAAGCGTGACGAGGCTTACATTGGTGTTTTGATTGACGACCTTATCTGCAAAGGTGTTGACGAGCCTTATCGAATGTTCACCAGCCGTGCCGAGTACCGCATGCTTCTCCGACAGGATAATGCGGATGAGAGGCTGACTGAAAAATCTTACAATATAGGATTAGCTCGCCGAGAGCAGTTGGACCGTTACTTTGAAAAGCGTGATGCAATAAATGCACTTGTTGAACATCTTTCCACAACAAACATTCGTGCCGAACAAGCCAACATGTTCCTCGAGGAACATGATAGTTCAAAGATCATGGAGAGTGTCAAATACGCACAAATTCTGTCGCGTCCCAACATCAGCCTTGAAGACATGATAAAGGAGTTGTCTCAACTCAATCAGTATTCCAACACAAGTCGAGAAGTAGTGGAAGGAGCGGAGTTCAATATAAAATACTCTGGCTACATTGAGCGCGAGAAGAACAATGCTGAGAAACTCAAAAAGCTCGAGGACTTGAAAATACCCGTTGGATTTGACTATTCGAAGTTACAGTCGATAACTACCGAGGCAAGAAGCAAGTTAGCCAAGTACCAGCCGACCACAATCGGCCAGGCAGCACGAATCTCTGGCGTCAGCCCGAACGACATTAACGTGCTGCTCGTCTACTTCGGGCGGTAAAGTTCCACATGGAACAATGGTTCATATAACACACGTCATCTTACTGAAAATCAACGTTATATGATATAAAAACCATCTTTTTTTACCTTCGATTTTATCTCTTATTCAAAACATATAAACCTTGTATTTGAACAAAAAAAACGATAAGTAGTTGTTTTTCAATCAAAACACTATATTTGTTTAAACATCATAAAACAACACTTTTTATGAAAACTAAAATTTTATTTTACCTTGCCTTGGCGTTAGTTTTTGTCTCGTGCGGCAGTCATTCGCCAGAAGTGCCGACAATCAAAAACGATATTTTGGAGGTTGAGGAAGTCTGGCTCGACGATAT
Source organism: Salinivirgaceae bacterium (assembly GCA_017645945.1). Classification (GTDB taxonomy): domain Bacteria; phylum Bacteroidota; class Bacteroidia; order Bacteroidales; family SZUA-534; genus RUG13583. The sequence continues at coordinate 50,559 of JAGCNL010000054.1, forward strand.
TGCAACCGACATTGAGGTGCAGCCCATTGTGTGCGACTATCCGTTGGAGACGTTTCTTATAATTTGCGGCAGCGACAGCGTGTTTGTCGCCCTCGACGAAAACGTGCAGACATTGTATTACGTGGTGGATAACCACGTGGTGTCGAAGCTGAAAACCGTAGGGCGCGGGCCTCGGGAGTACCGCAACATAATTGATATTGCGTATTCGGCGGCCGACAAAACCCTCTACGCCTACTCGCCTGACCGACGTAGTATTTACTGCTACCGAATGCCAGGCTTTGAGTTCATCGGCCAGTGTGATTTTAAGCTCGATGTGAACGCAATGATTCTGCTGGATGACAAAAACTTGCTGCTAACCGGCTATGATTACGACAGTTGCGCCAACAGCGGCATCTATCGCTACAATTTGGAAAGCGGCGCGATTGACAGAATCATCGAGGCCAACTATATCAGTAAAACTTACACCAGTACATCATCGTTTTGCAAGAAAGGCGGCAACGTGTATTTTGTGATACCCGGCTCTGGCAACACCATTTACCAGTACAATGGTACTGCTCTGCAGCCGTATGCAAGAATCGATTATGGCAGCTTCAATTTCGATAATGATTTATGCAGCATCGACGGCAACAAAACCGAGGATATGCTTAAATATTTCAGCTATACCGAAGAAAAAGACTTTGCCCTCGGATGCTACTTTTTAGATGTAACCGGTTCAACCATAACCTATTGGCACCATCCGCACATCAGCAAAAAGTACCGCAGTTATTATACTGTCTGCAAAGGCGGTGAGAGCCGCAATTTCAGCATCAGCATTGCCGGTTTGAACTACAAATACTTTCCGATGATGATTAAAACGGCGTTTACACAACCATTATCCACGACTGGGAGAGCAAAATAAAACCCGACGAGCCGCTGTCGCCTTTGGCGCAGAGAATTGTTGAGGCAATGAAAAACCAAAACGACTACAATCCGATTTTGGTGAGGTTCCGATTGAAAGACATTTTATGATAAGGGAAAATCCCGCAAAACACTATATTTGTTGTTATTAAACATCAAAAACAACTTTATTATGAAAACACACTTTTTATTCCTTGCCGCGGCAATGGCTTTTGTGACTTTGCTAAACGCTTGTGCCGAACAAGCCGATAAGTGCCCAACAATGCAATTAGCCTGTCCGATAGCGGTTATTGAGGAGTTAAGCGACTCCACATTTCTGCAAAACGGACCGAAGCTCAAGGCATACGGCGATAAGATTTACATTTCCGAGTGTTACAATCAAGAGGCAAGGATTATCCGGCTCGATTCTGCTTTCAACGTTGAGTTGTCGTTTGGTCATAAGGGAAGCGGACCTGGCGAGTTTATATGGTTGAGTTTTGTTACTGTTGAAGACGATACCATTTACGCATTAGACGCGGCCGCCCCCAAAATTAATCAATACAATCTGGACGGGAAGTTCATTAAATCGATGGTTTTTCCTGAACATCAGGCCAATTTGTCGAACAATATTATAGTCGACAACAAAAAGCGGATTTGCTATTCGCTCTACGGTGAGCAGCAGCCAATTCACATTTGGAATCCTAACAGCGGAGAACCGGAAATATCGTTTGGCTCGTTAAATTCCAAATGCAAAGGAATTACGCTGGATAGCGAGCATTATTGTTTTGTTAAAAAAGACGATAGAAGTTTCTTCGCAGTTTGCAAATATCGCCCGTTGTTGCTCGAATACGACTATGAGGGGCGGTTGTTGAACCGTATTGATTTTTCCCACTCCAAATATTTCAAAAATGTTTTGATTGAAGCTGAAGAATGCATAAGGAAAAATGACGGCAGTCATCAGATTTTTTTCAATGACGCTTGTATGGTGAAAGACAAGCTTTATCTATTGACCACTGATATTAAGGAAGATGAACCTATTAACACCTTGTTTGTTGTTGATACAGAAAATGACAATCTGAATTTGGTGAATTACATTGCTTTGGGCAATTGTAAAAAAGAGGTTTTCTACGATTATTTCTGTATAAGCAACAACAAAATAATTGCATTTGATGGAATCTCATCGGCGTTGCACATCTACGATATGCGCCAAATGACCTTAAAAAACGACGCGGAATAAAACTTTAAGAGCCACATCACCACATTGCTATAGCTTCCGTGATTTCCGAGCGTTCCGTGGTTATCTTCCCGGTTTAAGCCGAATCAGTGTCACTTCGCTTTTTGTGCCTATGCGCATCGGAGGACCGAACGTGCCAGAACCTTCTGAAGTGTAGATTTGGAGGTTGCCATGATGATACAATCCACGGTTAAAATTGAAAATACGGTCGTTTATTAGCGTTACAGGAAAGAGTTGGCCGCCGTGAGTGTGCCCTGCCAGATATAGGTCTATTCCTGCTTTTTCAGCGTATTCAGCTCCCACTGGATTGTGGTGAAGTAGAATAGATGGCTTTGCGCTGTCGAGAGCAATTGTTGGAAGTGTATTCTCAATAGTTCTGAGGCCAACGCCAGCGTGCATGTGGTCGGGAGTGTGGTCATCGGGGCGCATGTAGTCGAGACCGACAATCTGAATGCCGCAGCATTCCGTCATAGAGTTTTCCAGTACATTGACTCCAGCATCACGCACCAGCTGCTTTAAGCTGTCAATATCGACATACATATCGTGGTTGCCTGAGACAAAAAAGACGGGCACTTTCAGTTCGGCCAGCGGGCGGAGAGTTTCGGGTTTAAGGTTGTAGAAACTTTCAAACAAATCACCTGTAATCACCACCATCTGAGCATCGGTTTTGTTTACAAGCCGCACAATGCGTCGCAGGTTGCGCTCACCGCGGAAATGCCCCAAATGAACATCCGATAGTTGCGCAATCTGCACGGGTTCAGTCAGTTTCGGAACTTCAATTTCTACGGTTTTAAGTCGTGGATATGAGGTGTTTAAAATTCCGTAAACCGAAATCAATGTGGTTGCAATACCAACTATCAATCCGTAGGTTTTGGGACTGAAATGCGCAAAAATGTTAGCAGCGTCGGTCAGCAGCAAGACTATCAGCATGTAGAGCAGCACGCCAACCATCACTGACAATATAACCAAAAACGGATGAAGCGTAGGGTAATAATTGCGCACAGCCATCATCGCGCCCAGCGAAACGAAGGCCAAAATGAAATATCCTGCAAAAAACCACCAACGGCCCGAGCCAATAACGAAAGCAGTCCGTGAGGCCATATAGAAAGCCGCTGAACCAATGATTGTCAAAAAGATAACGAGAAATAGCATAAAGGAGCCGCGCATTTGTTAGAATTTTACTTTATCAGGATGCTCGCCCGACCAGCCAATGTTAGGCATTTGGTCAATCATATTAATATCATTTTCAGACAACTTAATGTTGAATGCTTGAAGGTTTTCTTTAACTCGTTCAGGTGTTATTGATTTAGGAAGCGGAACAATCTGTTTTTGCAGGCACCAAGCAAGGCAGAGCTGCGCCACAGAGCAGTTGTTTTTGTCGGCAAGTTGCTTTAAATCAGCATTTTTGAGCGACGAGCCGCGCCCAAACGGACTCCAGGCTTCAACTGCTATGCCGTTCTTTTGGCAGAACTCAACATCTGCAGCTTGAGCGTAGCCAGGATGTATCTCGAGTTGGTCAACCATCGGTTTGACCGAGCACACATCCAAAAGTGCTTGCAAGTGGTGCTGGAGGAAGTTGCTCAAGCCAATAGCACGTACACGGCCGTCGGCATAAAGTTTCTCGAGAGCACGCCAGGTGTCGGCGTTGCGTGCGCGCCAATCGGAGTGTTGTGACGGCGATGCTGGCCAGTGAATCAAGTAAAGGTCGAGATAATCAAGACCAAGTCGCTCGAGCGAGGCATCGAAGGCGCGGAGAGTGCCGTCGTAACCCGACTCGGTAGGCCATACTTTGCTGGTGATCCAGAGTTGGCTGCGGTCAACATCACAATTTTTAATGCCTTGTCCAACGCCCGTTTCGTTCTTGTAGAACGATGCCGTGTCGATGTGGCGGAACCCGCAACCGATGGCCATTTTTACAGTCTCGGCAACATCGGCACCGTCAGAAACGGCCCAAGTGCCAAAGCCCATTGCGGGCATCTCAACATCATTGTTTAGTTTGATTGTCAGCATATTATTCGTTTTTTTGACATCAGACTACGGACTACAGACCACAGACTCTTTGAAAGCGATGAGCTATCAGCTTTGAGCAATGAGCTCCATGCGTTTCATTTTTAATTCCAACAGTCTAACTCCTTATGCCTAACGCCTTCAATCAATCCTTGCGGCTATCGGCGTTTGCGAACTTTTGGAACGTAATCGCGGCCAGTGACAACAAAGTCGGTGCGGCGGTTGATCTGGTTGCAAATCTCCTGCTGCTCGTCGTTCAGGCGCTTGATAAATGCTTCGGTCAGAATATCGCCTTCTTTCAGGAACGGATATTTCTGTGCCATCTTCTTGTCAACCTCTTTGGGCATTGTCTCGCCATAGCCGTGCGATGTAAGTCGCTCAGGGTCAATGCCGTAAGTGGTCAAGAAATCGACAACCGATTTGGCGCGGGCCTCCGACAGTTTCAAGTTGGCCTCGTCGCTTCCGCGATAGTCGGCGTGCGAACCAATCTCGATGGTGATGTTGGCGTTATCGTTCAGAATGCCCACAAGCACTTCAAGTCCGGCAATTGACGACGGTTTCAGCTTGGCGCTATTGAACTCATATTCAATTCCGTCAAGGTCCATACGGCGGTCGTCAGGCTGGAGGTCGATGTTAACCTTCAGTTGCTCGCTGTCAGTCAGACCTTTGGTTGTGGTTTTGTCCTTCGAGTTAAGGAAGCCGCCGCGTTTCACCACAATGCGGTAATCGGCATTCGGTGACAGATTGAAGTTGTATGAGCCGTCGGTTTCAGTTTTGGCTGTGATGTTAGTTCCATCGCTACCGATAAGGTTAACTTCGGCTCCTGCAATGATGGCGTCGGTCTTGCCGTTGCGCACGATACCAGTCAGCGTGAACTCAATCGGCGGCAGCGAGAATTGATAAATATCGTCGCCACCCTTGCCGCCGGGGCGGTTAGAGCAGAAGTAGCCGCGTTCCATCTCCGACTCGAAGCAGATGCCGAAATCGTCTGATGAACTGTTGATGGGGTATTTCATGTTCTCAACCTTCCAACCTGAAGTGCCCTCGCTTGCTTTGAAGATGTCGAGTCCGCCCATTCCTGCATGGCCGTTCGACGAGAAGTAAAGCGTGCCCTCGGGATGGATGTACGGGAACATCTCGTCACCGCTGGTGTTGATGGCAGGTCCCATATTCACAGGCTTGCCCCAATCTGACGATTTGTTGGCGCGAGTCGATTTCCAAAGGTCCTTGCCGCCGTAGCCGCCCTCCATCTCCGAAACGAAAATGAGAGTCAGTTCATCGTCGCTGATGGCGGGATGGCCCACAGCCACTGTGTCGGGTGCGAGGTTCAGCTCTTTGGGCTCGCCCCATTCGGCGTTCTCTTTAACCGAGCAGAAAATCTTGCAGACCAGATTCTTGTTCTTATCCTCACGGAAACTTGTGAAATACAAAGTGTTGCACTTTTTGTTGGTGCTTGGCATGCCCTCTTCGTATTCAGTGTTGATGTTTTCTTCAATTGCCACAGGCTCCGACCATTTACCCTTGCGGTCGACGCGAGAACGGAACAGGTCGCAATAGTATTCACCCGTCACGCCGCTGATTTTTCCGCCCGTGCAGCCCTCGCGCGACGACGAGAAAATCACCATGCTGTAATCATCTTTCGCGTAGGCGATGCCGAAGTCACTGTATTTCGAGTTGAAATAGTGCATGTTTTCAATCTTGTAGCGGGTTGGCTGTCCCATCCACTCAATAGCCGATGCGCACGACTCAACGCCGGCAGGTCCGCGGTCGTCAGAGGGGTTGAGCTTGCTGTAGTTCTGGTATTCCTTCATCGCATCCTCATATTCGCCCTGGGCGCGCATTGCGTCAGCCAGATAGAGAGTTGCAAGCGGATTGTCGTAGCCTTTCTTGATGACTTTCTTATACCAGATTTCGGCCTGGCGGCTGTTCTGAACCATGCGGTAGCTCTCGGCCACCATGAACATTATCTGGTTCTTTTTGTCCTTGTCTTTTGCTTTCGCGAAAGCGTATTTGTACTCATCAATGGCATCGTAATATTTTCCCAATTCAAAGGCCTTGTCGGCTTTGGCAGTGATGCCTCGCTGCGCAAATGTCGGAAGCACTGCGAGCGCGACGATTGTTAATGCTATTATCCTCTTCATTTTCAATACTGAATCAAGGTGCGGAATGTCATCTTTTAAAAAAACAATTTGCGAAAATAAGGATTTTTGTTCATGTCGGAAATTAATATGGCATAAGATTGTCGAAAAACGTGATTTAGGAGGGGAATGCATAAGTTTCATTCGTAAAATTCGATAATTATGAAATAATCTCATCTTCTGTTCATTTGCCAATTTATTCTTACTTTTGCCGACACTTTTGCAAAACAGCATGGTTATGCGGAATCCTGCACATAACTATTCAGCAAATCAACATATTAAATATGAACACACTACTCGAAAAACTTGAAGCAATTAAAATCCGGTTTGAGGAGACCGCGCAGCAAATAACTGACCCTGAGGTTATTGCCGACGTGAAACGCTTTGTGAAACTCAACAAGGAGTATAAGCACCTTGAGCCGATTATTGAAGTTTACAAGAAATACAAAACGCTGATTTCCAATATTGAGGAGGCCCGCACTATTCTCAACACCGAAAAGGATGAGGAGATGCGAGAGATGGCCAAAATGGAAATCGATGAGAACGAGCCGAAAGTGGCGCCGATGGAGGAGGAAATCAAACTGTTGCTGCTGCCGTCGGACCCTGAGGACGATAAAAACGCCATTCTCGAAATCCGTGGAGGCACGGGCGGTGATGAGGCTGCTCTGTTTGCCGGCGACCTTTTCCGTATGTACACAAAATACTGCGAGTCGAAAGGCTGGAAAATTGAAGTGTCGAGTTGCAGCGAGGGAGCAAGCGGCGGCTACAAGGAAATTGTGGCCCGCGTGACAGGCGCAAGTGTTTATGGAACACTAAAATACGAGTCGGGAGTGCACCGCGTGCAGCGCGTGCCCGTAACCGAGACGCAAGGCCGCGTCCACACATCGGCGGCAACGGTGGCCGTGCTACCCGAGGCCGACGAATTCGACGTGCAGATTAACGAGGGCGAAATCAAGTGGGATACCTTCCGTTCGAGCGGCGCTGGCGGTCAGAACGTGAACAAGGTGGAGTCGGGTGTGCGTCTGCGCTACAACTGGAAGAACCCCATCACAGGCGTTGTTGACGAGATTCTGATTGAGTGTACCGAAACCCGCGACCAACCAAAGAACAAGGAGCGCGCCCTGAGCCGCCTTCGCACCTTCATCTACGACAAGGAGCACCAAAAATATATCGACGACATTGCATCGAGGCGCAAGACAATGGTCTCAACAGGCGACCGTTCGGCCAAGATTCGCACCTACAACTACCCGCAGGGCCGAATCACCGACCACCGCATCAACTACACAATCTACAACCTTGACGCCTTTGTGAACGGCGACATTCAGGACTGCATCGACCACCTGATTGTGGCTGAAAATGCCGAGCGTCTCAAAGAAGCGGATTTGTAATTACAAAAATTGTAATGGGTAATAAATGAAACTATCCAAAGCACCACAAGCTATTGTCAAGGCGTTTGAGATGTGTGTGAAACGCTTTCCCGTATCAGCGGCATTTATCTCAGCGCTAGCAATATTTCTCATTATCAACATTATTGATGAAGGAAATACCATAAAAGGTAGCATCATCGGTGCTGTAAGTTATTATCTGTCTGTAGGTTTTGTGCTTTCGCTGACTCTTCACTTGTGGCAGGAAGAGGACCAGAAGCAACGTATAGTGCTGATTGTAAACGCGGTGGCGCATATGATTCTTCTAGCTGACGCATTCTATATTTATCATATTCTTGAAGACAGCAATGGTTATCATTATGAGTTTTGGGTGGCTCATGCTTCTGTCATTTTTTCACTCGTACTCTCGTTGTTTTTCTTGTCGTTTTTCAAGGAAAAAGACGATGTTGCTTCGTGGAACTTTACCTTGCGACTTGTTGTCAGTGCCATTATATGTTACTTGATTGGCCAAATCATGTGGGGTGGACTCAGTTTGCTGCTTGGATCATTCAATAAGTTGTTCGGCATAGATATTAATTCCAAATGGTATCTGGTCATCGGAGTGCTAACGGGATTGTTGCTATCATCGTGGCTGTTCCTCGGACGTATTCCTTTTGGGAAAGATAAGCACGACCACACCCCTGTCAATTCAGGATTTCTCAATGCCGTCGTGCGTTTCCTTTTTCTGCCGCTTGTAGGGCTTTACATCATTGTACTTTACATTTACGCCATACAGATTATAGTCAAGTGGGAATTGCCAAACGGCTGGGTGTCAGGGCTTGTGGTAGCATCTATGGTAGGGCTCATCGTCATTGAGTTTGGACTTTATCCTGTCAGGAAATCGCAAGAAAGAAAGGCGGATAATTTCATTTCGCAATATCTGCCCGTAGTCATTTTTCCGCTGCTGGTATTGATGACAGTCGGCATAGTGCGCCGTTTCAGCGATTACGGCATCACTGTCAACCGCCTCTACCTTCTTACCCTTAACCTCTGGTTTTACTTTGTCTGCATCACGCTGTTCCTTACAAAGGCTCGACGCATCAACTGGATTACCAAATCTTTTGCCATTATCTTCCTTCTCACATCGGTTTTTCCCATCAACTATTTCAGCATCACGCGTAAATACATGGACAACCTCGTTACTAAGGTGTTGGATGGGAAAACTCTTCCATTGGATGCGGCACAGTACAAAGCTATTATATCCGCACTTCCTGAAAAAGAGGCCACTATGCTGAACGAGCGGCTAATGTATTTGGAGGATACTTATGGTAGCAAGTATACAGATAAGTATGTGAAAAACGCACATTTCCGTTCATATCAAAGTCTGCTGAAACAGGAAGAAATCGCAGAGTATAGAGAAGACACAGAATATATCCATAGGGCCTGCAACAAATATGCAATTGACATACCTGCGGGATACAACAGAATGGTAAATGTCTATACACCAACAACCACTTACGAGAATGGGCAAAACATTGTAAAGGTAGTGCCTACTTTCGGCGAAGAAACATTCGATACAGTATTAGTAAATATCGATACATTACGTTCTTATAAAGATGCGATGCCTAACCCTATTCTGTTGCCGTGCTCTTCCGAGAAAACTCTCTTCTACGTAGAGAATTTCACTATCAGATCAGTTGACAGCACCACATCAAAGGTAGACGTTACAGGCTTCATTTTGCAAAAAAATTAATTAAAAACTATAAATATGAACCGTCAAGAACTTGCAAATCAGATTTTTAAGAAACAGTCATTTCTCTGCGTCGGACTTGATACCGACATCAAGAAAATCCCCGCACACCTTTTGAGCGAGGAGGACCCGATTTTCGCCTTCAACAAGGCCATTATCGACGCCACAGCCGACAACTGCGTCGCCTACAAGCCGAACCTTGCCTTCTACGAGAGTATGGGTGTTCGTGGGTGGATTTCGTTCGAAAAGACAATTAAATATCTGAAAGAAAAATACCCTGACCAGTTCATTATTGCCGACGCCAAACGCGGCGACATCGGCAACACAAGCGCAATGTACGCACGCTCGTTTTTCGAGGAGCTGAACATCGATTCGGTTACCGTGGCGCCGTATATGGGCGAGGACAGCGTTAGCCCGTTCCTGACCTACGAGGGCAAATGGGTTATTCTGCTTGCGCTCACAAGCAACAAGGGCTCGCACGATTTCCAACTCACCGCCGACGCCAATGGCGAGCGTCTGTTTGAGAAAGTTCTGCGCACAAGCCAGACTTGGGCATCGGCCGACCAGATGATGTACGTTGTGGGCGCCACCCAGGGCCGTCTGTTCGAGGATATCCGCCGCATTGTTCCCGACCATTTTCTGCTTGTGCCAGGTATCGGTGCACAGGGAGGCTTACTCGAGGAGGTTTGCCGCTACGGAATGAACTCAAAGTGCGGACTGATTGTCAACTCGTCGCGCGCCATCATCTACGCAAGCAACGGCACCGACTTTGCTGAAAAAGCCGCCGAAGCCGCCAAATCAGTTGCAGTAGAGATGAAGGTGATGCTCGAAAAATACTGCAAATAAGAGTTTTATCACCAAAAGTTTGCTAACTCGCCAACTCGCGGGTTAAAATTTGCCGACAATTTCCATTTAAGCCGACAAAAAGATTCTCAGGACAGCCCAAAGTGTGCCCTGCAACTGTCGTTTTGCCCGTCGAAACCATTCATTCATCGGGTTAAAAACATCGGTTCACCGATACAGCCTTTCAGAACGCTCACAACCACAATACTTTTGCCATCGCCAAACAAAAAAGGAGCGCTCAAGTTGGTTTGTTTGTGCAAACAATAAGTTATTTTTAAAACCTCAAAAAAATTGAATTATGGAAAATTTTGAAAACGTAAGACGCCGCCACCGCTTGTCGTGGGGCATTGTAATGATTGTTGTTGGAGGAATGCTCTGCCTGCAGTTTACAGGATTGCTGCCAAACAGTCTCTACCAACTGCTTTTCTGCTGGCAATCGATATTTCTGGCTATAGGCTTGGCCGAACTCATTCAAGGTAAATTACGCAATAGTTTGATATTCTTCGCCATAGGCATTGTGGCCAACTATCACCGATGGATTGAATTCATTGGTGCATTTTTGCCCGAAGGTTTGCCTCTCGGGAATCAAATTAGTGCCATTTTCTGGTCGGTTTTGTTTGTTGGAGTGGGCTTGATACTGATTTTCACCAAGCCGCGACACAATCACGGTTTTATTGCTGGCAGTGAATTTGCCGAAAAGCACGGACACACAGAGCAAGCCGTTGACGACGGCCGAATCAATTACCGGTTTGTTTTCAGCGGTAGCGAGCAGGTGTTTATGGAGCCTGTTTTCCGCGGTGGTAACATCAGCGCCACCTGCGGCGGAATCATGCTCGACCTGCGCCACACCACGCTGCCCGAAGGTGACACCACGCTCAACATCGATGCCACTTGCGGCGGTTTCACTCTGAAAGTGCCGAACAATTGGAAGATTGTGAACGAATGCAGTTTTGTGCTGGGTGGCATAACCGACAAGCGTTTTGCTGTTGAAATTGACAACACCCGCCGGCTGATAATCACCGGGCGGTGCGTAATGGGCGGAGGTTCAATTGAATAATCGATGAATCCGTTTCTGAGAAATAAGGCGTCAACCATTGCTGCGGCCATAATTCTGATAATTGTGGCTGCATGCTATTCTGAGGCTTTCGGCCTGTTGGCCGGGCAATGCGTTGCCGCAGTTGTTATTGATGGCTTGGCGTTTGCCGCGATGTTCGCAGTTGAGAGCATAGTTGTTTGGAACATAATGCGATACGTTCTCCAACCAGTCGGGAGTGTTTACTTCAATCAGTATTTGCTGATTATCGGATTCTTTGTGGTTGTCAGCATTACGGGAATTGAGACAATTGTGAATTACAGCATTGATGTTGAGGATTTTAGTGCGTTTGCGAAGACATTACCAGCCCGTGCTCTGGTACTGATTTTGCTTTTTGGCTTGGTTGTGCAAACCTATTCTCACAACCTTTTCGCGGACGATGAGTCTGATTCCGCCGAGCCTGAGGAATCCGTAGAAACCGAGCAGCCGCCACTGGAACCAATAGATAAAATAACAGTGCGTAACGGTCAGAAAATAAATGTTATAAACCTTGCCGATATTTGCTATATCAAGGCCGATGGCGATTATGTGTCGATAGCCACCGAGACAGGCCGCTGGCTCAAGGAGCAGACAATGAAATACTACGAGCAGAACCTGCCAATGGCCGATTTTGTGAGAGTCCACAGGTCGTACATTGTGAATGTCGGGAAGATTTCGCGAATTGAACGCTATGGTCAGCAGCAACTTGTTGAATTGCGCAATGGCGAAAAAATCAAAGTGAGCAACTCTGGTTATAAAACTTTGAAGGAAAGATTAAAGTTATAATTGAAATAAATCACAAAATATTGCTGAAATACAAAATTTTGAGGTTGGCATTTTGCCAGCCTCTTTTTGTGTATTTGGATTTGATTGGAAAACGCAAACCTGTTATTCCTGCCGTGCCTTGCTGTTGTTGACAACGCCCACGCCAACAAAAACCAGAACGGCGGCAAGCACTTTGCCCACAGTCAGTGTGTCCATGCCGACGCAGATGCTCGCCACGGCGGCAATAATTGGCTGCAGATAACTGTACATGCCCACAAGCGTCGGCCGCAGGCGTTTCTGTCCGTAAGGAATCAGGAAATAGGAAATGAATGTGGCGAAAATCACCAGAAAGCAAAGGTCGCCAATCAACTTGCCCGAGAAACCGCTGTAATCGGCAGAAATCAAATCGGTTGCACCAAACGGCAGGGCGGCAACCATTGAGAAGGTGAACATCCATTTCATGAACGTCACAACATTGTAGCGCGAAATCAGCGGGCGGAAAATGCCAAGGTACATGGCGAAAAACAGCCCGTTCAGAATCATCAGCCCAATGCCAAGCGGTGTCGATTTCTCAACGGCTCCAGTATCGTAAACCGAATTGAGTATCAAGAAAATAACACCCGAAAAACTCAACATCACGCCCAAAACCTTTTTCAGCGTTATCGGCTCCTTTATGAAAATGGCCGAAACGAACATTGTCAAAATCGGCGTCATGGTGGCCACAATGGTGGCGTCCATCGGGGTGGTGATGGTGATGGCTTTCAGAAACGTAATCTGCGTGAGGAAAAGTCCAAGCATTGAGGCGATGAAAATGCCTCCCAAGTCGCGCACTGGCACTTTCTCCTTTGGTGTGAAGGCCGACAAAAGCCAGAACAGCGCCGCCGCGCCAATGGAGCGGATGCAGAAAAGCGCAATAGGCGACAACTGGCCAAAGTTGGCAATGTCTTTGCACACAATGGTGTTCAGCCCGAAGATGACGTAAGCGAAAAACGCCGCCAAATGCCCTAATATCAAATCTTTAGATTTCATCGCACGCCTGTTGGTTTTGCGCGGCAATATTAATATGAATTGCAGACATTTAGCATATTAACTTGCAATTGTGATATTTCAGTTTTCATTATTGGTATTATATTTGCTTGTCGGGACAACCGATAATCTGTTTGGAACAAATCCAAACAGGCAGACTAACTAAACATTATGTATCTGAAAAAAACGCTTTTCGCCGCGCTTTGCGGCCTCATTTGTTGCGCCAATGTGCTGGCACAAAACAAAATCACCATCAGCGGTCACATCACCGACCGCAAATCGGCAGAGACAATCATCGGGGCAACCGTGTACGACAGCGAGACGCAGCGCGGCACTGCCACCAATGTCTTCGGATTCTACTCCATCACGCTGAACGCAGGCAAGCACAATCTGACTTACTCCTACGTTGGCTGCCAGCCGCAGACGGTCAACATCGACGCAAAGCGCGACACGGTCATCAACATCAGCCTGTCGGGAAACATTGATATTGAGGAAGTTGTGGTGACAGCCAAAAGCCGCGAGTCGGGCATCGAATCCACCAAAATGGGCAGCATCGATGTGCCTGTCAAACTGATTCAGCACACGCCGTCGCTGCTGGGCGAGACCGATGTTCTGCGGACCATCCAACTCACGCCTGGCGTGCAGCAGGGCGTGGGCGGCGCGTCAACTCTCTATGTGCGTGGCGGCAATGGCGACGAGAATCTGGTGCTGCTCGATGGTGCGCCAGTCTATAAAATAGACCATCTGTTCGGCTTTTTCTCGGTTTTCACGCCCGAGGCGGTGAAGAAGGTGACGTTCTACAAGACATCGTTCCCCGCTCGGTACAACGGCCGCACATCGTCGGTCATCGACGTGCGAACCAAAGACGGCGACATGAACGAGTACCACGGCTCGGCGTCAATCGGGCTGCTCACGTCGCGCATCAACCTTGAGGGCCCGATTGTCAAAGGCAAGACATCGTTCAGCCTGTCGGGGCGCACAACCTACATTTCGGCCATCACGCGGCCGCTTGCGCGATTGGATGATTTCACGTTGAGTTACTGGTTCTACGATTTGAATCTGAAGGTGAACCACAAATTCTCCGACAACGACCGTATCTATTTCGCGCTCTACAACGGCCTCGACAAACTGTACAGCGCCGAGGATATCGATGATTTTTCGACTCATTATCTTGATATTAAAGACGAAAACGATGAATTTCTTGAGGTGCCCATGAGTTACGCTTTCGACGAGAAACTGCAGTGGGCCAACTTCATTCCGTCGCTGCGGTGGAACCACGTCTTCTCGCAGAAACTGTTCGCCAACACCACCGTCAACTACAACCACTACAAGATGTTCGTTTCGTCGTACGACAAGATGGAGTGGCACTATCAGGATTCAGGCGCGGTGAACTTCAACTCGCAGCGCTATAATTCTGAAATCAAGGACTATGGAGCGACTGTCGATTTCGACTATCTGCCCGCGCCCGAGCACACCGTGAAGTTCGGCGCAAACTACATCTGCCACGATTTTGTGCCTGAAACCACCAGTTCGCGGTACAAAAACACCGACGAGGAGGAGAGAGCCGACACATCAACCTTCCACAAGGGAATGTCGGTTATGGCCAACGAGGTTTCGGTCTACGCCGATGACGACTGGCAGATTATGCCTAATCTGAATGCGAACATCGGCCTGTCGTACACGCTTTTTGCGCTGAAAGAGCGGAAATATCACAACGTTCAGCCGCGCCTGTCGGTCAAATACTCGCCGTTGAGTTATCTCTCCTTCAAGGCCGCCTACTCGCGGATGAGCCAGTGCGTTCATCTGCTCACATCGTCGCCAATCTCCCTGCCAACCGACCTCTGGGTGCCAATCACCAAAGATATTGAGCCCGAAACGGCCGACCAGTACAGCGTTGGCACCTACTGCACCGTGCTGCCTGGCTGGGAGTTCTCGGTTGAGGCATATTACAAGAAAATCAACAACGTGCTCGAATACAAAGACGGCATGAGTTTTATGGGCTTTTCGAGTTCGTGGACCGACCTTGTGGCCGCTGGGCGCGGATGGTCGAAAGGCATTGAGTTGATGGTGCAGAAAACCGAGGGCGACCTTACGGGAATGGTGTCGTACACGCTGTCGAAAACCGACCGCCAGTTCGACCGCAACTCTGGCGTGAACGACGGCCGCCGCTTCCCCTTCTCCTACGACCGCCGTCACAACTTCAACATTGTGGCCAACTATCAGTTGAACGACCATATCGACATCGATGCCTCATGGACGTTCTACAGCGGAGCGCGCGCCACTCTCTCCAACACCCGCCAGCAGATTGTCGCCCCCGACGATGACGCTTTGACTTCCAATTACACTATAATATCAGCCGAGACATACTCTGGCGAAAACCGCTATATAAACAGCCATTATACCTACGATACCGAATATATCCCCAACCGCAACAACTACCTTCTGCCCAGCACCCACCTGCTCTGCTTGGGAGCCAATTTCCATAAGCAGAAGAAGCGCTGCGAACGGATTTTCAACCTCTCGGTTTACAATGCCTACAACGCAATGAACCCCTCGTTTGTATTCTATTTCAACGATTACAACGAACGGCTTGATGTTGACAACTCGAAGTTGGAAAAGATAACTATTCTCCCTTTAATACCTTCATTCACACTGACATATAAATTCTAATCTAAATGAAAACTTCAATATTAACCCTTTTGGCTGCCGCACTGCTGTGCACCGCGTGCGTGAACGAACTCACACCCGATTTTAGCGATATGGAGGGCGAACTCACCATCAACGCCTTCCTCTTTACCGACCGCGACACCAACTACGTCTATGTGTCGGAAACCAGTCGGCGCAAGCCGCAGCCCGTCAACAACGCAAAAGTTGAGATGCGCGTCAACGACGTTTTGGTTGAGACTGTCGACCGAGTAACGCCATCCGTTTCCAGAGAGGTGAACACGGACTTGTATGGTATGAATGTAAGCAGCGATACCGCTTATACTGAAGTTCTCAATGGCATGTACCGCCTGACAACGCGCTTTGGCGAGGGCGATGTTGTGCGCATCGATGTCTATTCGAGCGACCGCCACGCATGGGCCGAGGAGACCGCACCGCGCAAGATTCAAAACCCCAAGGCCGATTACAAACTGGCCAATCACACAATCTATGAGTATGAGGAACAGGTAACCCACACGTATGTTGATTTTACTGTTGGTTTAAATGACATATCGCAAAATGCTGAATATTACCGAATTGCGGCTTACGGCAATTATGGTTACAACCAAACCCACTGGTTGAAGAAAGGCACTTACTACGATGAATATTCGAACCCCGACAGCATCTGCGACGAACTTCGGAAAAAATATGAGTTGGTTGTGCCAATCGAGTTCACTGATGGTGCTGGTTATCAAGGAGTTGATGTGTTTTATATGTGCAAGGAATACAGCCATTTCTGGAGTTATGGAAGTAGCATCGACTACGACTACAGCGGCGACCCGATTCTATCAGAAGGCGAGATGGCCAAATCGTCGGACGATGACACCGATTACGACCTGCTGGTTTCCAGCATACGCAACAAGCACAAGGTCTTCACCGACCGCCTGTTCAACAACTCCGCCGCCGAAATCCGTTTTTCAGTGCGCACGCCGTTTGGCAACCTGTATTCACCAATACCCGTTTACACCAACAGCGATTTGGAACGGCTCCCCGACGATTACCTGCTTAAGTCGGGCACAACCTACAACATGAAGGTCAAGGTGTCGGTTGAGAGCATCAGCGAAAACCAATATTACTACCTGAAGGCTTTGAATGTTGTAGAGTCAGAGGGTTATGAAGACATATCCACATTGTCGGGCGCTCTCAAAGTACCATCGAACGTGAACGGCGGCTGCGGCAACATCTGCCTGACAACCAGCACAGTGTTCGAATTCACCGTCCTCGACAATTTTGTTCGCGACCGCGTTATTGAGGAGGAGCCGATTTACTATTGGGAGTGATAATCTGGCCTCTACTCCGTGTGCTTGTCGAACAAAATCTTCATAAACTCCTTTGCCGACAGTTTCTGATAGATGCCCTTGAGCGTAATCACCGAGGGGTGCATCTGCGTTTTTTCCCGCGCGATACAACGGCCGCACATCGTCGGTGCCGCCCCAAAAGAAGCGGATATAGGCGCGGGCAAAAATGTTTCCTTGAGTCAGCACGCCGTCATAAATGTTCTTTGAATCGTTATAGGCACTGCTGATTTTGTCCTTCTTTATTTTGCTCATAATTAGATTGTTTTAAAATTATGACGCAAATGTATGGCGTTGAGGTTGCAACCAGGTTGCAAAGTGGGGTTGTGTCAAATCTTTTTATTTTTATTTGCATATCCAATTAATAAAAGTTAATTTTACTTTTAATTTTAATACACGTAAAAACCAACTTTTATGAAACGTTTAACAACATTGCTTTCCGCAATAATTGTTGCCGCCGCAGCAAATGCTCAGTTGGCAAACAACATCAACCTCGGTTGGCAGTTTGCGCTCAACAACGACACCGCCAACGTGCCTACTTCGTGGCAAAATGTTGACCTCCCGCACGATTGGAGCATCCTGAAACCTCCGTTTCAAAGCGCACCGTCGGGCAACGAAAACGGTTATTTCGAGACTGGCGTTGCTTGGTACAAACAAAACCTCAAAGTGCCGAAACTCAATGAAGGCGAGCGACTTATAATGGAGTTCGATGGCGTTTATCATCACGCCACAGTTTTTGTAAACGGCAAACGCGCCGCTTGGCACGGATATGGCTATACGCCTTTCAGTGTGGACGTTACGCCTTACCTCAACCCCACAGGCAACAACGTTGTTACCGTCCGCGTCAACAATGCAAATCAAAAAAACTCTCGTTGGTATTCGGGCAGCGGCATCTACCGCAACGTTAATTTGCGTAAACTTCCGGCTGTTAGCGTAAAACCCACAGGCGTGCAAATCATCGCCTTGGAAAACGGCAAGGTAACAATCAACGCCATCGTGGAAAACAACAGCAACCAAAAACGCACTGTAAATGTGAAAGTTGCGGCAGGTGGCGTGGAGACTTCCAAATCCGTTGAA
>JAGCNL010000055.1 GCA_017645945.1 Salinivirgaceae bacterium
CTGCTACACGGGCGCGCCCTACATTTCGGCGTTCAACCTTGAGGGAATTGAACATAATGTAATTTTAATCGACTCTGTTTCAAAACGATACAGCGAGTGCGGTATCCGCATCGGTGCACTCATCACCAAAAACGAAGAGGTCCGAGCATGCGTAATGAAATTCTGCCAGGCGAGGTTGTGTCCGCCGCTCATCGGACAGATAATCGCCGAGGCGTCAATCGACACGCCTGAAGATTATATGCTCAACACCTACGACGAGTTTGTTGAGCGCCGTAAGTTCCTGATTGACGGGCTGAACAAGATTCCTGGCTGCTACACGCCGATACCAATGGGCGCGTTCTACACGGTGGCCAAACTGCCAGTGGACGACATCGACAAGTTCTGCGAGTGGCTGCTACGCGACTTTGAGTATGAAGGTCAAACAGTTATGCTAGCCCCGGCAAGCGGATTCTACACCACACCCGAACTGGGCCGCAATGAAGCGCGCATCGCCTACGTGCTGAAAAAAGAGGATTTGGCGCAGGCTCTCACAGTGTTAGCCGTTGCGCTTGAGCAATATCCGGGAAGGACGATTTAAGTTAGTGATTAGTGATAAATGATTAATCTTTAATCATTTATCATTAAACATTAATCACTTAGCATTAATCATTTTCAACACGGCTGCCTAATATTCATCGAAACCAGCTTGCTTATTGCACAAATAGAAGAAATTGCAATGTTTGCAATTATCCTCGTTGTCGGTCTGCGCAAAAGGTTTGTCGGCATCAAATATATCAGTCAAAACACTGGTTACAAAGGCCTTAACCTTATCTTCAACCTTTCTATAACTGCCTTCGGAAAATTCGTCATTCTTACTGCGAATTTTAAAATCGGGATTATGGTCGAGCTCCCTTGTCATGAACAGATGCGGAGTGATGTGCTCGTCAGCTCGTTTGTGACTGAAAATCAAGCAATAAACCAACGTCTGCAAAATGCCTTTGTAGTCTGATATGTTAGCAGCATCGAAAACATCGTCAATGGTATCGCACAAAACCTTGTTACCGCCTGTTTTATAGTCAATTATGCGAATTTCATCACCTATTTTGTCGATGCGGTCGATGATTCCGCCCAGATTGACTTTTATTTTCCTCCCATTCAGTTCTATCGGGAACAGCATCGAATATTTCTCTTCAAGACCGACAAACGTGATTGGATTAGCTTTCGCCACACTTTTGTCGTATTCCAACTGAGACTCGACATAATGTCTTATCACGCTATAAACCAGTCTGTTGGCGCCGTTAAGATTTTCTTTGACATTGATTTTACCTTCAAGCGCGAGTTGGTGCATATCTTTCTTTTTGGGGAAAATATGGTTGGCAAACGCATAATCGATTCGACTGTCCATCAATTCCTTAGATAATTTCCCTATTTCGGCCGCGCCCATCTCCTTGCCCATGACAGCCTTGTATATCTCATGCATGGCATCATGAAAAATGATACCAAACTGCCTGTCATCGATGTTTTCGTCGATATCGTCATCAGGCGAAAGCCGCATGACATTGTTGAAATAGAACTGCAGCGGGCATTTCTGATATGTTACCAATGCGCTCGGCGACAACATTGGAGCGTCCTTTTCGCCGCTATTCACATAGGTTTCAAGCAAATCCATCGTCAGCTTGTTCTTTTTCATTTCGATTGGCACTGACGATGCCACACGAATATCGGACTGAATCTGTTTTTCAGTCGCATTATAATCGCCATAAAGCAATTGCATGATATATCGGCTCGGCTCTCCTGCCCGACCATCAACCTTGCCAACAAAATACGTGAGTGTCACATTCTCAGCACGTTGCAGAAGTCGGTAGAAATAATAGGCGTACATGGCCTCACGCTCCTCATGGGTTGGCAGACCAAACGCACGGCGAAGACTATAAGGCACGAACGACGGTCCACTCCCATCAACTGGTATCGTTCCTTCGTTCACATTCAACACAATAAGGTTTTTGAAATCGAGGTTACGGGTTTCAAGAAAACCCATCATCTGCAACCCGCGAATAGGCTCGCCTGAAAATGGCACCTTCAAACTGTTGACATACTTGCGCAACAACTGAAAATAGGTGTTTAAATCCATAGTCAGTTTTTCAGCTGACAATTCAGTATCGAGTTGCTGAATTTGCAATATAAGCCTGTAAACCAACTCTTTTTGCAAGACATACGAATCGCCTTCTGATGTGTTCCAAGATGCCATCAAATACTTCAAGATGGTAAGCAGATAGCCCGAAAACGTCTGACTATCAGTCTGGTTGCAAAATACCAACTTGCCGAATTCATCTTCGGTCAAAATGTCCTGCGCCACTTGGAAGATTGGCTCTTTTCTAATTCTTTCTGCCATCGATTTTGAAAAATCGGCACTCACCGACACAAAAAACGGATGCTGCAACACCGCCAGAACATTTTTAAAGTAGAACGTCACATTATCGGCAGAAATGCGCTTGTTTGCCTGAAGCTGGAGAAGCAGTTCAATCCATTGCCCCGCCACAGAATTGCGGATTTTGTAGCCCATTGTCACGTTCATGTCGCTGATGTACGGCGAGATATGCTCAACAGCGTTCATCAGTTGAGTCTCGTCAGAAAGAACCAGAGCCGTGTCCGACAATTCACCAGGCTGAACTTCACCTATCTGCCCCACGGCAACCGACATCTGCCCACTCACGGTTGGCGATGCTATAATGTTGATTTTCTTATTATTCCAATCAAAGTCATGACTTGTCACAAAATCATCGGGAGACTTAAATTTCTCGACATGACGACGCAGGAAGAATCCCGCCTCATGCAATGGATTATTAAGATACAGATTGTCGTAGTCCCAGAAAAACAATGCCTTACCTTGTGCTTTCAGTACTTCAAACACTCGTTCCTCACTTCGCGTGATGGCATTAAACCCAATGAAATAAACTTTCGAAAACGGCAACTCATAATCGGCCGAACTGATTTTTTCGGCAGCACAGCGGTAAACTTGGCCTTCGTACGAGAAGCCATTGGCATTCAGTCTTTTGCCAAATTCATCATATAATGGAAGAAGAATGTGCCAAATGCTGAGGAAACGCTTTTTCAGCTTTGTATCCTCACCATCGAATGTTGCATGGAAAAACCTTTTAACGGCCTCCTTCTGATTTTCAGACAAATAATCGACCGCGCTATCCAATTCTTTAATATCCTGCACATTACGCAGCAAGGCATCGGCATTGGCGAGATATTTGTCAATATCGTCAAAATCAGACAGAAGAACCTGCGCCCATGGGAAAAACTTATCGAAAGCCTCCTTTTCTGCAGCAAGCTCTTGATGGACCTGATAGAGCGTTGTAAGCAAAGTTATCTGCGAAGCAACTTTTTGATTCCCAATCGAATGCATAAAATCATCGATTGTCATACTTTTGGGAAGCCAAGTAACTTTGTTGTTAAACTTCTTTATCTCGTCATAAAAATAAACCGACGAACGCTGGTTTGGGAAAACCGCGCAACTGTTGCGCAAGTCATCGCTATGGCAGCTCATTATATATTCAGCGACATCATGCAGAAATGTTGACATATCTTTTATCCTGTAAATCCACTTTTCCAAAATTAGCCAGATGTTTTGAATCGCAACCAGCAGCCGCAGATTTTTTTCGTCAGGCATTAAAACGATAATCGGGGAATAACCACGATGCCTGAATTTGTCCAAAAAGTACCAGATAAAGCCGATTTTGTCCTAATCGCGAAAGCGTGCAAGAATCTACTTTTGCGGCGGATTTGAAAACGATAGCGATGTTCTTTTTAGGCATTCTTCTCACATCGATGGTAGCACAGGCCGACACGGCAATCAACCTTGAGGGGGTTGATGTCACAGCGTCGTTCAAGGTGCGCACCGATATGCGGACAATGCCGCTCGCATCGTCATCGTTCTACCTAAAAGATATTGAACGACAGCAGATTAAATCGATTTCCGATTTTGCCGCCACCACCCCCAACCTGCATATTCCCGACTATGGTTCGAGCACAACATCGAGCATTTACATCCGCGGAATGGGCAGCCGAATCGACAATCCGGCAGTGGGAATGTATGTTGACGGGATGCCGCTTCTAAACAAAAGTTCGTTCGATGAGCCGCTTTGGGACGTGCGCAGGATTGACGTTCTGCGCGGTCCGCAAAGCACTCTCTACGGACGCAACACCATAGGCGGAATTATCAATGTCACAACACTTTCGCCGTTCGATTACACTGGGACGCGCGTCAGCATTGAAGCGGGCAACGGCCAGATGTGGCGAGTTTCGGCATCATCGTATCTGCAACCAGCCGACCGCCTTGGACTGAGCGCAGGATTGAGCATCGGACACACGGGCGGATTTTTCAGCAATGAGTTCACTGGCGAACGCTGCGACTGGCGAAACAGCGGTAGCGCCCGTCTGCGGTTGATGTGGCACGGAAGTGAGTGGACCGTAGATAACTCATTGAATGTCAATCTGACAAATGAAGGTGGATATGCCTACGCGCGGTTCGATACCATAAGGCGCACAACGTTGCCTGTGGCTTACAACGACGAGTGCGGCTATCGCCGTCTGCATATTGCCGAAGGACTTGTGGCTCAGTACAATACAAGCAAAATCAGCATCCGTAATGTACTGTCGGTTCAGTATTTGGCCGACGACCTGCATCTCGATCAGGACTTCACCACAAAGCGGATGTTCACTCTGCAACAAAAGCAGGAAGAATACACCATCAGCAATGAACTGATGTTCCAAAATTCCGATAAAACACAAGCAATCAATTGGTTGAGCGGCATATCAGCATTTTTCAAATATAACAAGATGGATGCGCCTGTACAGTTCAAGGCCGATGGCATTCAAGAACTAATTTTGGACAATGCAAACAAAGGAATGCACACTGTTTTCCCCAATGACAGCTTGAGTTTCAGCGAGAAAGCGTTCACTGTCGAAAGCAAGTTCACAACACCCACTATGGGATTGGCTGCCTATGGACAAGCCGAATACAAAATTTCCAATTTTGTGCTGACAGCAGGACTTCGCGTTGATTATGAACGCGTTGCTTTCGATTACGAGAACAACGCCACCGTGCACTACAACTTTTCGTACACAATGGGCAACCGATTCAAACCATTGACCACGGCCATTGACGGAAACGAGTCGCAAACATTTTTTGAGATTCTGCCCAAACTGTCGGCTCAATATGTCATCAACGACCAATATATATATGCATCGGTGTCGCGCGGATTTAAGTCGGGCGGCTACAACACACAGATGTTTTCCGACATTCTGCAAAACCAGATGAAGTCCGACCTGATGGGCGATTTGGGAATGCGGTTCGAGAACAGCCTGCAAGGCTACCCCATCGACGAAGTAATTGACTATCAACCAGAACACGATTGGAATTATGAGATTGGAACACACTTGAGCACCGACAATCGCAAGTTCACCGCCGATGTGGCGCTATTCTACATCATTTGCACCGACCAGCAACTCACCGTCTTCCCTGCAGGCAAGGGCACAGGCCGTATGATGACCAATGCGGGACGCACCCGCTCTGTTGGCGCTGAGACATCGCTGACAGCCCAACCCGCCGATTGGGTTAAACTGTCGGCAGGATATGGCTTCACCAACGCCACTTTCACCGACTACAACAACGGATTGGCCGATTTCAGCGGCAACCGCCTGCCATACGTGCCGCAGCACACCGTTTCGGCTCAGGCCGATTTCTCGCAAACCATTGACGGACAGTTTATAAACACAGTGTCGGCACAAATTAACTATCAGGGCGCGGGCCGCATCTATTGGGACGACGAAAACAGTGTTTGGCAAGACTACTACTCGCTCATTGGCGCGTCGGTGGGTACGGGCGGAAGCAAGTGGAACCTGCAACTTTGGGCAAAAAACATTGCCGACACCGATTTTGGCACGTTCCATTTCACATCAGTCGGGCGCTCATTTATCGCAAAAGGCAAGCCGCGACGAGTAGGGTTAACGTTGAGAGTTATGATTTAGAATTTAGAATTTAGGATTTATGAATTAGAATTTAGGAATTAGGATTTAGAATTTAGGTATATGGTGTTGGTTGGGACGCACTGCGCTATCTGTAGTCTGTTGTCCGTAGTCTGAAGTCCAAAATCTCAACATTCTAACCTTTAAACAATTCACCGATTAAACAGAAAAGACAACTTTTTTATAAACAATTAAATATCAGTTAAAATGAAACATTTTAGTTTTTTGATGTGTGCCGCAATGCTCGCTTTCGTGGCTTGCGACAAAGATGACGAGACATCTTATTCAGAGAATGCAACGCTCAGCGGAACGTTAATCTCAACAATGGCCAATGGCTCATCGTTCAGCCAGGACGATGCAACAGTCGATTTCAATTTCGGCGAAAATGAACTTGTCAGTTTCACTCTCAAAGGTGTGAAATTCGCAGCAGCAATGCCAATGACCGTCGATTTGCAGGTTGACAGTGTTCCGTTCGTGCGCAGTGAAGCCGACGGCAAAAACACCTTCACCATTGCCACAATTGTGCCGAAATTCAATGGTCAGCCGTTCCCCCGCTACACTTTCACAAACCTGACAGGCGAGTTCTTGAGTTCGGGCTCGTTCTCAATCTCGTTTGTGGCCGCAGGCTGCAATGTTGCAATCAGCAATGTTGCCGCTGCACTGCCCACAGCAGGTTTGTCGGCCAGTGGCAAAATGGTTGTGACGATTGATTCAACAACCACCTTCACCAAAGAAGATGTGGTGGTGAATTTCAAGCAGAACGGCGATGTGGCAACCATTGAGATGCTCGATGTGAAATTTGCCGAAGCAATGCCGCTCACTCTCGATATGACAATCGACAGCGTGAGCTACAGCGCCATTGGCGACGCCATCAGCTTCAGCGGCGACAACATTGTGCCGCAGGCAATGGGTGGCCCGTTCCCCAAATACATCATCACCAAACTCAACGGTACTGCCGACCAAAAAGGCAAGGCATTCAAGTTTACAATGATGTGCGGCAGCTACCCCGTCAGCTACGAAGGGACTATCAAACAATAATTCCTTATTTAATCTATTTTAGCTATTTATGAAGGCACGGGAAACCGTGCTTTCTATGTTTTTATATATTAGACAATCAGATAATTGACCAAGGCAAACCAAGCTGTCGCTAATTTTCTTACGTTTGCCGAACAAACCTGACTCTGATGCACGCAGCAGCACACAGCGGAACCTATGCAATGGGGCGAATTGGCGGCAGCCAGATGGTGCCGTTCTCAATCCGCCTGCTCGACGAGCATTGCCAGCTCGCCATATCGTGCCCAACGCCTCCAATGCGTTCAGGCAACCACAACTTTCTGTTTCTTGTAAAAGGCGAAGTGCTGATTGAAACCGAATCGGTTCAGCAACTGGTCGGGGCTAACGAATGCATCATTATCCCAACTGGCAACTTATTCTCCATCAGATATTTCAAAGACTGTTTCGGCTATATGGGCAGCTTTAGCACCGATTTTCTCTGCACAAGCCCGGCTGTGGCAGGAATCTACAAAGGAATAGCTTTTGTGCAAGCTGGCGGCAGCCGTATTACGCGTTTCGACCACAGCCGCAGCGGATTTGTCGAGATGCTGCTTGAACGTGTCATGGCAGAAACTCTGTCGGTGCCGCAAAGCGATGATGTCATCCGCGCCAACATGAACTCGTTTTTAGTTGAGATGGCAGCAGAATCAGAGAAAGCAACAGCGAACAATCAGCTCCCTAACGCACTGAGCAACAGATTCATGAAGATGGTTTTCGAGAATGGACAAAGCAACCTGTCGGCGGCGGAATATGCTGAAAAACTGGATGTCAGCCCGAACCATCTGAGCAAAACCATCAAACAGAACACTGGCCACCCTGTGACCTACTGGATAAACGAGTCGGCGATGATGGCCGCCAAAATGCTGCTTAAAAATACCGATTTGACAATGAGCGAGATAGCCGAGCAACTGGGCATGATGGACCCGTCGTATTTTGCCCGCCGCTTCCGCCAGCACGAGCGCATGACTCCCACCGACTATCGGCGGATTGTCCGCGGCAACTCAATTTAGTGTTTGCCGGCGCAAGTCTGATTCATCATCTCCCACATTTTCACAACCTGCACTGCTTCTGGCACATCGTGAAC
The DNA here is from genome assembly GCA_017645945.1 of Salinivirgaceae bacterium. Taxonomy (GTDB): domain Bacteria; phylum Bacteroidota; class Bacteroidia; order Bacteroidales; family SZUA-534; genus RUG13583. The sequence goes on from JAGCNL010000055.1 coordinate 8,150, forward strand.
GCGAAGAATTGACGCGCCACTCTGCAGTGCATGCATGTTGAGCGCAGTAGTGGCACTGAGCGATTGCTCAGGCGTTATGCCAAACAATTTGTAAATCATCGATTTGCGCGAAATCCCAACAAGCACTGGGCGGTCGAAAATCGAGAACTCCGCCAGATGGGCAAACAATTCGTAATTCTGCTCAAGCGTTTTGGCAAAGCCGAATCCAGGGTCGATGATGACATCGTGCACACCCAAATCAGTTAGTCGGCGTAGCGGCTGCGAAAGTTCGGCAATAACATCGGCAAGCAGATTATTATAATTAGTGTGCTGCTGCATAGTGGCAGGCGTTCCGCGCATATGCATCAGAATGTAAGGCACTTGCAAGCGTGCCACGGTGGCAAACATCTGCTCGTCGAGTGTGCCGCCCGAAACATCGTTGATAATGTCGGCACCGGCATCGACAGCCCGCTCGGCCACACTGCTGCGGAAAGTGTCGATGGAAATGACGGCTTGTGGATGGCGGCGGCGCAACTCGGTCACCACGGGCTTCAGGCGTTGCCACTCTTCATCGGCAGGCACTTCGGCCGCGCCCGGGCGCGTTGAGTAAGCACCCAAATCGAGTATGTCGGCACCCTGAGCCAGCGCTTCATCAGCGCGTGCCAAAGCCGCTTCGGTCGACGGGCAACGGCTTCCGCTGTAGAAACTATCGGGCGTGACATTCACAATCGCCATCACCCTCGGGCGGCTCAAATCAACAAGGCGGCCGCGGCAGTTTATTGTGCTCATTCTTCTCCGTTTTTCGGCTAAATATCAAACTCCTGAATTGCGCAAGTGTGCGTTTTGGTTGCCTCGTCGTAGTTTATGCCCACAAAAAGCAGACTGCCCTGATAGTGCCGGAGTGAATCGAAATAGCGGCGTTCACGAATCTGGTTCAACGCACTGTCGGCCGAACCGTTGCGCTTCAACTCTATTATCATTGCCGGACGGCCGGGGAAAACCGGGATGTAAACCACATCGGCAAAGCCCTTGCCTGTGGTCATCTCCTTGACAATGGTGTAATAATCAACAGCCTTGATGAATGCAAGATAGATGGCCGACATCAGCGCGTCCTCGTTGTTGTAGCTGCGATTGGAGGTGACGTGGATATGCGAGCGGTCCAAAGCCTTGGCCACGGCATCGCCATTCTTCATAAAGGTCTGATTCAAAAGCTCTTCCGAGTCTTTTATAATCTGGTCGGTGGCTGAATATTCCTCCAAACTCTCGATGGCATTGTACCACTCACGACGAACCTCAAGGTTTGGAATCCGGCACGTTTCATCAGGCTCATTATAAGCCAAATAGCCCAAGTGAATCAGATAGGTGAAAACATCGTCCTTGGTGATGAAATCGGTCATGGTGTTCATGTAGCGCGTAACATTCACCTTGATATTCTCGCCAGCCAGCATGCGGATTATATCCTCCTTGATGCCTTTGTAGCCGTGCTTTATGCGGTCGGTGATGACGGTGTAGGTTGAGGTGCGGCCCCAGAAATTGCCGAACTTTTTGGTCAGCATACATCTGACCACCGACTCGGGGTTGTATATCTCGTAGCCATTCTGGCTGTAACCGTCGTAATGTTGTTTGCACTCGGCAAAATCAACTCCGTAGTGCCGGCACAGCGGAATCACCTCCTCCTGCGTGAAGCCTATATATTCCGACAACTCAAGTGCGTCGAGAATGGTGTATTCCTGAAAATTGTTGAGTTTCGACTGCACACGGTCGCGCACAACGGGCAGAATGCCGGTGATGTAGGCCAGAGCAATGGCTGGTTTCAAAGTGTTGCTCTTGAACAATCCGTTCAAAAACATCAGGTAATCGGCAAAAACGTGCGTTCCTATGGCATCGCGCACCAGACAGTCGTACTCGTCGAGGATTACGACGAAACGCTCCCCATTCACCGAGTAAACTTTCAGTATGCAGTCGGCAATGGACTCCGCATAAGCAAAATTGATGGCAGGAAATTGAGCAACAAACTCATCTTTGACAAAATCAGTCAGTTTGTTGAGAAAATTGTCTTTATCGCGTGCGTTCTGATACTCGCTTGCCACATCTATCTTGATTAAATTCAATTTATTGAGATATTCGTCATAGTTGGCGGCGGTGGCGACTTTCATTTTGTCGAAAATGGGGCGCGAATTGCAGCCTTTGGAGTAGTAGGCGCACATCATGTCGCTGGCGAAAGTCTTGCCAAAACGGCGCGGACGCGACACGCAAATATAATTGTTGCCTGTATCGATGAACTCATTAAGTGTCGACAGCATCATTGTCTTGTCGATGTAAATCTTGCCGGCCAAAATCATTTTAAAGCCAACATTGTCCGGATTCAGATAGATGCCCATAGCTTATTTGTTTATTCACAAAGATAATGTTTTGGCACAAAAAAAACTGCGGCTCGGGAAACCCGTCCGCAGTTTTTAATTATGTCTCTAATAGACTGTTAGAATCTCACACCTAATTTCAATGTCGGAGTGGAGAAGAATTTCACGTTGTGATGGGCAACCGCATAGTGGTACTGTCCATCAGGGTCGATCTCGATTACCGAATATTGGTAAGAGAACGGCAGGAACTCAACTCCGAAGACAAACCCGCAGTTGGCAACGCACTCGGCGCCAGCCACTATGGCTGTCTGGAACGCGGCAATCTTTCCCTCTTTGGTGCTCTTATTGTACAGCATATAGTCTGTTACCGACTCGCCGTCAGCACCTTTGGTATAGGGATCCATTGTCTCGTAACGGCTCTTCTTGTAGCCCAAACGCACACCGCCATAGCCGTTGGCGCGTTTGTTCTCCACATGGAAGTTGCCGCCGACATTTAAATACCAATTGCTCTTATAGACTCCCGTAACTGCCTTCAAGTCTGGCTGCCTGTAGAGGTCAATATCATTGCCAGCGTCAGGATATAAATCCGCAGTGTTACCCGGAACATAATCCTTCTTAGGCGTAATCGACAGATCGGCAGCGTACATGAAGTTCACATCAACGGGGCCGAGGTAGTAGGCCAGCTGAACACCCGCCATGTTGGTGACGGTGTTAGCTCCGCTGGTGCTACTATTGCTCACCTTCAGGTAAGTTTCAGGTGCATTGGCCAAACCAGTCTCATCAACGCTGTACGATGGCAGCGGTACGTTGTAACTAGTGTTGAACAACGGGTTGTTGCCCAATATGGCCGTTACCTGGAAATTGCCTCCCTCCTGCGCCATTGCTGTGCCGAAGATTGCTGTAAGAGCTAATATTCCAAATAATTTCCTCATAGTTTTCTTTCGAAACTGGGATTAATTATTCTGCTTCAACTGCAGCAAGAACCTCATCGTAGTAAGTCTGAGCAACTTCGTATTCTTTAACGGCGTGCTCATAATCAAGTTCAGCTTCCTTAACAAGAGTGTCTTTTGCAGTTACAGTGGCAAGATAGTTGTTCTGACTTGCATCGTACTCGCCAGCTTTGAAATCCTCAAGGTCTTTCTTAGCATTCTCAAGTTCGATTTTTGCATCTTCAACACCCTCTTTAGCCTGATCAATTGCAAACTGAAGGTTGATAACTGCATATTTGATAATGACTTCAGCTTCGATGTCGTCGCCAGTCATAGCGGCTCCATTATTGTCAGAAACTTCTTTCAAAACCAAATTCTTGTAGGCACCCTGAGCAATTTTCTTGTATTTCTTCTCAGTTGATACAATGCCTTTAGCAAGATCCAACTCGTCAATAGCTTTCTGGTCAGCAGTTACAGCTGCCTCGAAGCTTGTAAGCTTGGTGTTGTAAGCCTCTTGCTGAGCAATTGTGAGTTCTTTGATTTGATCGTCGTTTGCGTCTTTAACCTCTTCAATAGCATCGTAGAGTTCTTTCCATTTAGCGCTGTTGGCGATTTTCTCCTCGTTATCCTCGATTTTCTCCTCTTCGTCAGCAACATCTTTGTCTCTTTGAACTTGTGCCTCAGCTAACTGCTCCTCGAATTGAGCAATACCCGGATTGTCATAATCACCATCGTCATCGGCATCAGTGTCATCGCTTTTTGCTTTTGCGATTTCATCTTCCAAACTAGCTATTGCACGCAACCATAAGTTGTACTCACCAGTTGTTCCGAGAGAACCCAGTTCAGCATCGGTCATCTGAGCAATTTGAGGTTTGGTATAAGATACATACTGATCATTTGCTGCACTTGCGGCACCAATGAAATCAGAAGCTGCATCAAAGTATATCTTGTATGCACCACCGTCTTTCTGTTTTCTGTCATTTCCACCAAGAAGAACATCTACCTTGCCATTAACTTCGTCGGCATCAGGATCCTCCATGTTAGTAGCTAAAACATAACCATCGAAATATGAAACCGCGATGTTTTCTGGATCTGTCAAATCATTTGTCCAGTTATTGAACAAGAAGAAGTTTTTAGCTATAGTCTCGTCATCTTTCTCATATTTCACTGTTCCATCAAAAGCAGTACGCAGATCCCAATAATCCTTGCTCTTTGCCTTGTCTTGAATAGCCTTTCTCAATGTAGTCAAAGATGCGTTGTAGAAATCCTGATCACCTGGATCTTTTTGAGTCTCAGCGTAATAAGCCTTGTTGAAAGCAACAATAGCAGCAGCAACTGCAGGAGCAGCAGTCAATTCATAATAAGTTGACTTACCTGAACCACCGTTAGCAACGATTGACCATTTGTAAGCAATAGCTTTTGCTTTGTAGTCAGCAGCAGCAGCCAAGAAAGCGGCTTCTTCTGTTTGGAACTTGGTTTCGATCTCGTTCTGATTCTTATACTCTGCCAATTCCTGAGTTTTGGTATTGATTTCAGATTTCTTGGCATCAATCTTCGAAATGAGTTCTGCAGAGTCAGCATCGAATTGTTTTTTGATACCATCGATTGCAGCCTCAGAAGCCTTAATATCGGCATTCAAATTCTTGATACCAGTTTCGTCCTGATAGAAAGTGTTGCTTGAAGCGTCATCATCACCAATGTATTCGAGGATGGCTGCCAATTGAGCATTCAAATCAGAGTTCTTGATAGGTTTCTTGTTGGCAATTACACCTTGCTCAAAAGTGAACTTGTTAGCACCTGCAGGAAGTGTGAAGTTCTCGTCATCGGCAATAGCGTCGTCAAGAATAAATGTGTAGTAACCGTTCTTGTCGTTGTACTCGGTCAAAGGTTTCTCAATTTCATCCTTTGCGTTAACATACTTCAGAGAGTCAGCGCTGTATTTAGCTTTTGCCTCGGCAATCTGAACATCGTACTCATACTCTTGGTTCTCAAGACCGTCAAGAGCCTTCTGATACTCGTTGTACTTCTTGGTCCAAGTTTCTTTGTTAGCCTTGCTGTTCTCGTTAAAGTCAGCAAGCTCTTTCTCGGCCAAAGTAACTGCCTTCTCAGCCCAATCCAATGCGTATTGTTTGTCGTTTACAGCGTCTTTAAGAGTCTTGAGGTTGGTTGCAGAGTCTTTCTCATAACCGTTGATGGCGATGAGCAGGTTCTGCTGAGCTTCAAACAATGCCTGTTGCTTATTGAGCATAGCGGTTTGTTTGGTCTTCAGATTGCTATAAGCATCCCAAACTTCGTTCTGAGCTGTAGCCCAAACATCTTTCTTGGCAGCTGCAATAATCATCAAGTTATCAAGATTTGCTTTGTAGGTATCTGCCTCAAGTTGAGCGGCAAGATTCTCTGCATAAAGCTTGTTGCGGTTGAGAGCGTCTTGTGCGTCAGCTGCAAGATTCTTAATGCGAGCTTCTTCTGATTTAATATTTGCATTAATCTCAGCAAGGCGGTTTGCTGCTTCAGCGTTGAACTGATCAAGTTCTTCCTGAGCTGTCTTTGCAATAATCTGCTTAGCAATCAAGTCAGCCTTGAATTGCTCAAGAGCTTTCTCGTTATCTTCTGAAGCACGTACCAAATCGTATTTTGCCTGTGCGAGCTCAACATCCATGATAGCCTTGTCTACTGCCAACTGGTAGGTCTTTTTCTCGATTTCGAGTTTGTCGAGAGCCTCTTGCTTGATGTTAACAAGCTCTGCTGCCTTGTTCGACAAGTCTTTCGCAACAGCGGTGTAAACTTGGAGCAGAGAGTCGCCATAGATTTCGGCTCTGATCTTTTCAGCCTCTGCATCCCATTTGTTAGCTCTGGCGTAGCGGAGATACTCCAGACCTTTCGGTTCGTCGTTGTCAACGCAGCTTGCAAAGCTCATCGCAAGCAGTGCTGCGGTTGACAGATAAAGAAAATGTTTCTTCATTGTCATAAATTTTTAAGTTAATTAATAAAAAAATTCATTCGTTTTGATATTCAAAAACGCGCAAATATAAGTAAAAATTCAATCCGATGTAAGGCAATTGACAAAAAGCGGTTTTTTGGTGATTTTTACCTACGGACGGTTGTTATCTGAGGATGAAAATTGAAAATGTTTTTTTACCGCTAACCAAACTTATCCTAATCTAACCTGAAAACAGAGCCTGCATTGGTCTGGCTTGAAACAAAAAAAGCGCAGGGCTGCTTTCGCATGGTCCTGCGCTTTAAATGACACTAACTGTAATTTCTAATCACCTTGACCTGACAAATACACATATCCTGGATTATAATCAGTAGTATCTAAAGAGTATTCGCTGCCGTTAAGTTCAAATCTTACAACATTTCTAATCAATAATTCATCGTTTCCATCGATTCCACAAACCACTTGGTAACCTTCGAAATCATCATTTGAGAGACTAAGATAAGCTGCCAACTCGCCATCTTCAAATCCTTCGAAATCACTAATAATGACGATCGAGGCCATGTTGCTTGACAAATATACATCATCAAAAACAACCTTTGCTGTACCGCCCATTTCGAAGACACCGGCATTGTAAACTCCTGACCCGTGAGTTTCTTCGGGCGAAAGATTATTACCCTCAATTGTGCCGCCTGTCATTGTGAATGTTGACATATAATCTTCTCCGTCTGCTCCCACATAGACACCCGCACCGTCACCCATGTCAGAATAATTGGAAGAAATTGTTCCTTTAGTCATTTTAACGATTCCTGCACCATATTCAGAATACGCCTGAATATAGATACCGCCGCCATCTCCACCTGCTGAGTTGTTGTAGATCTTTCCTCCGTTCATTTCGAAAGTCGGGTCTTCACTTGAACACCAACTAACATAAACACCACCGCCTTCGTAATAAGCATAATTTTGTTCTATGTTTACATCATCGCCCATTATAACAGAGCCTTGCATTGCCGGACTCAAAAAAAATCCACCACCATTTTTGGCTGAGTTTTTTTTAATATTGACTGGATTCGTTTCTGTTCCAGCAAGTATTACTTCCTGAGAATTCTCAAAAACATAAATTCCACCGCCATCTTCGGAAGCCACATTGTCAGTTATGCTACCGCCAGCGATTTCAGCAGTGCCGTTATATATATATATGCCGCCACCATATTTAGCATCATTATTTTTAATCTCTCCTCCTGTCATTTTGAAAGCGCCACCAGAATATACTCCGCCGCCGCCTTCGGTACCCGTTGACTTATTAGTGGTGATAATCGTACCTTCAGCAATAGTCAAATCTGTTGCGCCATAACTATTTCTGCTGTAGATACCCCCTCCGCTTTCAGAAAAACCGCCACTAATTGTCAAATTCTTTATTTTCACCGGAACTGATGCCGAATTTGTAAATGCAGAACCGACAGACGTTACAGGATCATCTTCACCGTTCCAACCACCAGCTATTTCAATCATGTTGTCAACGCCGCTATCAGGGTCACCACAGATGATTACAGATTTGGCGTAATGGCAATCTTCAAAATTGTCCATATATGTCGGCGGATTTGAAGTGATAAGTTTTTCTGAAAGCACTTGCGGACTTGTGAGCTTACCGCTGATATAAACAACATATATCGTTTCTGCATCGTCCATTAAGCTTTCAGCATCAGCCAAACTGCCCACTGGATTGTCTTTGCTGCCATCGCCAGTGCCATTAGGAGAAACATAAATAGTCTGCGACTTACCAAACTCGCAGAAATACTCATAGCCGCAACTGCATGTTGTCATCTCGTTGGCGTCCATAGTGGCGACTTGAATGGCTTCACCACCTTCAGTGTAATCGTATCTATACCAAGTGCCATCATTTCCATTTATTGTCAGGTTTCGAAGCCCCGCATTGCAGAACGCGCCTTGGCCAATAAACCTCAGGTTGCTGCTGGTGCTGGCGGCTTTTGAGCCATCGCCGCCAATGGTGAGACTGGCAATGCTCTCGCCACGGAAGGCATAGCGGGCAATGGCGACAACCTCGCTACGCAAAGCTTTGGAACCGTCGCCAAGCTCGTTTGGAATGGTCAGATTAAGAGCGTCCGCACGGTCTCCGCGATATCCTATCACAATGGCCTCGCCGTTGGCGGCGGTGAAGTTGTTTGCTGATGTCAGATTTCGAAGAACATCCTCATCAATGTTGGAATCTTCTTCGCGGGCATCAAACTTGTAGATGAAATAGATGAGGCCGTTGTCGTCGCAAATGATATTTGGCTCATCATCATCCTGATTGTTCTGGTAAACAACCGAGACAATATATGTATCCCCATAACCCGTTTGATAATTCTCATGCCATGTTTCCCAGCTTTGGAAGCGAGCTTCATCATTTACACCATTAGTCAGGCAGAAGACTGCAACGTGGTTATCGATGAACGAGAACACTTCTTTTCCCATTTTGGTGACCGATGACGGAATTACAACCGAGACCAAATTATCGCAATTGTCGAAAGCGTTATCGCCAATGGTTGTCAGGGTGTTAGGAAGTACTATGGTGGTGAAGCCGCACTGGTTGAATGCTTTAAATTTCAATTCTTGCAAGCCATTCTCTCCCGAACCTTCAGCAATTGTTACTGAGCTGAGATTGACGCAGCGTGCAAATGCCTCGTTTCCAATTGTTTTAACATTCGATGGTATGTTCACTGATGTCAACTGCCTGCAGTTGATGAATGCATACTGGCCAACAGAATCGATGTCTGATGGTATTTCCACAGATGGAAAGGATTTTTCTTCATCTCCGAAATAGAGCGCAACTTCACAAGGGTTCTGGTTATATGGAGGATCATAAGGGAACATCGGGTTGGAAAATTCGCTCATAAATTTCATTGTGCACAAAGCCTTGATGCTGGCGAACCTTGCATTTTCCATGTAGCCGCAATCATAGAACGCATCCTTTCCAATTTCAGTGACTGATGCGGGAATGGAGACTGATTTCAAACCACTGCACCCACAAAAAGCATACTCGCCAATGGTTGTTACTGTATATGGTTTCCCCTTAATATTAACTGTTTGTGGAATATCGAACGATGTTCGTTCAACGTTGAAATAGTCAACGCCCACATGAGTTAATGCGCAGGTTGCCGCGTCTTCATCGAGTACGGTGTATTTCACCTTGGTGTCGAGCACGTCATCGAACATGGCTGACAGCGCCCACACGTTGTCATCGTCTAATAAATCGGCAGTTATTGTTTTAGTAAACTCTGTTTTGAAACCTTCAATTTCTTGTGCATCTTGGTTCACCACATACCCGCCGACACAATATATGTCTAAGTCCTCCCAGTAAGAGTCGTCGCCGCGTTGGGTTTCAAAAAAAAAATCAGATTCCTCGCAGTCTAACCACCACCCTGCAAAGTGGTCCCCAGAAGCATAGAACGTAACTTCGTCATTAAAGTTGCAAGTGAAGGTGTAAACATCGTTATCATCCTCATCTGTTGTGGGTTCGGGAGTTACTGTTTCACCGTTTACTGTGAATTGCACCTCGCCGTTGGTCTTAACCTGGATTTTGGCGCCAGTGGGTTGGTGTGGTTGTTCTTCGGCAAAAATTGCAATAAGAACACTTTCCCCTTTGGGAACTTCGAAATCAAACTCCGTTTCGAAAACAATATTCTCAATATCATTATTTTTAATTTCATACCCACCGATGCTATAGCGCTCATAAATGTCTTCAACTACTTGAGCTGTAGCTTCTTTTATGAGCTGCTCCTGCGTATTCTCATCCAACAAATAAAAATCTTCACCATAATTGCTAACTAAGTCCTCCATAACTGCATCATCAAGGCTACTCATTTCTTCATCAACACCTTGCTTCCACAAACCTTTAAACACCAGTCCTTCTTGAGTTGGCGCTTTAAATCTAACTGTAGCACCAGCATCGCAAGTGTAGGTATACAGATATGCGCCTTCAATATCATCAATTTCAATTTCAGGCGTCAACCCAGTATCACCAATATACAAACCCAAACCCACACTTCCTTCTGTCATGATTCTGATTGTGGCTTTGCCGTCCACAGGTTCAGATTGCCCAATTTCATATTTGGCATAGAAATAATATTCATAATTATCGGCAGTGAATGTATAAGTAACATTGCCTTGTGAAAGCAAGTCATTGTAATCATTATACCAACCTTCAAACGGTTCACTGCCTGTTGCATGCAAAATAACTTGGGCGTAGAAATCGCAATAATAGGTGTAACTATAGTATGTTACTCCACCATTCGTATATTCGTCGCGTTGTTCTATATCCTCATCCGCGCCAGAAACTGAGAAAGGAAGTTGGTCTGCATTCAAATTAGTGACTATTTGAATCATTGCTTGCTCATCATCATCATCGTCACCGTCTCCTACAAACTTGGCATAAAGTTGAACATCGCCTCTAACTGTAACCGTGGAATCGGCCTTGGTGCTAAGAAGATTACCGCTGGCATCATACCAACCAGCAAATACATATTTTTCATTTTCATATTCATCCACGTACGGCACTGCCTTGATGGGAACTTCCGTGCCTTGTGGGTAAAAACCATAACCATAAACAGTACCTGCTGTACCCCAACCGCCCGGGTGCTGAGGATCGTCAGGTTGGATGGCTATCAGCGACAGCAGAACATCGTCCATCTTGCCGAACATCATCTTATCAACATTCACACTTTGAGTAGCCCTAATAAAATTAAGCCTCAGTTTGTACTCACCTGCAGGCAGAACATCACTTGTCTCTCCCGACATTATGTGGTAATTATGCCAACTTGGAGTGTATGGAACATCCTGCGTCTCTGTAATATTCTCGTTGTCGCGAGTGATGTTAATTCTTGCACTTCCGTACTGACCTTGATTAGAATATCTTATGGCCCAGCGCATCTTTTGTGCTTTCTCCACCTGAACGGTGTAGTCAGTCCACTCACCTGTGTAGGCATAATTAAGTGCGTATTGGGCGGTTTCGTCATCGGTGGTCATTATTTTTTCCATGCCGAATGTTGCATTATCTTTACGATAATTACAACCACGGTAATCGCTATTTTCAGTTTCGTTGTATGCTCCCACGCCCTCGTCGAAATCCTCTGCCTCAATCACACCTGGCAAAATGATTGCTTTACCATTATAAGGCTTTGTGTCAGCTATTATCTCAAAGTGAGCTATCAGCTCCATACTGTGCTCCGGCTTGATGTTTAATACAGAGTCAGTGATTCTCTCTTCATCGTCCCAACCCTTGCTCCAGTACGCAAACTTGTACCCTGTTTTCGGTATGGCAACAAAAATGAGTGAATCGCCATAGGGAAGGCCTGCTATTGGTAATAAACCCTCAGCTCTGGCGGGGAGTGTCATGTATTGAACTTGCCCTGAAATAGAGCCGCCTGCTCCTTCACTAATACCTGAACCGCTATTACCCGTATTTGGAATTATCTGCCTAACTTCAATCATATTACCGCTTTCGACATCATCGACTAAGTACATTACTCTAATAGTATCGAAAATGGCTGTCAGTTTAACAGAATCCCAGCCAACAGCAATGTTGAGCGGATTGGAAGAACGTGTATCATTGTACCATTCGCCTTCCATATTATTTACATCGTGTTGTGGCTCTCCAATTCCCCAGAACACTAATTCAAAGCCTGGTTTGGGTTTTGCGACGGCCGAGACTATACTTTTGTAGGCTGGCGTACCATCGAGTTCGACTGTTCCCATTTCATCATTGCTCGAGAGCAGTTCAATAAGGCTTATGGCACCTTTTGAGTTTACAATAACATCAACATCCAAATATTCGCCTTTTGAGTTTTCGGCCATCAAACCGAAGTTGATATTCAGAGAATTGATTTGGCGGCATGGCCAGATAATCAATTCTGCATCGTCAGGCGAGTCGGGGTTGGTCAGAATCGCCACCACGGCTGCCGAATTGTTGTCTTGTGTCACGTTGCGATCCATGCTGAACATGATAACGGCATTTCCATCTTTGTCGAAGGTCTGGTTTTCGGTAAAGACTCCGTTGCCGCGGATTTTCAGGAGTTTGTAGCCGCTAACATCGCCCAAAATCTTGGCATAGTCTTTACATTTAATGCGCGTAATCTGGCTATTCACAACAATAGGTTCGGGCAACTCCATATTACCGGTTGCTGTAATAGCCTCGGCTTTCATTGCTTTAGCCAAATCACCTTTTACCACAACCTTAGATTCGGATGCAATCTGAACGCCCTGGTCGGGTGTGGCTTGGAATACATTCACTTCTTCCACATCGCCGGCGGCGTTTTCCTCTTCTTTAGCCACAACAAAATTCTCAGTCTTGATAGCTGTGCCCCCCGTATTCATTTCCATCATGCTCTTGTTCGATTGCTTGTCTTCAATCGATAATCTCTGAGTCAGCATGGATGCTTTATTATCAGTAACCTGCATGATGTATTCGCCATCTTTTGCAGCACGGCGTCCGGCAACGGCGAAACCTGTCTGCATAGCTTTACCGTCGGTGTCGTCAATATAGACACGTGTGCCATCCTGGTTGTTCACTGTCAGGATTGAGTTTGGCGAGCCGTCTTTTGCAGCTCGGCGACCTGCCACTGCAAAACCTGTCTGCATGGCTTTTGCCTCCTCATAATCAACATAGATAATGGTTCCGTCGGCATCAATCACCATATACTTTTGGGGATTGCCGTCTTTGGCTGCACGGCGGCCGGCAACTGCAAAGCCTGTTGCCATGGCTTTGTCATCGTCATCTGCATCTATATATATATGTGTGCCATATTCGTTCACCTCAAAGAGTTTCAGTTTTTTGCCTTTTGCAGCACGACGTCCGGCAACAGCAAAACCTGTCTGGATTGGTTTACCATCGGCATCAACAAAAACTTTGGTTCCATCGGCGGTAACCTCCAAATATTTGTCATTGCTACCCTTGGCTGCGCGGCGTCCTGCCACTGCAAAACCTGTCTGGATTGGTTTGCCCTCGTCATCGATATAGACGTGAGTACCATCAGAGTTGATTTCCAAATATTTATCGTTTTCACCATCTTTTGCCGCACGACGTCCGGCAACAGCAAAACCTGTCTGCATGGGTTTGCCATTAGCGTCAGTATCAAGATAGATTTGGGTTCCGGCTGAACTTACAGTAAACAAGTCAGATTCACCATCTTTGGCAGCACGGCGGCCTGCAACTGCAAAGCCAGTTGCCATGGGTTTATCCTCAGAATCGTCAACAGTCACGCGTGTTCCCTCACTGGTAACACTGAAAAGATTAGCCTCTTCTCCATCTTTGGCAGCACGGCGGCCTGCAACAGCGAAGCCTGTCTGAATTGGTTTGCCGTCGGCATCGTCAACATAGACGCGCACGCCATCAGGAAATACTGCGAAAACGGGATTGCCGTTCTTGTCCTTAACCTCAAAGAGCGCACCACTACCCGATTTTGGCGACGAGCTGTCGAACACGAGACCTGTTGAGGCCGCATGAATGGCGTATGGCGCGGGCTGGAGCTGTATGGCTCCCAAATTGACATTGTAACTATCACCACCAGCGGGATCAACCTCAATCTGCATCATCACTTGCATGGTGTGCCATGGCACTTTGGCAAAATCGCCGCTAACCTTCTGGCCTTCACCAACTTTCACTTGTACGCTGCCATACTTGTTAGTCGTGGTTTTGTGCGTCTCGCTATAGACCACCTCGTCGTTGTACTTGAGGCTGAAGCGCAAGCTCACCTGCTTCTCACTGACCAAATCGCCATTGGCCGAGCGGATAACCGCTTGATAGGCAAAACTGTTTTGGGCTTCGACAGTTGCAACCATCGCAATCATCAGGCAGAAAACTGCCACCATTTTTCTTAAGATTGATTTCATAGCTAATATGTGATTAAATTATAGTATTTCAGTATTTTAATTTAAACTTCCATTCGGTATCTCAATAGTCAAAACGTCTCATAACAAGACTAATAACTTACAAAAATAAAAAATAATTTTTAATATATGAAACCGAGACCTGCAGATTTTACGAGAGAAGGGGTTATGAAATTCCTTCAAATTCATATATTGCACAAGATTTTCCGTGTTCAGGCGCCTTGCAAAGCGGTCAGCGGCAAAGCGGCGGCTTTGAGCAAAACTCGGGCAATCGAAACTGACAATGCCACAACACGATGTTGAGGCAAAGACTGTCGGATAATAATATAAATTATTAATCATCAAAGAATTATGAGTTTAATTTCAATTCTGACACTGCTCGCTGTTCTGGCCACAAACCCCGCCATAGAATACAACGGCCGCATTGATTTCAGCAAGCCTGAGGCACCACAGTTCTCCTACTCGGGTGTTTCAATCAGAGCCAACATCGACGCCACTACGGTGAGAGCCACATTCAAGGAAGAGCTTGGCGGCAACCGCTTTGCCGTGGTCATCGACAAGGTTTACACCACCAACATCACCACACAAAAAGGAAAGGCAACATACCAACTGGCGCAATTTGCCGAGAAAGGCACGCACGAGGTTGAAATTGTGAGAATTACCGAAGAACAGTTCGGCAAGACATCGTTTCTGGGCTTCGAACTTGACGAAGAAGGCTCCATTGCCAGCAAGCCTGAACAGCGGTCGCACACGATTGAATTCATAGGCAACTCCATCACCTGCGGCTACGGCAACGAGGGGCGCATTGGCCAGCGGTTCAGCGCTGAAACCGAGAACCATTACATGACTTACGCCGCAATAACGGCCCGCGGTCTGAACGCAAGCACCATTGTGGCCGCCAAGTCTGGCATCGGCATCTACCGCAACTACGCAGGCCCCTCGACCGGCAACCCCGACTGCATGACCAACTTCTACGACCGTATTTTTCTATACGACGAAAAACCGAAATATGGTTTCGCCACACAGCCCGATTTGGTCTGCATCAATCTGGGAACCAACGATATGAGCACCCCAGGCTACGACACGACATTGTTCATCAGCAACTATTTGCGGATGATTGGGCAAGTTCAGCAGCACTATCAAAAAACCGACATTGTGTGCCTGCTTGGCACCATGCTCAGCGGCCCCGTGCTCGACACCGCCCGCCACTGCATCAATGAAGTGGTCCGCCGCGCCAACGCACTGGGCAACGGCAATGTTTATTTCTTTGAGATGACACCGCAGGACATCGATGCCAACGGCTTGGGTATAGACTGGCATCCGACAGTGAAACAGCATATTCTGAGTGCACGACAACTCACAGAATTCATCAGCCAACTGAAAGGTTGGGATGTGATACCGCAGATTCTGATGGCCAAAGTGTCGGGAGGCAACCAGATAACTCTCTACGCCAACACCACCGAGTGCCTGTTCTCAGAATCGCTGACTGGCTGCAAGATAATTGCCGACGGCCAGCAGCTCCACCCAACCGACTGGCTGATAGATGAGAACAATGCAACCATGACCATTAAACTCCGTGAGAATCTGGAAGGATTCAGCAAAATCGAGCTGAAAGGCGACAGCAATTTCAGCAATATCATGCGATGCGTGGTGGAGAAAAAATGAAGTTTTCAGACACAAGGAAACAATCGAACCACTTTTTTCGTAAATTAGAGCGCTAAATATCAATTATATGCTGATAGACAAGGAATACAACTGGCAAAACAAGGTGATTATGATCGCCGAAGATGAGGAAACCAACTATCTTCTTGTGGAAAAATTCCTCAAAAGCGCCCATGCCACGTTGCTGCGCGCAAAAAACGGGAAAGAGGCCGTTGATATAGTCAAAAGCGGGCAAAACATTGATTTGGTTCTAATGGACATGAAAATGCCCGAAATGGATGGCATTGAGGCATCAAAAATCATACGGATGCTCAATCCGAAGCTGCCGATAATAGCACAAACCTGCTATGAGCCCGACATCGACCAAAGCCGATTGTTAAGTGCCCATTTTGAAGGTTTTATCAGCAAACCAATCAACATCAACAAGCTGATTGAGATAATTGATAAGAACCTTTAAAAGGGTGAATCGGTGAATTGTTTAAAGTTTTAAGTTTAGGGTTTAGAGTTTAGGCGCTGCGCTGTTTAGTGTTTAGTTTAAAAATTTAACATGTTGAACGGGTTTAAATTACAGCCATTCAACAACTTATGCCTTGCAACTTGTAACTTAGAACTTATAACTCCTAACTCCTAATTTCTAACCCCTTTATTCTGAATTCAAAACGCCGCCAGCAGCAGATTGATGTCTTGCGACGACATTCCTAATTTATTACCAATCATCTCGTTAGTCAGGATTCCATTATAGACATAGGCGCCCGCCCTTACACCTGCGTTCTCCTTTATCAACTGGTTAATGCCGCCAGCCTCTCCAAGCTCAATAAGAACTTGTCCGAGAATGTTGCTAAGCACGTAAGTTGCTGTACGCGAGACTCTTGATGGAATATTAGGCACGCAATAATGAACCACGCCGTGCTTCTCATAGACTGGTGCGGCAAACGATGTCAGTTCCGATGTCTCGAAGCATCCGCCCTGAGTCATGCACAAATCGACAATTACCGAGTGGTTTTTCATCTGACTCACAGCATCTTCACTGACAATAAAATCGCGAACGCAATTATTCTCATAAAGCGCGCCAATGACCACATCGGCCTGTTTCATTGCCTTCAGAAGCACCAGCGGCTGAAGCACCGAAGTGAAAACGCGGACACCAAGACGCTGCTGCAATTCGCGCAAACGGTTGATTGACTTATCGAAAACCTTCACCGACGCACCAAGACCCAAGGCTGTCCGAGCAGCGCACTCGGCAGCCGTTCCGGCACCCAAAACCACCACATCGGTGGGGCTGATTCCGCTGATTCCGCCCAACATTTCTCCTTTGCCTCCGTGCTCGTCGCTGAGATACTCGGCGGCAATCAAAATCGATGTTGTTCCTGATATTTCACTGAAACTCTGCACAATAGGATAAGCTTCGCCGCTTGCGTCCTTGAAGAACTCAAAACCGATGGCCGTAACTTTAAGTTCCTGAAGCTTTTCGATGTACTGCTTCGGCTGCGTGTAGATATCGTAGCTGCTGAACAGAACCTGACGGCCCTTCATCAGACCAAGCTCCTCCTCGTTCGGCGGCAAAACCTTGACAATCACATCGCAAGCATAAATATTGGCTTTGCAAGGCTCAATGATTGCTCCCTGCTCAGTATATTTCTGGTCGGCAAAATGCGCCTTCTCTCCCGCCCCCGTCTCAACATACACATCGTGGCCAAGCCCCACCAAAAAACCGACGGCGTGCGGCGCCATAGCCACGCGGTTCTCGTTCTGCGCTGTCTCTTTTGCAACAGCAATACGCATTTTTTTACGCTTACGCGACACTTCGAGTGTCTCTTCGCACGGCAGCAAATTTGCCTTACCGAGCCCGTAATCAGGAATAGTCATATCCTATAAATATTTGTAGTGCAGCACCATACAGCGATACACCAATTTTTAAAAAAGACAAAGCAAGGTAGAGTAATTTATGCAAAATGGCAAAATCTGTCGTCAATTTTTCAATAATGCCAAGAACGATTGTGGCACGCAAATTGTGGATATGTGAAATGATGATAGCAAATATTTTTTTGACAAAAAGTGACTTTTACCGCTCAACGGCTGTAACATTATTATAAATTTGCGTATAGGAATAGAAAGTGTGAGTGTATGGAAAACCACGAAATCAAATATTTGATAGAAAGAATTAAAGATGCCAATTGCAAGCATCTCGACCTTTCGAACAAAGACATCACCGAACTTCCTGAAGAACTTGGGGAACTGACTGATATTGAAACTCTTGACTTGAGCTTCAATCACATAAGCAAATTGCCCAATTCCATTGCAAAAATGACCAACCTCAAAGAGTTGTTTTTGATGCGCAACTGCGTCACAGAGCTGCCTGAGGACATCGGAAAACTTCAAAACCTCAAATCGCTCGACGTCAGCTACAATCCTATCAAAAAGCTGCCAGCACAAATGGGCGATTTAGTCAATCTGCAGACTTTCGACGCAAGTTTCTGCCTGCTCCACTCGATACCGCCAGAGATGGTCAACTTACAGAAAATCACTCGCATACATTTCGATGAGAATCCGATTGACTGCCCACCGCTGAAGGTTATCCGTCGTGGTTGGAACGCCATCAAATATTTCCTCACCGAGCGCGGCAAAGGAAACGCTGAACCCACAACAACAATTGTGACGATTCACTAATCAGCTGTTTTTTTGGAGAAAGAAAAAGGCTCGCAACGCAAGTTTATTTGGCGGTTGCGATAATCTTGTTTAGTCGATTTCCAAGCAACGGCTGTCGTCATCGCCTACCGTCACTTTGACAGTTGTAAAATGCTCTGGCATAAGCTCTTCAATCTTTTCGGGCCATTCAACAAAGCAATAGTCATCGCCGAAGAAATAGTCCTCATAACCCAGATTGTAAGCTTCCTCGAGATTTTTGATGCGGTAGAAATCGAAATGAAAAATGCGTCCAACTGCAGAGTTATACTCGTTAATTATTGCAAATGAAGGACTTGACACAATATCGGTGGTGCCGAGCTGCTCACACACGGCCTTAATGAAGGTTGTCTTGCCGGCACCCATCGGACCGTAAAACGCAAAATGACGCTTGTCGCCCACTGCTGCAAGGAATTCTTTGGCTGCGGTGTCGATGTCGGTTAGGTTGGATATTTTGATTATCATTGGTTTAGGTGTTAGGTTTTGGGTGTTAGGTGTTAGTTGCATTCAATCCTTCACGCATTCAATTAATCAATCCTTGCCTATTGGTTCAACTGTCACAACTCGCTCAAAATCACGGCCAAGAATCAGGTCTTCAATCACTTTCGGGTAGAATTTGTACTCAAGAGCGTGCACTTTCTGTGCCACTTTCTCGGCGTTGTCGAGCGGCTCAACGCGGATTTTGGCTTGAAAAACGGTTGTGCCCTGGTCGTAGTTGGTGTCGATAGTGTGGATGGTGATGCCAGACTCTTTCTCGTGAGCCGCAACCACGGCCTCGTGAACCTTGTCGCCGTACATTCCTTTACCGCCAAACTTCGGCAGCAACGACGGATGAATGTTCAGAATCTTGCCATCGTACTCGTTTACAATGCTTTCTGGCAGCAGAACCAGGAATCCTGCCAAAATCACCCAATCGGTTTTCAACTCGCGGAGCAGATTGAGCAGTTTGTCGGTTCCAACCATATCGGCGCGGCTCATCACATACGACGGAACACGCAGATACTTAGCGCGCTCCAGCACGTAGGCGTCGGCTTTGTTTGAGATTATTGCGGAAACCTCAACCGCATCAGAATGCGAGAAGTATTTCACTATGTTTTCGGCATTCGAGCCTGAGCCCGAAGCCAATATTGCAAGACGTATCATATTGTTAAAGTATTGTCGTTCTGTTGATTTTCGTATCCTTCGTCGATTAGTGTGGGAGCAGCCGATGAGGCAACAGCCAACTGGTCGCAACGCTCGTTGAGCGGAATTCCATCGTGTCCCTTAACCCATTGGAACACAACATGGTGTCGATTGTAAACGCGCCAAAAACGCATCCAAAGGTCGGGGTTTTTCTTGCCTTTGAAGCCTTTTTTTATCCAGCCTTCGAGCCAGTGCTTCTCAACGGCATCAACCACGTAGCGCGAATCGGAATAAATCACCACATCGCTGCCATCGTTCTTCAGCGCCTCAAGACCTTTGATGACGGCCAGCAGCTCCATCCTGTTGTTGGTCGTCAAGCGGAAACCTTCCGACAACTCCTTGACGTGCGGCCCGCAAGTGAGCACAACTCCATAGCCTCCAGGGCCCGGATTGCCTGAAGCGGCGCCATCGGTATAGATTACAATCTGCTGCATCGGTCTTTTTTTGCGGCTGCAAAGATAAACGGAAAACGCAGAATTCCTCTTCAACCACACAGATTTAAGCCTTCGGACAATTGGTGAATCGGTGAATCGGCGAAAGTTTAGTCGCTTCGCTGTTTAAAGTTTAGAGTTTAGTCGCTTCGCTGTTTAAAGTTTAGAGTTTAGTCGCTTCGCTGTTTAGTGTTTAGTTTAAAAGTTTAACGGGTTTAACGAGTTTAACAGGTTTAACAAGTTAAACAGGTTTAATTTTTTTACTCCCAACTTGTAACTTGTAACTCCTAATTCCTAACTCCTAATCCCGATAGCTATCGGGACTAAATCCTCTATACAATCCCTTCTTGCAGGATGTCGTGAATGTGAATAACGCCGGCGTAACGGCCCTCCTTGAGCACGATGAGCTGCGTGATGTGGTTCTGCTCCATCAGGTGGAAAGCGTTCACGGCCATTGCGTTTTCGTCAATCGTTTTCGGCTTGACCGACATAATGTCCTGCGCAGTCAGGTTGGCAATTTCGCGGCCCGACATCAGCATTCGCCGCAGGTCACCGTCGGTGATGATGCCCACCATATCGCCAGCTGCATTGAGCACGGCAGTAGCACCCAGGCGTTTTGATGTCATCTCCATAATCACCTGCTTGATGTTGTCGGTAGCTGCAACCTGAGGTTTCTCATTGTTTATATATAGGTCGCTCACGCGCATATAGAGTTTTTTGCCAAGAGCACCGCCCGGATGGTATTTGGCGAAGTCGGACGGCGAGAATCCTCGGCACTCGAGCAGAGCGATGGCCAAAGCGTCGCCCATCACCAGTTGGGCCGTGGTGCTCGACGTGGGTGCCAGATTGTTTGGGCACGCCTCGTGGGCTGCGTAGGCGTTAATGATGATGTCGGCGTGCTGCGCCAAATACGACTGCGTGTCGCTCACCATTGCAATCATGCGGTTGCCGCGCATCTTCAAGATGGGCACCAGGACCTTGATTTCAGGCGTGTTTCCGCTTCGCGAAAGCAGCATCACAATGTCTTTGTCCTGAATCATACCCAAATCGCCGTGGATGGCATCAGCGGCATGCATAAAGAGCGCCGGAGTGCCGGTTGAGTTCATTGTGGCCACAATCTTCTGCGCAATGATGGCGCTTTTACCAATTCCGGTCACAACCAGACGGCCGCGGCTTTTGAAGATGGTGCTCACGGCTTCGGCAAAATTGCTGTCAATCATATTCTTGAGATTGGCAACAGTGGCCGCTTCCTGCTCAATCACGTCGGCCGCAATGGCTGTTATTTCGTCGTTTGTCTTCATAATCACGTTTCTAATGTCTGCCGCCGCGCTGAATTTCAGGCGGTTCGGACGGTTCGGAAAAAACATTTCAAAAAAACACACAAAAATATAAATGGACTCATAAATTTTACTAAATTTATTTTCGCGTTTGAAGGCGAATTTTCAAAACTCGCCATTTAATGAAATTTTTAAAGGTGGAGTGGTTCTGAAAACTTATAACCAGTTGCCTGGAACCACCTTAAATGTTTGATGATGGAACTGAAGGATTATCTAAAACAGTACTTCGGCTTTGACAAGTTCAAAGGCAATCAGGAGGCAATTATTGAGAACATTCTGGCTGGGCGCGACACTTTTGTGCTGATGCCCACGGGCGGCGGCAAGTCGTTGTGCTACCAGCTGCCTGCAATGATTCAGGACGGCACGGCCATTGTAATCTCGCCGCTCATCGCCCTGATGAAGAACCAGGTTGACGCCATCCGCGGCTTCAGCGAGGAGGACGGCATCGCCCATTTCCTGAACTCGTCGCTCTCGAAAAACGAGATTCAGAACGTGAAAGACGACATTCTGGCACACAAGACCAAACTGCTCTATGTGGCACCCGAATCGCTGGCGAAGGACGATAACATCCAGTTCCTGAAGCAGATAAAGATTTCGTTCTACGCCATCGACGAGGCTCACTGTATTTCAGAGTGGGGCCACGATTTCCGCCCTGAGTACCGCAGCATCCGCTCGCGCGTCGATGAGATTGGCCGCGCACCCATCATCGCGCTCACAGCCACCGCCACACCAAAGGTACAGAGCGACATTCAGAAAACTTTGGGAATGGTTGACGCCGACGTGTTCAAATCGTCGTTCAACCGCCCCAACCTTATATATGAGGTACGTCCGAAACGCGACGTGACAAAAGAAATCATCAAGTTCATCAAGGCCAACCCCGGCAAATCGGGCATTGTGTACTGCCTGAGCCGCAAAAAGGTTGAGGAGTTGGCCGAAACGCTGGTAATCAACGGAATAAAGGCCGCACCATATCACGCAGGACTTGAGTCGTCGGTGCGCTCGGCAAATCAGGACAAGTTCCTGATGGAGGAGATTGACGTGATTGTGGCCACCATTGCCTTCGGAATGGGTATCGACAAGCCCGATGTGCGGTTTGTCATCCACCACGACATGCCGAAGAGCCTTGAAGGATACTATCAGGAGACGGGCCGCGCAGGCCGCGACGGTGGCGAGGGACGCTGCATCGCCTTCTATTCTTATAAGGACATCCAGATGCTGGAGAATTTTATGCAGGGCAAGCCTGTGGCCGAGCAGGAGATTGGCCGCCATCTGTTGATGGAGACGGTTTCGTACGCCGAGTCGGCCGTGTGCCGCCGCAAGCAGTTGCTGCACTACTTTGGTGAAGAGTACAACGAGGACAACTGCGGCGCCTGCGACAACTGTCTGCACCCGCGCGAGTTGTTCGAGGGCAAAGACAGCGTGGTGAAGGTTTTGAAAACCGTCATCGCCGTCAAGGAGTTCTTCAAGCCCGACCTTGTGGCCAACGTTCTTTGCGGCGTAGCCGACAGCACCATCAAAGCATACAAATACAACACGATACCAGAATTCGGCAGCGGCAAGGAGCACGATGACAAATACTGGCAAACAATTATCCGCCAAGCACTTGTAGCCGACCTTCTGGGCAAGAACATCGAAAACTACGGCTCGCTGACCGTCACGCAGCAAGGGCACGAGTTCCTTGAGCATCCGCACTCGTTTATGATTGCCAAAGAGCGTGATTACGACGATGGCGGCGACGAATCGGGCGACGGTGGCGGCGCAATGGTGGCTGCCGACCAGACGCTCTTCTCGATGCTCTGCGACCTGCGGAAAGACATCGCCAAAAAGCGCGGTCTGCCGCCGTACATCATCTTCCAGGACCCAGCACTGCAAGATATGACCATCCACTACCCGATGACTCTGCAGGAATTGGGCAACATTCCAGGCGTTGGTCAGGCAAAAGCATTGAAATTCGGCCAGCCGTTCTGCGACTTGATTAGCAAATATGTGAAAGAGAATGAGATAGAGCGCCCGATGGACCTTGTGGTGAAGACCACAGGCAACAATTCGGGAATGAAACTCTACATTGTTCAGAGCATCGACCGCAAGCTGGGGCTCGACGTGATTGCCGACGGCAAAGGTCTGGAAATGGACGAGTTGCTGACTGAAATGGAGAAAATTGTGAATTCGGGCACCAAGCTGAACATCGACTACTACATTGACGAGGTGATTGACGAGGACTGCCAGGACGACATCTACGAGTATTTCCGTGAGGCGTCGAGCGATTCACTAGAGGACGCCATCAAGGAACTTGGCGAAGACGATTACACTGAGGAGGAAATTCGCCTGATGAGAATAAAATTCATCTGCAACGAGGCGTATTAGACAGGGTGCCAATATGGCCAAAGGTGGTTGAGGATTATTATACGCAAAGCTCAAAAGTGACAGCATCGACAATACTGCAATCTTCAATTTTGCGAATAATTAACAAGTCTTGGTCACCAGTAACCAAATAATTGGCTTTGGATTCGGCAGCCAAATTCAACAGATAGTCGTCTGACTCATCACGGCAGAGACTGATATGCTGTTGAGGCTCAATTTTTTCGCCAATAATTCGCATGAATTCAATGAGCGACTCAACTTCATCGGAAGGGAAATATTTGGCAAACTTTGGGCGTGATGTAACATCGCGGATTTCGGCAAGCAACTCTTCACAAACAATAAGTTGTACATACTCACGGCTTAACAAGTCGACAAGACGCGACAATCTTTTGCCGATAAGAAAGCTAATCCAACAGTTGGTATCAACAATAACTCTGATTTTACGCCTTTTTGGCATAGCGCTCACGTCTTACGGCTTTCACCTCGGCCATTATGTCGGCTTCCGATATTTCGTCGGTGCGGAAAGTGTCGAGAAAATGATTCAGTTCCGCACGGATGTTCTGCTGCGTCAACGCTTTGCCAATCCTTAACTGCGAGCGCACTGGCATCTGCTGAAGCAAATACAACATCTGGTTGTAACTAATGTCGATTGTTGCGTTCATAGCATTATGAATTTGTGTGGCAATATACAACAATTTGTTTAATCGGTGATTTTAAATTTTATCGTATCACCCCTTCAGGGTTCCCATTGCCCGCATTTGATTTAACTGGGGCTCACGCCCCAGCCTGTGATATGTCACACCTTCGGCGTTTTCAATGCTCCATCCAAACGAAACCTAAACCAAACACAAAAAATCCGCTTGCGTTTTAATTCGGCAAAAATCGGCTCGAATCGGTTAGAGATAAAATTCACATTTTTGGGTCAGAAAACAAAAAATCCGCATTTTCACCCTGAAATTCACAAAAAAATCGCCCGAAAAAGGCCCGATTTTGCCATTTTTCAAAAACCGTTCGTTAAGTCAAACCCGCCGTTCGTTAAGTGAAAGCCGCCATTCGTTAAGTGAAACCCGCCGTTCATTTTTCGGCTATTGTTTTTTAAAAACCGTATTTCGACCTTTGGGTTGATTTAGGAGTTAGGAGTTAGAAATTAGGAATTTATATTTAGGAATTAGGATTTTTGAATTACGAATGATGAATTACGAATTACGAAACGGCATTTTTGTAGGGACGCACCGCGCTACGTCTCTACGCGTAACAAACGCAACAAAAACAATATCAGTAAAATAAATATATTTATTAATCACTAAAAAATCACAATTATGAGGAAATTTAGACATTTTTTAATGACGGCAGCGGCGTTGCTGATTGGTCAAAATCTGTTGGCCTACAATTTTGAGGTCGGTGGAATCTACTACAACATCACGTCGGACGAGAACTTGACGGTGGAAGTAACGTATGAAACCACAGATTACAACAGCTATAGCGGCGATGTGGACATTCCTGCCACGGTAACTAATGGCGAAACAAATTATAGCGTGACGAGAATTGGTGACAAAGCGTTCTATAATTGCAGCAGCCTTACTTCCATCACTATTCCCGAATCGGTTACGAGCATCGGCATGTGGGAGTTCTATAATTGCACTGAACTCACTACCATCACCATTCCCGAATCAGTTACCAGCATCGACATTTTTGCGTTCTATAATTGCAGCGGACTTACTTCCATAAACATTCCCGAAGGCGTAACAAGCATCGGTTTCGATGCGTTCTATAATTGCAGCGGACTTACTTCCATAACCATTCCTGAATCGGTAACAAAGATTGGCGGCCATGCGTTCTATAATTGCAGCGGACTGACAAAGGCCGAATTTGCAAGCATTGAAAGTTTGTGCAAAATCCAGTTTGGGGAAGCCGATTCTAATCCTTTGTTTTATGCCACAAGACTTTATATAAACGGCGAAGAAATCACAGAAGTTGATATTCCAGAAGGAGTAACAAGCATTGGCGACTTTGCGTTCTGTAATTGCAGCGGTCTTACTTCCATAACCATTCCTGAAGGCGTAACAAGCATCGGCAGTTTTTCTGGTTGCAGCAGCCTTACTTCCATAAACATTCCCGATGGCGTAACAAGCATCGGCAGTTTTTCTGGTTGCAGCAGCCTTACATCCATAACCATTCCCAAAGGCGTAACAAGTATCTGTGACAATGCGTTCCGCGGTTGCAGCAGCCTTGCTTCCATCACCATTTCTGAATCGGTTACGAGCATCGGCAACTTTGCGTTTTATGGTTGCAGCGGACTGATAAAGGCCGAATTTGCAAGCATAGATAGTTTGTGCAAAATCCAGTTTGGAAATTCCGAATCTAATCCTTTGAATCATGCTACAAGACTTTATATAAACGGCGAAGAAGTCACAGAAGTTGACATTTCCGAAGGAGTAACAAGCATCGGCGACTATGCGTTCTTTAATTGCAGCGGCCTTACTTCCATCACCATTCCCGAATCGGTTACGAGCATCGGCCAAAGGGCGTTCTATAATTGCAGCGGACTGACAAAGGCCGAATTTGCAAGCATTGAAAGCTTGTGCAAAATCCAGTTTGGAAATTTAGAATCTAATCCTTTGTATTATGCCACAAGACTTTATATAAACGGCGAAGAAGTCACAGAAATTGATATTACCGAAGGAGTAACAAGCATTGGCAACTTTGCGTTCTGTAATTGCGGCAAACTTACTTCCATCACCATTCCCGAAGGTGTAATAAGCATCGGCGGTAATGCGTTTTATAGATGCAGCAGCCTTACTTCCATTACCATACCAAACTCGGTAACGAGCATTGGCGATGGTGCGTTCTATAATTGCGGCAAACTTACTTCCATCACCATTCCCGAAGGTGTAACAAGCATCGGCGAATCTGCGTTCTTGAATTGCAGCAAACTTACTTCCATCACCATTCCCGAAGGTGTAACAAGCATCGGCTATTCTGCGTTCTGGAATTGCAGCAAACTTACTTCCATCACCATTCCCGAATCAGTTACGAGCATTGGAGCCTATGCGTTTATGCATTGCTCCAATGCAACTATTTATTGCAAGGCGGAATCCAAGCCAGATGATTGGGACGAGAATTGGACTAACAGAAGTTCCGATTATATAAAATGGGGATGCAATGTCATAAGAATAGCGGTTGACAATGAAGAATATGGGGATATAAATATAGAAGGAGACTATGCTTTTGTAGCAGAAGACGGCTCAATTTGGTGTCTGCCCGACGCTGAAGTAAAACTTACAGCTACAGCCGCCGAGCATTACCATTTTGTGAAGTGGAGCGACGGCAACACCGACAATCCGCGCACGGTCAACGTAACATCCGACAGTGTATTTACAGCACAGACCGCAATCAACGTTTACAAGGTCAAGGCCACAACCGAGCATGGCACGGCAACAAATCTCGGCGACTACAATCATGGCTCAGAGGTGACGTTCACCGCACAGCCTGAGTCGGGTTACAAACTTGCCTACTGGGGCAATGGCAGCACCGCCAACTCACTGACAATGACGATTACAAGAGATGTGGACTTGAAACCGCGCTTTATACTTTCGAGTCTGAGTGTTTACAGCGTGACTGTGGATGCCGATGAGCACGGAAGCGCCAACGGAGGCGGCTCGGTGCTTGTGGAGAACGATGAGATAACCATTTCGGCCACAGCCTCTGCCGGTTATCACTTTGTGAAGTGGAGCGATGGAAACACCGACAACCCGCGCACCGTCAGCGTAAAAGGAAACAAGAAATATACAGCCGAGTTTGCCATCGACACATATAATGTTAATGCTGTGGCTGGTGCAAACGGCACAGTAACTGGCGGAAAGACATACAATTACGGCGAGACCGCAACGCTCACCGCAACTGCCGCAGAGGGTTATCACTTTGTGCGCTGGAGCGATGGCAACACCGCCGCCGTGCGCACACTCACCGTGAGCGGCAATGTGGAGCTGACAGCTGAATTTGCCATCAACACCTACACCGTTAAACTGACTTCGGACAAAAATGGTAAGGTTGCAGGCGCGGGCACATACAACCATGGTGCCGAGGCCACTCTCACAGCAACGTCCAATGCTGGTTATCACTTTGTTAAATGGAGCGATGGCGCAACCGAAAGCACCCGCAAGGTCAGCGTAACAAGCAATCTGGAACTTGCCGCCGAGTTTGCCATCAACACCTACGAGGTTAAGGTTCTGGCCGCCAATGGCACAGCCGAAGGTGCGGGAACTTACTACCACGGTGCAAAGGCAACCATCAGCGCAGCGGCCGCCGAGGGTTATCACTTCGCGCAATGGAGCGATGGCACCACATCAGCATCGCGCACTGTTACAATAACTTCCGACACAACTTTCACCGCCGAGTTCGCCATCAACACCTACACCATCAGGGTTTCTGCTTCAAACGGCTCGGTTGAGGGTGCAGGCTCATACGAGCATGGTGAAGAAGCTAATTTAACGGCCTCAGCTGCTGAGGGTTACCACTTCACACAATGGAGTGATGGAGTAACTGAAAGCACTCGCAAAGTGAAGGTTACAAGCGATTTGAGTTTCACCGCTGAATTTGCAATCAACACCTATACAGTTTCGGTTGACTCGGCTGCCAATGGCAAGATTTCGGGTGCCGGCACCTACGAGTATGGCGCTGTGGCAACACTCAAGGCCACTGCCAACGAGGGTTATCACTTTGTGATGTGGAGCGACAGCCTGACATCTGCCACCCGCAAGGTGACCGTCGCAAGCGACACAACATTCGGCGCCGAGTTTGCGGCCAACACTTACGAACTGAAAGCGAAAGCCACAAACGGCACAGTTGAGGGCGCAGGCACATACGAGTATGGAGCAGAAGCCACCTTGAAAGCGACTCCTGCCGTGGGTTATCGTTTTGTGAAGTGGAGCGATGGCAACACCGACAACCCGCGCACTGTTACAGTAACCAGCAACAAGACCTACACTGCGAACTTCGAGGCGGAAACTTTCACCATCCGCGTTTCAGCCGAGAACGGCGCAATCAACGGAGCAGCCGGCACATTCGCATTCGGTGCTGAGGCAACACTCACCGCCGTGCCCGACAATGGCTACCGCTTTGTGAAATGGAGCGACGGCAGCACCGACAACCCGCGCATTGTTACCATCAATGCCGCCCTACTGCTGCAAACCGCCGATTTGTCGTTCACCGCCATCTTTGAGTTAGACGACAACACCGCCATCAATGATGATGAGGCTGCAGCAGCTAACATCTACGCCTACGGCAAAACCATCGTGGTAGAGAACGCCTCAGACGACATCTTCGTCTTCGATGCATTGGGCCGTCTGATTAGCCGCGTGGCCGCCAATGCCGACCGCACTGAGATTCAAATCGATATGACAGGTGTTTACGTAGTGAAAACCGCTAACACAACAAAGCGCGTGATTATTAATTAATAATATGTTTATTTAATTGATTGTGTCGTAGAGACGTGCCATGGCACGTCTCTACGTGTTTTATGGCGCGTCTCTACTTGTTTTATGAGGTCCATTTTTCGTTGTGCACCTATAACCGAAAAAAACTATTTTTGCCGTTGCCTTTCGTACAAACCATGTGTGCGAAAGCAGAAAAATCATAAAAACCGAACGACATGAAAGGTCTATTAAAAAAATCAAGCATTCTGATAATCAGCGCAATAATGGCTTTCGCAGGCTGCACTGACACAAGCGATGTCTACACCATTATCGGCGGCTCGAACAGCGAAACCATGGGAACAGTGACTGGCGACGGCAATTTTCACGAGGGCGATGTGGCCACGCTTGTGGCGGAGCCGAAACCAGGCTACCATTTTGCCTTCTGGGCCGACGGCAAACGAAAAAACCCGCGCAAGATTACCGTTAGTAAAAACATGGTTCTGATGGCCATCTTCGGCATTGGCGAGCGCCCCAACAATGGCGGCGACGATGAGGAGGACATTGTGAACCCCGATTCGCTGGCAATCAGTCTTTCAGGAACAATCAGCGAGAGCATTACGCTCGAGGACCGAGGACTTGATGTGGACTACATTGTCTATGACCGCCTCACAATCGGCAGCAACGCCACGGTAAACATTGAGCCAGGCGTGAAAATCAGATTTGAAAGCCTGATGGGCAACATAACGGTTGCAGACAACGCCACCCTGAACATTGCAGGAACAGGCTCTAAACCAGTTGTTTTCATCGGCAAAACCGACGATGCTGATACTGGCTGGCACGGAATCGAACTCAATACTACAAGCACCAGCAGCACTTGGGAGCACGCCACACTCAAAAACGGCAACAGCGGCTGCCTTGTGAGCGTCAGAAAAGGCACATTATCAATGAAATCGTGCATCATCGACAACTGTGAAGGCAATGGCCTTGATGTTTGGGAAGAGGGCCGCGTTGCCAAAATTGAGGATTGCATTTTCAAAAACTGCAAGCAATCTCCCATTCTGTTCGAAAATAATTTGAACATCAACGCTTTAGGTGATAAGAACGATTTCTTCGACAACGACGAGAACTACATCTGGTGCCGCAGCAAGAATTTTGGCGACGGCGAATATGTTTTCCGCAAAATGACGGTGCCGTATCTGTTCACAGAGGGCATCGAAGCCGGCGGCAAGGCGAAAATAACCATTGAGCCGGGCGTGAAAATCCGTATGGGCCTTGAGACAAAGGTTGTCATCGGCAAAGACGTGCTGTTCAAAGCAGTGGGCACAGCCAGCGAGCCTATTTCGTTCCAAGGCGACGAGGATTTGGCCGGCTACTGGGACGTTTTCAAAATCGAAACCGCCGACAATAATTCGATTATGGAGCACTGCTTTATCACGGGCGCAGGCTTGGAGCCGCCCTACGGTCAGGACTGCGCGCTGTTTATCGGCGAATCGTGCGCCATCACAATGAAGAACTGCTCGTTCACTAAAGTTGGGTCGGATTTTGGCGCAACGGTTTACAGTGCTGAGAATTTCGCAAAGAACTTCAAATTTGAGAAAGTCACCTTCAAAGACGCCGATTACAAAGACGCGTCTGATGTGTACGTGGTGGTTGGCTACGGAGTGGTTGAAGGCGGTAGCATATTCGACAACCTTGAATATCTGGCAGATATGCTGAAATAAAGCGGCGCCGACTCCGTTTTGAGCCGATTTTTTCGATATTAACATCAGCAAGCGGATATCATCCAAAAATGACATCGGAGACATTTGTATTTGTATTATCTTGTCAGAAAAATATAGATAATGCAATACATTGAAACTCAGCTTACTTTCAGTCCATTGACGCCTGACAACCGCGAGATTCTGGTGGCTTTGCTTGCCGAAATCGGTTACGACAGTTTTATGGACACGCCAACAGGTTTGTCGGCATACATTCCAGCCAGCGCTTTTGATGAGGCGGCAACAGCCGCAGCTGTGGAGCCTGTGGCAGCAGTTTTCGAAAGTCTGAAAATTGAGAGCCTGCCCGTGCCCGATGTTGACTGGAATGCTGAATGGGAGAAGAATTTCACCCCAATAACCGTTGCAGGAAAATGCCGAATCCGCGCTCCTTTTCACGATTACGACGCTAATTATCAATTGGATATAATCATCGAGCCGAAAATGTCGTTCGGCACGGGGCACCACGCCACCACCACGCTGATGATTCAGCAGTTGTTCGACATCGACCTGAACGGCAAAACAGTGCTCGACATGGGATGCGGCACAGGCGTGCTGGCCATTGCAGCGCTGAAATTAGGCGCAAAAAGTGCCGTTGCCATCGACATCGACCATTGGTCAGTTGAGAACACGCAGGAAAACGCCGCCCGCAACAATGTGGAAATGACCGTGATTGAAGGCGGCGCAGAAGCCATCAGCGGCTCGTTCGATGTGATTTTGGCCAACATCAACCGCAACATCCTGCTCGACCAAATGCCAGTTTACAGCCGCTCGCTCATGGCTGGCGGAGTGCTCTGCCTGAGCGGATTCTATGAGTCGGACCTCGACATGATTAAAGAGAAAGCCGGAGAGCTGGCGTTGCAGTTTGAGAAGGTTCTGAAGCGCGACGAGTGGGTGTCGGCACGATTTGTAAAGATGAAATGAACATACAATATTGACAATGAAAAGATTACTGCTAATAATCGGGTTGTGTGCCGCAATGGCTGGCAATATTTTTGCCCAGAGTCAGACAGCAAAGTTCAGCCCCGACCCTTACAAGTTCATTGACGAACTGAAGGTATTTTTCTCGAAATCGGAGGCCAACTATGATAGTGGCAAATTGTTGCTCAAGGAATTTGAGCCATACTGGCACGGCGGCTCATTCACCGAGGAGCAGCAGCAGAAAATCTACGAACTCACCAACCAGATGGTGGCTCGCCGCGCACGAAATTTCCCGCACATCTTCAACTATATCAATGCTTTGCTGGTATTCTGCGAAAGCGAGATGACGCAGCAGGGCAACTATAAGGAGTGGTGCGATGGCCTGAACACGATTGTGTATGATAAATCGATGAAACTCAGCGATATAGACAAGTATGTGGTGAGTATCATCTACATGCTGCGCGACAAGGCCATCTACACGCAGGGCAGTATGAGATGGGTGAGCAGCAACAGTCATTTCGAGATTAACAAAATCAACGACACCGTCTGCTATTACTTTAATAATCTTGACCTTAAGTGCATTGTGCGCAAAGACAGCATGGTGATTTACGGCACCAAAGGCATCTACAACCCCATCTCGAACCGCTGGAGCGGCGGCCAGGGCACGGTTTATTGGGACCGCGCCGGCATTGCACGCGACACCTCCTGGGCCGAAATCGACTCGTACTCAATTTACCTCAACAAATCGTCGTACTCAATTAAAAACGTGATTTTCTACCATTTAGCTTATTTCGGCTATCCGCTTGAGGGAACTCTGACCGACAAAGTCACAGAGACCACAACGCCGGGAAAATCGTCGTATCCGCAGTTCCGCAGCGATGAGAAAACATTTAATATTGAGGACCTTTTCACTGACATCAACTATTATGGCGGCTTCACAATCATGGGCGACAAGGTGGCCGGAACAGGCACAAACATCGACCCTGCCGCGCTCACAATCCTCCGCGATGTTGAATACGTGAACGAAAAAGGCGACACGCTGGTGAAAAAGCAGGTCTTTCTGGAGGTGAAATCGGAGTATTTTGGCATCCGCAAGAACGCCATCACATCGGCCAACGCGAAAATCAAGATGCTTATCGGCACCGACTCCATCTACCACCCGGGCCTTCAGTTCAAGTATGCCGACGCCAACAAGGAGGTCAGCCTGATTCGCGACAATAGCCCTGAGAACCTGTCACGAAGCCCCTACTACGACTCGTACCACAATATGGAAATGAACTTCGGATTGCTGAGTTGGAAGATGAACGACAAGAAGATTTATTTCACCAACATTCTGGGCAGTAGTATCAGTATGGCCACGTTCGAGTCGGAAAACTACTTCAGCGCCGAGCGCTACTACGAGGACCAAGGGCTTGAGGATGTGCACCCTTACCTGAT
Organism: Salinivirgaceae bacterium; assembly: GCA_017645945.1. GTDB lineage: Bacteria > Bacteroidota > Bacteroidia > Bacteroidales > SZUA-534 > RUG13583. Next base: position 41,418 of record JAGCNL010000055.1, read on the forward strand.
GCTGCGAAGCTACGTGCGCAAATACGGCTCTGAGGTTTTCGATGCCGAAGAGTTCTCGCGCCACATCAGAATGAGCCTACCAGTCACCAGACGTCTGCTTATCGGTTTGACTTACAAAGGCATAGTCGATTTTGACACGAAAACCGAAATCTGCCGAATCAAGCCGAAACTCTACCGCTACCTCGACTGCATTGTTGAGAAGATTGACTACGACCTTATCCGCTTCGAGTCGCAGACCGTGTCGGGCGCAACCAACGGCATACTCGACCTGCGAAGTATGAATCTGGCCATCCAAGGCGTTCCGATGGTGAACGTGAGCGACCGCCAGAACGTGATTTTCTATCCGAAAAATGAGGAGATTGTGGTCAAAAAGGATATGAGCTTCGATTTCGGCGGCCGTATTGATGCAGGTTTGTTCACTTTCCATGGCGACAACTTCAATTTCAACTACAACGATTTTATGGTTGAGCTGAACCACGTGGACTCACTGAATATCAGGGTGAAAGCTGGATGGGACGCGCAGGGACGGCAGTTGCTGGCCAACGTGCAGAGTACCATTGAGGACATCACCGGCAAACTCCGAATCGACGAGCCAGACAATAAATCGGGACGCAAAAACCTGCTTCAATACCCGATTTTCTCCAGTGAGAAAGACTCTTACGTCTATTATGACGACCCCGAAATTCAAGACGGCAAATATGTCCGCGACACCTTCTATTTCCAGGTTTATCCCTACGTCATCGACAGTTTGAACAGCTTCTCGACCGAGGGTATGGGATTTGAAGGCGAGCTGCACTCTGCCGATATCTTCCCTGTCTTCAAGCAAAAACTTGTGCTTCAGGAGGATAACTCTTTGGGATTTGTTGAGACAACACCCAACAACGGCTATCCAGCCTACCGCAGCAAAGGTCGGTTCAACAACAAAATATGGTTGAGCAACATGGGTTTGCGGGGTAATGGAGAACTTGATTTCTCCGATGCCCGAATGGTGTCGAACGACTTCATCTTCTTCCCCGACTCCACCAACGGCATAACATCGGCTCTGAACATTGCCGAGCAGAAGGGCGTCCACACTGATGTGTTGGGCACCAAGGTTGATGTGCACTGGGAACCATATAAAGATGTGCTGACAATGAAGGATATGGGCCAGCCTATGCGAATGTATGGCGGCGAAGTTGCGTTCAGCGGAAAGTTGAACTACCACTCAAAATCGATGGACGGCAAGGGCTATGTTGAGCTGTACGACGCAAGGCTGACATCGGCAAGATTCGACTTCGCGCACACAAGTTTCAGCAGCAAGAGCGCCAAGTTTGAGATTAACTCCGGACTGTCCGACCAGCTGGCTCTATCGACAGAAAATGTTGAGGCACAGGTTAATATGACAACAAAACTGGCAACCTTCAAATCGAATTTCGGCAACGGCCGCGTCGACTTCCCCGAAAACCTCTACGCTGCATGGATAGAGACTTTCTCATGGAAAATGCTTGACAAGCAGTTGCAGTTTGCCTCGAACGACGCGACACAGGAGTTTGTCAACGGCCGCGTGCGCCGTATAGAGCCAGGAGCCGCCAAGAATGCACCAAAAGGCTCTTTGTTCCTGTCGGTTCACAAAGGTCAGGACTCACTTAACTGGGTATCGCCACTGGCCGATTTCGACTTAAAAACAAATGTGATATCAGCCCACAAAGTTGAACTTGTGGCAGTGGCCGACGCCCACATCTTCCCGGCTAACGGCGATGTCACCATCATGCCGATGGCCAAGATGAAGACTTTGACTGGAGCCAAACTGCTGGCTGACACCGAGAATAAATATCATAATTTCAAGGATGTAACGGTTGATGTCCTCTCGCGCAAGGATTACTACGGCCACGGCGACTACACTTACACCGAATCGGACGGAACGGTTGAATATATCAGCTTCGACCCGATTGCCGTCGACTCTACAGGCCAGACTTACGGCAACGGCAAGATAAAACGCGAGGAGGATTTCAGTCTCTCGCCCGATTTTGGTTATCAGGGCCAAGTGAAACTTGAAGCCCGCAAACCGCTGCTGCGCTACATCGGTTCAACATTGATGCGCCACAATTGCAGCATTGGAACTGTCTGGGTTAAGTTCGATGCCGAGGTCGACCCGAAGGATGTGTTTATCCCGATTGAAGAGCAGCCGATGAGTGCTGGCGATGAGTTCCTTGCCATTGGCGGCATGATGGCCACCGACTCGGTTCACGTCTACCCTGCATTCCTCACTCCGCGCAAGCTCTACAGCAACGTGCCAGTGGCTACCGCCAGAGGATTCCTCCACTACAACAAGAAGAATCAGGCGTATGAGATTGCCGAAAAAGAGCGCATGGCACAACCCGACAGTATCGGCGACTATATCTGCATCAATACGAACGGCTGCACAATAAATTCGGAGGGTGAAATCAATCTGGTGGCCAATCTGGGACGTGTGAAGCTGGTCAACAGCGGAACCACTGTTTATGACATTGATGCCGACAAGTACATTCTCGACATGATGACCACGCTCAATTTCTACCTACCCGATGCGGCTCTGAAAATCATCACCGATACCATCCAAGCCATTCAGGGACTGGCTCCGGCAAGTCTGATGGGCGATGTCTATACCCGCGGCGTGAGAAAGCTGCTAGGCCCAATTGAGGCGCGGAAAGTATTCAACGAGCAGCAGATGTTCGGCTCACTGAAAGTGGTGCCAGAAGAACTGAACAAGACCATCCTCTTCTCCGAACTGCGCATGACTTGGAACAAGAAAGTGAACTGCTGGCAGAGCGTTGGAGACCTTGGAATTGCCAATTTCGGCGGTGTGCAACTCAACAAGAAGTTGAAAGGAGTGTTTGAGGTTGAGCGCAAACGCAGCGGCGACGGCATGACTCTCTATCTCGAACTGACACCCGACCTCTGGTACTTCTTCAGCTACAAGCGCGGATTCATGCAAGTGCTGAGTTCCGACAAGCAATTCAACGAACTTATCCACTCCATCAAGGGTAGTGCGCGCAAACTGCCAGCCGTCAAGGGTGAGGCCTCGTACATGTTCATGATGGCCGAGAATAAGAAGAAGAACGACTTTATGAAGCACTTGCAAGGCATGGAGGTTGAAGAAGACGAGCAGATTGTGGATGAGGACGGCAACGTGTTTGTGCCTGAGGATGAAAGCAGTGAGCAGGAATCCGAAAGCACTGAAGATGGTGAAAGCGAACAAACTGAAAACGAAACAGATACAGAAAATGCAGAATAAATTCAAACGGATAGCAATAAAGATTGGCAGCAACGTTCTGGCGCAGGCGGACGGCTCGCTCAACACAGCGCGTATCACTAATTTGGTGGAGCAGATTGCCACGCTGCAAAAATCCGGCACTGAGGTGATTGTAGTGTCGTCAGGCGCTGTGGCAGCCGGGCGCGGCAGTGTGGCCGTGTCAAAGAAAACCGACCTTGTGGCCGCCAAACAGCTGTGGGCCGCTGTGGGACAGGTGAAACTGATGTCGCTCTACACGCAACTTTTTAGCGCTCAAGGACTTGTGTGTGCACAAGTGCTCACCACGAAAGAGAATTTCGGCGACCGCCGTCACTATCTAAACATGAAAAACTGCATCACAACGATGCTTGAGAACCGCGTGATTCCCATTGTGAATGAGAACGATACAATCTCAGTCACCGAGCTGATGTTCACTGATAACGACGAACTCTCGGGCCTGATTGCCTCGATGATGAACTGCGACTCATTATTCATCCTCTCAAACATCGACGGCGTGTTCACTGGAGCTCCTGACCAGCCCGACTCAAAACTGATTCGCAAGATTGACACAGGATTCGCATCGCTGCAGAAATACATTGCCCCGACAAAATCGGGCTTCGGGCGCGGCGGAATGCTCACCAAATGCTCCATTGCCGCAAAAATAGCCGGCGAGGGCATCAACGTGTTCATTGCCAATGGCACACGCGACAATGTGCTGCTCGACATTGTGAACAACCAACTGAAGGATTTCACCCACTTTGTTCCGCATAGCAAGACCACCAATGTGAAAAAATGGCTGGCTCACTCGCAGTCGTTTGCCAAAGGGTTTGTGACTGTCAATCAGGGAGCTATGGACGCCTTGACGGGCGAAAAGGCCACCAGCCTGCTGTTCATCGGCATAACCGGCGTTGATGGCACGTTTGAAAAAGGCGACATTGTGGGCATCTACGGGCCTGATGGTCAACAACTTGGCATCGGACGCGCCATGTACGACTCGCAAACCGTGGCCGAATGCATGGGTAAGAAACAAAGCCGCCCGTTTGTGCATTACGACTATCTGGTGCTGAATTAATTTTTTCGCACAACCAACTGTTCGTTTGGCTATCTTTATGGCATTAAAACAATAAATTATTACCAATATGAAAACGAAACGATTTCTCTACCTGTGTGTTGCGATGTCGATGACGTTCTTTGCTTGTAACAAAGACGACAGCAGCGAAGAAGAAAAAGGAACTGACAGTGCAAGAACCTCCGAAAAAACTGAAAGTATTAAGGGATCAGATGGGGAAGCCGCTGAACCTGGTGTTTACGATTATTCTGAGGAAGGCGGCATTATTGGCGGAGAGAATGGTGGCGGAACAGCCGACACGCTTGGCAACAAGGTAAAGCCAGGGTTGCTGACCGCCGGCGAGTGGAACGACCTCGACAACTGGGGCTTTTGGGTGAAATTGCTGAACAACAACAATTATTACGAAATGCCCAAATATTGGCGGCACTATCCAAAAAGCCTTGTGGCTGTGCGTCTTACCGATGCTGGCAACAATGTTGTTCCGAACGTTCGGGTTACGCTTTTGGGCGACGGCAAAGCCGAATTCTCCACCAAAACCGACAATGCGGGCCTCGCCTATTGCTGGATTAACCTATTCGACAGCGCGGCAATAAAGGCTCATTACTCTCTGAAAATCGATGACGGCTTCACTGTCGATTCCGTCAAGCTGACAACAAAAGCCGATACTACACTGAATATTAACAATATAGTGCTGACATCAGCAAAACAGTCGTCGGCAACTGCCGATGTGGCGTTCATTGTTGACGCAACCGGCTCAATGATCGATGAGATAGATTTTCTGAAAGCAGACCTTGTCGATATTATTTCTCGGGCGAATAGTCAGACTGGCGTTGAATTGCGGACTGGCGCACTCTTTTATCGCGATGTGGAAGACGAGTACCTGACTCGCGCCGACAATTTCTCGACAGATGTTCAAAAAACGCAGCAGTTTGTGGCCGCCCAGCGTGCCGATGGTGGCGGCGACTATCCCGAAGCCGTGCACACCGCTCTGGCTGCCGCTTTGCAGAACCTCTCGTGGAACGAGTCGGCTCGCGCCCGCATTGCTTTTCTGATTCTTGACGCGCCCGCGCATCACGAAGAAGGCGTCATTAAAAGTCTGCAAAACTCAATTTCGCTGTTCGCGCAGAACGGAATTAAAATCATTCCGGTAGCGGCCAGCGGTGCCGACAAGGAGACTGAGTTTATGCTACGCTTTTTCGACCTTGCCACTGGCGGAACCTACGTTTTCCTGACCGACGACAGCGGCATCGGCGGCTCGCACATCGAGGCATCAGTCGGCGATTACGAGGTTGAGGCTCTTGCCGATATTATGGTTCGGCTGATTGAAAAGTATGTGAAGTAAGGACGGAGGAGCTGCAACTACTCGTTAGGAAAAAATCCCAACAAATATCGCCAACAGCCTTGTTGGTTGAGATTTATGGGTGATGTTCAATCCTTAACCTTCTGCATCACCATCAATCCGTCGCGGATTGGGAACAGCACGTTTTCAACGCGCAGGTCAGTGTGGACCATATCGTTGAATTGCTGAAGGCCGGCGGTGTGGTTGTCGCTGTGGGGCGTGTCGCCGTTGATTTTGCCGTACCACAGCACATCGTCGGCAACAATGAAGCCGCCCGTGCGCACCTCACTGATTATCAGGTTGTAGTATTCGGGATATTCGCGTTTGTCGGCATCGATAAAAACCAAATCGAAATTGCCGCCAAGAGTGGGGACAATCTGCCGCGCATCGCCCAAGTGATAGACAATGCGGTTGGCGTAGGGGCTGCGGTCGAGAAACGAGCGTGTGAAATCCTCCAGTTCGTCGTTCACATCAATGGTGTGCAAGACCGAGCCTTCGGGCATTCCGGCGGCCATACACAAGGCCGAATATCCCGTAAAGGTGCCCAACTCGAGCACGCGCTGCGGCCGTATCATCCGGCACATCATCTCCAAGACCTTGCCCTGAAGGTGCCCCGCCACCATCTGCGGACGAAGGATTTTCAGGTAGGTCTGACGCTCCAGCTCGTTGAGCAAGTCGCTCGCGGCTGTTGTGTGCTCCTCAATGTATTGGTCAACGCTATGGTCGAATCGCTGCGGCATTGTTAAGGGTGAGAGTTAAGAGGTAAGTGTTTAGATTATTGGTGAATCGGTGAATTGTTTAAAAGTTGAGTCGCTTCGCTGTTTAACAGGTTTAAAGTTTAGAAGGTTTAGTGCTTTTGCTGTTTAGAAAGTTGAGTTTCTAAACCTTCTCAACCTTCTAAACTATCTCAACCAATTCCATTAAATTGTTAATTATCTACTCCTAAATCCTAATTCCTAAATTCTAACTCCTACCTAAAGAGTTTCACAATATCGTTGCCGTTGGCGTAGATGAGCAGTGTGAGCAGCAGAATCAGGCCAATGTATTGTGCAATCTCCATAGCGCGGTCGCTCGGTTTGCGACGGGTAATCATCTCGTAAAGGATGAACATTGCGTGGCCGCCGTCGAGAGCCGGAATGGGCAGAATGTTGAGCACAGCCAGCATAATGCTTAAGAAACTTGTCATACTCCAGAACGAGTACCAGTCCCAAGTGCCGGGGAAAATCTTTCCAATGGCGATGAATCCGCCAAGCGACTCGTAGGCTTTGGTTTCGGGCTTCACAATCAGTTTGAACTGTTTCAGATAGTCGCGTGCCACGACAAACGCCTTTTTGGCTCCGGCGGGAATGGCGGCAAAGAATCCGTATTCAATCTTACGCAGCTCGAAGATGCCCTCTGAAGTTGCCTGCACACCGATTTTGCTGTCGGCGCCAATGGCAACGGCAAGCGTCTGCGGCTGTCCGTCGCGAATAATGTTGATGCCGATTGTGGTGTCTTTATATGCGGCAATGGCTGCGCGGAACTCGTCGAAATATTCGGTCGGGATTGTGTCGATGCCCACAATCTTGTCGCCAACCTGCATTCCGGCGGCTTTGGCTGGCGAATCGTCAGGGAACCATCCAGCCACAAACGGAATACGCGGCGTAATGAACTGACTGCCTTTGAGAATATAAGGTATAATGCTGTCCGACAAGGCGATATCGACGCGCTCGCCGTCGCGCTCCACCTGAATGTTCTTCGACTCGTTCAGCAGAATGTAGGCCGTGATGGCAGTGGCCTTCTCAACCCGCTCACCGTCGACGCTGATAACCTTGTCGCCGTTCTGCAGGCCCGAGCGCAGCGCCACCGAGTCGCATACAATGCCGTACTTCATATTCTCGGTGGGCAGATACTCCTCGCCCCAAGTGTAGAGAATTCCGGCATAGATGCCCATTGCCATTATCAGGTTGAACATCACTCCGGCCACAATAATCAGCAGCCTTTGCCACGGCTTTTTCGAGCGGAACTCGTCGGGTTTGGGTGGCAGAGCCATTTGCTCCTTGTCCATACTCTCGTCAATCATTCCGGCAATCTTCACGTAGCCGCCCAGCGGAAGCCAGCCAATGCCGTACTCCGTGTCGCTGTTTTTTGGTTTGAACTTGAAGAGCGAGAACCACGGGTCGAAGAAAAGGTAGAACTTCTCGACACGTGTTTTGAACGCTTTCGCGAAAATAAAATGCCCGAACTCGTGGAATATCACCAAAAGCGACAGGCTCAAAAGCAGTTGTGCAATTCGAATTAATGTTTCCATTTATAATTGTTGATTTATTGATTATCTGATTTATTGACTTTAGACTACAGACTACGGTCAACGGACGCATAGTGCATTTAAATAATTCATTTTCTGTTGTCTGATGTCTTAAGTCTGTTGTCCTTCAAATTACTATCTCCTAACTCCTAATTCCTAAATCAAATTTTTCGCAAACTCTCGCGACTCGCGGTCGGTAGCCACGTAGTCGTCGTAGGTTGGTTGGCTGATGAACGGCATTTGCCGCATTGTTTTTCCAATGGTTTCGGCAATGTCAAGGAATCCGATGCGGCCTTTCAGGAAGGCATCAACGGCCACCTCGTTGGCTGCGTTCATAATGGCGGGCATATTGCCGCCTTTGCCCAAAGCCTCGTAAGCCAGCGCCAGGCAGCGGAATTTCTCCAAGTCGGGCGCTTCAAATGTCAGCGGTTGTTGGCTTTTGAAGTTGATGCGGCCAAAATCCGACGGCCAGCGGTCGGGATAACTCAAAGCGTATTGGATTGGCAGTTTCATATCGGGCAGGCCCATCTGCGCCTTCACGCTGCCATCGATAAACTGCACCATACTGTGGATGATTGACTGCGGATGAACAGTCACCTCAATTTGCTCGTACGGAATGCCGAAAAGCCAGTGAGCCTCAATCACTTCCAAACCTTTGTTCATCATTGTGGCCGAGTCGATAGTGATTTTTGCGCCCATATTCCAGTTGGGGTGTTTCAGCGCCTGTTGCGGCGTCACGGTGCGCAACTCGTCGATGCTTTTGGTGCGGAACGGTCCGCCCGAAGCGGTGATTATCAGTTTCTCGACATCGGGTTCGCCCACGAGGCATTGGAAAATGGCCGAATGTTCCGAATCAACCGGCGTAACGCTAACTTTGTGCTTTGCCACCAGTTTGGTAATCAGCTCGCCGGCAACAACCAGCGTCTCCTTGTTTGCGAGGGCGATGTTCTTTCCTGCCTCAATGGCTTTTATTGTCGATGACAGACCAGCATAGCCCACCATAGCCGTAACCACGGTGTCGACGGTGTTCATCTGCACCACGTCCTCAATGGCTTTGGCGCCTGTCCACACCTTGATGTCAAGGTCGGCCAAGGCCGATTTCACCTCGTTGTATTTCGATTCGTCGGCAATAACCACGGCGTTGGGTTTGAACTCCCGCGCCTGATTGATAAGCAGTTGCGAATTGTGTCCGGCAGTAAGCACCTCCACCGTCAGTTTGTCGGCGTGGGCGCGGGCCACATCAAGCGTCTGTGTTCCGATAGAGCCTGTCGAACCAAGTATTGCTATGTGTTTTGTCATTGTATGTCAGAAGATTATGTAGTCAGTCGGATTCAGCGGCGTGCCGTTCTGCCACAACTCAAAGTGCAGGTGCGGCCCGGTGGTGTACTCGCCCGTGTTGCCGATGATGCCCAGCGGCTCGCCAGCCCTCACGTGGTCGCCTATCTTTTTGAGCAGGAACGAGTTGTGCTTGTATTGCGACACAATGTTGTTGCGGTGTTGCACCACAATCACGTAGCCAGCCTCGAGCGTCCATCCAGCCATAATCACCGTGCCGTCGAGCACCGACAGAATAGGGTCTTTGGTATTTGAAACAATGTCGATACCATAATGGCCGGCCTCAGGAGCATGCGGATTGGTGACAATGCCTTTGAGCGGGCAATAAAAGTGCATCTTGATGGTGCTGAGAGCTGTCGGCAGCACTGTCTCGTCCTCAACATAGCGCACGTTGAACTGGTCGTCATCGATGGTGTGATGGATGGTGTCAATCCTCACTTCACGCTTAATCTCCTCCTTTCTGATGGAGTCTTTCACAATCACGTGCGGATTGGTGCGCTGTCCGTTGAGAATGTCACGCAGATTATTGATATACAAATCGTTCTGCGATATCAGTCTTTCGAGTGAATCGACTTTTAAATAATTCGATATGGCCAAAGCACGGTCGTGGGAACTTGGGTAGCCAGGCACATACTGACGCAAAGGCGTGAATGTTATCAATGCCGCCCCTCCCACTATCAGGAATACGACCGCCACAACCATCAAAATAATGAAACTGCGCAAAGTCATCACCTTGTTCCACAGCTCTTTAAATGTGCGGTCGTTGATGATGGCAAAACGATAACGTTCCGACAAACGGCTTTTTTTCTTTGTTTTTCCCATTATTATATATATGTCGGCAAAGATAACCGAAAAAGACAATTGTAAGTTAAAAATGAATTGGAAAAGCGTCCAGACCAATATGCTGAAAACAAAAACGCCCTGGCAAGCAATGCCAGAGCGTTTTCATTTATCCAATCAGCAATTGTTAAAACAGCGTAAACGCAGCTGTCAGGCCAGCCATAACGATTGAAACCATACTCATCAGTTTGATAAGAATGTTGAGTGACGGGCCCGAAGTGTCTTTGAACGGGTCGCCAACGGTGTCGCCAACCACGGTAGCCTTGTGGCAGTCAGAGCCCTTGCCGCCGAAGTTGCCTTCTTCGACATACTTCTTGGCGTTGTCCCAGGCACCGCCTGCGTTGGCCATAAACACAGCCAGAACAAATCCGCAGCCCAGTCCGCCAATGAGCAGGCCAAGAACGCCGCCCACGCCAAGAACCACGCCAACCAGAATCGGAACAATGATTGCCAGCAGCGACGGGAACAGCATTTCGTGCTGCGCGCCTTTGGTCGAAATCTCAACGCAGCGTGCGTAGTCGGGGTCGGCTTTGCCTTCAAGAATGCCCTTAATGGTGCTGAACTGACGGCGAACTTCTTCAACCATCTTCTGTGCGGCGCGTCCCACGGCGTTCATTGTCAGGCCGCAGAACAGGAACGCCATCATTGCGCCAATGAAAACACCCACCAGCACAATCGGGTTCATCAGGTTCACGTTGTAGGCTTCCATAAAATCGACCAGCGTGGCCTTTGCGGCTTCAACGCCGTTCGGCAGCGCTTCGCCCATACGGATAAGCGCCATCTTAATCTCTTCGACATACGAAGCCAGCAGAGCCAGAGCCGTGAGTGCGGCCGAGCCAATGGCGAATCCCTTGCCTGTGGCGGCGGTGGTGTTGCCCAGAGCGTCGAGAGCGTCGGTGCGTTTGCGAACTTCGGGTTCCAGACCGCTCATCTCGGCGTTGCCGCCAGCGTTATCGGCAATCGGACCGTAGGCGTCGGTGGCCAGGGTAATGCCCAGCGTCGAGAGCATTCCCACAGCCGCAATGCCGATTCCGTAAAGGCCCATCGACAGGTTGGCAGCCGTGAACTCAACGTGGAAACCGTTGGCGCACAGGTACGAGAGCACGATAGCCGCGCCCACCGTCACAACAGGAATGGCGGTTGAAATCATACCCAAACCAAGGCCCGAAATGATAACCGTTGCGGGGCCAGTCTGCGAACTTTCGGCCACCTTCTGCGTCGGCTTATAGGTTTGCGAAGTATAGTATTCGGTTGATTTGCCGATAATTACACCAGCCAACAGACCGACAACCACCGAGAACGAAATGCCGAGCCAGTTCTCGATTCCCAGAGCCCAGAGAATGGCGAATGTTGCTATCGCGATAAGCACTGCGGCGGTGTTTGTTCCGCGGCTCAGGGCCGAAAGCAGTTGCTTCATTCCAGCGCCTTCCTTGGTCTTGACAAGGAAAATGCCCAGAATCGAAAGAGCCACGCCCACAGCCGCAATCATCGACGGCGCCAGCACGGCCTTCAGTTGCAGGTCGGCGGCCGAAGCGGCAAACGCCGAAGCGCCCAGCGCCATTGTGGCCAGAATCGAGCCTGCGTACGACTCGTACAGGTCGGCGCCCATACCAGCCACGTCGCCCACGTTGTCGCCCACGTTGTCGGCAATGGTAGCTGGGTTGCGCGGGTCGTCTTCAGGAATGTTGTATTCGGTTTTGCCCACAAGGTCAGCGCCCACATCGGCAGCCTTGGTGTAGATGCCGCCGCCCACACGTGCGAACAGCGCCTGAGTTGAAGCACCCATACCGAATGTCAGCATTGTTGTGGTGATGATAATCAGGTGATTTTCAGCAGGAATAAAGTGGTCGAGAACCAGGAACCACACCGAAACATCGAGCAGTGCCAAGCCAACAACCGTCAAGCCCATAACGGCGCCCGAACGGAACGCAACCTGAAGGCCACTGTTCAGCGACTGCCGTGCCGCATTTGCCGTACGCGCCGAAGCGTAAGTGGCGGTTTTCATTCCAAAGAAACCTGCCAGGCCCGAGAAGAAGCCACCCGTCAGGAACGCAAACGGAACCCAACTGTTCTGCAATCCGAAGAAGGCCATCACGGTGAAAATGGCGGCTAGCACCACAAAGACGATAATCACCACCTTGTACTGTTGCTTCAGATAAGCCATCGCGCCCTTGCGCACGTGAGCCGCAATCTGTTTCATCAGGTCGGTGCCTTCACTTTCCTTCATCATCTGACGGAAGAACAGGTAGGCGAAACTCAACGCCACCACCGAAGCCGCCAGAACAATGTAAATCAATTTTTCCATAATTCTGATAATTAAGAATTTATAAAACAATGTCAAAATCGCGGCGCTTGCCCGAACAAGGCCGACAAACTTTTGTTTAAAGGTATGGATTTAATATTTAGATTGTTGCACACGGGCGGGGAAAAAATTTAGGAATACGGAAAACACCTAATAATTATGGGTGTCATCCACACATATATAACAATCTCTATTTTCGCCCCGTTTAAAACGAAAATAATATGGAATGCCGCCCAGGATGTGCAGCCTGCTGCATAGTGATTTCGATAAGTTCGCCCATTCCAGGAATGCCCAACGGCAAGCCTGCGGGTGTGCGTTGCGTTAACCTTGACGACGATTTGCGCTGCAAGATTTTCGGCCGTCCCGAGCGCCCACGCATTTGCGGCGCCTTCCAACCCGACCCGCTCATCTGCGGCCAGTCGCGCGCCGAAGCGGTCAAAATAATGGCTGAACTTGAGGATATGGATGCAGAGGAATTCCTATAAGTGGTGGATATGTCAGCGTTTTCGCTTATGTTTGCGTCCGCATTATTGTTGTTATGCCAAAATATTCGTTCATAATACCAGTCTATAACCGTCCCGACGAGGTGGACGAGCTTCTGCAATCGCTTTTAGGACAGAAGTTTACCGATTTTGACATCACCATTGTCGAAGACGGCTCCACCAATACCTGCCAAACGGTTGTCGAGAAATATTCTGACAGGCTTCCACTCCATTATATCGCTCAGCCGAACGCTGGTCCGAGCATAGCGCGCAACAATGGCGCGGCCCATTCAGAAGGCGATTATCTCATCTTTCTCGATTCCGACGTGATTGTCCCCGACGGTTACTTGCCGGCAGTTGACAAGGCCGTAACGGAGCGCGGACTACAATGTTTTGGCGGTCCTGATGCCTCGCATCCGTCGTTCACACCAATACAGAAAGCCATCAGCCATTCAATGACCTCGGTACTGACCACTGGCGGCATCCGCGGCAAAAAGGAGAACATGGACAAATTCTATCCGCGCAGCTTCAATATGGGCATCAGCCGCGAGGCGTTCCAAAAAGTTGGCGGTTTCTCCGATATGCGCTTCGGCGAGGATGTCGATTTCAGCATGCGCCTAATTGAGAACGGGTTCAAAGCCGGACTTATCAAAGACGCTTTTGTCTATCACAAGCGCCGCACAACTTTCAAGGCATTTTTCAAGCAGGTTTACAATTCCGGAATTGCGCGAATCAACCTCTCGAAACGGCACCCTTGCACGCTCAAAATTGTGCATCTGCTGCCCGCCGCATTCTTTTTAGGCAACATTGGAATTATTGCGATTAGTTTCTTCTGGCTCCCGATGCTTGCTTTGCTTGCTGTTCCGATTGCCGCATTTTTCATCGACGCGCTTATCGCCACCCGCAGTTTGCGCGTTGCAATGCTGGCTGTGGTGGCCTCCTACGTACAGCTTGGCGGCTACGGATGCGGCTTCTGCGAGTGCTTTGTGCGGCGTGTGATTTTCCGCCAGGGCGAATTCACTCGGTTTGTGAAGAATTTTTACAAAAAATGATGCGGCAGTCCGCACTATAGTATTTCTCAATCCACCACAAATAGATTGGCCAGTTCGCCAAAAATCTTATCTTCGCTCTGCTAAAAAACAAACAAGATGGCAGACAAAACGCTTTTCCTGCTCGATGCCTACGCGCTGGCATACAGGGCCTATTACGCTTTCATCAAGAGTCCGCGAATCAACTCTAAGGGAGTGAACACGTCGGCGGTGTTCGGATTCACCAACACGCTGCTTGAGGTGCTGCAAAAAGAGAACCCGAGCCACATTGGCGTGGTTTTCGACCCGCACGGACCCACTTTCCGCCACGAGATGTATGCCGAGTACAAGGCCAACCGTGAGGCTATGCCCGAGGATATGCGCCAGGCCATTCCGCTCATCAAAGAGGTGATTGGAGCGCTGAATATTCCTGTTGTTCAGGTAGATGGCTTCGAGGCCGACGACATCATCGGAACACTGGCTCACAAGGCTGTGGCCGAAGGGTTTACCGTTTATATGATGACGCCCGACAAGGATTACGCGCAGCTCGTCCGCGATGGCGTATTTGTTTACAAACCAGGACGTTCGGGTGGCGACATTGAGATTTGGGACGCCGCCAAGGTGAAGGAGAAATTTGCCGTCACACCCGACCATATTATTGATTTGCTGGGCCTGATGGGCGATACTTCGGACAACATTCCAGGCTGCCCGGGCGTGGGGCCGAAAAGTGCCGAGAAACTGATTACCGACTTCGGCTCGATTGAGGGCATCTATGAACACATCGACGAACTGAAGGGCAAGCAGAAGGAAAACATGGTGAACTTCCGCAGCCAGATTGAACTTTCGAAGGTGCTGGCCACCATCCATACTCAGGCTCCAGTTGAGTTCAATGCCGATGATTTTAAGCGCGAAGAGCCAGACAAAGCAAAACTTGAAGCGCTATTCGCAACACTTGAATTCCGCAATATGCTCAGCCGTGCGCTCAGTCAGGCATCGCCAACTATTTCACAACCAGCAAAAACGGCAACCAACACGCAGCAAGGCACGCTGTTCGACATTGGCGGAACAGGACAAGGCACACTGTTCGACCTTGACAATCCGCCCGAGATGCCTGCCGCGCCCATGCTCGACACAATCAAAGACGTGAATCCCGACTACCGCATTGCTCAAACAGCCGACGAGCAGAACGATTTGGTCAAGCTTCTGCTTGAGTGCGCCGAGGTCTGCTTCGACACCGAAACCACATCGCTCGATGTTCACAGCGCCGAACTGGTGGCAATGTCGTTCAGCACAAAGGAAAAGAGCGGCTGGCTGGTGCCTGTGCCCGCCAATCAGACTGAGGCTCAGGCGATTGTCGATAGGTTCAAGCCTTTCTTTTCGTCAGAAAACATCACCAAAATCGGCCAAAATCTGAAATACGACATTCTGGTGCTGAAAAACTACGGAGTTGAGGTTCGCGGCCGCTTGTTCGACACAATGGTGGCTCACTATCTCATCCAGCCTGAAATGCGTCACAACCTTGATTTGCTGGCCGAATCGTACCTGAAATACAGCACAATAAAGACCGAGGAGCTGATTGGCCGTCGCGGAAGCGCACAGACAACAATGCGAAGCGTTGAAATCGGCCTGCTGCGCGACTACGCCTGTGAGGACGCCGACATCGCCTTCCGCCTGAAACCCTTGCTGGAGGCCGAATTGCGCAAATCGGACATGATTGACCTTTTCTTCAACATTGAGACGCCGCTCATCAGCGTTCTGGCTGACATGGAATACACTGGCGTGAAAATCGACACCGACGCGCTGAACGCATACGCCGTGGAGCTGCGAGCCTCCATTGCCGATGTTGAACAGAAAATCCACACAGAGGCGGGAACGGTGTTCAATATCTCGTCGCCGAAACAGCTGGGCGAAATTCTGTTCGACAAACTGAAAATCGGCGGGGCCGCGAAAACCAAGACCAAGCAGTACTCGACAGCTGAGGACGTACTTGAGAAAATCGCTGACAAGCACCCAATCGTGCCACTGATTCTGGAATACCGCTCACTCAAAAAACTGCTTTCGACCTACGTTGAAGCGCTTCCGCAGATGGTTCACAGCAAGACAGGACGAATTCATACATCTTATAATCAGACTATTACCGCCACTGGTCGGTTAAGTTCGACCAACCCCAACCTGCAGAACATACCCGTGCGCGAGGAGCAGGGACGCAAAGTGCGGATGGCGTTTGTGCCAACCCATGCCGACGGCTGCATCATGGCCGCCGACTACTCGCAGATTGAGCTGCGACTGATGGCGCATCTGAGCCAGGACTCTGCAATGATTGAGGCTTTCCGAGCCAATCAGGACATTCACGCGGCCACCGCGGCACGGCTTTTCCACGAGCCAGTGGAGAGCGTCACGCGCGAGCAGCGCCGCAAGGCCAAAAGCGCAAACTTCGGCATCATCTACGGCATCTCGTCGTTCGGCCTGGCGCAGAACACTGGCATCAAGGTGTCGGAGGCTAAAGAGATAATTGACAACTATTTCGCCAGTTTCCCAGGCGTGAAAGATTATATGGACAAGAGCATTGCCACCGCCCGCAACGTGGGCTACACCGAGACTCTCTGCCACCGCCGCCGCTATCTGCCCGACCTGCAATCGGCCAACAGCCTTGTGCGCAGCGCCGCCGAGCGAAACGCCATCAACGCGCCTATTCAGGGCACTGCCGCCGACATCATCAAGATTGCGATGATAAACATCCACCGCAAGATGGCCGAGCAGGGCCTGAAATCGGCAATGGTGATGCAGGTGCACGATGAGCTTGTGTTTGACGTGGCGCCAGGCGAGACCGAGGCTCTGAGCCAACTGGTGAAAAACGAGATGGAATCAGCCATCAGCCTGAGCATTCCGCTCACCGCCGAAGTGGGGATTGGAAAGAACTGGCTTGAGGCGCACTAAAAAGTTTAACGGGAAGGGGTAAGAAAGATTGGGAATGAGCGCGAAAAACAGGACTATTCGCCCTCTCCTTCCTCGTTGCCTGTAATCTCGTCGATGCTGTCAGTCTCGATGTCGTAATCGTCAATATCGAGCTGTTTTTTCTTGACAATGTCGCGTATCTCGTCGAACGACAGCATTTTAACATTGGTTACAAGAAAGTCGCTTTGCAGGAAATCGCCATATTGGTTGCACTCCTCAACGGCATCGAGCAGAATCTGGTGGAACGGCACATTAAGCGGCATCAGAACCGTAAGAGCCGCGTATTTATCTTGGAATTCAATGCGTTCCAATTCCGAATGGTTGTTTTTCAGCGCTGTCTCAAACTCCGACTGCACAACGTGCTGCTGGTAAGGCAAAAATTCCTCAATGTTGTTGCCAATCAGAGCCACAAAATAGCGCAAAAGGTTGCCATGCCCGCCTAGACCCGTCGATACAAAAATCTGACGCTCATCGAGTAAATTGCCTTCTATCAGCATTTTACTCTCCTGAAGAGCCATCAGTGCCCATTGGTGGAGCGGGTTCTCCGTGTCTTTCGTGAATTCCTCAAGAATGCGGAAGGCCTTCGGGTCATCGACCGATGAAAGCAGAATCATGTTGTCCTTGATTTGTTCGGCATCAAGTTCGGGATTGTGCAGGTCGCCGATTTGCTCCAAATCGATGTTTTCAGCCGCAGGACTCGATTTGATTTTCTTCGAGCGCTTGAAATAGGCCATTTGCAGCTTCATGTCAATCGGTTCATCGATGACATTGAATTTGTCTGAAAACAAACCCGACAGTTCCCTTAATTTGTCAAACAATTCACTATTCATCAGTCAATGTTTTAGAATGCAAATTTGCACAAAAAAAACTCAACTACAATTATTACGGAAAATTTACGCGCTGAAGGCGCAGAATAACATAGCCCAAGGCAAGCGAAGCGGCGCCTTGGGTAACGTTGGCAACAACGTTGGCGCCCTACAGGGGCAATTCATAATCATTTTTATGAGTTGCGCCTTCAGCGCGCAATAAATGGTGGATTCACAAAACCCAACGTGCCGTTCGCTGCGCTCACTCTGCGTTGGGCCATAAACGAATTGCGCTTTCAGCGCGTGCGTTTGAAACATAATTTGTTATCTTTGCGGCGTCGTTGACCGTTGGGATAGAGCCGTTAGAAGTTCCTAAACGCAACGAACAAGAACCTTTGAGACTTGTTTTCGGTTCTTCACTTCGGCAAGTCGTTGACAAGGTTGCATAGCCGGATTCATTCCGGCTTTTTTTGTGCCATTACTCTTTACTCACTTATAATACTGCTCAAACGCCCCAAACACCGGCGTTAGCGACGATTGGTTCTGCACAACCTTCACGCTGTCAGTCAGTTTGCGGACAAAGGCCTCGAGTTTGGTCATATACTCCTGCTCGCCGATTTCGCCGTTGGCCACCATTGTAAGGCCCTTTTCCCAACTTGCTGTCAGTTCGGCGTTTAGCAGCGGCCGTATCGACGCGTTGACAACCTCATAAACAATCTCACCTAACTTGGCTGGGGTCACAATCTGCGTCTTCTTGTTCAGGTTCAGATAGTCGATATTCACCAACTTCTTCAGAATCTCGGCGCGGGTGGCGCTTGTGCCAATGCCGCTTCCCTTGATTTGTGCCCGAAGTTCTTCGTCTTCAATCAGTTGTCCTGCGTTTTCCATTGCCAGAATCAGCGAACCTGAATTGTAGCGCTTCGGCGGCGACGTCTCGCCCTCTTTCAACTCATATCCGACAACGGGCAGCACAGAGCCTTTCTTCAGTTTGCTCACCAATTCAAATTGGTTGGTGTCGAGCACCTCGTCCTGCTGATTGTTGTCGTCGGTTTTTGGCGTATCGCCCATAACAGTCAGGTAGCCAGGTGTTTCAAGAATCTTGAAATTGGCAAAGAAATGCTCGGTGCCAACGGTCAGTTCAATGCTGACCTTGCGGTATTCGGCAGGCGGAAAAAATATCGCCAGAAAGCGGCGGACAATGCGGTCGTAAACACCGCGGGCGGTCTCGGAACAGCCGTCGAGAGCCTGAAAGCCTTGCCCTGTGGGGATTATGGCGTAGTGGTCGGTAATCTGCTTGTCGTCGGTGTAGCGGCTCTTGCCAATGGTGGCGTAAAGCCCGTGCTGCTTCACCTGCTTTGTAAGTTCCAGATACTCGGGGCGAGTGGCCAGACCGTGCAGATTCTTCGTGATTTCCTTTGCCACAGCCGACGACAGCACGCGAGCGTCGGTACGCGGATAGGTCACAAGTTTTTTCTCGTAAAGGTCCTGCACAATCTGCAAAGTCTCGTCGGGGCTCACTTTGAAGAGTTTCGAACACTCGTTCTGCAACTCGGCAAGGTTGAAGAGCAACGGCGGATTTTTCTTCTCTTTTTTCTTATCGATGTTGGCGATAACAGCCTCGTTGCCAAATTGTTCGAGCATCGAAACGCATTGCTCGGCATCCTCGCGCCGACGGAAGCCGTTCTCTTTGTAGAGCAGCGGCGACTCGAAGTATTTCGACCCCTCAACAGCCCGCCATTCGCCATCGAACTGCGCGTTCTCACCCATCGCGAAAGCGCCCAGAATGCGGTAGAACGGCGTTTTGACAAAGGCACGGATTTCGCGTTCGCGGCGCACCACCATTCCCAAAACGCAGGTCATCACGCGGCCCACAGCAATGGCGCCAAGTTTGTCGAGATTCAGGAAACGGCGCACCGTGTAGCCGTATTTCAAAGTGAGTATGCGGCTGAAGTTGATACCCATCAGATAATCTTCCTTGGCGCGCAGATAGGCCGCATCGGAAAGGCTGTTGTAGTCGGTGAGCGGCTTGGCCTCGCGTATTCCGCGCAAGATTTCCTCTTCGGTCTGCGAGTCAATCCACACGCGGCGGCGCTGCTTGTCGGCAGGCACCTTGGCCATTTGGTCAACAAGACGATAAATGTACTCACCCTCGCGGCCCGAGTCGGTGCAGACATAAATGCAATCGACATCGGCGCGGTTGAGCAACCCGCTCACAATCCCAAACTGCTTGCTGACATTGGGTATCACCTCGTAAAGAAAACTCTGTGGCAGAAACGGCAGAGTGCTCTCGTCCCAGCGTTTCAGCGTGGGGTCGTAGGCATCGGGGTAACTCATCGTCACCAGATGGCCCACGCACCAAGTCACAATGCTGCGGTCGCCCTCAAGATAGCCGTCGCCGCGCGACATACTTTCCTTGAGCGCCTTTGCAAATTCTTGAGCCACACTCGGTTTCTCTGCAATAAAAAGGTTCTTGCCCATTTGTCAGCCTTTGTTTGATTGAGCAGGCAATTGTAGGAAAATGATTCGACGAATAAAATGATTGTTGAAAAGTTGGGATATTTGGATGCTATTTAAGCATCGTCAACAATGTCTCAGGCGTGATGTCGTACTTGATATCGCCTTTGCGGACAAGCGAGATGCTGCCCGTTTCTTCCGAAACGACAATGATTGAGGCTTCGGTCTGGTTCGACATGCTCAAGGCGGCGCGGTGACGCAAACCGAGGTTCGGTGGCAGAACGAGGTCATCGTCAATAGGAAGAACGCAGCGAGCGGCCTTTATGTGATTGCCAACTATAATCATCGCGCCATCGTGCATCGGGCTGTTTTTGAAGAAAATACTTTCAATCAGTCGGTGCGACACATCGGCGTTCAGAATGTCGCCACTTTGCACAAAAGTTGCCAGTTCGGTGTTGTCGGCCAGCACAATGAGCGCGCCAGTCTTGGTTTCCGACATATTGCGGCAGGCTCGGCTGATTTCGCGCAAAGCGTCTTCCGATGTGACAAAACTGCTCGAATCGCCAAAATGCCGAACCCAGGAAAAACGCTTTTTCACAAAATCGGTGTTGCCAAGCAAAAGCAAGAATTTTCTGATTTCCTGCTGGAAAAGAACGATGACGGCAATCACACCAACGCTGAGGAACGAGTCGAGAATGGTGGACAACAGACTGAGATTCAAAAATTTGACTATCAGCCACACCATATAGAGCAGCAGCAGTCCGACAAATATGTTCATGGCCACCGTGCCGCGCACCAGTTTGTAGAGTTGGTACAAAATGATGGCCACAAGCAGAATGTCGATTAAATCAACAAAACCGAATGTTATGAAAAGCAGCCCCATACGTTGTCAAAAATGTGTTCGCTAAGATAAGATGTGTCTGACAAAATATTGCGATGAATGGTCAAAATCAGCAAAAAAATGCCGAAATTGTTGGCTCACAATCGTTTTGTAGTGTTCGCATATACACCCATTATGAATATAACACACTTATTATGAGTATGTTATCCGCCTCAATCTGATAATAATATTACATGTTGCACAATTCTTTTTTATTATAATTTTACAATATCAAAACACAGATTAGTTATGATAAGCAAATACATCAAGGAACTGATACCCGACAATTCGCGGATAATAATCCCTGATTTCGGCGCATTCATGATTCAAGACACGCCCAACGGCAAGGTTATTTCGTTCAACGATTTCCTGAAATTCAACGACAGCGTTCTGCTCAACCGCATCATCACAAGCGAGAAGGTTGACGCAGCCAAGGGAAAAGAAGCCATCAAGGCTTATGTTGCCAACATTGAGGCAGCATTCAAGGCTGGTGAGAGTTTTGCAGTTGAGGGAGTCGGCTATCTGACGAAAGACAGCCAGAACAACATTCATTTTGAGCAGGACGAGAACGCTAAAGCGAAAGGCAAACCCAAAAAGGCCGCCCAGCCCAAAACTGAGGCTCCTGCAGCCGAACCTGCAAAAACCGAAGCTCCGGCTGCGCCAAAAACTGCACAACCCGCTCCCGCGCCAACAACCACTGCCGCTCCGAAGCCGGCCACTCCAAGCCAGCCAGCCGCAGAAAAGAAACCTCAGCCTGCACCTGCGCAGCGCACTACAATCAGTAACACCAATTATTCAAATAACAAAATGGAAATAAAAACTAAAAACAACAAGACGCTTACTACTGTAATAATCATCGTTGCAGCATTAATAATTATTGGAATCCTTATTTGGATGGCCATCGATTTTAACTGGTTCGGACGCTTCAAAACTGCTAAGGAAGCACCGGCACCAATTGAAGTTGTCGACACCACACCTGCTGCGGATACTCTGGCCGTTGACACTGTTGCCGTTGTTGAAGAACCGCAGCCAGTGGTTGTTTCAGAGCCTGTTGACCCCAACTCGATGCACTATCACCTCATTGCAGGCAGCTTCCAAGTTGAGTCGAACGCTGTCAGATTCCAGGAAGATATGCGCAGCCGCGGCTACGACGCAAACATCGTAACACGCCGCTACAGCACTTACCACTATGTCAGCATCAAGATGTTTGAAACATATGCTGAGGCTGTTGCCGAATGGCGTAACATGGTTGGTGAGAATCCAAATCTCTGGATACTTGTAAAGTAAAAAGTGTTTGAAATTTGTTTAACAATAAGCCTTCGGTGCAAGCCGGAGGCTTTTTTGCATATTGTCTCTCCGCATCGAACAAAATTCTTCTAAAAAACCACTATTTTTGCGCAATAGTATTTTCCGAAATGAAACTTATTGCTGAACATTTAGTGAAACGCTACGGCAGCCGCACGGTTGTGAAAGATGTGTCGTTTCAAGCCGAAAAGGGCGAAATTGTGGGGCTTCTGGGGCCGAACGGCGCAGGCAAAACCACATCGTTCTACATGATTGTGGGGCTGATAACGCCCAACGGCGGCAACATATATATCGATGACCGCAACGTCACAAAAGAGCCTATCTACAAGCGTGCCAAACTCGGCATCGGCTATTTGGCGCAGGAAGCATCAGTGTTCAGGAAGCTGAGTGTTGAGGACAACATAATGTCGATTCTTGAGATGACCGACCTGACCAAAGACCAGCAGAAGGAGAAACTGGAGTCGCTGCTGACCGAATTCAGCCTGCACCATATCCGCAAGAGCCTTGGCATTCAACTGTCAGGTGGCGAGCGCCGCCATACGGAGATTGCCCGCGCTTTGGCTATTGACCCGTCGTTCATCCTGCTCGATGAGCCGTTTGCCGGTGTTGACCCGATTGCGGTTGAGGACATCCAACGCATTGTGCGTCAGCTGAAAGACCGCGGCATTGGCGTCATCATCACCGACCACAACGTGCAGGAGACTCTCTGCATCACCGACCGCACCTATCTGCTTTACGATGGCCGCATCATGAAGGAAGGCTCGGCTCGTGAACTGGCTGACGATGAGGAAGTTCGGCGCGTTTATCTGGGACAGAATTTTGTGCTGCGCGAATAGTATACATCAGATTTTAGAAAGCAAATACGTACTTGATTGAACCAAATTAATTGATATACAATAAAAAACGAATGAAATTACGGTCTGCTCTCCGTAGTCCGTTGTCTGTAGTCCAATAACAACCGCCACGAAACTGAAACTTAACATATTACTGCTTTTGCTGCTCTGCGCCGTGCAACTCTCGGCGCAAGTGACGCGTATCCGCGGCTCGGTGGTTGATGCCGACACCGACGAGCCTATGCCGTTTGTGAACGTGGCTGCTCCAGGCACGCAGTTGGGCACCATCACCGATGTAGACGGAAACTTCTTTCTCGAAACGCGCCTCAAGGCCGACACTCTGGTGGTGTCGTGCATGGGCTACAAGCCGTACAAAGTAGCCATCAGAAAAGGTGCTTACCAAGAACTGGCAGTGCGGCTCGAGCCCGACAATATTGTGATGGACGAGATTGTGGTGCACCCAGGCGAGAACCCCGCATTCCGCATCCTGCGCGAGATTAATGAGAACAAACCTCACAACAACCCGATGCGCCAGGAGCTCTACACCTACGAGGTTTACAACAAGATGGAACTCGACATCAACAACATCACCGAAGAATACAAAAACCAAAAGATTTTCAAGAAGTTCCAATTCATTTTCGATTATATCGACACATCGGCAATAACAGGAAAAACGTTCTTGCCTGTATTCATAACCGAAACATTATCAGACTATTACTACAGAAAAAATCCGAAACGCGAGAAAGAGGTGATAAAGGCCAGCCGCATTTCGGGCACAGAGGACGATATGGTGTCGGAATTCACGGGCAAGATGTATCTGGATTTCAATATCTACGACAATTTTGTGCCAATTCTGGGCCACGATTTTGTGAGCCCGATTGCAAATATTGGCCGCGTTTACTACAAATATTACCTGATTGACAGCGCCTTACACGACAACCACTGGTGCTATCAGATTTCGTTCAAGCCGAAACGCAAGCAGGAGCCCACGTTCACCGGATATTTCTGGGTGCACGACACTACTTTTGCCATCGAGAGTTACAAAATCCGCATTTCCGAAGGGGTGAACATCAACTTTGTGTCAGATTTCGTGGCAGAGCAGTCGTACACGTATGTTGATGATTCTGTGTGGTTTCCGAAGAAGCAAGAGTTGTTTGTCGATTTTTCGGTCACGCAGAAAGATTATGGCTTTTTCGGGCGCAAGACCACATCATACAGCAACATAAACATTCATCCCGAGCTGCCCGAAAAGACTTTCTCGGCATCGGCACCGACCGAAACCATACTGCTCGATGATGCAATGAAAAAATCCGTGGACGAGTGGAACACCCTGCGCCACGAGGAGTTGAGCCAACGCGAGAAGGACATTTACGTGATGGTGGATTCGGTGCGCGAAGTGCCAATGTTCAACAACATTGTAAAACTCGTAAACGCCTTTATAACAGGCTACTGGGTACATAAATACATCGAAATCGGACCATACTACACACTCTACAGCTTCAACCCAATTGAGGGCAGCCGGTTCAAAATCAGTCTGCGCACCAGCAACGAGTTCAGTACCAGGCATATGCTCTACGGCCACCTGGCTTACGGCACCCGCGACCGAAAACTGAAATATGGATTGGGTTTCACCGAGATGTTCAACACAATGCCCCGACGGTGCGCCAATATTTATTATTTTCATGATAATGAACAACTTGGCTTGACCGAGAATGCGTTTTTGAGCGATAATATTCTATCGTCGCTGTTTGCACGCGAGCAGAACGACAAGCTGACCATTGTGAACGAAGGCGGCGCCTACTACGACCACGAGTGGTTTGCCGGCTTCTCGACCAAATTCAAGGTGCGCCACAAGCAGATTTACGCGTCGGAAACAGTGCCGTTCCAAATGTACGATGAGCAGCTGCACGACACCGTTGATGTGACAAGCCTCCGAACCACTGAAATGTCAGTCAACTTCAGGTTTGCCTACAACGAAAAGTTTGTGATGGGCGAATTCGAGCGCATCAGCCTTGGCACCAACTACCCGATTTTCACCATCGGACTGACAGCAGGTCTACCCAACATAATGAACAGTAAATATGAGTATTACAAGCTTCACGCAAGTGTGGAGCAGACTCTGCCTCTGAAACCTCTGGGCGATTTGCGCTATGTTATCGATGCCGGAAAAACATTCGGCAAGGCGCCGTTCCCGTTCCAGCAGCTGCACGAGGGCAACCAAACCTACGCCTACGACGAGTACGCCTTCAACCTGATGAACTACTACGAGTTTGTGAGCGACCAGTACGTCACACTAATGCTCGAGCATCACTTTAAAGGATTGTTTCTGAACCACATACCACTGATGCGAAAACTGAAATGGCGCGAGGTAGCCTCTGGCAAGATTTTGGTTGGCGATTTTGCGCATCGCACCAGCGATGACCTGTTTTTCCCCACCACGCTCAACGTTCTGAACAAGCCATACGCCGAAGCTGGTGTCGGTATCGAAAACATTTTCAAGTTTTTCCGTGTTGATGCCATCTGGCGTCTCACCTACCTCGACCACGAGGATGTGCTGCCATTCGGAATTCTGGCAAAAATGCAATTGAGATTCTAAAATTGGAATGCTCTCCAACCCTCTACCCTACGCTGCCCTCCAAACTAACCTGCAGCAGTTTCTGCGCTTCAACGGCAAACTCCATCGGCAGGGTGTTCAGCACCTCTTTGGCGTAACCGTTGACTATCAGCCCCACGGCGTCTTCGGTTGAGATGCCGCGCTGGTTGCAGTAGAAAATCTGGTCCTCACCAATTTTCGATGTTGTGGCTTCGTGCTCGAGCACGGCGGTGTTGTTGGCGCACTCAACGTAAGGGAACGTGTGCGCGCCGCAGCGGTCGCCCAAAAGCAGCGAGTCGCACTGCGAGAAGTTGCGGGCTCCATCTGCATTGGCCGAGACTTTCACAAGACCGCGGTAGCTGTTCTGGCTCTGTCCGGCCGAAATGCCCTTCGACACTATGCGGCTCCGCGTGTTCTTGCCAATGTGAATCATTTTCGAGCCCGTGTCGGCTTGCTGATGGTTGTTGGTGACAGCCACCGAATAGAATTCCGACGACGAGCCGTCGCCCAGAAGCACCGTGCCTGGATATTTCCACGTGATGGCCGAGCCCGTCTCAACCTGGCTCCACGACAGTCTTGAATTGACACCCTTGCACAATCCGCGTTTGGTAACGAAATTATAGATGCCGCCGCGGCCTTCCTTGTCGCCCGGGTACCAGTTCTGAACGGTTGAATATTTCACTTCGGCGTTGTTCATCACCACAATCTCCACAATGGCGGCGTGAAGTTGGTTCTCGTCGCGGCGGGGAGCGGTGCAGCCTTCAAGGTAACTTACGTAACTGTCGTCGTCGCAGACAATCAGCGTGCGCTCAAACTGACCCGTTTTGGCAGCGTTGATGCGGAAATAGGTGCTCAACTCCATTGGGCAGCGCACCCCTTTCGGGATATAGCAGAACGAGCCGTCGCTGAACACGGCCGAGTTCAAGGCCGCAAAATAGTTGTCGGTGGGCGGAACCACGGTGCCCAAGTACTGCCGCACAAGGTCGGGGTGGTTGCGCACAGCCTCGCTGAACGAGCAGAAGATTATGCCGCGCTCCGCCAGAGCGTCTTTGTAGGTGGTTTTCACCGAAACGCTGTCCATCACGGCATCGAAGGCCACGCCCGAAAGTGCCTTTTGCTCGTCGAGCGGAATGCCCAGCTTGTCGAAGGTCTTTTTCAGTTCGGGGTCAATCTCGCCGTTTTCGGGCTTCACGTTCTGTTTCGGCGCCGAATAGTAGATAATATCTTGATAATCAATTTCGGGGATATCCAAATGCGCCCACGTTGGCATTGTTTGTTTCTGCCAATGCCGATAGGCTTTCAAGCGGAACTCGAGCAGCCATTCAGGTTCTTCCTTCTTGCTCGAAATCAAGCGGATAACATCCTCGTTCAAGCCTTTGGCAATGGTGTCGTGCTCAATGTCCGATACAAATCCGTATTTGTATTCGCTGTCGGTTACCTCGTTGATTATGTTGGTGTTGTCCATTGTTAAATGTTTAACAGGTTGAAACGCTGCGTTGTTTAATTTTCTAACCGATTCAACCCGATTTTATCCGATAATAAATCGTGCTATTTTTCTGCGCAAAATTAAAAATTCCACTGCATTATTTGGCAGTAAATTAAAAATGCCATTACCTGCGCAGTTATGCCTTTGCCTAATCGCAAAGGCTGAGTGCCTTGTGGAATTTTCTATAGAAGAAGAAATCAATCAGTATCATCACCACACCCACAGCAATAGCGGCATAGCCCGAAACGTTCACTGCCACAATGCTAACTGCAAGTGCGGCGGCTTCAATTATCATCCATTTGCCTAATTTTTTTAAGGCTCCACCATATGCTTTGTGTATTTTGTAACCGACAATAGTTTGAATAACAATAAGTAACGTCGTTAGCACGGCGGTTGCGACAATTGCGCCTCCAAATTTTTTTATTACGAAAGTCAGCACGATTGTCAACAAAACGACATTGACTGTTACCGCAAACACAACGTGCTCATTGATTTTGTATTTTTTCTGGTTCAAAAGGCAGCAATAGGGCAGCGCCATAGAAAATATGAATGGCAAATAAGTGTAACCTTTGAGAAAAAGCGCTGCGTTACACAATAACAATGCAGCGCACAAATATATGATTAACAGATTGTAACAATTAGTTTTGTATTCTTTTATCTCCATCATAAGCGCGCAAAACAGAATGCCGCCAAAACCAAACCGAAGACTACCCGATTCAATTATTTCGGGGTCGTAATTGAAAAGCCCGCCATTTGTGCAGGCAATACCAATCAACTCCCCGCACACAATCAATGTGAAAAGGAACGCGAATATTGATAACATCAAACTCATAATTGTGGGAACGTACAAGCCGTTTATTTCCGATTCATTGGCGGGTTGATTGTTGCTATCGTTTTGATTATTATCTGCCATAGCGCAAGTTTTTTTTCAAAAGTCAGATGGAAGATTTTAAGAGTGTGAACTCAATAATCACTCATTCACAAACTGCATTGTGCTCATAATGGCCTCAACTTGGCGCATATAGTTGCGTTTGTCCTTCTTGCCGGCGTAAACGTAGCCGTCAACCGTTACAATTCGACCGCATTTTGCATCATACTGAGTAAGACTGACGAAGGGGCCGCCCATAAAGTCACCGTGAGTCTCCCAGAGACCGCGCAACTCAGCGGTGTATTGGCCTCGGCGGTTGAATGATCGGAAGGTAGTCACATCCTCAAATGCGACGGTGGTCATATACGAGCCGTCGGACGGGCCGCCCACAAAACGCTTGCACATCAGGTCGCGCATCGCCATAAGGCGGTCACGGGTAAGCATCAGCGAGTCAGTGTAATCGTAGTAATAGACGAACAGCCCCTGACTGATTTCGGGTGTCTCGTGCGAAATCCAAACAAAGTGGCAGGTGTCGCCATTGAGAATGCAGGTGGTGTCCATATCGAATGTGTAACCCTTTGGTATTGTCATTGTTACACCAGTGGCCTTTGCAAGTTTGTCCATCACTTGACGCTCGGGGAAGGTTGAGTAGTTTTTAATTATGCGGTCCTGTTCGGCTTTGAGCAGAAGTCCGACGATTTTTTCGCGGTTGTCAGAGAAGAGTTGCTCAAAGGCCTGTGCCGACGGCGCCACAATCTGAATCACTGTCTGCGGTGTGGCCCAAATGTCGGATGCAACTTTTATGCTGGCCGCGCTGTCGGCGGCAATGCGGCAACTGATAATATTGCGGTGACGCTGGAAAATCTCTGTGAAAGCGCTGTTCGGAATTCGAACCACATCGAACATCGGCTCGCTCTGCGGTAGTCCTGGCACATCGGCTTTCAATATATTTATAATGGTGTCGGTGGTCGATTTCCAAACCTGGTCCTCGATAACGATAACCACCTCGCCCGCCTTGCCGGAAATCTGCGGAAGCACCTTCTCGCGAACATTGTTGCAGCCGGCAAAAATCATTGTTGCCAAAGCCGCTAAAATTGTCAAACGTTTCATAAAAGTTTAGAGTTTAGAAGTTTAGTTGTATATCTTTATCCCATTCGCTACGCATTTGTTTTTGGATTTCAAGTCCATCCCCCAAATGCATTATTCCATAAAATTCCCTTAAACCACGATTATTCCCTTTGCCGCAGGTTTTTTGAGCACTCATTAAGTCGCTGATATATTGCGAAATTTCGTCCAAATATTCTTCTGGAACGGATTTGATTTGTTCGATAACTTCATCGCGGCTCATATCATTAAATATGTTGCAAATATGGCATTTTATCTGACGCCATATCAACCGCAAAATTAGAGAATTTTAATTTAGGGGAAAACCGCTGTGGTTGTGGCAAACACGGATTTAAAAATGAAGGGTTGCCATTTCTGGCAACCCTTCATTGAATATTATTAATCGTTTAATACATTTTTCAATTCACAACCACTCGTTTAGCATTGCTGCCAACGCGGACAATATAAACGCCTTGCGCCCGCATCGGAATCTCAACGCGGCTGCTGTTTGCCGTGGTTTTGGCGACCACACGGCCGTTAATGTCGAACACACTGATTTCGGCATTGGCGGTTTCGACGTTTTCAACCACAATTTTGTTATCGCAGGCATAGATATTCACTTGATTAACAGCATCTTCGTCAACATCGGTAACAATACTGATAACATTGTGTATAATATCCAAAATGTGATGTACTATAATGCCTTCGGGTGTTGTGGGCTGCGGTTTGGGGGTGTTTTGAGTGCTGCTGTTGTTGTTTTCGCTGCCTTGGTTTTCTTCTGTGTTGTTATCGTTTACTTGGTTCTCTTCTTCATTACCTTGATTCTCTTCGCTTTGGTTACCACTATTGCTTTTGTACCCCCAAACAACAGGACGTTCACTGTCTCCATACTCATCTTTGTTCCATTTGTCAACCCAACCAAAAGGCTTTGAGCTCGCTTCGCAATAAATAGTCAGATTATCGCATCCTGAAAATGCATATCTGCCAATATTTTTTACGGAATTGGGAATGGTCACAGATGTTAAATCACTAAAGTCTTTGAATGCATCTTCAGCAATAACCTTGCACTCGTTATTTATCTCGCACGCATTCATATTTTCATTCGGACCGATTAATACCACGTATGGATTCTCTGCATTTCCCAAATAAAGAGCGTTGCCATATTCATTGTACTGCAAAATTTCTAAAGATAAAAGGTCGTGTTTTTCATAAGTGTTACCAACACCAACAATTGTACTTGGAATAGTTATTGACTTAATGTTGTTACACGAGGCAAACGCATCTCTTGCAATAACTTTACAGTTGTCGTTCACAACACATTCTGTTATATCATCAGATTTTGCAGTAAGCAATACCACGTATGGATTTTCACTATTACCCAAATAAATGGCATTGTCAAACTCATTGTACTGCAGATTATTAGGCCAATCGAATAATTGACCAACACTTGTAATAGAATTAGGAATGGTTATTGACGTTAGATTTATGCAGCCAGAAAATGCAAACTCTTCAATGGATGTAACCGAATTAGGAATGGTTATTGATGTTAGACTTTTACAGCCATAAAATGCTTCACCCTCAATGGATGTAACTGAATTAGGGATAGTTATTGACACCAAACTGCTGCAACCGCAGAACGCATTATACCCGATGCATTTTACAGAATTAGGTATAATTACCGATTGCAGGCTACTACAACCATAGAACACCCAAGCACCAATGCTTGTTATAGTGTTTGGAATAGTCAACTCTGTAATCTCTAATCCATTTATATATAAATGATGAGCAAATCTTAATGGATTAGAATCGTAGTCTACAAAATCAATGGAACACAAACTTTCAATACTTGCATATTCAACTTTTTTCAGATTAACACAATTTCTGAATGCTCCACCTCCTATGATTGTTACTGAATTTGGAATTGTAACTGATGTCAAATCATCGCACCCGTTGAACGCATATCCGTTAATTCCTGTAACAGAATATGTTACGCCATTGTTATTAACTATTTTTGGAATGGCCAAACTACCTGATGGTTCAGTGTAACCTTCATAACTGTTGTCCCAATTATTACTGGGGCGCATTATCACCACAGTGGAATCGCTTGTTATTTTGTAGTACAAAGTTTGTCCGCTACTACATTCTGCGGAAAAATCGAAGTTTTTTTGTGCCCACACTTGTCCTGCGAATATTGTTGCGAACAAGATTGCTAATATACGTTTCATAGAATGATACACTGCATCCGTGTCGTGCGCAACCTCTGTCCGCCGACTCCCCAATTGCGGTATTTATAAAAAGAAAAAACGTGGGATTCTGTTACTCGCTCCCACGATTCAAGGCCTTCGCATTGCCCACCACTGTAAGATTGAGCAACGTAAAACCCACGTAAGAGCATTTTGATACAAGTCAAAATACACCAACGCAGGCGTTTACAGTTGCACTTTCTCTGACAGTGGTTTTTCAAAATTGCGAAGTTTTGAATCGTCAAATGAAAACGTCAGTAAACGTCTTTCTATATGTCCGCCGATGCGCTAAAGCTCAAAGGCTTTTCAAATATAGAAATGAAAATTTGAAATAGGAAAGAAAAATTTATGCACGTAAAAAGAGATTGTGACGCCAAATAAAAAACTGCCGTTTGCAGAAAAATGTGTATCATTGCACTAAATCAAAGAAAGGGAACAAAATGGAAGCGCCTCTTTTGAATAAAATCACTCGGTATTTTGCATCGAAACCCGTAAAAAAGGTTTGGTTGTTCGGTTCGTATTCGCGCAACGAAGAGACCGCCGACAGCGACATCGACTTGCTTGTCAGTTACGACGATTCGGCAAATGTCAGCCTTTTCACCATTGGTGGAATGTATATGGATTTATGCCGCATAACGGGGCGAAATGTCGATTTGATAGAGGACGGAACACTTGAGCCTTACGCAGTTGAAAGTGTCAATCGGGATAAAAAACTGATTTATGAGAGAACCAATTAGAGACGCGGGAAGGCTGAAGCATATTGTTGAGTATGCCGAAAACATCGAACGAATGCTCGCAAATGTCACTTTCGAGCAGTTCGAGAAAGATTATGTTCTCTATTTTGCTGTTATGAAGAATGTTGAGATTGTTGGCGAGGCTGCTTATATGCTGTCGAAAGAGTTCATTGTTTCGCATTCCGAGTTGCCGTGGCAGCAAATTATTGGTATGAGGCACGTGTTGGTTCACGGCTATGCAACCGTATCGAAGCAAAAGTTGTGGGCAACCGCCAAAAACGATATTCCTCCATTGAAACAGCAAGTGCTTCAATATCTTAAGGAATACGAATAACACCTTTGGGGGGCAATTTTCAATCTGGCATTTTTTGTGCGGACGCGGCACGCTACGTCCCTACATTCAATCCTTCAATCCTTCGCTCAATCCAACTTCAACACCGCCAAAAATGCCTTCTGCGGCACCTCAACGGTTCCAATCTGGCGCATACGTTTCTTGCCTTCCTTCTGTTTTTCAAGCAGTTTGCGCTTTCGCGAAACGTCGCCGCCGTAGCATTTGGCCGTCACGTCCTTGCGCACCTGGCGCACGGTTTCGCGGGCAATGATTTTGGCGCCAATGGCCGCCTGAATGGCCACGTCGAACTGCTGGCGCGGAATCAGTTCCTTCAATTTCTCGCACATTTTGCGACCAAGGTCGTAGGCGTGGTCGGCGTGAATGAGCGACGACAGCGCGTCAACACCCTCGCCGTTGAGCAGAATATCGAGTTTCACCAAATTGGCGCGCCCGTATCCGCTGGGGTGGTAGTCGAACGACGCGTAACCCTTTGATATACTTTTCAGTTTATCGTAAAAATCGAACACAATTTCCGACAGCGGCATATCAAACGTCACCTCAACGCGGTTGCCCGTCACGTAGGTCTGGTTCTTGAGCACGCCGCGCTTTTCGATGCAGAGTTTCATTATGTTTCCGATGTAATCGACATTCGAGATAATCTGCGCGTTGATGTACGGCTCCTCAATATAGTCGATGGTGTTCACCGCTGGCAACCCCGACGGGTTGTGCACCTCAAGTGTCTCGCCTTTTTTGGTGTGGCAGATGAACGAAACGTTTGGCACGGTTGTGATGACGTCCATATTGAACTCGCGGTCGAGCCGTTCCTGAATGATTTCCATATGAAGCAGACCCAGGAAGCCGCAGCGGAAGCCGAATCCCAGAGCCGCCGACGATTCGGGTTGGAAAGTCAGCGAAGCGTCGTTCAGTTGCAGTTTCTCGAGCGATGCGCGAAGGTCCTCATACTCGTCGGCCACCACAGGATAGACACCCGCGAACACCATTGGCTTCACCTCTTCGAAACCCTCGATGGCGGCGGCGCACGGACGGTCGACGTGAGTGATGGTGTCGCCCACCTTCACCTCGCGCGATGTCTTGATGCCCGAGATAATGTAGCCTACGTCGCCCGTTTTCAGCACCTTGCGCGGTTCGCGGTCGAGCCGAAGAACGCCCACCTCGTCGGCGTTATATTGCTTGCCAGTGTTCACAAACTTCACAAAATCGCCAGTCGCAATCTCGCCGTTCACAATCTTGAAATAGGCGATGATGCCGCGGAACGAGTTGAAGACCGAGTCGAAAATCAGTGCCTGAAGTGGCGCCTGCGGGTCACCCTTCGGCGGCGGAATCACCTGCACAATGCGTTCAAGAATCTTGTCCACACCCTCGCCCGTCTTGCCGCTGGCAGCAAGAATGTCGTCGCGGTCGCAGCCGATAAGGTCCACAATCTGGTCCTTCACATCTTCTGGCATAGCGTTCGGCAGGTCGATTTTATTGATGACGGGGATTATCTCAAGATTATGCTCAATGGCAAGATAAAGGTTCGAAATGGTCTGAGCCTGAATACCTTGCGTGGCGTCGACAATGAGCAGCGCACCCTCGCAGGCGGCAATCGAGCGCGAAACCTCGTACGAGAAATCGACGTGCCCTGGGGTGTCAATCAGGTTCAGCACGTATTTCTTGCCCTCGTACATATAATCCATTTGGATGGCGTGGCTCTTGATGGTGATGCCGCGCTCGCGTTCAAGGTCCATATCGTCGAGCACCTGGTCCTGCGCCTGCCGCTCGTTGACGGTGCCCGTGTACTGAAGCAGACGGTCGGCCAGCGTGCTTTTGCCGTGGTCGATGTGCGCTATGATGCAGAAATTGCGGATGTTGTCCATTTGCGAATTTTTGGGTGCAAATATAGAGAAATGATTTTAGACTTCGGACAACAGACAATACCTAATGCCAAGTGCCTGATACCTTTTTGGGTTTTACAAAAAAAATCGCATATTGCGTTGATAAACAAAAACAAACGAGGCTATGAAAAAAGCGTTATTCATTGGTGGCACAGGAACCATCAGCACGGCCATTACCAAGCGGCTGTCGGAGTCAGAAGACTGGCAATTGTATGTGTTGAACCGCGGCAACCGCAACAATGTGCTTCCGCCGAACGTCAACTCGATTGTGGTGAGCGACGTGAACAACGAAGCCGAAGTGCCGGCCAAGCTGGCGGGCCTGTCGTTCGACTGCGTGTGCGATTTCATATGCTTCGAACCTGCGCAGATTGAGCGCGACTATCGTCTTTTCAAAGGCAAAACGCGGCAGTTTATGGTCATCAGTTCGGCATCGGCCTACCAGAAACCCGCCGCCAACTATATCATAACCGAGAGCACGCCGCTGGCAAACCCCTATTGGGAATACTCGCGCAACAAGATAAAGATTGAAGATTTTCTGATGCGCAAATACCGCGAAGAGCAATTCCCGATAACCATTGTCCGCCCAAGCCATACCTACGACGAACGCGCTGTTCCGCTGGGCGTTCACGGACGCAAAGGCAGCTGGCAGGTCATAAAACGGATGCTCGATGGCAAACCTGTTATCCTTCACGGCGACGGCACCTCACTCTGGACCTTCACCCACAACAGCGATTTTGCCAAAGCCTTTGTCGGGCTGATGGGCAACGCTCACGCCATTGGCGATGTGTTCCAAATTACATCCGACGAGACCGTCACCTGGAACCAAGCCTACCAAACCATTGCCGACTGCCTCGGCGTTGAGTTCAAACCGTATTATGTGGCGTCCGATTTTCTGGCCGCCGTCAGTGATTACGATTTCACCGGAAGCCTTATCGGCGACAAATCGAACTCTGTGGTGTTCGACAACAGCAAGCTGAAACGCGCCGTTCCCGACTTCTGCGCCACCGTCCGCTTCGACCAAGGCGTGCGCCAGACCATCGAGTTTGTGCTCACACACCCCGAATATCAAACTGAAGACCAGGAGTTTGACCAATGGTGTGACAAGGTGATTGCCGCATTGGAGCAGGCAAAAAAGGCGATTGTCTGAAATATTAAACCGGTATAACCGATATCAGTCTGTTAATGTTCACGCTATTTGCAGGGACATTTAATGGCTTCGCATGGCGTTGGTTTTTATGCACTCCAATAAAAAACCGCAACCGGGAAAATCCTGATTGCGGTTTCTTATGCTATCGGTCAAACCTTATCTGCGTTCCAATTTTTTGACAGCTGTTGGAGTCATGTTGCCGCTGTAGATGCTGTACATCTCGACAAACAACTCGTTCAACTCATTGTACAATTCGGTCTGCTTGTAGGTCTGCAGTGTTTCGGTAATCCACTGGGCGTTCACCATGCACATTTGGCGCTTGCTGTCGTTTGCAGTGTAGAACGGCGCTGGCAGTTGCCCGTAGTAGAGCAGGTCGTTGTAGGCTGTGTTGAAGATTTCAGTGGCAATCTCGCGAGCTTGCGGATAGTTGCACTCAAAAAGCGCGTCGATGAACTTCGAATCGTAGTATGTCAGACGCACCTTCTCGACAGGCAGCACCTCAAAGCAGCGTTTGATAACCTCTTGAGCCTTGTCGGTTTTGCCTTCCTGCTGAAGTGCGATGGCCAGACGGCCGAAATTGTTGCGCAACTTCACAATCTGCAAAGTGCGGCGGATGTTCTCGTCGAGATAAACCTTCGGGTCACCCATGTTGCCCCAGCGGAACTTGTTCATCATGTTGTCGTAGAGCACATCGGTGTCGATGCGACCAACGCTCATCATGTCGTACTTGGTCTTGATTGGCACCAAACGATAGGCGAATCCCTCGCACTGGAAGTAGTCGCGCAGGTTGGTGTCGTTGCCCGGACCAACTGACACAAAGTAAATCGGGCGGTCCCAGTTCGAGTTGGCAACAAGGTCGAGAATCATCAGTTCGTTCTTCAGAATGTAGCGCGATGTCAGACTCCAAGCCATTTCGTCAACAATCTGTGCCGAATCCTTAGCCTTGACAACACCCTTACGTAGAATCTCATCCTTGTTGATGGCCATTTTCAGCTTCTTAGTCGGGAAGTAGTCGATGGTCTCGTTGTAGTTGGTTGTCAAGCGGGTCTGCGGGTTATCGCTCTTGATGAAATCTATAACATCCTTCAGCTCCTGTGCATCCTTAATCTTGTCGTAAACAGGCAGCTGGTCGCGGGTGCCGGTCTCATACTGGTTGTGAGTCATGCTGAACGGCACTGGCTCGCTCTCATAGTATTTCGACTTCATCTGGTCGATATACCAGTCGGTGATGAGGTACGGCAGGCAGATTACGCGCACATCGGTGCGGACGCCCTCAACCTCCTGAATGTACCACAACGGGAAGGTGTCGTTGTCGCCGTTAGTGAAGATTATGGCGTTCGGCTCGCACGTCTGCAGGTAGTTCCAAGCCACATCATGGCAGATGTAGCGGTTGCTGCGGTCGTGGTCGTCCCAGTTCTGAGCGCACATGATGCCTGGAACAAACAGGCACACGGCTGTTGCTACGGCTGCCGACGGTACTTCCTTGGTCACCTTATTCAGCCACTCGTAGATGGCCATCACGCCAAGGCCAATCCATATCGCAAAAGCGTAGAACGAGCCCGCGTAGGCATAGTCACGCTCACGCGGCTGGCGCGGATACTGGTTCAGATAGACCACAATGGCCAATCCAGTGAGGACGAACAGCGCCATCACAACCCAGAAGTTCTTCTTGTCGCGATTCAGCTGATAGAAGAGACCAATCAGGCCAAGAATAAGCGGCAGGAAGTAGTATTTGTTGGTGGCGCGGTTGTTTGCGTACTCTGATGGCAGATTGTCCTGCGGACCAAGTCGCATCTCGTCGATGAACTTGATACCGCTTATCCAGTTGCCGCTCATGTTGTCGCCGTCGCCCTGAATATCGTTCTGGCGGCCGACAAAGTTCCACATGAAGTAGCGGAAATACATGAATCCGCACTGGTAGCGCAGGAAGTAGCGCAGATTCTCGCCAAAGGTGGGTTTCACCATTGTCTCCATCTCGCCCTGGTTGTTGCGCACCTTCACCTTGCGGCCTTTGATGCTGCCCCAATATTTGTAATCCTCAACGTGTTCGGCCTTGCTGCTCCACATTCGCGGGAAGATGGTACACATGGCCTTATTATAGTTGTATTCCAGTTTTTCACTTCCCTCAACATACTTGCCGTCCTTCTGAATCCATGATTTGCCAGTGTGCTTGTAAGGGTCCTCGAGATCGACAGGCGCGTTGTAGTACTGTCCGTAGATGAGCGGGCAGCTGCCGTACTGGTCGCGGTTCAGGTAGCTCAACAGCGAGTAGGCGTCTTCAGGGTCGTTCTGGTCGATTGGCGGAGTGGCCAGCGAGCGCACAACGATGGTTGCGTAAGAGCCGTAGCCGATAAGCAGAACTGCCACAGCCAGCAAAATGGTGTTCCAAACTGGTTTGCTATTCTTTTGGGTGTAGACAATGCCCCAAGTGAACAGGCCAGCTAGCAGCACAATCATGAACAGAAGGCCGCTGTTGTAACCCAGTCCGAAGCCGTTGACAAAGATGCGGTCGAAGAAGAATCCAAGTTTGACCACGCCCGGGATGATTCCCCACATGGTGCCGCCCAGAATGACGCACGAAACGAGCAGAGCCACAATCACACCTTTCGGAGTAATGGTCTGGCTCTTCTTGAAATAGTAAACCAGCGCAATAGCCGGAATTGTAAGCAGGTTCAAAAGGTGAACGCCAATCGATATACCGATGACGTAAGCGATGAGCAGCAGCCAGCGGTTGCTGTATTTCTCGTCGGCAACATCGCTCCATTTCAGAATGGCCCAGAACACAAAGGCCGTCAGCAGCGACGATGATGCGTAAACCTCGCCCTCAACAGCCGAGAACCAGAATGTGTCAGAGAATGTGTAGGCCAGCGAGCCAATGAAAGCACTGCCCAAGATGGCAATCTGCCAGCCGAGACTGAGCTCGTCAGCATTCTTGCGTGTGAGGCGGCGGCCCAGATGGGTGATGGTCCAGAACAGGAACAAGATGGTTCCGCCCGAAGCCAAAGCCGACATAATGTTGACCCACATTGCCACTTTCGTGACGTCGCCGGCGGCAAAGTTGCTGAAGAATCGAGTCATCAGCATAAAGAACGGTGCGCCAGGGGGGTGCCCCACTTCGAGTTTGTAGCCCGTGGCAATGAACTCGCCGCAGTCCCAGAAACTGGCTGTCGGCTCAATGGTTGCAATATAAACCGATGACGCAATGGCAAAGGTTATCCAACCGATGATGAGATTGAGTTTTTGAAACTTCATTTTTATTTAGTTATAACTTATTTGAGTTCTTCGTTCTCGGGATTTCAATTCATCCCTCTTCTTTCATTTTCAACAATTTAACAAAATCGTCAACACTGACGAGCCGCAAAACAAAAGCCCATAAACCAGCGGCGAGAAGCATTATCAGTGCGTTGCAGCTCCAGCCGAATGGCAGATGCGTTGAGGCGAAACCGAAGGCGACAATACCTAAAACGTATATTAAAAGCATGTATTGCGTATGCCCTCGAAATTTGAGGCCAAAAATAGAAAAAGCTATGGCAA
The DNA here is from genome assembly GCA_017645945.1 of Salinivirgaceae bacterium. GTDB lineage: Bacteria > Bacteroidota > Bacteroidia > Bacteroidales > SZUA-534 > RUG13583. The sequence continues at coordinate 80,518 of JAGCNL010000055.1, forward strand.
TTTGGGCAAAAGCAGTCAAACTTTGTGTAGCAAGGCTCACAATGGCCGCTCCGAACGCCCCGTAGCGCGGTATCAGCACAAAATTCATCGCAATGTTGAAAACCATTCCGCAAAACGCCACAATGTTGAGTTGGCGCAGACTGCCGTTGGCCGTGAGCAGCGTGCCGTAGATGTAAACCATTGATATTGCCACAAATCCGCTGATAAGGAGTGCAAAAATCGGTGCCGATTCAGCAACATGACTGCTGTAGAGCAAGTCCATGACCTGACCGCGGTAGAAAACGCACGCGGCAGCTCCGGCAACCACGGGCACGGCCATTGCCACGGTGGAGAGTTTGAGCAGACTAGCTACATTCTCGCGCTGCTTAATCATCCGAGAGAACATGGGCAGCAGCAGATTGGCGAATAACAGCGCGAACATGCAGCAAGCATCCGAAATGCGAAAAGCCTGAGCGTAGATGCCTGCCTGCACCTTGCCGTCGGGCAGAAGGCGCTCGAGCATCACCGAATCGATGCGGTTGTAGAGCGACATGAGCAGTGTGAGCAGTGCAAACGGAAAACTCTTGCGCAGCACTTCGAGCGAAAATTGCAGATTGAACGTCGGGCGGAACGTGGGCGCATGAATGAAAACCAGCACAAACGCTACCGCCGCTGTGAGCAGATAAGCACCCGTCTGCGCATAGACAAACCACTCTATGCGGAACGGCTGGCTGGTGATGTTGCCCCAGAGCAACAGGCTGCAAATCACAATCATAACCACACGGTCAAGCACTGACATGATGCTATCGGTCTTGAAGAGCTGCAACCCCGCCAGATTGGAACGCAGATAGAGAATCAGCGCCAGCAGGAATTGATTGAATGTAAGGAACATCAGCATTGCAAGCTGATGACTGTTGTAGTTGCAGAGCCATGCCGCAGCCATACTCACCACAAAATAGGAAACACCAAGTATCAGCCTGAGTGTGAAGATGTTGGAAAAGTTGAGTGTCAATCCACTTTCGTTCTGAGATATGTTGCGGTTGTTGTAGTTGGTGATGCCCAAATCGAGCAAAATATTGAGAATGAGTGAAAAATTGAACAACGCAAAGTAGAATCCATACTGCTCAGCGCCCACAACGTTCTGCACAGTGCGGTCGATTCCGAAAACCCAGAAAGGCTTAACCAGCAGGTTCAGGAAGACAACAAGAATTAGATTCAGTATGAATTTGCGTCTCAAGATTGTTCGCGATAAAAACAATGCAAAAGTACGAAAGCCGAGGACATTAAAAAGTTAAAATCTGCTCAATTGGTGTCATTTGCGTTCTAATCGCGATTATCTTTGCGGCCACATTGAAAAACAATGATTACAAACTGCATAAAACAAAATTGGCCGATGCTTGCAGCCGCTGCGCTGATGGTGATCGTGTGCCATGTAGGCAACCGCCCCAACAGCTCCGAGCCTGCTGAAGCCATTGTTGTTGAGCAGCAGGAAGTCAGCCACTGCACCTTCACCAGCGAGCAAATGGCCAATGTTGACAATGTCGTCAAGAAAAAAATCCAAAGCGGCGATTTCAGCGGTGTAATTCTTATCGGGCAGAAAAACAACATTTTATACGAACAAGCCTACGGATTGGCCAACACTGTTGAGAACGAGCCAATCACTGACACCACTGCGTTTCAGTTGGCGTCGGTTTCTAAACAGTTCACCGCCGTGGCCATTCTGCAGCTCTATGAGCGCGGGAAGTTGCAACTGAACGATTATGTCGCCCAATATCTGCCTGGCTTCCCCTACCCCGACATCACCATCCACCAACTGCTTGTGCACCGCTCGGGCCTGCCCAACTATCACTATTTGTGCGACCGAAAGCCGATGCTCAACGACCCCTATTTCAGCAACCAGCAGATTGTGGCCGACCTGATTGAAGCCAATGCGGGCCGATATTTCCGCCCTGGCCGCCAGTTCCAATACAGTAATACTGGTTACGCGGTTCTGGCTGCGGTGGTTGAGGCTGTATCGGGTTTAAAATTCGAGAACTATCTGGAAAACAATATTTTCAAGCCGCTGGGAATGACGCATACATTCACCTACCGTGCAATGCAAAGCGTCAGCTATCCGCCGCGCGCCATCGGATATGTCAGTCGCCGCACTCCTGCCGATGACAACTATCTCGACCATTATTTGGGCGACAAAGGCATCTACTCAACCGCCACCGACCTTTTCCGCTGGGACCAGGGGCTCTATTCCGGCAAAATCATCAATCCTGACACGCTGCAATTGGCCTTCCAGCCCATGGGGCGCCGCATACGCTTCGGCACCAACTATGGCTACGGCTGGCGACTGACAACCTACGCCGACAGCATCCCAATTCAATTCCACAGCGGCTGGTGGCACGGATTCAAAACCATGCTTGTCCGTGTGCCGTACGACACCACCACCATTGTTGTTCTGCGCAACAGCAGCAACCGCAGCGGCGGCATTGCCATGACACAACTACTTGACATTCTGTACTCTAAAGCTCCAACCGACACAACTCTGTTCGACACGGACCATTCCGATGCCGACGAAATAACTGAGCCCGACACCACTTCCGATTCCGCTATCGATTCGATTATTACGGGAAGTGCCGATAAAAACTTCTGATTCAAATTCTCCCTTCATTAGCTGAAGTTATTTTTTCTTTGCATATATAAGATAAATGCCTATATTTGCGGCGTTTTCGTGGAGAATTGATTCAGGGGGCAAGCAAGTCCCCTGTTTTATTAGAGTAAACTATGATAGACAAAAAACAAATTGAAGAGATTGTTCTGAGCCGCATCGCCGAAAGCGACTTGTTTCTGGTTGAAGTTAAGGTAGATACGCAGAACAACATCACCGTAACGCTCGACTCGCCCGAGGGCATTTCTGTCGATACTTGCGTGGAGATGAGCCAGTACATCGAGTCGCAGCTCGACCGCGAGAAGGAAGATTTTGCGCTCGAGGTGTCGTCACCAGGTGTGGGACAGCCGCTCAAAGTGCTGCAGCAGTACACAAAAATACTGAACGGCACAGTGGAAGTGCTTCTCAACAGCGGCATCAAACTCAACGGAATCCTGCGCGAGGCAAACGCTGAAGGCATTTTGCTCGAGTATGAGGCAAAAGAGAAGCCCGAAGGCGCAAAACGTCCCGTAAAGGTTACTAAAACAGAGCCTTACGCATTCACCGAGATTAAATCAGTCAAGGAAACAATAATTTTTTAACATAAACAGATAAAAAGAGAAAACATGAATCTAACCGACACATTTTCAGAGTTTAAGGAACTGAAAAACATTGACCGCCCCACAATGATGAGGGTTTTGGAAGACGTGTTCCGCAGCACATTGGTCAAGCAGTACGGCACCGATGAGAATTTCGACATCATCATCAACATCGACAAGGGCGACTTTGAGATTTGGCGCAACCGCGAGGTGGTTGAGGATGCCGATTTGAAGGACCCCAACAAGGAGATTTCGCTCACCGAGGCCAAGAAAATCGACGAGGATTATGAGGTCGGCGAGGAAGTGTCGGACGAGGTGCAGATGAAGGATTTCGGCCGCCGTTCAATCCTGACACTCCGCCAGAACCTGACCACCCGCATTATGGAACTCGAGAAGGACCAACTCTACGCCAAATACAAAGACCGCATCGGCGAGATTGTGACTGGCGAGGTTTACCAGGTTTGGAAGAAAGAGATAATGATTATCGACGACGACGGCAACGAGTTGATTATGCCGAAGACCGAGCAGATCCCGAGCGACTATTTCCGCAAGGGAGACAGCGTCCGCGCAGTTGTGGTTCGTGTGGAGATGCGCAACTCAACCCCGCTGGTAATCCTTTCGCGTACAAGCCCGCTGTTCCTTGAAAGGCTGTTCGAACTTGAGGTTCCCGAGATTTTCGACGGACTCATCACCATCAAGAATATAAAGCGCATCCCAGGCGAGCGTGCCAAAGTGGCCGTTGAGTCGTACGACGAGCGCATCGACCCAGTTGGAGCCTGCGTTGGTATGAAGGGCGCCCGCATCCACGGCATTGTCCGCGAGTTGCGCAACGAGAACATCGACGTCATCAACTACACCAACAACATCTCGCTCTACATCTCGCGCGCTTTGAGCCCAGCCAAAGTTTCGCAGATTAAGATTAACGACGAGACCAAGAAAGCCGATGTTTACCTTGAGCCCGACCAGGTGTCGCTGGCTATCGGCAAGGGCGGAACCAACATCAAACTGGCAAGCCAGCTGACTGGTTATGAGATTGATGTTTACCGCGAATCGGTTGACGAGGAAGATGTTGACCTTGAGGAATTTGCAGATGAAATCGACGGATGGGTACTCGACGCACTGAAGGCTATCGGCTGCGATACCGCCAAGAGCGTTCTGGAAATTCCGGCCGCCGAGCTTGTGCACCGCACTGACCTTGAGGAAAGCACAATTAACGATGTGCTCAAAATACTGAAGGCTGAATTTGAATAACGGCTATCGGCAACAGAAACAGATTCCAGTTAATTAACAAACTCTATAAGAAGCAAATGACAGATTACAAGCCACTGAGATTAAGTAAGATAGCACGTGATTTTGGCGTGGGCGTCAACACTGTGCTCGAATTTCTGCATAAAAAGGGAATTTCCGCCGACGACGGCCCGAACACCAAGATTGAGCTGGATGTATACCAGATTCTGCAAAAGGAATACAGCACCGACATCAAGGTGAAAGAGGCATCAGAAAAGATTGAACTCAACGCCATGAGAGCCAAAAAAGAGTCAATCTACGCTGACGACGAATTTTCTGTGCAGGAATCGGAACAGGCTAAAAAAGAGCCTGCTGCGCCCAAGAAAGAAGAGTTTGTTGACACGAAAGTCGAGAAACTGCAAGGCCCGAACGTGGTGGGCAAAATCGACCTGAACAAAAAGCCTGAGAAGAAGTCGGAGCCGGCACCTGCAAAGCAGCAGCCTGTGGCATCGGCCAATCCGAAGGGCGAGCAGCCACGTCCGAAACAGCCAGAGCCGGAACTCATCCGCACAAAGGTGGAGCCGGTGAAAGACGTGAAGATTTTGGGCAAAATCGAACTTGACCAGCTGAACAGCAAAACGCGCCCAGCTAAGAAATCGAAGGAGGAGAAGGCCAAAGAGCGCAAAGAGCGCGAGGCTCAGACCCGCAAGATGCAGCAGACGCAGCAACAGCAAGGCAAGAAAGATGATAACCAGCCACAACGCACTGAACCCGAATTCATTAACACCAAAGTTGAGAAGCTTCAGGGCCCGAACGTAGTTGGCAAAATCGACCTGAACGACCGCAAATTTGCAGGTCCGGGCAGCGGCGACGAATTCGGAAAGAAGAAAAAACGCAAACGCATACAGAAAGACCGCGTCGATGTGGGCGCGCCAATGGAAGGCAAAGGCGGCAAGGGCGGAAAAGGTGCCAAAGGCGCATCGAAATTCCTGAAAAAGGAAGTGAACGAGGAAGATGTGCAGAAGCAGATTAAAGACACTCTGGCACGTCTGCAGGCCCCGAAAGGCAAGAGCAAGACCAGTGTTCACCGCCGTGAGAAACGTGAGGATGTAAGACAGAAATCAGCGGAGGAGATTGAGCGTCAGGAAGCAGAAAAGATGGTGCTGAAAGTAACTGAATTCGTTTCAGTTAACGAATTGGCAACCATGATGAACGTTTCAGTGACCGAAGTCATCTCAACCTGTATGAACCTTGGTCTGTTTGTGTCTATCAACCAGCGACTTGACGCTGAGACAATGGCCTTGGTTGCCGATGAGTTCGGCTACAAGATGCAGTTTGTTAGCGCCGACCTGCTCGACGCCATCGCTGATGAGGAGGACAAAGAGGAGGATTTGGTTCCACGTCCGCCAATCATCACCGTCATGGGCCACGTCGACCATGGTAAGACATCACTGCTCGACCATATCCGCAACGCCAACGTGATTGCGGGCGAGGCTGGTGGTATCACCCAGCACATTGGCGCCTACAGCGTGGTGCTGAAGAACGGCAAGACTATCACCTTCCTCGACACCCCAGGTCACGAGGCGTTCACCGCAATGCGTGCCCGTGGTGCTCAAATTACTGATATTGTTATTATTGTGATTGCAGCCGATGACAGCATCATGCCGCAGACCATTGAGGCCATCAACCACGCGCAAGCTGCCGGCGTTCCTATCGTTTTCGCAATCAACAAGATTGATAAACCGGGTGCAAACCCCGATAAGATAAAAGAGGCTTTGGCCAACATGAACCTTTTGGTTGAGGAATGGGGCGGCAAATATCAGTCGCAGGACATCTCAGCAAAAAAAGGCATCAACGTTGCCGAACTGCTCGACAAGGTTCTGCTTGAGGCCGAACTGCTTGACCTTAAGGCAAATCCGAACAAATTAGCTTCGGGAACTGTTATCGAGTCAGCTTTGGACAAAGGCCGCGGCTACGTGACCACAGTGCTTGTGCAAAGCGGTACGCTGAAGGTGGGCGACATTGTGCTTGCCGGCAGCTTCACAGGCCACGTAAAGGCAATGTACAACGAGCGCAGCGGCAAGATTACCGAGGCTGGCCCATCAACACCAGCTCTCATACTTGGCCTGAACGGCGCACCGCAGGCAGGCGACAAATTCAATGTTGTGAGCACCGACAAAGAGGCCCGCGACATTGCCAACCGCCGTATGCAGCTGCAGCGTGAGCAAGGCTTGCGTACCCAGAAGCACCTGACATTGGCTGACCTTGGCCGCCGCAAAGCCATTGGCGACTTCCATGAGCTCAACATCATTGTCAAGGCCGACGTTGACGGTTCAGCAGAGGCATTGCAGGATTCACTCATTAAACTCTCGACACCAGAAATTCAAGTCAACGTCATCCACAAGGCCGTTGGTCAGATTTCAGAATCAGACGTTACGCTGGCCGCAGCATCCGATGCCATCATCGTCGGATTCCAGGTGCGCCCGTCAATGGATGCACGCAAGCTGGCCGAGCGCGAGCAGGTGGATATCCGCTTGTACTCAATCATCTACGATGCCATCAACGAGGTGAAGGACGCTATGGAAGGCATGCTTTCGCCAGAAATCAAGGAAGAGGTTATCGGTACAGTCGAGATTCGCGAGGTCTTCAAGATTTCGAAAGTCGGCTCGGTGGCTGGTTGCTTTGTCCGCGACGGCAAGGTGCGCCGCACATCGAAAGTGCGCGTCATCCGCGATGGTATTGTGGTTTACACTGGCGAGCTCGGCTCACTCAAACGCTTCAAGGACGACGCCAAAGAGGTGCTCACCGGCATGGAGTGCGGTCTGAACATCGACAAATACAACGACATCAAAGTTGGCGATGTGATTGAGGTTTACGAGGAGACTGAGGTTAAGCGTACTCTGTAACAATCTGTTCTACCATAAGAACATTTTTTAAGTTAAACATGGGAGGAAGTTTCAGCAATGGAACTTCCTTTTTTATTGATTGCGAAGCACATGAGGATTTGGAGAAGGGAAAATCACCACAACACGGATTTTTCTTTTACTTTTGTGAAAATTTTTCGAACGATGATTTTTAGAATTGTCATATCTATCGCACTTACTTTCAGTATAATATCAACAGCCACAGCATCTGATCTCAAAAAATATCTTGAATTGTTCGCCAAATACGAGGAGTGCTACGACAGTAACGACTACCGCGGTTCTGTAAAATTTCTTGAGGAGGCTCTGATCTACGTTCCTACTGACTCAACAATATACTATTCAGACATTTACAATGGTTTGGCGTATGCCTATTGGGATATGGGACAGTACGACAAGGCTGTTGATTACGGGAAACGTTGTCTTGAATGCGATTTAGTGCTTGGCGATTCAACGCGAATCTCAACATCGTTCAATCTGCTGGCGATTCTCTTCACCCACCAGAAACTTTTCGACGAGGCAGAACAATATTTATTGCAAGCCATAACATACGTGCCGCACAACAACACCAAGATGAAAGCCGGCCGATACGCTGTTTTGGGCGAGATTCTGTCGGCAAACGGAAGGGACGCGGAGGCCATCGGCTATATCCGCCAGGCATACGCGCTCGACTCCGCCGACAACCGCACCGACAAAATGCCCGTACGCTTGTCGCAGCTTGGTGAGGCCTACCTGCGGCAGAAAGAATTTGACAAGGCCGAAGTAACGTTGGCTAAAGCATCGGAAGGACTGCGAGCCGCTGGCAACGATTACAGTCTGTGTATCAACCTATTGGCACAAACAAAAAACTATATGGCGCTTGGCCGCAAAGCCGAAGCCGAGAAAACCGCTTTAGAAGGGCTCGACCTGAGCAATAAGTTAAACCGGCGCAGAACCAAACTCGAGGCACTGCACTATCTTGCCGAACTGCGCAAGAGTCCTGAGCTTTACGAGCAGACTCTGGCCCTCAACGACTCGCTCTACAACGAACAGATCAGCCAGCAGATAGCTGATTTTGAAGTTCGCTACGCCACTGCCGAAAAAGAGAAGGAAAAAGCTGAGTTGCAGGTAATTATCAACCATCAGCGTTACGCATTGGTTGTGATTGTGATTGTTTTTGCCGCCATTCTTATAGGCGCTGTGCTGGGATATATTGTCCGCCGCATGCGCCGCGACATTGAACACACTGAGAAGATGGCCCGCGAATTGTTTGTCATCAAACATCCGTCAGTAAATTTGGCAACCACGGGGAACAACCTTGAAAATAAAGATATTATCCATCGGCAGAATAAAGCCGACCTCAACAGCACAACTGAGGACTCCCCCATTCGACTGCTTCCAAACGAACCGATTAACGCACCAAAACCAGCAGCGGAAACTACGGATGATGGCGTCAAATTGTCGCCACGCGAGCGGGAGATTATCAAGGCCTGCTGCCAGGGCAAGCTGAGCAAGGAGATTGCCGACGATTTCGGTATCAGCAAAAAGACCGTCGATAACCACAAGTCGACCATTTACCAGAAAATTGGCGTCTGCAACAACACTGAGCTCATTCTCTACGCTGTTAAACACGGATTTGCTAGCGTCTGACTTTTTTGTCCGCCGCGGCGCATTCTGTGGCCAAAAATTGCCAATTTTGTATTCACATTGATTGATTGAACGTTATGAAACGTCTGCTTTATATTCTGATTTGCTGCGTTGCCATTGCCGGCTGCAAATCGTCGTCGAACACTCAAAAAACGGCCGAACCCAACGGCAAAAGTTCAGAGACTACAGTTTCCCGAAAGAAGTCGAAAGTGGAGAATTTCGACAAGTTCTACGACCGCTTCCACACCGACAGCGCCTTTCAGATGTCGCGCATCAAGTTTCCGCTTGGCGGCGGCTACCACACAGTGGACAACTCCACCAAATGGACTGCCGAAAACTGGCACCTGATGACTACCCGCGTCTATGATGTCGACAATAACAAATACAAAGCAATCTACTCAAAAACCGAAACCTCGTTCACGCAGAAAATTTGGATTGACAGTGCTGGTCTGTTCGTCGAGTGCCGCTTCGAACTTGTTGACGGCAAATGGTTTCTGGTTTATATGAACGACGAGAACAAATAATCACAACTCAATTTTCAGCGTTGCCATCACGCCACGCGGAATGGTAAGCGTCATGTTGTCGCCACGCTGGCCTTTGCCGTCCGAGCCCTCGGGGAAGCACATCTCGTTATAGACATTTCCGAAGTCGTAGATGTTGTAACACAGCACGTTAAGGCTTACAGTGCGTTGTTTCAGCTGCGCCACAAAGCGTGCATGAAGGTCGATGTTGAAGAGGGCACTTTCGCGACAGCCGAAATTGCCGTCGGTTGGGTTGATGCCGCGTGAACAATACGGACGGATGGCCATCTGCGTGTCGCCGTTGCTGTCGGTTGTGGTGGCGGTGTTGAAATAGACAAACGGCTGTCCGTCAGTCCAGCGGCCAGTGATGCCGTATTGAATGTGCCGGTTAACATTGTGTGCCAGATAGATACGGCAGATGTATGCCTTGTCTTGGTCGAGGCGGCCTACGCCCGGATATTTGCCATTGGAATTCTCCATCGTGTTGAAAGTGTTAGGGTTGGCTGTCGATTCTGACAGAACACCAATGTTGTTCGATGCCGGACCATTGCCTAAAGCCGAGAACCCCGCTCCCATCATCGACTGCCACGAGAGGCTGAACAGAACATTCTCGCCGCGATAGGTGTAGCGCGAATTCTGCGTCACATAAAAAGGCGTGTTCAGCAATGGGATGCTTCCCATCATGCTTTTATGCAGATAATCAACAACATAATCACGCTGACCTGGGTTCAGGAAATAGTAGCTGTCGGCATCAGAGAAACAATTGGCAACAACTCCATCTTCGAATTTCGCCATCCAAGTGTGATGGAACTTCTTGTAAGTCTGCAAGAAAGCAAACTCGTGCTTGCCAAAGTGCAGATAAACAGGAATGTTCACAGTGAAATATCCTGGTTGCCACAGATGTTTGGCGTAGCGGTGATAACGGCCGCCAGTGGTTGTGAAAAGTCGGTCAGAATTAGCAAAATAAACATCGGCATTCATATAATCATCGCTCATGAAACGGATGTCCTCAATGTTGTAGCTTATGCGGTCGTGAGCGAGTGTCAGCCCCACGTTGAGCCAGCTGAACGGCCTGTAATCGAGCTTGGCGGCGGCCTGAATATTGGGCGAGATTTTGGTTTTGCCATTGAGCAACATACCATCGACAGTGAGCGAGGCCTCGCCTGCAAGCGCAAGTTTTTCCGACAAACGATGCTGAGCCTCAAAGCCTATCTTGTTTTCAATCAGTCCTGAAGCAAACTTGCGACTCGTCCATTCATAGCGGTAGAGTGGCGTTGGCTCTGTTTGAAAAAAATGCTGGAAATAGACATCGTTGCTGAAAGTCTCCCTGTCGGGCTTGAAGATGAGGAGCGAGTTGTAGCCGTCGGCCTTGAAGGTGAGCCACGGTAGCAACTTTTGGCTGAAGTTGAGAGCCCACGTCAGCTCACTGGTGCGGCCGTCGGGCATCCATGGCTCAAGCGACTCGCCGTCCTGGTCAATCACATTGCGGCTGAATTCCAAATTGTTGTGATGGACGGTGTTGGTTGCCCATGTGAGGCCTGTGGTGAGGCCGTTGCGGCTTGCGTAGAGCGATGCGCTTGCTGTTGAAAGTTCCATCAGCTCTGCGCTGTTAAAGTAGAATTCAGCTCCGTAATTGTCTTTGTCAGAAATATTTACAAAATATCCGACGCAGTCGAACAAACCTGCTGTTGGCAACTGTCCGTCGAGCTGGATTTTGTAATGATGAGCGCTGTAAAGCGGTTCTCGGCGAATGAGTCCGTTCTGGTCGTAGTTGGGCAGCATCAGTTGCCCGAAACATGTGTAAATGTGCTGTCGGTAATTTCGACCGTCTTTTTCCAAAGTGAACGCCAAATCGGCAGTTCCTTGATTTTTAATATGTTGCCGTTCGTTGATGGTCTGAATGTCATTAGCATCGTCGGTGCCGGTGCCGTGAAAAAGATGGATAATGTCGGCCGAGCCACGCGATATTCCGCCCAGATTGCCATGATTCCACGATACCGCGGCATAGTCGCGGGCGGCGGTGTCGAACTCAAAGTTGAGAATTGAGCCGCGATTGTTGATTCGCAGGTTATAGTTCTCCATGTTCGGCACATAAACCGACGAGCCGGCGGTAAAGCGGCCATCGATGCGGAAGCCATTGATATAGAAGCGGTTCCAGCGAAACGAGTTTCCGTCGATGGTGAACATCAGCTGCCCCGACTCGTCCCACTGTCCGAGGTGAAGTCCTTGATATACAGTGTGGTCCGACAGTGCGTCGAGCCAGTGGGCAAGGTGTCCCTGATGGTAGAAATCGCGGAAAAACGACGCGCTCACCGAGTCCTCATCCATCTGCGCCGAGGCTGTCAAAGTGGCGGCAACCATCATCGAGGCTAATATTATTCTTTTGATTATCATTGGTTTATTGTTTCATCATTGATAAAATATCGAGCCGATAAGCCAACCCGACGCGCACCAAATGGTAGGGATAGTCGCGCAGGCCATACTGATAGACGGCAACAGCATCCAGATTCCCGAAATGGCCAATGAGGTCGAACCTCAACACGGTTGGACGGTCGTGTGCCAGTTCGCCGCCATCGTTGTTATGCTCCCAACCGCTGTATCCCGCCAAATTGGCTGACAATGAGAAATATGTATTCTCCCATTTCGCCATCACACCAAACTGTGTGGCATCGTTCTGGCGACCAAGGTCGGTTTGCCAGCAAAGAAAGCCAGTGGTGACGGCAGCACGCAAACTGTGATTCCATTTGCCGCTGCCAACAGCCATTGATTTTCCTGCGGTTATGTCGAAAAAATAACCAGGACTGTCGTAGTAGCGCGCATGAAACGACTCAAAGCCCGAAGCTGTTTTCAGAGCGGCACGCAGCACAATATCGGGGCGGAGACCGCTTTCGCGAAGAATCTGCATATCGGTGCTAACATACACATCGCCAGCAAGATGCCCATCGCGGGCCTCCTCTATGTTTTCAGGCTGAACGCGACAGGCGGCAAGGCTTTCATCGGTGTTGTGGTACCATTCCATGGCGGGCATCCACACAGAGAGATTGGCGCGGTCGGTCCAGAGCGGGATGTTCAGTTTGAAGGCGGCATCGATGGTCTGGTCGCCTCGGAAGCCCTTGAAATAATCGGTTGCCACTTCGGCACGAAGCACGGGTTGCACACGGCCATCGAGCATCTCGGGCACGGCAAAGGCGTTCGGGCCGAAATAGTACGGCGAAATCTGCGTCACGGTGCGCTGCGATGTCTTGTTCAGCGGCGTCTGCGCAACAGCCTGACCTGCAACCATCAACATTATAAAAAACAGAAACTTACGTTTCATCAGTCCGCTATTTTGGTGCGAAGATAAGGAAAGACGATACACCAGTTTGCTGATTGCGCAAAAAAAAGAGACTGCCATCATAATACGAGCAATCTCTTTTGTCACGTTTACGGTCGTAAACTTTCTTTGACTTCACAATCCGCAGCGGCCGCGTTGAAATCAGCTTGCCATGCTGCGCGATTTCTCTTTCCCTGTCAGCCTTTTTCACGGCATTAAGGTAATCGAGAAACGTTGGCTTCTCTTTCTTACCCATAGCTTTATGTATTTAAAATCGACCGCAAAGGTGCTGAAAAAGACGGAAAAAGCAAAAGGCCGCCTTGCGACGACCTTTCACAATCTATCAATTAACAACCTAAATCAATTTTGGTCTTTCAAAATCACATCGTGAGCGCCGCCCTCGATAATCGATGTCGACGAAACGACAGTGATTTTTGCGTTCTGCTGCAAGTCTTTGATTGACAGCGAACCGCAGCTGCACATTGTGGCACGGATTTTACCGAGCGTGAGTGCCAGGTTGTCCTTCATCTTGCCAGCGTAAGGCACGTAGCTGTCAACGCCTTCCTCGAATTTCAGAGCAGCTGCACCGCCCATATCGTAGCGCTGCCAGTTCTTTGCGCGGTTCGAGCCTTCGCCCCAGTACTCTTTCACAATGCGGTTGCCGATGGTAAGTTTCTTGGTCGGCGACTCGTCAAAGCGGGCGAAATAGCGGCCCATCATCAGGAAGTCGGCGCCCATGGCCAGTGCCAGCACCATATGGTAGTCCTGCACAATGCCGCCATCAGAGCAGATTGGAATGTAAATGCCTGTCTTCTTGAAGTATTCGTCGCGGGCTGCTGCCACATCCATAACGGCTGTAGCCTGACCGCGGCCTATGCCTTTCTGCTCACGGGTGATGCAGATTGAGCCTCCGCCAATGCCAATCTTGATGAAATCGGCGCCTGCTGCAACCAGATAGTCAAAGCCTTCTTTATCAACAATATTACCAGCGCCAACTTTCACTTTGTCGCTGTATTTCGATTTAATCCACTTCAGTGTCTCAAGCTGCCATTCCGAGTAACCGTCCGACGAGTCGATGCAGAGCACATCAGCACCTGCCTCAACCAGTGCAGGAACACGCTGCTCATAGTCGCGAGTGTTGATGCCAGCGCCAACAAGCAGTTTCTTGTTCGAGTCCGACAGCTCGTTCGGGTTTTCGTGGTGACTATCGTGGTCCTTGCGGAAGACAAAGTACATAAGTTTCTGATTCTCATCGATAATCGGCAGAGTGTTGAGCTTGTTGTCCCAGATGAGCTGGTTGGCATCGCTCAGCGAGATACCCAGCTTACCCACGGTCAGCTTGTCGAACGGAGTCATGTGCAGTTCAACCTTGTCGTTCAAGTCGTCCTTGTCAGTGCGGTAGTCGCGGCTGGTAATCATACCCAGCAGGCGGCCGTTGGGCGTTCCGTCGTCGGTCACGCCGATGGTTGAGTGGCCGGTGCGCTGAATCAGGTCAAGCACGTCGTAGAGCGTGTTGTCGGGTTTCACGTTAGAATCGCTCGTTACAAATCCGGCTTTGAATTTCTTGACGCGGCGAACCATATCAGCCTGTGACTCAATGGGCTGCGAGCCGAATATGAACGACAAGCCGCCGTTACGCGCAAGCTCGATTGCCAGGCCCGAGTCGGAAACCGACTGCATAATGGCCGACACAAACGGAATGTTCAGGTTGATGGCCGACTCTTCGCCCTTCTTGAATTTCACAAGCGGCGTGCGGAGCGACACGTTTGTGGGAATGCACTGTTTGGTTGTGAGTCCCGGAATCAGCAGAAACTCGCCAAATGTTCTTGATACGTCGTTGAAAATCTTTGCCATTTTTGTTGCGTTTTTCGGAATAAAAAAAATTTTGCAATGATACGGA
>JAGCNL010000056.1 GCA_017645945.1 Salinivirgaceae bacterium
AACGGTACGATTGGTATTGTCGATATGTATCTCGATATCGCCCTGCTCAATCACAACAGGCATCATGAGTGGCTCATCGTCCATATACAGACTGGCCATTTTGATGGTGTCGAGCAAGCCGGCGAATTTAAATTTTCCATGTACAACATCGCACGAGTCGAGATTCTTCAACTCGTCGTTGACCATTGTTTTGAGGTAAAGCTTACTTCCATCGAGTGCCGACACAGAGGTAGAGCCCTGAATGTTGTATGATTCAGCACACGATGCGAAAGTTACTGCTGTTAGTAATGCGTAGAATATCTTGTTCATAACATATTGTTTTCGGCCGCGAAATTACAACTATATATTGAGGTATGAAAATAATTTTGCGCATTTTAAAACAAATGCGCAATCTTTTAATTATTTTTTTGCCTCTTTTTCGAGTTCACTACCAATTCGGTGCATAGAATAAAGCTGCAACAGAGCGGCAATCAGGAGCACTATTACCCATTTGTTATATACATATTCTATATAGGTAATATAGCTCAAGCCTAAAAAGTTGCCTTTGCTGGCAAACATGAGCAGGGCTGCCACCAGGAACAACACATCGCTGAGCAGCATCATGCGGCGCAGGCGACGGATGGTGAAGTTCTGACCCTCGTAACGCTGCTGCATCTGCATAGAGCTGAAGCCCAGAGCGCCGATGGCAAAAATATAAGGGGCACTGCCCCACCCTAATAATGTAGTACCGGCTCCAACAGCCATTAATATACCGCCAAACAGAAAGATGGCGGTTTGCAGTTTATTCAACTCTTTCATTAGTCTCTAACGGTTTTACATCGCGATCATCATCGCTCAATACAAATATATCTTCATCGTCGGCCTTCATGAAGTAGCGTTCGCGCGCTATCTTCTCGATGGCCTTGGGATTACGGTCTAACTCCTTGATCTGAGCCTGATCGCGGTTGAAATCAGCTTCGAACTGATCCTTCTCCTCTGTGAGCTCGGCAATACGCTGACGGTTCTTGAAATGACTCCAAAGACTGTTGTCGTCGAGGAAGCCTACCAGCAGCACACCTACAATACAAACCACGGCATACTTAAAGTAAACCGAGCGCCACACCAGCAGTGCATAAGCCTTAATACTCAACAAAACTTTCATAAGCTCATCAATTTGCCTGCAAAGTTACATTTTTTTAGGCACGAATTACGCGAATTACACGATTTTTTTTATTATTTCGTGTTAATTCGTGCAATTCGTGCCTAATTTTCACTATCTTTGCACCAAGAAATTAAATTGAGCAATATGGAATATATCGTTTCGGCCAGAAAATACCGTCCGCTGAGCTTTGATACAGTGGTAGGTCAAGCGGCCCTCACTACTACACTGAAGAACGCAGTGAAGAGTGGGAAGCTGGCTCATGCCTATCTGTTCTGCGGACCGCGTGGTGTGGGTAAAACCACCTGCGCACGTATCTTTGCCAAGGCCATCAACTGCCAGCACCCTACGGCTGAGGGCGAGGCTTGTAATGAGTGTGAATCGTGCCAGAGCTTTAACGAGCAGCGATCGCTGAACATCTTTGAGCTCGACGCCGCATCGAAC
>JAGCNL010000057.1 GCA_017645945.1 Salinivirgaceae bacterium
GAGAACATCTTGAAGATTGACACCGACGGAACTACCGTATATATTGACGATGAGGCCAAAGCTATGGCAACAGGCTTTGCAGTGGCTGGACGCCGCGCTGCCAAAGACGGTGCAAATGGTGACATTTTCGCCGTAAACGCTGATGGTACAAAGGTTTTTGTTGACGATGGCAAGGCAATGGCAACGGGTTTCGCTGTGGCAGGACGTAGAGCAGCCAAAGACGGTGATGCTACCGCCACCGAGAACATCTTGAAGATTGACACCGACGGAACTACCGTATATATTGACGATGAGGCTAAAGCTATGGCAACGGGCTTTGCTGTTGCAGGACGCCGCGCTGCCAAAGATGGTGCAAACGGTGACATCTTCTCCGTGAATGCCGATGGTACAAAGGTTTTTGTTGACGATGGCAAGGCAATGGCAACTGGTTTCGCAGTAGCAGGACGTAAGGCTGCAAAAGATGGCTCTGGTAGCGAAGTGACCGACAATCTTCTTACCATTGACACCGAAGGAACAACCGTCTTCATCGATGATGATGAGAACAAGGCAATGGCCACAGGCTTTGCAGTGGCTGGACGCCGCGCTGCCAAACAAGGCATCACCGACAATAAATATTTGAGAATCAATAATGAGGGAACAACTGTCTTTATCAACGACGATCCCGATAGCTATCGGGACGGCAAGGCAATGGCCACAGGATTTGCTGTGGCAGGACGCCGTGCTGCCAAAGACGGGAATAATGATTATCTGAAAGTTAACTCGCTTGGCACGCAAGTTTATTTCGATGATACAACAACCACCGGAGGTTCAAAAGCCATGGCAACAGGTTTTGCAGTGGCAGGACGCCGCGCAGCAAAAGATAGTGCTTCAACCGACGACTATCTGACCATTAAACCTGAAGGCACAACTGTTTTTATTAATGAGGATGAAGATGGCTCGAAGGCGATTGCCACAGGTTTTGCAGTGGCAGGGCGACGCGCCGCAAAAGATGGTAATGCCAATATTCTGAAAGTTACTGCTGACAGCACCCGCGTATATGTGAACGGCGGCGGCAGCAAGAGCGGCTTTGGCGTTGAGGGCAAAGGCGGAAGCGGCAAGAGCGGCTTTGCAGTAACAGAGAAGGGCGAGGATGGTAATGCAGGTTATATGAACATTACGGCAGAAAACTTCTTTGCAGGCTACGATGCGGGACGCACAACCACTGGCACTGATAACACTTTTGTTGGTAACGGAGCAGGGGTTTACAATACCACAGGCGAAAGCAATGTATACATAGGTAAAAATGCTGGAAATAGCAACGAGGAAGGTTCTTATAATGTGGTTTTAGGCCAAGGTGCCGGAGAATATCTTTATGGTTCAAATAATGTTTTTTTGGGTTATTATGCAGGACAAGGAGCAGATGATAACAATATGGGTGACAATAATGTATTTATTGGGTATTTGACTGGAAGTTATAATGAAGATGGTAAGGATAATGTGTATATGGGCTCAAATGCGGCTGAATATGTATATAACGGTATAGATAACGTGGTTTTGGGAACCAGCGCCGCACAATATGGCAACAGTATAACTCGCACCATAGCCATTGGTAAAGAGGCCGGCAAAGGCAAATGGCAGTCGACTTCAACCGACGATGTGTTTATTGGCTATCATACTGGTTACAGTAATATCGCAGGCAAAAACAACGTGATGTTGGGCAATAATGTTGGCTATAGTAACGTCTATGGTTCAAGCAACGTTTTCGTTGGCGATAGTGCCGCCTATAAAATCCAATTTGGTGACAATAACGTGGTTATGGGTAAAAATGCCGCTCGCGAACCTGGCTATATGCTGCGTACTATTGCTATTGGTGAAAGTGCAGGAAATGGAACATCGTCATCCACTTCTACCGACGATGTATTCATTGGCTATCAAACAGGTTTCGGTAATATCACAGGCCATAAAAACGTGATGTTGGGTAACAATGTAGGCTATAGCAACGTTCATGGTTCAAGCAACGTTTACATTGGCGACAGCGCAGCCTTCATGACAGAAGGAAATAACAACGTGATTATGGGTAAAAACGCAGCTAAATCAGCAGCAAAGATGACACGAACTATTGCTATTGGCGAAGATGCAGGAAAAGGAACTTCGTCATCCACTTCAACCGACGATGTGTTTATTGGTTATCAGGCAGGATACAGCAACACCGAAGGCATTAACAATGTTTTCATAGGAAATAAAGCTGGATATAGTTCAAATGGTACTGGTAGCGTTACTTATGCAAATGGGGATAAATATTTCTATGGGTCAGACAATGTTTTCCTTGGTACCGAAACAGGATACAGCAATAATAAAGGATTTGGAAATGTGTTTGTAGGTACTCAGGCAGGATGGAGCAATGTTGATGGTAATCGCAATGTTTATATGGGAAATAAAGTTGCTTATTATGCCGAGAAGGGTGATTTCAATGTGATAATTGGCCACTATGCAGGCTATTCAGATTCGGCGAAAAACGCAGGAGAGCACAATGTTTTAATCGGATATGAAGCAGGAAAGAATATAGACGGCACGTATTCTCACAAAGCGGGTTCTTTAGACGGCCATGGCAGTTATAACGTTTTTCTTGGTGATAAGGCTGGCGTCAAAAACACTATTGGTGCACAAAATATCTATATTGGTAATGAAGCAGGATTCGACATGAAAAAAGGCAACGGTAATATTATGATAGGATTCGCAGCAGGCTCTCAAGTAAACGATAGTATTGACGATAATGTCATTATAGGCAATTATGGTGGTTATAAGATGAATGGTAGTGGAAATGTCTTGATTGGAGACCATGTGGGTGAACAGAATCCTTCGATTCCTGAGAATAAAACAGGAAGCAATAATGTTTTTATTGGCAAATATGCCGGCTCTCATGAAACGGGCGACAACAAATTGGTTATCTCTAACACCAATAATTCTACGTACCATTTATATCCGCTTATCTATGGTGATTTCCAGGAAAAATATGTTGTGATTGGTGGCAAAAACAATCACAACAGAAAACTTTATGTCAATGGTGATGCAGAAACATCAGGAACATTTTATTCTTCTTATATAAAAGCCTCCAATAGTACCAAGACAGAATCTGCTAATTTTTCCAACTATTATTCGGGGGGGACTAATGAAAGTATTTGTGGTGTCTCTGGCAGTAGTAGTCACGGTAAAGGTACAAACATCGGCGTAAAAGGCTACGCATCATCAATTGAAGCAGAAACAGCAGCAACAGCCGAAAATCGTGGAGTGTCTGGAACGGCTTATTATGGAAATATAGCGATTGGCGTTTATGGAAAAGCCACCAATGGTATTACCAGCAACTGGGCTGGTTATTTTGACGGAGCTGTTAAAGTCACAGGTTTTATTAATGGAACACCAGTTGGAAATTCTGATGCACGTTTGAAGAAAAATGTTGAAACCTTAACGGGCGCATTAGACAAAGTGCTGAAACTTCGCGGAGTAAGCTACTATTGGAAAAACAAAGAGGAAATGGGTGCAGATAGCGCATATGCTCATTTAGACACGGAAAAACACATTGGTGTTATAGCTCAAGAACTTGAGGCAGAATATCCGGAACTTGTCCATAACGGTGAAGATGGCTTCAAAACAGTTGAGTACACAGCTCTCGCACCAATCCTCATTGAGGCCATGAAGGAGCAGCAGAGCATAATTGAGAGCCAGCAGGCTAAGATAGACAACCAGCAGCAACAAATAGACGAACTGAAACGCCTTGTTGAAGAATTAATGAAGAAATAGGAAATAGGTTTTTTTCATAATGTGTAAGCAAAGGCCACAGCCGTGAGGTTGGGGCCTTTGTTGTTTAAAAAACAAATTTCATATATTTGCGTATGAAATATTCCGAGTTACATAGATTATTGAGGATAAATGTTATCCGCTCAACAAACAACGACATGGGCATCCTGTTTGGTATAGTCCGATAACAGAGAAAGAATTTGAAACGAGCAATCACGAAAAAGAAGAAATAGCGACAGGCACACTGAGAAGTATTTTGAGAGACGCAGGAATAAAAAAATAGATAATACAATGAAAATAAATGCAGTTATAGAAAAATGTCCAGGAAAGGGGTATAGCGTTTACATCGAAAACGAGGGTATTCCATTTGGCATTATTGGCGAGGGCAGCACCATAGAGCAAGCCAAAGATGATTTTATGAAAGGTTTGAATTTGGCTCAGGAGGAGTATGGTGTTGAATGCACTGTCAGCTTCTATCTCGATGTAGCATCAATTCTGGCATATTATTCAAACATTGTAAGTCTGAAAGGGCTTAACAACATTACAGGAATATCAGAACCCGTTCTGAAACAATACATCAGCGGCTTAAAGAAACCTACCCGCGCAACTTGCGACAGAATAAAAACCTCGCTGCATACATTTGGCAGTGAGCTGGCAAGTGTTTAAAATTATACGTTGAAGCGGAAATGCATAATGTCGCCATCCTCTGGCTCGTAATCCTTGCCCTCGATGCCGATTTTGCCAGCGTCGCGGCAGGCTGATTCTGAGCCAAGCGTCACATAATCAGTGTATTTTATAACCTCGGCGCGGATAAAGCCCTTCTCAAAATCGGTGTGGATGATGCCGGCGCACTGCGGTGCCTTCATTCCAGCTTTGAATGTCCAGGCACGAGTTTCGTCGGGTCCGGTGGTGAAATATGTCTTGAGATTCAGCAGTTTGTAAGCGGCTTTGATGAGTTTTGCCACGCCCGGCTCTTCAAGGCCAAGGTCGCTGAGGAACATCTGGCGCTCATCGTAGCTTTCGAGTTCTGCAATGTCGGCCTCAATGGCAGCACCGATAATGAGCACGTCGGCGTTTTCGCCCTTCACAGCCTCCATCACCTTTTCAGTGTAGGCGTTTCCGGTTTTCACCGATGCCTCGTCAACGTTGCAGACATAGAGCACGGGTTTGTCGGTGAGCAGGTTAAGATCGGTGAGCAGCTCTTTTTTCACGGCAGCGTCAATCTCGACGGTGCGGGCCGAAAGACCTTTCATCAGCGCCTCGCGGTATTGGGTGAGCAGCTCGAGCTGTTTCTGCGCTTTCTTGTCGTTGCCCACTTTGGCAATCTTCTCAACCTTCTGGATGCGACTCTCAACAGTCTCAAGGTCTTTGAGTTGCAGCTCGGTGTCGATAATTTCCTTGTCGGCAATCGGGTCAACCGGGGCGCCGCCCTCACGGACGATGTTGCTGTTGTCGAAGCAGCGCAGAACGTGGATTATGGCGTCGGTCTCGCGGATGTTGGCCAGGAACTTATTGCCCAGACCCTCACCTTTGCTGGCACCTTTCACCAGTCCGGCAATGTCAACAATCTCGATGGTTGTTGGGATGATGCGCTTCGGATTGTCGATGGCTGCAAGCTTGTTCAGACGCTCATCGGGCACGGTGATGACACCCAGGTTAGGCTCGATGGTGCAGAACGGAAAGTTGGCCGCCTGCGCCTTTGCGTTCGACAGACAGTTGAAAAGTGTTGATTTGCCGACATTTGGCAATCCTACAATACCGCATTGAAGTCCCATTTCTTTCGATTTTAAAATTTGCCGCAAAAGTAGTAAAAATTTGTAGGGACATGGCGTGCCGCGTCCGATAAGCAGAAAGAAAAAACAAAAGTGGCGTTGGTCCCGATAGCTGTGGGGATTGGGTGTTGGGTGTTAGGTGTTGGTGTTAACAATTATAACACGCTGGTTATTGGCAAGATGTTCGCTATTATTGAAAGTATTACTTCATAGCATCGAACCCCTCGCCATAGACGCTCATAACGGCGGCCTGCGAGATGAACGCCTGCGGGTCGATTTGCTTGACAATGTTGCGAACGGCCTGAATCTGAGTCTTTTTCACAATCGACAGAACAACCTTCATTTCGTTCTTCGAGTACCAGCCCTGCCCTTCGAGAATAGTCACACCGCGGTCGAGTTGCGAAGTGATGGCGTCGGCAATCTCGGCGTAGTGCTTCGAGAAAATCATCATCTGCACTGATTGTTTCTGGCCAACAAGCACCAAATCAATGCAATATGTGAGTGTGAACATCGCCACAAAACCGTAAACCATCTTCTCAACGCTGCCAAAAATGAAGTAGGACGAAGCCACCACCAAAGCGTCGCATATCATTATGGCGCGGCCAGGCATGATGTCGCGGTACTTGTTGATTATCATTGCAATAATGTCGGTACCGCCCGTGCTTCCACCCTGCATGAACACAATGCCGATGCCCAAACCACCAATGGCGCCGCCAATCACCGTGGCCATAAATGCCTCGCTGACAATGGGTTCGGTTATCACGCTGCGCAGTATGCGGACAAAAAGCGTAATCATTATAATGCTATAGATGGTTTTCACACCGAACGATGCTCCTAAAATCTTGAGCCCCAGCGCCAAAAGGATAATGTTGATGCCGATGTAAGAATACTCAACGGGAAAATTGGTGGCATAGAAAATGGCCGATGCCATACCAGCCACGCCGCCACTAACCACCTGCGCTGGCAGAATGAACGACGCCCAACCCAACGAGTAGATGAACAGCCCAACCGTCATTATGGCGTATGAACGGATGGTTTCTGGTATTGATGCTTGCAATTTCATAACAAAACAATTTTCAATAACACACACAAATCTACAGCAGAATTGGCAAAATGGTTTCGAAAATCGAATGCAAAAAATTTTTTCATCCCAACTGCAACCTTTTCAAAAAACCGCATCAATAGTGCGTAACTAAAAAACATAATTTTACAAAAATGAAGAGATTAGCCTTTTTGGCGGTATTTGTTGCCGCTTTGACAACTTTCGCGCAAGCGCAAACAACACAAACAATTCGTGGACAGGTAACCGACGTGGCGTCGGGTGAGCCGATGACGGGCGCAACCATTATGGTTGACGGACAGACAGATATGGCCACCGTTTCCGATGCCGATGGACGTTTCGCAATACAAAAGGTGCCCGTGGGACGGCACACAATCCGTGTGAGTTTTATTGGCTACGAGCCACTGGAACTCAAAGAGCAGTTGCTGTCGTCGGGCAAAGAGATGGTGCTGGACCTGAAAATGACCGAGAGCATATCGACACTTGACGAGGTGGTGGTCAAGCCACAGGTTAACAAGCAGTTGCCGCTAAACGAGATGGCGCAAGTCGGTGCGCGTATGTTCAGTGTCGAAGAGGCATCGCGGTATGCGGGCGGTGTGTCGGACCCTGCACGCACGGCATCGATGTTCCCTGGTGTGGCTGGAAGCGGCGTTTATAACGGTATCAGCATTCACGGCAACTCGCCGCAGATGCTGCAATGGCGCGTTGAGGGTGTTGAGGTGAACAACCCCAACCACTTTGCCGACATTACAATGGCGGGCGGCGGTATTTTCACATCGCTCAACGGCACGGTGCTGGCCAACAGCGATTTTATGACGGGCGCAATGCCTGCCGAATATGGCAACGCACTGTCGGGCGCTTTCGATATGAAAATGCGCACGGGTAACAACACCAAATACGAGCACGCTGTCCAACTTGGCACGCTGGGCGTCGATTTTGCTTCGGAAGGCCCCATTGGCAAGGAATCGAAGGCTTCGTACCTTGTCAATTATCGATATAGTTTTATGGAAATCGCAAAAAAAATCCACGCCATAAATATCACACAAACAATGGATTATCAGGATTTAAGTGCGAAACTTAACTTCCCGACCGAAAAAGCGGGCACTTTTGCCGTATGGTTCACGGGTCTGATTGACAATTTTGGCAACCCCCTTTCCGACTCAACCGAATGGGAATCGCTTTGGGACGCTTGCGAATCGTGGGCAAACCAACGCAGTTGCGCGGGCGGCTTGACGCACACCTACCGCTTCGACGGGGGCGGCACACTCACATCGTCGGTGGCCTACACGGGTTCTTATTATAAATTGTACTCGAAACTCTACGACGACAATTTGAATGAAATACCATATCTGGAAGGCAAGAATAGTCAGAACAATCTGATTGTCAGTGTTCAGCATAAGCGGAAAATATCGTCGCGATACACAATGCAGAACGGCGTTGAGTACCGACAGATGAGTTTCAAGGCGTGCGACGACTACGTTCACCGAATAGGCGACCCTGAAATGTACCACGTTTACGACGCCGAAGGCAACACAATGCTGGCCCGTGCCTTCACCAATCACAAAGTGGCTTTGAGTCAGAATTTCTCGACGGTTGCAGGCGTCAACGTTATGTACTTCGGTGTGAACGGGCAGACGCTTGTTGAGCCGCGCGTCAGTCTGCAATATCAGGCCACGCCGTCAACCACACTGTCGGCGGCCTACGCAATGAACAGCCGCAAGGAATCGATTGGTGCCTACTTTGTTCTGGCCGACAATGGGGCAACACAGGCCAACAAGGACCTGGGTCTGACGCGCTCGCATCACGTGTCGTTCACCTTCTCACAACGCCTGGGCGACAACGCCATTCTGAAAATCGAGCCTTATTATCAATGGCTTTTCGACGTGCCTGTTGAAGAAGGAACAACTTACTCGGTCATAAACGAACGTAGTTTCCTGCAAGGCAAAGTGTTGACCAACGACGGTCTGGGCCGCAACTATGGTATCGACCTGACGCTGGAACGCTATCTGAAAAACGGCTTCTACGGAATGTTTACGGGCACCGTGTTCCGCTCGGAATACCGCGACGCGCAGCACGAGTGGCACCACACGCTCTACGACCTTGGCTACATTACCAACGCCTTGGGCGGAAAGGAATGGATGGTCGGCCTGAACAAGAAGAATGTCTTCGGCATCAATGGCCGCCTGACGGTTATGGGCGGTGGCCGATACACGCCTGAAATTGACGGACTTACGCTTGAAGACGTTAAGAGCGACCCACTTTGGGAAATGCCGCTTCAGGAAGACAAGCCTTTCGAGAAGAAAATGGACACCAATGTCGGATTCGCCTTCTCAATGAAATACACCATCAACAAAGAGCACGTGGCGCACCATTTTATTGTTGAGTATCTGAACGTTAAGTCGTTCGAGGGTCGCGGATTCAACACCCGCAAAAACAAAATCGTCGATTACTACACGTCGCTCACTTTCCCGAATGTGGCTTATAGGATTGAGTTTTGATGGTTAGGCCGACTTACGCAGGCAGAATTATTTGACACACAAATAGTTTGAATTATAATTTTTCGTTACTTTTGCAATACAAAATTGTCGCGCCATGACATACACGAAAGAGACATTGGTTATAAGCAACCCTTCAGAGAAACTGCTGAATGTGGTTGAGAAACTCAAAAAGGACAAACAAGCGAAGTTGGAAAAACTGCGTAATATGAAGCCCGAAGAGTTCTCTCGCCGTGTAATTTTGTCATAATGGAAGCCTCCTATTCCATCATCGAAAAAGAAAATGAATATCGTGTCTCGCTGACTTCCATCAATTCGGAAGCCTTGCCAGAGCATATTATGACAATTCTTACAGATAGGAATATTGATGTCAGCGAATTGATGATTGAGCGTGTCAACGGCAAAAGCACAACAGGGCAGGCGGTTTTGCACGATATCACAGGATGGGTGGCAGAATTGTTTTTCGCCAATCCGAATCTGATAATTTACTATTCGTGCGACGATATGACACCAATACCTCGAAGGAATTCAAATAGTGGCAATAGAGATATTCCTGTAAATGAATATCGTAGCAAATTGTTTACTCACATTTTTGATACTTATATGGCAAGCCATCAAATGACGGGAGTTACAAATACACCTATCCAACTCGACAACTATGAAAATGGAATAGGATATAGTCTATATTTTCACTTTATAGCACGCGAAGCCCACAACAATATTGTTGAAATACTGAAGGAAAACATCTTGGAAATCAGTGGTAAATAACTGACCAACGCCTTTCTCTTGCACAAACACACTGATTTAGTTTCACGCAATTATACCAAACAAAAAAGCCACTCCAATCGGGGTGGCTTTTTGTTGGTATATCAGATTGTCTTACAAAACAATATTGATAATCTTGTTTGGCACGACAATCACCTTCTTTGGTGTTTTGCCGTCGAGCCATTTGGCAGCCGACTCGTGAGCCAAAGCAACTTCCTGCGCTTGCTGCGGTGTCGAGCCGACAGGCATTTCAATCGAGAAGCGCGTCTTGCCGTTGAACGAAACGGGGTAAACCACCTTGTTGTCAACAAGTTTCGACTCGTCGCAAACGGGCCACGGCTCGTATGTCAGCGACTCGGTGCCGCCGTACATCTGCCACATCTCTTCGGCCAAATGCGGTGCGAACGGTGCAAGCACTTTGGCAAAATCGCGGGCAACCGAAACAGAAACCTTCTTGGCCTTGTAGCAGGCGTTGGTGAAAATCATCATCTGCGAAATGGCTGTGTTAAAGCGCAGACCTTCAATATCATCGGCAACCTTCTTGATTGTCTTGTTCAGTTCTTTTACAACTTCGCTGTCGTCTTGCAGACCATCAACCACATTGTCTTTCTCGCTGAAGAAGCGGAACACGCGCGCAAGGAAGTTGAACACGCCCTTCACACCGCTTTCGGCCCACGGCTTCACGGCGTCGAGCGGGCCCATAAACATCTCGTAAAGGCGCAGACTGTCAGCACCATAGTGGGCAATCACATCGTCGGGGTTGACAACGTTTTTGAGCGATTTCGACATCTTGGCCACAATCTGACGCAACTCAACGCCCGTCTCTTTGTGGAAGAATTTGCCGTCGTGCTCTTCAACCATATCCGAAGTAACCTTGGCGCCCGCCATCGTCTCGTAGGCGAAAGCCAGAATCATTCCTTGGTTGAACAGTTTCTGATAGGGCTCGTCGGTGTGGACAATGCCCAAATCGAACAGAACTTTGTGCCAGAAACGGCTGTAGAGCAAGTGAAGCACGGCGTGCTCGGCACCACCCACATACAAATCGACAGGCATCCAGTAGTTTTCGGCTTCAACCGAGAACGGCGCAGAGTCGTTTGTTGGGTCGGTGTAGCGCAGATAGTACCAGCACGAGCCCGCCCATTGCGGCATTGTGTTGGTCTCGTAGCGGCCGCGGCGTCCGTTCTTGTCAACCACTGTGAGCCAGTCGGTTGCGTTGGCCAGCGGCGACTCGCCAGTGTCGCTCGGCTCGTACTTGGTGAGTTCGGGCAGCGTGTGCGGCAGGTCCTTCTCGTCAACGGTGGTCACTTCGCCGTCTTCCCAGTGGATAATGGGGAACGGCTCGCCCCAATAGCGTTGGCGGCTGAACAACCAGTCGCGGATTTTATAGTTGACGGTGGCTTTGCCCAGATTGCGCTCGGCCAGCCAGGCAATCATCTTGTCAATGGCGTCCTTCTTGTTCAGGCCGTCAAGGAAGCCCGAGTTGACGTGAATACCGTCTTCGGTCCAGGCCTGCTGCTGAACATCGACTTCCGATTTCAGGACTTCGATAATCGGCAGATTGAATTTTTTGGCGAATTCCCAGTCGCGCGTGTCGTGGGCGGGGACGGCCATAATGGCGCCCGTGCCGTAGCCCATCAGCACGTAGTCGGCCACCCAGATTGGAATCAATGTGCCGTTGACGGGATTTTTTGCATATCGGCCAGAGAACACGCCAGTTTTCTCTTTGGCCAGTTCGGTGCGGTCAAGGTCGGATTTCATCGAAGCCTGACGGCGATATTCTTCAACGGCGGCGCGTTGCTCGTCGGTTGTAATTTGCTCAATCATAGGGTGCTCGGGGGCGATAACCATATAGGTTGCACCGAACAGGGTGTCGCAGCGGGTGGTGTAGACGGTGAGTTTTTCGTTGAGTCCGTCGAGCGCGAAATCGACTTCGGCACCTGTTGAGCGGCCAATCCAGTTGCGCTGCATATCTTTTACGCCAGCGGGCCAGTCGAGTCCGTCGAGACCTTTCAACAGACGCTCGGCATATAATGGAATACGCAACATCCATTGTTTCAGATTCTTGCGATTCACTTGGCAGCCGCATTTCTCGTGCGAGCCGTCGTTCAAAACTTCTTCGTTGGCGCAAACGGTCTTGCAGTTGGGGCACCACCAAACTTGGGCGTTGTCATAATATGCAAGACGTTGTGAGTCAACATATTTCTTTACTTCAGCATCGCCTTTGGCCTTAACGTCGGCAGGAATTGGCAACTCCGAAATTGGGCGGCCTTTCTGCTGCTCCTTGTCGAACCAGGTGTTGTAGAGTTTAATGAAAATCCACTGTGTCCACTTGTAATATTTTGGGTCAGTGGTGTTTATCTCGCGGTCCCAGTCGTAACTCAAGCCCAAAGCCTTGATTTGGCGGCGGAACGTGTCGCAGTTCTTTTTGGTGGTAATGGCAGGGTGAGTGCCCGTTTGAATGGCATACTGCTCGGCAGGCAGACCGAAAGCGTCCCAACCCATCGGGTGAAGAACGTTGAAGCCTTTCATACGCTTGTAGCGGCTCACAATGTCGGTAGCCGTGTATCCTTCGGGGTGACCAACGTGCAGTCCCGCTCCCGACGGATAGGGGAACATATCGAGTGCGTAGAATTTAGGTTTCGATTTGTCTAAAACGGTCTTAAAGGTTTTGTTCTTTTCCCAATAAGCCTGCCATTTTTGTTCGATTTCGGTGAAGTTATATTCCATAAACCATTGATATTTAATAGCGTCGATGCGCCGCAATTTTTATTTTGTTTAAACCGCAAAACTAAAAAATTCTATTTATCCATCGCCAAACGCAAACCGCAAAATTTGGTTTTGCATAACGACTGTATATCAGCAAAATACGAACTCAAAATTATTAAAAAGGTATAATTGTAATGAGTAAAGTTAAGATTGTTTAAACCCGATAGGGGTACGTTGCGAATTTAGTTGCCGTTGATTATCATCGGCTTGCAACTGTGCAATAGCATCGTTTATGTTTTCCAACTGCGCGGCTATATTATCGTGGTCCTCCGCAAACATTGCGTTAATATCGTTTTGGTCACGCAACGATTCCTCCATATCAATTCTTAATTGCTTTATTTCGGTGCGAATTTGTTCGATTTGCAGTTTTGTATCGCCAATAGCAACCAATGCCTGACGCATTTGGAAAAACACGCGCATTATATTGATATTGACCTGAATGGCTATTGGCGACCTCAACAATCCAGAAAGCATTGCTATTCCTTCTTGAGTAAAAGCGTATGGCAGATATTTACTATGCTGTCCACGACCATTTTTTAAGGTGAAAAAATTGCACCTTAAAGCATCGTACTCTTCTTTTGTAAGTTCAAACATAAAATCTTCAGGAAACCTTTCAATATTCATACGGACAGCGCGTTTCAAGTTCTTTGTCTCTACTTGATATAATTCTGCCAAATCGCTATCAATCATAATCTTGCGATTTCTAACCTCATATATGCACGATTTGATAAT
Organism: Salinivirgaceae bacterium; assembly: GCA_017645945.1. Classification (GTDB taxonomy): domain Bacteria; phylum Bacteroidota; class Bacteroidia; order Bacteroidales; family SZUA-534; genus RUG13583. The sequence goes on from JAGCNL010000057.1 coordinate 13,365, forward strand.
ATCCGAACTTGCAACAATACTATTCGCCATAATCATTAATTATGTTCCATTTTGTCCTACTTGTCCATTGCAAGGCGCAAACCGCAGATGTCGATTCTCGATGTCGGGTGATTCTTGCTGCGGTTCCAAATCCAGCAAGCCTGCGATGTGTCGTTGAAGCAGCCGCCGCGAATCACATATTGCAGCGATTCGACGCCCTCATACGCATCGGAGCACCACTCCCACACGTTGCCGCTCATATCGTAGATACCCAGTTCGTTGGGCGTTTTGGTTGCCACTTGATGTGTCGATGACTCAGAATTCTTTGAATACCAGCCAACTTTGCCCATTGTGTCGCCGCCGCTGAACTTATAGCCGCTGCTTTTGTTGCCGCCACGTGCCGCATATTCCCATTCCTCTTCGGTCGGCATGCGGAACTTCTGCCCCGTGAGTTGGTTCAGTTTCTCGATGAACTCCTTGCAATCGTTCCAACTCACCGACTCCACAGGAAGTTCCTTGCCGCGTCCGCGCGCTGTCGACGGGTTTTTGCCCATCACGGCTTTCCACAAAACGCCAGTGACCTCGGTCTTGCCAATCAGGAAACTGCCAACGGTTGTTGCTTCGGCCTTCCCAGGCTCGCCCATTTCAAAACTTCCGCCCTCAACGGCCACCATATCGAAACTGATGCCTTTGACTGTGAATGTCTGAACTGTGCCGTTCTGCGACATTGCAAACTGCGCTGCTGACAACGCAAACAAAGTGATAATCAATCGTTTCATAACGTATCGTTTTAGAGTTTCAAGATACGAATAAAAAACGTGATTTACCAAACTGAATTTTTGATTTGAAAAAAGACGGCTCTGCTTGGCGCAGAAATGCTTGGTTTTACATTATTGATAACAAGCAGAATAATCCGCGTTATCTAACCTAAAACTTTAAACTTATAACTTTCCAATCACTTTGCCGACATGTACTCGCCCACCCATTGCGAGTCCTGCATGTCTTTCAGCAGGCGGATGAGGTTGTCGCCGTAAATCACATCGCTAAGGAACTGCATTCCGTATTGCGACAGAATCTGCATCTGGCCCTCGGAGGGCACGCCGTTCTCGCCGCCCCAGCCCAAAGCCTTTGAGTTGCCGAACGGATAGGTGGCATAACGCAGTTTCCACAAATCTTTGAGAGTGAATTGGTTAATACCATGGGCTTCGAACAAATCGATGCGGTCGGGGTTGGCTTTCGACTCCTCACCGCCGCCAAACTGCCGCAGAAAGGTCTCGTAGTTGACAAACCGCACGGTGCCTTTGCCTTGGTATGGCAGACAGTGGATTCCGTAACTCACAGCGTCCAGTCCAGCCGTTGGCATCAGACTGATACAGAACGAGTAACGCGCCAGGTGATAAGCGTCGGGGTTGTCCTGGCCTTTCGGAATAAGCACCTGAGCCTGCGCTTGCAAGCCCATCATAACCATCAGTGCGACAATCAGTTTCTTCATATTTCAATCAATTAGGAACGACAGTGCGGCCAAGGCAATCAGAATGGTGCCAGTGACCGTCTTTTGGTGATGTTCGAAAATATGCCAGTTCAGGCGGTTCAAGCCTTTGGTGCCAACGTAAACCAACATCAGCATTGTACCCACGGTAACTGCCAAATATATGGCCGATGTGGCCGCAATACCTTGCCAGCCAAAGGTCCCAGCAGGCAGAAAATAGACTTCCAACTCGATGCAAGGCGAGAAAAACATCGCCAAAACCATCGATCCGATGATGGCGCGTTTGCTGCGGCCCGCCTTGGCATCATCAAAATGGTCGTGATGGTGATTGCCATGGCTGACGACATCGGAAACAATGAAAATCAGTCCCAAAAGAGCCAGCACGGCGGGTGCCACCCAATGGGTGATTTCGGCGTGGCTGCTCGACAGTTTGAATCCCGCCAGGCCGATGAGCACACCCACCACAATGGTGCTTGCAATGTGCGCCGCGCCAATGAGCGCCGTTGCGTTCAGCGTCTCGCGCATTGTCCAGCGCTGACTCTTACCAATGGCCACAATGGGCAGCCAATGGTTGGGAATGGCGGCATGGACAAGGCTCAGCAGCAAACTGCCAGATATTATCTGCCACATTGATTATCAGAATTTTAAAAGAAAATCAAAATCCTCGTCAGGTTCAATTTCAATGGGCTGGCGGCCATTGATGAAGAGCCGCAGGTTATTCTTGCCCACATAGCGGACGTGCCCGCCCTCAACATTGAGCATGCAGCCCTCACGCAACCCCACAACGGTCGATTTGGGATTGGCGGCCAGATACTCAAGAATGCGCTCCTCGCGAGTCTCGCCTCCGTGCCCCTCAATCTGCTTGTCGGTGTAGTGCGGATTGATTTGGAACGGCACCAGTCCGAAAGTGTCGAATCCCAGCGGGTCGACCACGGGCATATCGTTGGTGGTCTGCATTGTGGGGCAGGCCACATTGGCGCCAGCGCTCCACCCTACGTAAGGCACTCCAGCCTTCACTTTGCGGCGCACAGGCTCAATCAAGCCGTTCTGATGCAGATTGCGCACCAGATTCCAAGTGTTGCCACCACCAACCACAATGGCATCGGCGGTCTCGATGGCCTCAACCTGATTATCGAAACGATGTACCGATTTGACACTCAGACCGAAATCGCGGAAACGGCGGTTCACTTTCGCCTCAAAATCATCGTAACTGAACGTTACGGCAGCATACGGGATAAAGACAATGTTCTGCCGTCCGCTCAAAAAGCGCGCAATCTCGTCTTTCGAATATTCCAGAAACGGCTCGCCAGCCATTGTCGAATTGCTTATCAGAAGAAGATTCATAGTTATTTGTAAATTAATTGATTAACTGATGTTATTTAAAGTTTTTTTCTTACTATTTATACTTAAACTTGCACCCTGTGAACGCATCCTTGCCCACACTCGTAACCGATTTGGGAATGCTGACATCCTTCAGTTTACGACATTTTTGAAACGCCGCATTGCCAATGCTCGTAACGCCTTCGGGAATAGTGATTGATGTCAGACTGCCGCAACCAAGAAATGCCGCGCTGCCGATAGTTGTTACAGAATTGGGGATTGTAACCGAAGTCAGACTCTCGCAGCCATAGAACGTATGCGGATAAATTGTTGTAATGCCCTGTGGTATGACTATCGATTTCAGGCTGTAACAAAAATCAAACGCCAAAGTATCAATATGTGTAACGCTTGCGGGAATGCTGATTGATTGCAAGTTGTGGCAATTATCGAATGCGGCATAACCGATGCGCGTAACACCTTCAGGAATGGTTACCGATGTAAAACCGCAAAAGCCGAACGCCCCCGAACCTATACTCTTCACCGATTTGGGTATTTCGATTGTTGTCAGACTGCGGCAATCTTCAAACACACTGTTATTTATGGTTGTAACGCCGTTGGGAATGTTGACCGATGTTAGGCTGATGCAATGGGCAAACGCCGAATTTTCAATGTTTGTAACTGTTTCTGGGACTTTGAATGATTTCAAACCGCTGCAACCAAAGAACAGACATTCGCTGATGCTCGTGATTGAATTGGGAATAAACACCGATGTCAAACCTTCGCAAAAAAAGAACGCACTTTTACCTAAATCTGTGACGGAATTGGGAATAACTATCGAAATCAAGCCTTTGCAACCGTAAAAAGCGCAATCGCCGATGCTTGTCACAGAATTCGGAATGGTTACTGATGTCATTCCCGCGCAACCATAGAACGCAAAGTGCCCGATTCGTGTGACGGAATAAGTTTTTCCTCCATTGGTAACGATTTCGGGAATTGCCAAATCGCCCTTTACTTCCTTGTAACCCAGATAGTAGTCGCCTATGAGTTTTGAGGGCGGCACAACCTCGACAGTGTAAGGCTCGCTGTCGCTTGTAATGTGGTAATAAACAATCACTTCTCCGCTTTTTGCTTCAAAGTCGAAAGGTTCGGGTTGCTGTTTCCACTGCTGCGCCCACGCCTGCCCTGCAAGCAATGCAGCCATCAAAAGTGTCATTAGATTTTTCATAATAGCTTGGTTTTTATTTGTAAAAATACACAATTAATTTCAACCCGGTAAACAGCAAAGCGTTTCAACCTGTTAAACATCTATTTCACAATCTCCATCTTAATCGTCACGGGTGTAAGCGGCCAGTCGCCTTGACCTGTTTTGACGGCGGCAATCTTATCGATAACCTCAAGACCTTCAACCACTTCGCCAAAAACTGTGTGCTGCCCGTCGAGATAAGCGCAACCGCCCACCGACTTGTAAACGGCGCGGTGTTCGGGGCTGATTTTCACATCGTAGTTGAACTCGGTGCCATTCAGCTCGCCCTCAGTGTAAACCGTGCCCTGCACAATGAAAAACTCAAACGGCGACGAGCGTTTCTCGGGGTTGTCCTTATACTCACGCACCATCGACAGGGCACCGCGCTTGTGGATATTATCCTCGCGGAACTCTGGCGGCAACGTGTATTTGCCTATTTTCTCCTTCACGGCCCGGCGCTCGTAACCGTCGGTGTCGCCGCCCTGAATCATAAAATTATTGATGACGCGGTAGAACTCGGTGCCATCGTAGTAGTGCTCCTTGACAAGATGGATGAAATTGGCGCGGTGAAGCGGCGTGTTGTCGTACAACTCCACCACCATTGTGCCCATCGAAGTGATTATGCGCACGCGCTTTTCGGGATTTTGGCGGCCGTATTTGGTAAGTTCCTCAACCACATTGTCTTCGGTCAGACGCACCTTCTTGGGTTTGTCGGCCTTTTTCTTTTGAGTCGATGCCTGTTTCGGCTTTTCAGTCTTCGGTTTGGCTTTTTCGGTCTGCGCCGATGTTTCGGCCTTCTGCTGGCCTTGCGGCGATGGTTGGCTTCCGCAAGCGCATAGCACGACTGCCAAAACCATGCTAATCAGCACCTTGGCGATATTTATCCTCGTCTTCATCGTTCAAAAGGCTTAAATAACTATTGTATCGGCTCTGCGCAATGCGACCTTCGGCAACGGCCTGTTTCACAGCGCATTTCGGCTCGTGAGTGTGGGTACAGTTGTAGAATTGGCAATTGGCCGACTCGGCGAACATCTCGGGGAAATAATGCGCCATCTCGTCTTTCATTTCGATGGTTCCAAAACCCTTAATTCCAGGTGAATCAATAATATAGCCGCCATTCATCAACGGGTGCATTTCTGGATAAGTTGTGGTGTGCATTCCACTGTCGTGCGAGTCGGAAATGGCCGATGTGCGCAGGTCGAGATTGGGATTCAAACGGTTGGCGATGGTCGATTTGCCAACGCCAGAATGACCAGCCAACAGCGAGAGTTTGCCGCGCGTGAGTTCCTCAATGCGGTCGATGCCGATGTTTTGCACCGACGATGCCTTAACGCATTCATAACCAATCTTTTGATAGACGGCAATCAGTTCGTCCATTTCGGAGGTCTGCTGCTCGTTGTAGATATCTATCTTATTGAAAACCAAAACCGAAGGGATATTGTACGCCTCCGCTGAAGCTAAAAAGCGGTCAATAAACTGCGTGAATGTTCGCGGACTGACGAGCGTGACAACCAGAATGGCTTGGTCGATGTTGGCGGCCATAATCTGCGCCTCCTTCGACAGATTTATCGACTTGCGGATGATGTAATTTCGGCGGTCATCGATGCTGTGAATCAAGCCCTTACCCGTTTCGGAATCAATGTCGAACTCCACCGAATCGCCCACAGCCACCGGATTGGTGGTGCGCAGCCCCTTGGTACGGAACTTCCCGCGAATGCGGCACTCCACAAGGCTTCCGTCGGCTTTCCGAACCAGATACCAGCTGCCCGTCGATTTTGTTACAACTCCCTTTTCCACAATTCAATCAAAATATGTGAAATTAAACATTGCCGTTAATCTTCTGAAACTCAAGCTCATCAATATATCCGTCGGCTGTTTTGAGCCATTCGGCACGGCGGCCGCACTGCACAAACCCCGCCTTTGTAAACAGGCTGATACTCTGCTCATTATCTGCAGCAACGGAGCAATGGAGCTGGTGCAGATGCAGGAACCCGAAACAATAATCGGTAAGCAGCTGCAAACTCTGGCTGGCATAGCCCTGATGCTGGTTCTCGCTGCCGTGAATCATTATCCCCACCGACGCACGCTGATGATACGGGTCGAAATTGAACAAATCGATTGTGCCAATAGGGTTTCCGTCTGGTTTCAGGCAGATAATGAAGCGGTACTGCTTGTTGGTGTAGATGTCGTTCTGCTCGTTGGCGATGTACTGCTTTATGGCAAACCGCGAATAAGGCACAAGCGTGTCGCCGCAATGCCACACAGAGGTGTCGTTCTCGCAACTGAAAAGAAAATCAATATCCTCAGGCTCAACCGCACGGAGAGCTATCTTGCTGTTTTCGAGCATCGAGAGGCTATTTGAACTTTTCAACATTCACAATGAACGCATCGGTGAAGCCCTTGGTCAGCACATCCTCAAGCGCCTGCTTTGCCGATGTCTTGCCAATGAACTCACCCCAAGTGTAGCGGTAGAGACCATCCTCGCCACGGTTCTCCTCAACATCGAAGAGTCCGCGGAAACGACCTTTGCCAACTGGTTGATTCACAGCCAAAAGCTGAATAGTGTAGGTGTTTTCGTCGGGGTCGGCCATCTTGCGTTTGTAGAAACTGCTGCTCTTCTGCACCAACTCGTTGTATTCCAAGCTGTTGATGACGCGGGCATCGGGGAATCCTGCATCCACAATCTCACCCACCATGTTCACTGCCTCAGCCTGATGCTTGAAAAGACCGACAGTGTACATATAGTTGCCGCCCGTCTCGAACATCCATACATTGTTGATACTCTTGAACTTGGCTGGAGCAATCGGCTTCGATGATTCGGTAATCCAGATGGTGTAGGTGAGCTGCTTCTTGTACTTCAGCTCATCGGGAACGTAGATTCCCTCAACCGTCACATTGGCCTGCGTCGGGTTGATGACCATCATGTCCACACGGCGGTTCAGGGCGCGGCCCTCAGGGTTGTCGCTGCCGTCAGGGTTCTGGTTGATGGCTATGAAGTTGCTCTTGCCCAAGCCTTTAGTCACAAAACGCGACTCAGCAATGCCTTTCTTTGTCAGATAGTTGACAACGGCACGGGCGCGCATCACTGAAAGGCGCTGGTTGTAATCGTCGGTGCCAAGGTCGTCGGTGTTGCCCGAAACCTCGAGTTTCAAATCGGGATTGGCCTGCATGAGAACGGCAATGCGCTCAACCTCAATCTGCGCGTCGCGGTTCAGCACGGCACTGTTGTCGTCGAACAGAATGCTCTTGATGGAGTAGTACTCACCCGAGCTCACGGCCTTTGGTTTCATCGAGAGGAACGACACCACCGTAGGGTTCATCTCCATTTCCGAAATGTAGATATACTTGTCGGCAGTCTCGTAGCCATCGCCGTAAGCGGTAATCTTGTAGCTGCCCGGCTTCAGCTTGGCAACAAATTCGCCCGTTGCTGTGTTGGGGCTGAGCGAGCCAACCACCTGTCCGCTGATGTCGGAAACATGGATGTAGAACGAGTTGTCGAGGCTCTTGTTGTCCTCAAGCGAGAGTGTTCCTTTCAGAATGTATTCCGACGGATAGGTTGGTGCTGGCTCTGGCGTGTAAACGGGTGCCGGTGCTGGCTCGGGTTCTGGCTGGTATGCAGGTGTCGGCTCAGCAACTGGCTCGGGAGTGTAAACAGGCTCTGGCTCCACGGGCGCAGCAGCATAAGTGTTTGATGGTTTGCTGCTGAAAGGCAGTGATATGCGGAACATCTCCTTCATGCCGCCGCCGTCGGGCACGCGGTCCATGTAACCCTCGTTGCCGTCGCCCACAGGAGCGAAGAAAACATCGTCGAACGGAGTGTTAATCGGATAGCCGAGATTCTGCGCCTCGCTCCAGTTGCCGTTGTTGTCGACGGTGCTCTTGAAAATGTCGAATCCGCCCATTGTGGCATGTGCCTCCGACACAAAGTACAGCGTGATGTCGTCGCCCGCCATGAACACTGCTTCCTCATCAAACGGAGTATTGATGACATACGACAGAGCCACCGGTGTGCCCCAGTTGCCCTTGTTGTCCATCACCGAACGGAAAATATCCTTTCCGCCCTGTCCGCCCGGACGATTGCTGACAAAATAGAGAATGCGGCCGTCTTTCGACAGGCAGCCGTGCGTCTCGTTGTATTTCGAGTTGATGTTCTTCGGAAATTTCTGTATTTCAGACCATTTGCCATTTGTCAATGTCGAGAAGTAAAGGTTTCCGTTGCCGAAGTCGTCGCGGTAGAGAATCATCATATCGCCGTGGTACGACATTGAGGCCGTCGAGAAGTTGCCGTCAGATGCGATGTCGTAAGTGATGTCGAGAGGTTCGCTCCAAGAGCCGTCGTCCTTGCGGGTTGAGTAGAAAATCAGTTCAAAATAGTCCGACTCGCCCGTCGAGGGGTCGCGCACCTTCTGATACGAGGTGAAGACAACCGACTTCTCATCGCCCGAGACTGCAGGATAGTAGCACTCAGCGTCAAGCGCGAAAGCGGCCTTCTCGATGTTGATGTTGATTGGGTTGCTTATCATCCGCTGTGCGTTCGAGCACGACTCAATCTGAAGGTTGATGAAATCCTGATAGTAGAGGTCTGATGCGTTCAGCCGTGCCTTGAACTCGCGGTAGGCGTCGATGGCTTTGGTGTATTGTCCTGTCAGACGGAAGGCTTTGCCAAGATAGAACCAAGCCTCCTCGGGTGCGGCCTCCTCCTTATAGTTGCTCTCTTTGTAGGTGGCGCTTGTGTTGGCGGTTGCCTTCTGCAAATAGGGAATGGCGCTCTCAATCTGGTTTTCCATGTTCATGTAGCACATTCCGATGCCGAAAGCCACATTGGCGTTTATCCAGTTGTGCTGCTCTATCTGCTTGTATTTTTTCAAGGCATCGTCGTAATCCTCATAGAGCATCGACTCCTGAGCCGCCTGAAACAATGTCTTAAACAATTTGTCCTGTGCCTCTGATACAAATACCGCCAGACACAACGAAGCGGCAAAAAACAATTTTCTGACCATACTGAAAAGATTGCGTTTTATAAAACGAAGGTAAAAAAAGAAAAAGAATTGTGTATTTGGCACTTGCCTTTGCCGTAGTTATTAAATTAGGGTTGTTCATAAAATGGCGTTGCGCCGTGCTCTATTGAAAGTATTTGTTTAGATAATCGATAGTATTTTTCTGAATTTCTGCAATGTATGTTTTGAAAATGGCTATTGATGCTGATTTTCAGTGCCGATGTTTGTTTTGCCGCTTGGCGCGATAAAAAAATCAACAGCGGCATTATTTTCTTGTGCAAGCGGCCAACTAATTATAAAATTGCCGCAAACAAAAACACACAATGGGCGGACGCGCAATATTTGCTGAGATTATAATCCCAGCACCTGTCAAGGGAACATTCACCTACGAGGTTCCCATCTCCATGGTGAGCCAGGTGCAGGTGGGCCAGAGCGTCGTGGTGCAGTTTGGTGCGCGACGGCTCTACACTGGCATTATCTTCAGCCTGACCGAAACGCCGCCCGAAGGCTTCAGAATCAAATCGATACTCTCCATCGCCAACCCAAAACCGATTGTCACCCCAAAGCAGCTCGAACTGTGGACGTGGACATCGAACTACTACATGTGCCCGATTGGCGATGTCTATAAGGCTGCCGTGCCCGTGAGTCTGCGGCCCGACAGCGAGTCGCGCGTGCTGCCACTGCACGAGAGCGAGGCCGATGCCGCCACTCTCCCTCCCGACGAGTGCGCTGTCTATTCGGCGTTGCTCAAGGCTGAATCGGCCAGCATCGAGGAGTTGGAGAAAATCACTGGCGTGAAGCAGATTCTAACCGTTGTTAAGAATCTGGTGGAGAAGCAGTTCGCCATCATCACTGAAGAGATGCGCGAACAGCCGCGCCTAAGGCGGCAAAAAGTTGTCCGTTTTTCGAGCCGCATTGCTGACGCTGAGACACTTAACCGCACGCTTGCTCTGCTGGCGCGCTCGGAGAAACAGCGCAACACTCTCCGCTGGATTGCTGATTTTTTGGGCGACGAGGCCTTCTCGGGCAAGACGGTACTGATGAAAGTTCTGCTCGAACGTGTGCCCGCAACGCCTACTGTTGTGCGCTCGCTGGTTGAAAAGGGCTTTCTGGAGATGGACGACGAGGACAATCTGCCGCAGCAACCCGAAAGCGAAACAGCCACCCCTAACAGCCTCAACCCCTATCAGCAGGAGGCTCTCGACGCCATCAACCGCGAGTTTGAGACCAAGCAGACGGTACTTCTGCACGGTGTGACTGGCAGCGGAAAAACCGAAATCTACATCAACCTCATAAGCAAGGCTCTTGAGGCAGGGCAGAGCGTGCTATACCTGCTGCCTGAGATTGCCCTCACAACGCAGATTGTGGAGCGGCTCAAGCGCTTTTTCGGCAACAAGGTGGGCGTCTATCACTCGAAATACTCGTCATCTGAGCGCGCCGACCTATGGAAAAAGATGCTCGCCGACGACAATCCCTATCAGATTGTGCTTGGTGTGCGCTCGTCTATCTTTTTGCCATTCAGCAATTTGGGACTGATTATTGTTGATGAAGAGCACGAGAACAGTTACAAGCAGTTCGACCCGTCGCCGCGCTACAACGCCCGCGACCTGGCGGTTGTGCTCGGCATGCAGCATAAAGCCAAAATCCTGCTCGGCTCGGCCACGCCGTCGCTCGAAAGCTACTACAACGCCAGCCTTGGCCGCTACGGACTTGTGAAACTGATGCATCGCCACGGCACCGCCATTCTGCCTGAGATTGAGATTGTTGACACGCTCAAAGCCCGCAAGAAAAAGCTGATGACGCAGTGCTTCAGCCAGACGCTCCTCAGTTCAGTCAACGAGGCGCTCGAAAAAGACGAGCAGGTGATTCTGTTCCAGAACCGTCGAGGCTACAGCCCTTTCCTCGAATGCACCGAGTGCGGCTATATTCCAAAATGCAAGCATTGCGATGTGAGCCTTACTTATCACAAGAGTATCAATAAGTTAGTATGCCACTACTGCGGCTACACAATCAACGTTGCCAACTCGTGCGACCATTGCCACCAAAGCACCATGCGGCTGGTTGGTTTCGGCACCGAGCGCATTGAGGATGAGTTGAAACAGATTTTTCCGCAAGCCAACATCGCCCGCCTCGACACCGACACCACACGCAGCAAGCACGGCAGTGAGAACATCATCCGCGATTTTCAGGAGCGCCACATCAATATTCTGATTGGCACGCAGATGGTTTCGAAAGGGCTCGATTTCGACAATGTCAGCATTGTGGGCATCCTCAACGCCGACAACATGCTCGGCTTCCCCGATTTCCGCGCCTACGAGCGTAGTTTCCAACTCATGGCGCAGGTGAGCGGCCGCGCTGGACGGAAAGACAAGGTTGGAAAAGTGCTCATCCAGACTGCCAACCCCGAGAATGTGATTGTCCGCCAAGTGGTTGCAAACGACTACGAGGCCATGTACCAAACGCAGATGGAGGAGCGCGAGAATTTCTTCTATCCGCCCGTGAGCCGCCTTGTGCAGATAACCCTCAAGCACCGCGACCGCCAAGTTGTGAACGATGGCGCAAGCCGCCTTTTTGGGGAAATCAGCAGGATAAACGGTCTTGTGGCCTTAGGCCCGACGGTGCCGCCCGTGAATCGGATTCAGAACCTCTATCTGGTTAATATTCTGATAAAACTGAGCAAAACCGACACCACGCAAATCAAAAACAACATCCAGTCGGCCATCGACAATTTCCTTGCTTATCCGCAGTTCAAGAACGTGCAGGTGGTGGCCAATGTCGACCCAATGTGAATTCTCCAATAAATCTGCACACTAAACAGCCGCCGGTTTCCGTTCTTTTAGCGGCATTTTGAGGCTCTTATTCAGAAAAAACTATTTTTGCGTGCTTAATTTGCAAAAGTGTTGAAAACAGTCAGACCAGTATCGTTTTTTTATTTGGCATTGGCATCAGTGCTGCTGGTTTGCTGTTCGCCGGCCAAAAACACGCCCATTCACCGCGGCTATCACAACCTGACGGCCAAATACAATGTCTATTTCAATGGAAACGAGGCGTTTAAGTCGGGCATGCAGAACATCTACTCGGCTCACGACGAGAATTTCGCGCTCATTCTGCCAGTGTTTGTCTATAGCGACAAGGAGGCCGCGCTTACCTCGTACGCCGACATGAACCGCGTGATTGAGAAGAGCGAGAAGTGCATGCGCAAGCACTCCATCTCGGCCAAGCCGAAAACCAAAAAAGGCAAGAAGCTGTCGGACAAGGACAAGGCTTTTCAGAACAAAAACGAATACGTGAAGTGGATTGACAACGCCGAAATACTTGAAGGAAAGGCAAAAACCATCAAGCAGGACTATTTTGCGGCCATTGAGCAGTTCACCCACATTGTCCACCAGTACGACGAGCAGGACACCAAAACCGAAGCCTACATCTGGCTGGCACGCTGCTACACCGAAATGGAGAAATACTCGCAGGCCGACGATTTCATCAGCACCGTGACGGGCGACATGAGCAAGGTGTCGCGGAAGATGGGGGCGCCGCTGGCTCAGACTCAGGCCGACATTCTGCTGCGGCAGGGACGCTATGCCGACGCCATTCCATTTGTGGAGACGGCAGTGAAGAAAATCCGTCGCGACAAGCGGGAGAAAATCCGCCTGATGTATATTCTGGCGCAGCTCTACCAGTTCAACGAGGACAACCGCAAGGCAAGCGAATGGTATCAGAAGGTTATCGACAAAAACCCTGATTACCAATATGTTTTCAACGCACGCATCAACAAGGCGAGCCTCTACAGCAGCGAGTCGGGAGGAAGCGCGGCACTGCAGCGCGAGCTCACCAAAATGCTAAAGGACGACAAGAACACCGACTATCTCGACCAGATTTACTACGCGCTGGGCAACATCGCCTACAACGAGATGCGCGACGACGACGCTCTCTGGTACTTCAAGCAGTCGATTGCCGCAAGCACCACCAACGACAATCAGAAGAGCATCTCTTATCTGGCCGTGGCCGACATCTATTTTGACAAGCCCGACTACCGCAACGCACAGCTCTACTACGACAGCGCAATGGTCAACTTGCCGCACGAATACCCTGATTATCAGAATATTCGCCGCAAATCGGAAAACCTGACCGACCTGGTGAACTGCATTGAGACCATTCAGACGCAGGACAGCCTTCAGAAACTGGCAAAAATGAGCGAGGATGAGCGCAACAAGGTCATCGACAGAATGATACAAGAGGTGAAGAACCAGGAGCAGGCCGAAAAGAACCGCGAGAACGCAGCCAAAAGCGAACTGGCACAGGCGCAGCAGATGAGCCGCCAGAACACGCAGACGGGCAGCAAATGGTATTTTTACAACCAATCGTCGCTGAGCCTTGGGCAGGAGGAGTTCCGCAAGAAATGGGGCAGCCGCAAGCTGGAAGACAACTGGCGACGCAGCAACAAAACCGTCACCGAGTGGGACGAGGTGGGAAGCACAGCTGAGGCTGAGGAGGCTGAGGACGCAAAAAAAGGCCTGGACAACAAGAGCCGCGAGTACTATTTGGTCGATATTCCACTCACCGACTCGGCTTTTGCCGTTTCGGAGCAGAAAATGGAGATGGCCTACTTCAATCTGGGCGTGGTCTATAAAGACAAATTTGCCGACTATCCGCTTGCCATTGACGCTTTCAACGACTATTTGAAGAAGTACCCGAAGTCGGAAAACGAGGTTTCGGCAATGTTCAATCTCTACAAAACCTACCTTTTGCAGAAGGACTACGCCAACGCCGACATCTACAAGAAGCGGATTATCAGCGAGTATCCTGATACCGACTACGCCAAAATCCTCAACGACCCCGACTACTACAAAGAGCTGGAAAAAGCTGAGAATGAGCTGAATTTCATGTATCAGGTTACTTATCGCTACTTCCTTAACGATGAGTGCGACAATGTATATTCAACATTCCATTATGTCGACTCGCTCTACCCCGACAGCAAGCTGATGCCTAAATTTGCCTTAATCAACACGTTATGCCAGGGCAAATCAACTGATAGTTTAACGTTTGAGGCCAACTTGAAAGCGTTCATCAGCAAGTATCCGAAGAGTGAGGAGGCAGGCTACGCACGCGACGTGATTGCCGCCCTGAACCGCAAGCCGCACGAGGTGGAGGAGAAAACAGAGGAAGAGCTTCTGGCTGAGGAGGAGCTGGCTGCCAAGGCCGCCTACGACTCGCTTGATGTGTCGCTCTTCAACTATGATGCCAACGAGCTGCACTACTATATTGCCATTGTGGACAAGCACAAGCTGGAGGAGAGCCGCGTGCGTTTCGGCCTCATCGACTTCAACGATGAGTATTTCGACTTCATGAACTTTGATGTGTCTGCCACCCGACTGACAGAAGATTACGGCATTGTGATGGTTGAGAAGTTCAAGAACGCACGCATGGCGCAGAACTACATTGAGTCAGTGATTGTTGCCGGCGAGGTGTTCGACGGTGTGGTGAGCGACAGCTACAAGCAGTACATCATCTCAAAATCGAACTACGAGAAACTGCTGCAGGACGCCAACGTTGACCGCTACAACAAGTTCTTCGACCTTAACTACAAGTTGAATCCATAAACTATCTGAAAATGAAAGGCTTATCAGTCATTATGGGACTAGTGGCGGCTGGCATTGTCGCTACATCGTGCACACCAAAAACCAACAGCCAGACGGACGGCGAGCCGATGACTCACCTGCTGCTGGCCACAGGCTGGTTCCAGCAGTCGGCCGAGATGCGCGCCTGCTATTACCAGTCGTACACGCTTGCCAAAATGGCGCTGAAAGAGAATCTTCAGAACTACAAGGGCACGAAACCTACAGCCGTGGTGCTTGACATCGACGAAACGGTGCTCGACAACAGCCCCTTTGAGGCCAAACTGATGGGCGACCGCCAGAACTACTCTGACAGCGCGTGGATGGCTTGGTCGGCACGCGAGGAGGCACTGGCACTGCCCGGAGCAGCGGAGTTCATTGCCTACGCACGGGAGCTTGGCGTGGAGGTTTTCTTCATCTCGAACCGCATTCTTGAGGAGCGCGACCGCACACTGCGTAACCTTGCCTCTGCAGGAATGGCCGTTGATTCAGCTCACCTGCTGCTCTACGACCTCAGCAAGAAAACATCGTGCAAAGACGAGCGCCGCAGCCTGGTATCGGAAAGCCACGAGATATTACTCTTCATCGGCGACAACCTGGGCGACTACACATCGCTCTTCGACCGCCGCGACAGTCGTCTGGCTCTGCATCTGGCCGACTCGCTGCGTGACGATTTCGGACGCAAGTTCATCATCCTGCCCAACCCCATGTATGGTGAGTGGGAGAACGCCATCTACGACCACAACTACAAGCTGCCGATGGCCGAAAAGAACCGGATGATGCTCGATTTGCTGCGGAAATAAGCTTCGTTTCCGCCAAATTTGAAAGACTCATTACCGAATTTGAATTTACCCCCGCCGAATTTTAATTGTGCAGGCAAAATGGGATTCAGGCTCCTTACATTTGTGCCATCAGGTAATCCCATAGAAAAAGATATTTCCAGCAGCACCTCCAACCCCCAATAGGAGGTGTTTTTTTTGTGCCATAGCAAAACAATATCAGATAGAAAACTATAGACCTGCGCAGCTAAAAACAATAGGGGCTGCCATTGCTGACAGCCCCCGAACAACTCTAATTATACGCTTTGAAACGCATTCCTTTTACTTAATCATCACGCGCTTGCTCGTGCTGCCTGTCTTGACAACATAAACGCCAGTGCCCTCAACCTGAATCTCGGTGCGGTCGCCGTTGACAGCCTCGCGGGCAATCATGCGGCCCATGGCATCGAATACCAGGATGTCGTTCTCGGCGTTCTCTACAACGATTGTATTGCCGTGAGCGTAGATGTTAACCTCATCAGCTGCAGCCTCAGCATCCTCAATTCCGACGTACGACGGATTCTTCTCAAAGATTGCTGTGAACGGCTTGTCGATGTTGCTCAGCAGAGCTGCGTCGATAGTCACTGAACGCGGGTTATCGGTGTTGCCGTCGCTCCATTTTTCGAAGTGATAGCCAAAGTCGGCCGATGCGGTGAGTGTTGCCACAGCACCAAATTCGAACGAGCTTGAAGCACCGTAAACTGTACCGTTCTCGGCAGCCACTGTGATGGTATAAAGGTCAGCCTCGAACAGAGCTGTGAGCTTGCGGTTCTTAGTGACGGTGATTGTGCGCGGGTTCTGAGTGTTGCCGTCGCTCCATTTAACGAAGTGATAGTGCTCAGCAGCCTTAGCGCTGATTGTTGCCTCCTCGCCGTGCTCGAAGGTGCCTGCGCCAGAAACTGTACCGTTCTCAGCCGACAGCTTAACCTCATAAGTATTGATTTCGAACGAAGCGCTGAACTCAGCATCCTCAACCACTGACAAGCGGCGTGTTGCGCTTGTAAGGCCGTCGCTCCATTGTGTGAAGTGGTAGCCTTCATTGGCAACGGCTGTGAGTGTTGCCACAGAACCATAGTTGTATGTGCCAGCACCCGAAACAACTCCGTTAGCTGCCTCAGCGGCTGTGATGTTGAAGGTATTTACTTCAAACTCTGCTTCAAATGACATGCTTGAAAGCACTGTTTCTGTACGAGTTTTGTCTTTCACACCGTCACTCCATTGGATGAAGTGGTAACCCTCATCGGCTTTGGCGGTAAGAGTTGCGCTTGCACCATGGTTGTAGTAGCCTGCGCCCTCAACCGAGCCGTTCTGAGCGTATGCGCTGACATTGTAAGCGTCAACCTCGAACTCAGCAGTGAACTTCTTGTCCTCAGTGACAATCACGCTGCGCGAGCTGCTCAACACGCCGTCGGCCCACTTGGTGAAGTGATAGCCATCGGCTGCTGTTGCGCTCAGTGTTGCAAATGAACCATAGTTATATGTGCCTGCGCCTGTCACTGTGCCGTTGGCGGCTGCAACTGTAATCTCGTAGCTATTGACATCGAATTCAGCCTTGAGGTCAACATCGCTGGTTACGGTCACCTTACGCGGGTTGACGCTGTTGCCGTCGCTCCATTGTGCAAAGTGGTAGCCCGTGCTTGCTGTTGCGGTGAGTGTTGCCTCAGCGCCGTGGTTGTAGGTTCCTGCGCCTTCAACCGAGCCGTTCTTGGCCGATGCCTTCACAGTATAAGTGTTGATTTCAAATGCTGCGGTAACATTAAGATTGCCGCTTACATTGAATGTGCGATTTGCCTCGGTGTTGCCATCGCTCCAGCCTGCAAAGTGGTAACCTGTGCTTGCAGTTGCGGTGATGGTGGCAGGTGCGCCAAACTCAAACGAGCCGCCGCCTGTCACTGTGCCGTTTGCTCCAGCTGCCACGGTGACTGTATAAGTGTCAACAGCGAACTCTGCGCTCAGCGATTTGTCGCCGTTCACGGTAATAACATGAGTGGCATCGGTGCTGCCGTCGCTCCATTTCACAAAGTGATAGCCCACATTGGCAATGGCAGTGAGTGTTGCCTTCTCACCTGCAGCATAACGGGCACTGCCTGTTACTGCGCCGTTCGGGCCTGCTGTTGCGGTAACGGTGTAGAGTGTCTCTTCGCTGAACACTGCTGTCAGATTCCAGTCGCGCTGAACGGTGATGCTGCGCGAAGCTGATGTGTTGCCATCGCTCCAGCGGACAAACTTGTTGCTGCCAGATGGAGTTGCCTCAACGTTAACCACATTGCCATAGTAGATTTTCGAGCCGGCATCGCTGCTAACTGTTCCCTTTGTATTATCGCTCGACGAAACAACAACGCTGTATTCTATCGGCATGGTGTAAGCAGTGTAATTTGCTACAGTGGTCTCAACTTTGAAGGAACGTGTGGCCGATGTCGAAGTGTTTTCCCAATAAACAAACTTATATCCTGGCTCAGGAACAGCCTTCAATGTTGCTGTGGTGCCATATTTATAAGTGCCCGTGCCCACAACAGTGCCGTGCTCCATTGTTGCATCGATAGTGCAATCTACGCCTTCAACAACCGCTCTAATTGTTTCGTCGCCGGTGACAGTATAGTCGAATGGGTTCGCGGTGCTTAATACCTCACCCTTGCTGTTGCGCCATTCAACAAAATTATAGTTGTAGTTTGGCGAAGCGGTGAGTTCAATTGTATTTCCATAATAAGTGTCTCCCCAAATGTTAACCGATACGTTGTTGCCAACGGTATTAATTGTGTAAGTTTTAGTAGTCATAACAGCAACGTAATTACCACCATTCACTGCTGTGAACTCACGAGGGTTAACAGTGCTGCCGTCGTTCTGCCATTCTACAAACTCGTAGCCCTTATTAGGTTTGGCGGTGAGTTTAACTGTGCTGCCGTGAGCATAGGTGCCTGTGCCCTCAACGGTGCCGTAGCCCGATGTAGCCGAACCCGTGATATCATATTCGTTGATTGCGAACTCGGCGGTTAATTTGACATTGTTATAAACGTCGATGTGATACCATGAGGATGTTTCTCCATCGCTCCACTTCACAAAGTGATAACCCTCATCGGGTACTGCGTGCAGACTGGCAACATCGCCATAATAAAATGCACCCGTTCCATCAACAGTTCCGTTTTGGGCTGTTGCGTTGACAGTGTATTCTTTGGCCGAAACCAGAGCATAGTAGTATTGGTCGTCTTCAACAGTGACGGTGCGCGGATTGTCGGTGTTGCCGTCGCTCCAACTGCTGAACTCATAGCCCTCGAAGGGTACGACGGTGAGAGTGGCCTCTGTGCCATAGGTGTAGGAGCCTGTGCCCTCAACAGTGCCATAGGAGGCATCCGATGTAATATCGTAGCTGTTGATTTCGAACAGCGCCTCTAAACTGATGTCGCCAGTTACATACTCCCCGCGGGAAGAGTACGGATAGCCGTCGCTCCAGCCTGCAAAGTGATAGTGCTCGTCAGGAACAGCATTGAGATCTGCCAAATTGCCATAATCGTATGCGCCTATGCCCGATACCGTTCCATTCTCGGCTTGAGCCGTAACAACAAACTCAGGTCTCTGTATTGTAAAATCTATAATTCCTTTACTACTAGTACCATAAAATCCCACTCCTAAATAATACTTCTTCCCGCCAACCAAATTATATGAGAAGAGGAAGTTAGTCCCCTCTCCTGCGTCATCGTCATATGTCAATTGGATGCTTTTGCTTTCATCGTAAAGATAACCATAGGTGTCGTAGTTTGTATGAGAATAGAACTTATATCTGCCCGACAGTTCAGGAGTGAACTCCAAATTGTAATACTGGCGTCCCTCCGAGTACACCGTATTCTCACCCACCATAACCTGATTAGGACAAAAATTGGCTGTGAGGTTGATATCAGTTTCTGCTATAATAGTAAAGTCGGCAGATGTTTCGCCATTGCTCCAACCCAAAAAGTCTATTCCCTCGGCGGGAGTGGCACTGATGTGAACCTCGTCGCCATAAGAGTAGGTGCCGGAACCTTCAACAGAGCCCCATACGCTATTGTTGGCCGCAATGTTCACTTTAATGCCCCTGTAAAGCCAAACCACTATATAGTTGTTCGGATTCCAGCTGCTGTTCCATCCCGCGGGCTGGCTGTAGCCCTCGCAGAATATGGGGCGGAGGCTGCTGCAATTGTTGAACGCATAATAGCCCATTGAAGTTACCGACTCGGGAATGGTTATCGTGGTCAGGGCGCTGCAGTACTGGAACGCATAACTACCGATTGAAGTTACCGACTCGGGAATGGTTATCGTGGTCAGGGCGCTGCAGTACTGGAACGCATAATTGCCGATTGAAGTAACACTCGAAGGAATGGTTATCTCTGTGATTTTGTCGCAGCTATAGAACGCATAATTGCCGATTGAAGTAACATTCTCTGGAATGGTTATCGAGTTCAAAGCATCGCAGTTGTAGAACGCATTACTACCGATTGTGGTCAGGCTTTTGGCCTTGCTCAAATCAACGGTTGCAAGGTTGCCGCAGTTTTGGAACGCATTACTGCCGATTGTGGTAACCTTGTCGCCCACATTCACTGTTTTGAGCGTGCTGCTTCCTGAGAACTTTGTGCCTACAGCGTTGGTATTGAAGGTGAGCGTTTCAATGGGGCAGTTGCTGAAAGCATCGCTGCTTATTGAGGTTACACCACTGCCAATTTTGATTGTCTTCAGATTGGGGCAGTAAGCAAACGCTTGGCTGTTGATGGTTGTGACACCGTCGGGAATGGTTACCGATTTCAGGCTTTTGCAGCCTCTGAATGCGGAACTATTCACTGTCACTGTCGATTCGGGCAGCGTGATGCTGGCGTCGCTGCCAGTATAACCTATCAGAGTGGTTTTAGCCTCGTTGCTGAACACAAAATCGCCCTCGGTGTAGCCAGTCATCTTGCCGTTGCGCAATCGCGCGCCCCAGGTCGAGGTTTCGCCGCCCGCCGGGCCTGCGTAGTTAAGGTTTCTGATGCCGTAGAAGGCGCTTTCGCCGATTGAGGCAACACCCTCGGGCACGTTAATGGTCTCCATGCCGTAGCATCGGTAGAATGCATAATTGTCAATAGCAGTAACCGACGACGATATTTTGATTGAAGTGAGATTCGAGCAGTCTGAAAAGGCATATTCCGCAATCATTTTCGTTTTGTTGCTGATGGTGCACTCGGCAATATTGGTCGAAGTTGCTTTGTACAGAACAATATACGGGTTGCGCTGGTTGCCCAAATACAAGGCACCGTCCTGCTCGGTGAACTTCACATTGATGCTGCCTTCAAACGCATCGCTCGCCACGTGTGCGAATGTTTCGGGAACAGCCACATCGGTCAGTTCATTGCAATAGCAGAACACACCGCTATTCAGGCTTGCAAGGCCTGTGTTCTTGCTCAAATCAGCGCTTGCCAGTTTATTGCAGTATTCAAACGCATAACTACCGATTGTTGTAAGGTTTTTGGCCTTGCTGAAGTCTGCTTTTTCAAGATTTGTGCAATACGAGAACGCCATGTAACCAATCGAAGTAAGCGACTCGGGGAAGGCAGCCTCTTTCAGCGCGTTGCAATATTGGAACGCATACTGGCCGATTGTCTGAAGGCTTGTGGCGTTCTCCAAATCAATCTCGGTCAAATTATCACAACTGTAGAATGCTTGTTCGCCAATGGTGGTAAGGTTCTTCGCGTTTTTCAGGTTTACCTTTTTCAGATTGTCGCAATCGCAGAATGCCTGGTAACCAATTGATGTAACCGATTCGGGAAGGGTTATCTCGGTCAGATAGTTATTGTCATAAAACGCATACTCACCAATGGTGGTGAGGCTTGTGGCGCTCAAATCAATGGTGGTCAATTTCGGGCAACTATTAAACGCATAGCTATCAAAATAAGTGAGGCCTGTGGCTTTGCGGAAATCTATTTTTGCAAGATTGTCGCAACCATAGAACGCATAACTGCCGATTGAGGTAACACTCGAAGGTATGGTCACCTGTTTCAGTTTGTCGCAATCGCAGAACGCATAATTGGCAATGGTGGTAACAGATGATGGAACGGTGAACGCGGTGTCCGGGTTAATTGCCAGATAGCATAGCAGAGTTTTTCCGTCGTCGCTGTAAAGAGCTTTGCCGCCAGAAGAACCAAACGATTTCAGTTTGGGGCTGTTGAAAAACGCCTTAGTACTTGCATACGACAGGTTTTTTGCGCCGCTCAAATCAGCCTTTTCAAGATTGGCGCAACTGCTGAAAGCATAGTCACTTATTGTGGTAAGGCTTTCGGCGTTGCTTAAATCAGCTGTTTTCAAATTTTTATTGTTGGAAAAGGCATATTGACCAATTGAAGTAAGCTTCTTTGCATTGCTCAAATCTGCTTTTGCGAGGTTGTCGCAAGAATAGAACGCATATTGGCCGATTGAGGTAACCTTCTCTGGAATGGTTATTTCTTTCAAACCATCACAATCGTAGAACGCACCACCGCCGATTGAAGTAACACTCGAAGGAATGGTTATCTCTGTGATTTTGTCGCAGTTGTAGAAAGCATAGCTGTCGATTGTGGTAAGGCTTCTGGCGTTGCTCAAATCTACTTTTGCCAGATTGTCGCAGCTATAGAACACATGATTGACGATTGAAGTAACATTCTCTGGAATGGTTATTTCTTTCAAACCATCGCAATCGTAGAACGCACCACTGCCGATTGAGGTCAGGCTTTTGGCACTGCTCATATCAACGGTTGCAAGGTTGGAGCAGCTTTGGAACGCATAACTGCCGATTGTGGTAACATTTTCGGGAATGGCTATCTTGGTCAGGGCATCGCAACCGTAGAACGCATAAATGCCGATTGAGGTCAGGCTTCTGGCGTTGCTCAAATCTACTTTTGCCAGATTATCGCAACTAGAGAATGCATCATTGCCGATTGAAGTAACATTCTCTGGAATTGTTATTTCTTTCAAACCATCGCAATCGTAGAACGCATAATTGCCGATTGAAGTAACACTCGAAGGAATGGTTATCTCTGTGATTTTGTCGCAGTTGTAGAAAACATATTGGCCGATTGAGGTAAGGCTTCTGGCGTTGCTCAAATCAACGGTTTCAAGATTGTTGCAATCTTCGAACGCAGAACTGCCGATTGAGGTTACCGATTCGGGAATGGTTATCGAGGTCAGGGCGTCGCAGTCGTAGAACGCATTGCTGCCGATTGAAGTTATCCAATTTGGAATTTCAATGTTTTTCAGCCCATAGCACTCATCGAAAGCATAATTGTTGATTGTTCTAAGTCCTCTTGCCTGGCTTAAATCCACTGTTACTAGATTATCGCAATACCTGAAAGCATAGTTACCAATCCAAGTAACTGATGCTGGAATAGCTATATTGGTCAGGCCGTCGCAGTTTTGGAACGCGTAGTTGCCGATTGAGGTAATCCAGCTTGGAATTTCAATTCTACTGATTTTGCTGTTGGCAAAAGCGTAATCGCTAATGTAGGTAAAGCTTTTGGCATTGCTCAAATCAACTGTTTTCAGATTGGCGCAATTCTGGAAAGCATTGCTTTCGATGTAGTTGATGTTCTCGCCAATAACCAACTTCTCCATTTTGGAGCAACCGTTGAGGGCACCGCTACTGATGGCGGTCACTTTGTAATCCGCGCCGTCAACGTAGGCCGTTGCGGGAATGGTGATTTTTGTGTTTTCGCTGTTGCAGTACGTAAGGGTTAACGAAACTGGGTCGGTGTATCTTAACGAGTAACTAAAATCCGACGCCTTCTGCGCATTGGCAACTCCTGTACCAAGCATCAGCAAACTTGCAATTAATAACAATTTTCTTTTCATAAGTATTTAAGTTTAAGTTTAATATTCATTGTTATTTATATAATTACTTTCACTTCTTTCCTTTTTACAGTTTTGCTATTTCATCGGTTGTCAGCCCAGTGCTTTGCACAATGATTTTTATGTCGATGCCCGCTTTCTTCAAATTACGTGCAATCTCAAGTTTCTCCTCCTCACGTCCTTCGGCGCGTCCTTCCTCACGTCCTCTTCGCCGCTCGCCTTCAAATGCCGATTTCTCGATGCTGGTGTCGAGCAGGTATTTCTGATATGCTGCCAGCTCGCCCGGAGTGTATGCCGATGAGCGGACAATCTCCAGAGCCTGGCTTATCTCCTTGTTTTCCAACAGCTCGGGTGCTGCGTCGATGGTGTTTTCGTTAATCTCTGTCAGGAATTTCAGCCAGAGTTTCTTCATCGCCTTGTCGCCTTTGTTTGTGGGGTTGAATTTGGGCAACTCAACAAAAATCAGCGATATGTTTGTGCGTATATCCTCCGTATGCCGCTTATTCATGAGGTAATACTCCTGAATGCAGTCGCCGTCGTCGGAGAAGCAGAACGACTCCTCGTTCACCAGACTCAGGGCGTAAACATCTTTCAGCTCGGCAAAAGAGATGCCCCTGCCCAACTGGCCCGAGTAGGCTGCGGCAGCATTGAAAACTGTCCGCGAGAAAAACTCCTGCGTCCAGAACGACTGCATCTCAACAATGAAGTGCCGCCCGTAGTTGTCGGTGCAGCGCACATCAACAATCGAATATTTTTTTGCGGGATTGTCAGGGATGTTCTCCGGGGTGAGATACTCCACACTCTTGATTTCCATGCCGTCAGGCAACGGCAAAAGGGCGTTCAAAAGGCTCTGCACAAGGTTCTTGTGCTGCCCGAACACCTTCTTGAAGGTCAAATCGGCTTTGGGGTCAAGATATTTCGACATAGTGAGTTATAATTCCACCGGCAAAACTAACATTCTGGTTTATAAAATTCACAATCAACAAAAGTAATACAATTTTATTAACAGCCTCACACCTCCCCCTTTTTTTTGACCAATAGCACAATTGGGGCAATGGATGTTGGTGTTGGGTGTTGGGATTTAGGCACTAGGCATTAGGCATTAGGCACTAGGTGTTAGGCATTAAATTGCTTGGTGTTGGGTATTGGGTGTTGGGTGTTGGAATTTAGGCATTAGGCATTAGGCACTAAATTGCTTGGTGTTGGGGGTTAGGCATTAGGTGTTGGGTGATGGGTGTTGGGTGATGGGTGTTGGGTGATGGGTGTTGGGTGTTAGGAGTTAGGAGTTAGGAATTAGAATTTAGAATGAACAATTAACAATGGAAGGGCAAAATGGATAAGAAGATGAGATATTTTAAACTAAACAGCGAAGCGTCTAAACTTCTAAACAGCGAAGCGTCTAAACTTTTTATCAACCGCGAAGCACTAAACCTTCTAAACTTCTAAACAATTCACCGATTCACCAATTCATCGATTCATCGATTCACCAATTAACATTTTCAATTTTCAATTTTCCATTGTCATTTTCCACAAATCCGCTAACTTTATGCCAAATTTGAATCATCAAAAAATCAAAAACGAATTATGGCAAAATACAAACGCATATTGCTGAAACTCAGCGGCGAATCGCTGATGGGCGCACAAGGCTACGGCATCGACCCGCAACGTTTGGGCGAGTACGCCAAGCAGATTAAGGAGATTGCCGACCTGGGCGTGCAGATTGGCATTGTGATTGGCGGCGGCAACATCTTCCGCGGCCTGAGCGGCGCATCGAAAGGCTTCGACCGCTACAAGGGCGACCAGATGGGAATGCTGGCCACAGTGATTAACGCCATGGCGCTCTGCTCGGCATTGGAAAGCATCGGCCAGAAGGCGCGTGTGCTGACAGCCATCCGCATGGAGCCTATCGGCGAGCTCTATTCGAAGCCGAAAGCCATCGAGGCACTGAACAACGGCGAGGTGGCCATCTTCTCGGCAGGCACGGGCAACCCCTACTTCACCACCGACACCGGCTCATCGCTCCGCGGAATTGAGATTGAGGCCGACGTTATGCTCAAGGGCACCCGCGTCGACGGCATCTACACCGCCGACCCCGAAAAAGACCCCACAGCAACCAAGTTCGACACCATCACCTACGACGAAATCTACAACCGCGGCCTGAAAGTGATGGACCTCACCGCCACCACAATGTGCAAAGAGAACAATCTGCCAATCGTTGTCTTCAACATGGACAAGCCTGGCAACCTGATTAAAGTGGTGAAGGGCGAAAACATCGGAACATTAGTAACTATTTAATACATACGGCTATGACACAGGAAGACGTTAAAAAACAAATCGACAAGGCCAAGGAGCAGATGACCAAGGCTGTCGATTTTCTTGAAGATTCAATCGCCCATATTCGTGCTGGAAAGGCCGATGTAAGGGTACTTGACAATGTGATGGTTGACTACTACGGCTCGCAGATGAGCCTGTCGCAGGTTTCGAACGTCACCGTTCCCGACGCCCGCACCATCAAAATCCAACCGTGGGAGAAGAAAATGTTCGACGTGATTTCGAAGGCCATCATGGTCTCGAACCTCGGCTTCAACCCCACCAACAACGGCGAGGCAATAATCATCAGCGTGCCGCCTCTCACTGAGGAGCGCCGCCGCGACCTTGTTAAGCAGGCCAAGCAGGAGGGTGAGAACGCAAAAATCATCATCCGCAATGTCCGCAAAGACTCGAACGAGGCTTTCAAGAAGATGAAGAAGGACGGTCTGGCCGAAGATTTGGCAAAGGACGCCGAGGATTCGATGCAAAAACTCACTGACAGCTACATCAATAAGATTGACGAGCTGATTAAGAAGAAAGAAGCTGACATTATGGTGGTTTGACACCGCCGCATTTGTGACTATAAACGGGACCCTCCGCACCAGCGGAGGGTTTTTTGTTGGTTATTATCCCTAACCAAACGAACCCAAATGAATCCTAAATCAAATTGCACGCCCTAACGGGCGGAAATTGCAAGAAAATTTGAAATAAAATTATTCAAAATCAATTGATTATGAATTTATATTCAATTTTTAAACTCAATTTTATAAAAATTTCTCGCGAAGCGATAACCCCAAAACTTCTGTAATAAATAATATCTCGCGAAGCGATAGCATTAATACCATATATCCACGTTTCGTAGCCATTTGTCTAAATCAGTTTTGCATTTTTGGCAACGTTGGCTATCTTGCGCGGCCTTTGGGAAAGGCTTCTGCTGAAAGAACGGGAGCCTGAAACAGATGAAACAATTTTAAAGAAATGGAAAACAAAGAGTTGCAAAACGAAAGCGAGGAAAAGCAAATCAATTCGCAAAATCCTAAACTTCAGATTGTTAGAAGTAAAAATCAAATCGACTTTTTCATGAACAACTATGCCGTTTACAAGAAAAGCGGCGCGGTTGTGATGGAAGTGGTTTTCAGCGACGGCTCGTCGCACTATTACGAACTCACCAAAGAGGAATTTGAACAGGACGAGTTCCGCGCCTTGGCCAACGCCATTCGCAAGGACCCGCAGCAGTTCAGCAGCCGCGAGCTGTTATAACTCTGTGAGTTGGCTGCCAAAGACGGCCATCAGCCTCAATCTTTGCTTGAAATAATAAATGCCAACATGCTTATTGGCAGTTTATTATAATTGTATCATTTAACAAACTTCCTGCCATTGTTTCATCCGTTTCCCGAAATACCCAACGGCACGGTCCTGCCAAAACTTTTCACTTGTCCGTTCTGCTATACGCCTCATCCATTGGCAGTTCTAGCTGCTGACCTTGTGCGGCAATATCTTGCAACCCGCACCGACTGGACCAGTGAGCTGGAGCAGGGCAAGATGTTCGGTGTGCTGGTGGCTGAAAACCTCAGCGGACAGCTTGGCTTTCTGGCTGCTTTCTCGGGCAACATCGGCGGACGCGGCAATCAGGACTATTTTGTTCCACCAATCTTCGACATCACTCTGCCCGACGGCTATTTCCGAACTGAGGAGCGTGCCATCACCGAACTTAACCGGCAAATAATCGCGCTCGAGAGCAGCACGCCGCTGCGCCAGGCAGAGGAGCGGCTTCTGAATATCCGGCACCAAGCCGACGACGAGACAGCACGGTTCAAAGAACTTGCCCGCCAGCACAAAGCAGAGCGCGACAGTCAGCGCCGGCAGGGGCTGCCAGCCGAAAAAGAGGCTGAGCTGGTACGCCAAAGCCAGTTTGAGAAGGCCGAACTGAAACGCATTGAAAGGCGCTGGGCAGCGGAAATTGCTGATGCAGAGGCTGAAATGAATGTTGCAAAAGCAGAAATCGAGCAACTGAAAGAGCTGCGAAAGCAGAAATCGGAAGCACTGCAAGCATGGATTTTTGAGCAATACGTGGTACTGAACGCACGGGGCGAGAGCAAGAGCGTCCGCCAAATCTTTACCGACGAGCGCGGCACCGAGCCGCCCGCCGCCACTGGCGAGTGCGCCGCCCCAAAACTGCTGCAGTTCGCCTTTAAGAATGGTTACCAGCCAGTGGCCATGGCCGAATTCTGGTGGGGCAAGTCGCCCGAGGGCGAGGTGCGGCACCACGGAGCTTTCTATCCGGCATGCCACAGCAAGTGCGAGCCGCTGCTGAACTTCATGCTGCAAGGTCTTGATGTTGAGCCAAATCCGCTCAGAAAGCAGCCCGTCACCGAGCTTCCCATTCTCTACAACGACCAGTGGCTGGCCGCCATCGACAAGCCTGCGGGGCTGCCGTCGGTGCCAGGCAAGGAGCATTCGGTGTCGGCCTACTCCATTGCCCGAGAGATGTTTCCCGAAGCCACAGGGCCGCTGGTGGTGCACCGCCTCGACATGGACACCTCTGGCATTCTGCTCATTGCCAAAACCGAGTCGGTTTTCAAAGCCATGCAACTGCTGTTCGCCTTTCGGCGGGTGAAAAAGCGCTACGTGGCCCTGCTCGACGGCCTTCTGCCAACCGACAGCGGCACCATTAGCCTGCCTCTCCGCGCAGACATCAACGATCGTCCGCGGCAAATGGTTGATTTTGAGCATGGCAAGCCCGCCTCAACGCGTTTTTCAGTCATCAGCCGAGCCGATGGGCGCACGCTTGTCTATTTCTATCCCGAGACAGGCCGCACGCACCAGTTGCGCGTTCATGCGGCGCACCATTCGGGCCTCAACTGCCCCATTGTTGGCGACAATCTCTACGGCAAACCCGCCGAGCGGCTCATGCTCCACGCCGCCGAGATTGAGTTCACACATCCCATCACCCAGCAGAAAATCAACATTACGGCTGCGGTGCCTTTCGCGTAAAGTTTTATCCCGTATGCCCTAACGGGCAGAAATTTTAATAAAATTTGTAAGAAAATTATTCAAAATCAGTTTCTAACCAAACTTATCCAAACTAAAACCTAAATCTTGTTTTCTGGTTAATACTGGTTCGTTTGGTTATAGACATAATTCCTCGCGTAAGCGAAAAACCATGAAAATCAATGTCTAACCAAACTAATCCAAACCAACCCAAAATCTTTTGTTCGGATAAATTTGGGTTCGTTTGGTAAGAGAAATAATTTCTCGCGTAAGCGAAACTCCCCAAAACCTCTGTGCCCTTCGTTCTCCCCGTGCCCTCTGTGAATTATAATTTTTAAACGACACATTTACAGCGTATCGCCAAAATTGATTATGTTTGTAAACATTTTGTATGCAATGAAGCGTTTTTTTGTATTACTAAGCATCATAACAGTCTCATTATCAGTCTCGGCTCAGATTGAAATTGAAGGCTCGCAGTGTATTGGCCTGGACCTGAAGTTTAAATACAGCAATCTGCCCGCCCGCTACGACTCCTTTGTGTGGGATTTCGGCGACGGCTCAACCTCAACCGAAAAGGAGCCAGAGCACACCTTCACAGCTGAAGGAACCTACACTGTCAAATTCTCATCGAAATCGAACGGTGCCGATGAGATAACGGGCTCAAAATCAATAACAATAAACAGTCTGCCAAAAACCGATTTCAGCATCGACACAACAGCACTGCGCAGCACCAGAGTCTTCACCGTAAAAACAAATTCATCCAACTGCACTTATGCGTGGAAGTTTGGCGATGGTTCAACCACTACTGAAAGTAATCCGAGCCATCAATACAGTGCTCCAGGCACTTATACTGTCACACTTACCACCACCGACAATCAAAACTGTAGCGACACCACATCGCATTCGGTGGTTATCGAGGCATCGAACAAAGTGCCCAATGTCTTCACTCCGAACGGCGACGGCACGAACGACTATTTCATGATTTCGGCCAACGGCGCGCGGCTCAAACTCGAGATTTTCAACCGCTGGGGCTACAAGATGTTCAGCCGCACGGGCACCGAGAACATCGTGTGGGACGGCTACAATCCGCAAGGCACGCTCGTCGCGCCAGGAACCTATTTCTACGTCATCACTGTTGAGGAGGGCTCCACCAACTACGACCCGCTCAACGGATACATCACCGTTTACTATTAATAGCCGAACGTCATGCTGAAATCGCTCTACACGCGCATTTTCACGGTCAGAAATGTTGAGTGGCTGATGGTGATTTTGCTGTGCATCACTGCTTTGGGCATGCCGCTTTCGCGATTCCTGATGAGCACGGGCACCACGGGGCTGGCGGTGGCGTTGACCATCAGCGGCAACTGGCGCTATAAGATTGACAATCTGCGGAATAATCGTTTCTTGTGGCCGATAATCGCACTGTTTCTGCTGCACGTTGTTTGGCTCATTGGTGCCGACAATCCGTCGGAAGCCGCGCACGACATCAACGTGAAACTGCCGCTGCTGATTTTCCCGCTCACCCTTGGCGCGATGTCACTTTCACGCAAGCAGATAATGATTGTGCTTCAAGTATTTGTGGTGGCGGTTGTCATCAGCACACTCGTCAGCCTGGGCGTCTATCTGGGCATCTACACACCGAAAAAGCCCGTCGATAACATCCGCGACATCTCCATCTTCATCTCGCATATCCGCCTTGGGCTGATGTGCCTGATGTCGCTCTGCGTGATTGCCTACACATGGCACCAGAACAATGCTACGATGAAAGGCTGGCAGAAAATCATTTTTGCCGCCGTCGTTCTGTGGCTTTTCTACTTCATCATGCTGATTCAGGCGGCCACAAGCTGGATTTCAGCTTTTGTTACGATAATCGTGCTTTTCATTCTGTACCACAAGCAGATAAAGAAATGGGAATTCTATGGTTTTGCCGTGCTTCTGGTGGCCATGATTACAGCCACCACGGTCTATATCAGCGGTGTTTACAACGATTACCACACCATCAAGGACACTGGCACCAACCTGCCCGAATACACACGGCAGGGCAATGCCTACACGCACTACGAGGACAATACCGACACCGAAAACGGATATTACGTCAACCGCTACCTCTGCCCTGACGAGCTGACATCGGAGTGGAACAAGCGCAGCGCCATCAACATCGACAGCACCGACCGCCGCTGCCAGCCCATCCGCCATACGCTTGTGCGCTACCTGACTTCGAAAGGTCTGCCAAAAGACAGCGTTGGTGTGTGGCAGCTCACCCAAGCCGACATCAACGGCATTGAGGCAGGCGCAACAAACTGCGTATTTGTCGAAAAATCAAATGTTTACAAGCGCATTTATGAGATTGTCTGGGAGTTCGACCACTATCTGAAATACAACGACCCGAACGGCAAATCGGTATGCATGCGCATTGAGTTTTTCAAGACGGGCGTGCATATCCTCAAAAAACATCTGTGGTTCGGTGTCGGCACGGGCGATGTGAACGACTCGTTTGCCAAAACCTACATTGAGCTGAACTCACCACTGAAACCCGAATATCGGTTTTTTGCTCACAATCAGTATCTTACATTCGCCATCGCCATGGGCCTGATTGGTTTGGTGCTTGCCTTGGCTTGCATTTTTGCGCCGCTCTTCATGCGCCGTTCGGCCCACTTCCTGCTTGCCACATTCTTCACTATTCTGTTTGTCAGCATGTTCGACGAGGACTCGCTCACCCGCCAGCTCGGCTCAATCATGTTTGCCATGATGTACGCACTGGCGCTGCTGCTGCCAGAGGCAAAGACTGAAAACTCACCTACAAAATCATCAATATGAAAAAGTTTTCCTTAACGGCCATTTCGGGCGTTTCCTTGGCGCTGATGGCATTGCTTACTTGCTGCAACAAAAAAACAAATACAGCAAAAACCGAAAGCGAACCGATTGAATATGAGTTTATTGACACGGTTATTTCATCGTTTCCCGCCGATTTTGTTTATACAGGAAAATATGTTGTTTGGACCGATTGGATGAACAGTTTTTATACTTCGACAGGAAATCTGATTCACATCGTGGACCCAGAATTAAAAAAAGAAGTGGCTTCCGTTGTCCGACAAGGTCGCGGCCCGAATGAATTTTTAGACGCAAACATGGAGCGGTATAATGGCGACACAATTTATGTGCGCGATTTGAATCAGCCGCATCAGGTTCTTATCCCGTTGGAAGAAGCCATTGCAGGTGAAAAACCTTTCATTCAGTTGCCAAACCAGGAAGAAGAAGAAGGAATGACACGGAAAATATTCATCTCTCGCACGTCGCAGGTTATCTATAACTATGATTATGAGGACACTCCGTTCCGATTCATCTGCGGAACAGATACCATACCTTTCGGAAAATACCCTGTCAGCACCGATGTTGAAAACCGTTACCGACTTGATGCGGGAATTGAGTATGATTTTCAACTGAAGATTCTGACCTGCCGACCGCTATCTACGCAGCAAGTGGTTTTGTATAAGAGGAGTGGCAATAGTTTTGAACTTGTCAGCGACATTAATTGTGCTGTAGTTGATGAGCGCCACGGCAGTGCTTTGGGTTACGCACTGACAAAAGACTATATTGTAACGCTCGACTATGATTATGCAATTGGCGAGAAACCTGCCCAAGGTCGTGATATGAAAGCCTTGCCGCGCACACTCTATGTCAGAGACCATAACGGCAAACTCCTGCGGATATTCAAACTCGATGTGCCAACACTCCGCCTCTCGGGATGCGGCAAAGACAACGTCATTTATGCCATCACCGCTCCATTGGAATTCGAACTTGTCAGGATTGATTTGGACAAGGCGATGGGGAAGTAATTGCCAAGAGCTTGCTATTACTTCACCAACCTTAATTTCGCTGCTTTTTCGGCGTTGCGCTCAACAAACTATATCAACTTGGCTTCTACCAGTTTTGTCTTTTGATACAATCAGTTGTTTGTCAATGCGTTTCAACGCGTCTACGTGCGAGATGATGCCCACAAGTTTGTTGCCTTCGGTAAGACTGTTAAGGGCTTTCAGAGCCTGCTCAAGCGAGTCGCTGTCGAGTGAGCCGAAGCCTTCGTCAACGAACATTGTGTCGAGTTGAATGCCGCCAGCGTTCGACTGAATCTCGTCGCTAAGGCCGAGAGCCAGCGACAGCGAGGCCTTGAACGACTCGCCGCCCGACAGTGTCTTGACATCGCGCTCGGTGCCGTTGTAGTGGTCAATAACGTTTAGGTCCAGCCCGCTCTGTGCACTGTAATTAGATGCTAACTCCTTGCGTTTCAGCTCGTATTGGCCGTTCGACATTATCATAAAGCGAATGTTGGCGCGGCTTATTATGCGGTCGAAAAACGACATTTGAACGTACGTTTCAAATTGTATTTTCTGCTTTCCTTTGATGCCTCCGGAAGCTGTCTCGCTAAGTGCGTTTTTCCATTGGAATTCCGTTTGAAAGGCTTGCAGCTTTGCACCGGTGGTTTCGATATTTTTCAGACTTTTTGAATTCGAATCGAGACGGTTTTCTATCTTCTTCTGATCCTGTTTCTTTGTATTTATTTCATTTTCAACCCGCTGCTTGGCAGTTTGCAATTCCTCTTTGTTGATATTGCTGCCGTCTTTAGTTTGGTCTTGCAGTCCTTTAATTATGCCTGTCAGTTGCTGAATCTCGCTGTTGCATTTGTTGTAATTTTCTGTAGTTGTGGAAATTGCGTTATTAATAGCTGTGCGCTCGCTTTCAAGTTTGCTAATCTCAGTTTGGGCGGCCTGTTTGCTAGCGAATTCCAAATCTTTTTTCATTGTCGCTATGGCCTCGTCGGTAGCTTTACGCTGCGCCTCAAGCCCCGATATTTGCACAGCCAGGTCAGCAGCGCGTTTTTTCTCTGCTTCGGTCTGGCTTTGCAGCTGAGGAATAATCTCATCGTTTAGTTTTTTGCGACGCTCAATGCCTGCCTGCGTTTTCGCAATATCGCTCTTTATGTCTTGCAATCGCTGTGATGCCGTATTTATCTCGCCGTTAATCGTTTCATTGGCAACGCTTTTCGTTTCGTTTCCAAAAATGTCGGCAATTTGTTTCTTCACATTTTCATCCAGCGATTCGCATTTGGCTTTTTGCTCTGTGCACTTTATTTGCCCATTGTTAACACGTCCGTCACACTCGTCAAACTTAGCTTTCAACTCCTTAACTTCCTCTTTAGTTGGCGCATTTTCAGGCACCACAGCAATTTTGGGATGATGCGTCGAACCGCACACCGGACAAGGCTGCCCGTCTTTCAGTTCCTGCGCCAGAATTCCTGCTTGTGAGAGTAGAAAAAGTTCGTTTTTGCTTTCATATTCAGCAAGTTTGGTTTTTCTCTCTAAAATGAGTTTTTCTAGAAGCTCTTGCCATTTTTTCAAATTGCCCTTTTCTGACGCAAGTGTGTTTTGTGCATCAATCAGGGCCGTCAACAGAGTCTGTTTGCGCTCTACCTCTTTTTGTTCCGATTCCAACTTAACTTTTTGTTCTGCAGCGTTTTCCAATTGTGCGAACTCTGTTTTCAGCAATTCCAGTTGGGTTGCTAAGTCGGCAGCGTTTTTTTCAGCCGCTGTCTTGCCGTTTGTGGCCAGTTGCAAGTCGCCGTCAACATTTTTGAGTTGATTTTCAGCATTTTCAAGCGCATCATATTTGTCCAAGGCGGCGTTTATTTGCGCAATGCGGCTGGTTTTTGCTTCCTGCTCGGGTTTGCGGGCCTCAGCTGCCTGTTTCTGGTTTTCCAGATTTTTCAGCAACTGTGTTTTTTGCTCGAGTGCTATTTTGCTTTCGTTAAGCAATTTAACATTGGCCTCGTATTTTTCCTGAACGGCTATATTTTTTTCAATAGCTATCCGTTTTTTGTCCAACTCGGTCAGCTCTGCATCAATCGTAGTCTTGCTTTCGGCATCGCGTTGGAGCTGCATACGCAACTGCTCAACAACCAATTCAACAGGTTGGTTTTCAGTGTCAAAATCCTCAATATCAACATCCGTGATATACTGGTTGACGCTTTGTTTGGCACTGTTGAGTTCTAACCACACCTTTTTCACTTCGTTTTGAAGCTCCTCTTGAAACTTTTTGTAAATATCTGTCTTAAAGATGTTTCTGAAGATAATGATGCGCTCGTTGGTTGGTGTTGTTATCATTTTCATGAAATCGCCTTGCGCAATCATTGCGATTTTTTTGAACTGGTCGCAAGTCACTCCAATGATTTCGTTGATTTTCGCATCGGCCTCTTTTGACTTGGTAATAATCTGACCATCAGGAGTTTTAAGAACGACACTCTCGTTTTCTGTGATAAATCCCTCGCCGCGCATTTTCGGACGCTCGTATGGTGGATTGCGGCGTATGCGATATAGTCGGCGATTATATTCAAATTCCAGCTCGACGAATGTTTCCGTCTCATTATCAGCATATTTCGAACGCATCATTTTGGGTTCGCGGGTCGAGCCGCTTGCTTCTCCATAGAGCGCGTAAACTATTGCGTCGAAGATGGTTGTCTTGCCTGCGCCGGTGTTGCCAGTTATCAGATATATACCGTTTCGCCCAAGTTTTGAAAAGTCGATGACTGTGGCGGTGGCGTATGGCCCGAAGGCCGATATTGTGAGTTTTCGTGGTAGCATATTTATTCGAATTTTCTGTTTTGTACTCTTTCCATTATCTCGTTTATAAACGACTGTTGCTCAGCCGTTAACGACGATTCGCCGTTCTGCAACTCATAAAATTCGGCAAACAGTTCGGTGGGCGTTTTCTGTTTTGTGGCGTCGATGTCATTCACCACAATGCTTTTGGTCCGCGTGCGCTTGTTGTCGTAGAGCACTTCCATAATGTTATGGTAGATAATGCGCAGTTTGTTGATGGCGCCTGGGATGTCATTTTCGTCGGTGAGGGTTACCCGCACGTAGTTTTCGCGCAGCTCTGGCTTGCATTCGTAGTATTGAAGCGCCGTCAACTCGTTGTATGTGCCTCGCAAATCAACCCAATCATGCAGCGGCGAAGTGGGTATAAAATCGAACTTAACATCACCGTTTGCGTCTATATCGGCTACCGTAATTGTTTTTTTATCATTCACTTCGGAGAACGAATATTTGAGCGGACTGCCGCTGTATCTGATTGTCGGCCGTTCGCAACTTTGCGGGCGGTGCAGATGGCCGAGAGCCACATAATCAAAATCAGCAAACACCTGAGCGTCAACATTATCCAAACCGCCGACAGAAGTTTCTTCCGATTCGGAGCGCACAGCGTTGGTAACAAACTGATGGCAAATGAGCACGTTGCGCATGCTTTTGTCAATATTCATTTTGGCAATGGCCGACCGCATAGCATCGGTGTAGGTGCTAATTTCCTCGTTCTCAAAAAAATGACGGACGTTCACAGGCTTGATGAACGGCAGCATATAGAACGCCACTGGTCCGTCTTTATCGCTGATAATCACTGGTTTGACATCGCCTTTATAAACCGGCGACAAATGTATGTTCTGGCGGCCCATTATCTGCGCTCCAAAGGCTATTCGCTCGGGCGAGTCGTGGTTGCCACTTATGATGAAGATGTGTGCGTTGGGTGTTGCTGATTCTGAGAGGTTTGTAAGAAACTCATCGAACAGTTGCACCGCCTCAGCCGACGGCATGCTTTTATCATAAACATCGCCTGCAATCAGCACAGCGTCTGGCTTTTGCTGCCGTACAACATCGCAAATTTGGCCAAGAACGCGCCGCTGCTCATCAATCATCGAGAACCCATTCACGCTCTTGCCAATGTGTAAATCGGAAGTGTGGATAATCTTCATAGTAATCGTTATTGTTGCCGACTAATCTAATCGAAAAAGGCGTCGGTGGGCGCGGATAGTTTTCAACAAAATCGGTCGGCAGGGTTTGCTAATCTTTTGCGCCCTTGCGGGCATTCTCATATTCTTTTAATTTTTAATTGTTCAACTAAAATTTTTGCAAACAAAACGGCAACGTATGCGAGATTGAAGCACAGGTTTAAAATTTTTTTGAAATTTTTTGCTTTTCCACAAACCAAACGTATCCGAACATAGTCCAAAGACTTGAAAATCAAAAAAGGCCGCCACAACAGTGACAGCCTTTAATACATTTCAACAATTCAATCAGAACCACAGAGAAAGCCCCATTCCGTTGCCTGTCAGGCCGACGCCTATTTCCGACTGAATGTGATTACTTGTTGGCATATTAACTCCTGCGTTGTAGATTTCGACAGCCTTTCGTGCATTTTTCTTTGTGCAGCTATTGAAAATCATACCGACAGTCAACGAGCCGGCACCCACGGCTAAAAAACTCCATTCTGGTTCCCCTCCACCCATATAAGTGCCAAGAGTCCAACCAATCATAAATCCTCCTGCACATGAGAAAATCATTGCAAAAGTATTGTCGGTACGAGCCTTGTCCGCGTACTTCACAGCTTCGGGATTTGAGGCAACCAAACTGGGTAAATCTTTCAAATTATGAGTTTGCCCGTCTCTTAGAAATGTTAAGTTGTCAAATGTTTTGACAATAACAATTGAATCCGTTTGCTGACAAAAAGCCGCAAACGAAAAAATGCACAACAATGCGCTTAATAAACACTTTTTCATAATAATAGTTGTTTTTATTTGAATTAAAACTTTAATCCTCTTCCGCCTCGCTGTCAGCCGATGATTCAAGCGATGGAGCGTCGCTCTTGCTCATTATCTCCATGATTTTGGCCTCGATTTCGCCAGCAAGTTCCTTATTGTCGACAAGCATCTGGCGCACATAGTCGCGGCCCTGACCGAGTTTGGTGTCGCCGTAGCTGAACCATGAGCCCGATTTCTTGATAATATTCAGCTCAACAGCCATGTCAATCAGCTCGCCCGATTTGCAGATGCCCTCGCCGTACATGATATCAAACTCTGCCTTGCGGAACGGAGCGGCCAGTTTGTTCTTGACAATCTTCACCTTAACGTGGTTACCGATTGACTCCTCACCGTCTTTGAGCGTTGATGCGCGGCGGATGTCGATGCGGATTGATGCGTAGAACTTCAGCGCGTTACCGCCGGTGGTTGTCTCGGGGTTGCCGAACATCACACCAATTTTCTCACGCAATTGGTTGATGAAGATGCAGCAAGTGTTTGTTTTATTGATATTTGCAGTGAGTTTGCGCAAGGCTTGCGACATCAGTCGTGCCTGGAGGCCCATCTTCGAGTCGCCCATTTCGCCTTCAATCTCGGCTTTCGGTGTAAGGGCGGCAACAGAGTCAATCACAATAATATCGATGGCGCCTGAACGAATCAGATGGTCGGCAATCTCAAGAGCCTGCTCACCGTTGTCGGGCTGCGAAATCAGCAAATCGTTGATGTTGACACCCAACTTCTGAGCATAGAAACGGTCGAAGGCATGCTCTGCGTCGATGAAGGCTGCAATGCCACCGTTCTTCTGCGCTTCCGCGATAGCGTGGATGGCCAGAGTGGTCTTACCTGACGACTCGGGGCCGTAAATCTCAATCACACGGCCGCGCGGATAACCGCCGATACCCAATGCCAAATCGAGGCTAATGGAGCCCGACGAAATGACTGGCACGTCCTCGATGGCGTGGTCGCCCATGCGCATGATGGAGCCTTTGCCGAAATTCTTCTCAATTTTGTCGATTGTGAGCTGCAAGGCCTTCAGCTTCTCGCTGTTGACACTTGTATTTGCTTGTTCTTTAGCCATTTATAATAATTTTAAAATTTGTTTTCGGATTGGCTAAAGGTAGAAAAACTATTGGAAAGTGAAAGCCGGAAAGCAGAAAGTTTCATCATAAAAGCTAACAATCGGATGATGAACGACTTGCCCGACAACGCCGAACTGACCTTCAGAATGAAAAACATTTTGCGGATTCAAATTTCAATTGTTTCTTTGTTTGGGTGAGTTTTGGCAATTCGCCATTCGTAAAAATATGAGATTTGCAGACATTATCGGGCAGGACGACATCAAGCGGCACCTGATTGGCACCGTGAAGGAGAACCGCATCAGCCATGCGCAGATGTTTCTCGGGCGTGAGGGCTACGGCACACTCCCGCTGGCCATCGCGTATGCGCAATACATCAACTGCCAGCACCGCACTGACGATGACTCATGCGGCGAATGCCCCAGCTGTCGGCAGATTTCGCAACTGTCTTTCCCTGACCTGCATTTCGTTTTTCCCGTGCCGGCAACAGGCACATCCAAGGAGAAGCCCGTAAGCGACACTTTCTTCGGCAAATGGTCGGAGTTCATCCGACAGAACCCCTACGGAAGCTACCAGCAGTGGCTCGACTATGTGGAGGCGGGCAACTCGCAGGGGCTTATCCGCGTGGACGAGAGCAGCGAGATTATCCACAAGCTCACCATGAAGACTTTCAACGCCGAGTATAAGATAATGATTATCTGGCTGCCCGAAAAGATGAACACCGACGCCTCGAACAAGCTGCTCAAGCTGATTGAGGAGCCCTATCCGAAAACGCTCTTTTTGCTGGTGGCAGAGAATTCGGAGAACATCATCTCAACTATCATATCACGCACGCAGCTTGTCCGCGTTCCGCGCATTGCCGATGCCGACCTCCGTGCCGGACTTCAGCGCACGAAAGGCCTGGGCAGCACCGATGCCGAAAAGATTTCACACATCAGCGAGGGCGATTTCAACAAGGCTCTCGAATACAGCAGCCAGACAGCCGACTTGTCGCAAAACCTCGATATGTTTATCAAACTGATGCGCGTGAGCTACTCGTTCAAGGCCCCCGACATGATAGCACTGGCCGACGAGCTTGCCGCGCTGGGCCGCGAGAAGCAGAAGGCCTTCCTGACATACAGCGAGCGCATGATACGCGAGAACCTGATTATGAACCGCAACCTCAACAGCCTTACCCGTTTCACTGACGACGAAGGCAACTTTGCGCAGAAATTCTCACGGTTCATCCATCCGCAAAACTCGGGGCTGATAATTGAAACCATCGACAAGGCATTCTACCACATATCGCGCAATGCAAGCGCCAAAATCGTATTCATGGACACCATCATCACGCTGGCGCGATGCCTGCGGATGCCCGCCTAACTCATCAAACTATGAAAAACCTTCTGAAATCACTCTCATGGATTCTGCTGATACCGTTCGTTCACGTCCTGACGGCATATTTATGGCCTGATTTTGTGAGAGTTGAGCTACCATACTTGCTGCTAATCTACGGCATTTTGTGCACTCTGACGGTGATTCATCTGTTTGTGGTCCGTGCTGTGGTGCGCCGCCACCGTGAGCAGGCGCCAATGATTGTGATGGCGCTTAACATGTTCAAAATGCTGCTGAGCGTCGTGCTGCTGTTTGTGGCGGTTGTTCCCTTCACGGGGAAAGACGCCGCCGTGGGCATCAATTTTGCAGTGGCCTATGTTTTCTTCCTCATTTTCGATTCGCAGATTGTGATTCTGATGATGAAGGAGTAACGGCAAACGATTGTTTATCAACACTTTCCTCGTTTCGTTTTCTCGCCGCATCATTATCGGTGATTTCCATCTTTTACACTTTAGCAATCAGCATTTCAGCGTTTGCGTTTTCTGCTAAAACATTTAATTTTGCACGATTTTTAAAGTGAATTATCCGCTTGCTGAAAATGATTGAAAAGCAACAAACTATCAAGAACGAGGTTTCGATTGAAGGAACCGGACTTCACACCGGGGCACACGTGAAAATGACTTTCAAACCCGCCCCCATCGACTACGGATATAAGTTTCAACGCATTGATTTAGAAGGAAAGCCAACTATTCCAGCGCTTGCCGAATATGTGATTGACACATCGCGCGGCACAACCATCGGCCGCGGCGACGCCCGCGTCTCAACCATCGAGCACGTGATGGCCGCCGTTTACAGCCTCGGCATCGACAATATCCTTATCGAAATTGACGGACCTGAAACTCCGATTATGAGCGGCAGCTCAATCGAGTTCCTGAATGCTCTGAAAGAAGCAGGAATTGAGGAACAAGAGGCTGAGCGCCAATATTTTGAAGTGAAAGAGAACATCCGCTACGTGAACGCGGAGAAAGGCATCGAGATAATCGCTTATCCAGACTCGAAATTCAGCATCGATGTGCTTATCGATTTCAACTCGAAAGTGCTTGGCCAACAATTTGCCAGCATCGACGACATCAGCGATTTTGAAAAGAACATTGCCAACTGCCGCACGTTCGTCTTCGCACACGAGCTGGTTCCGCTTTTCAATATGAATCTGATTCGCGGCGGACAGCTCGACAATGCCATTGTGATTGTCGAGAACAAAATCTCACAAGAGGAGTTCGACCGCATTGCCGACTTCTGCAACAAGCCGCGCGTGAAAGCCCGCGAAGGAATCCTGAACGAAGACCTAAAATACGACAACGAACCGGCACGCCACAAACTGCTCGATATTATCGGCGACCTGGCCCTGACTGGAAAGATGATAAAAGGCAAGTTCATCGCCAAAAAACCTGGTCACTTTGCCAACACGGAGTTTGCAAAGCAGATTCGTCAGTGCATCAAATTTCAGCAGAAAAACGGCGTTGCTCCCATATTCCACCCCGACCAGAAACCAGTCTACGACATCAACGATATTATGAAGCTGCTGCCGCACCGTCCACCGTTCCTGCTTGTTGACAAGATTATGGAAATCAGCGACAATTCGGTGGTGGGCGTCAAATGCGTAACAATGAACGAGCCGTTCTTTGTGGGCCACTTCCCACAGGAACCCGTGATGCCAGGCGTGCTTCAGATTGAAGCCATGGCGCAGGTGGGCGGAATCCTGGTGCTGAAAGACCTTGAGAAGCCGCAGGAATGGTCGACTTACTTCCTGAAAATCGACAACGTGAAATTCAAGCACAAGGTTGTCCCGGGCGACACGCTCATCTTCAAACTCGAGTATCTGGCCCCCGTGCGCCGCGGAATATGCCACATGCGCGGACAGATGTTCATCGGCTCGAGCCTTGCAATGGAAGCCGAAATGATGGCACAGCTCGTGCACAACAAGACTGGCGAAGAGAATAACGAAACAAATACTGAAGAATAATGGAATACCAGATGTCAAAAATCCATCCGGATGCCAAAATCGGACAGAATGTCGAAATCGGACCTTTTGTAACCATCGATAAAGATGTTGTGATTGGCGACGGAACCAAGATAATGAGTGGGGCTGTCATCCTTGAAGGCACACGCATCGGCAAAAACTGCCGCATCTTTCCGCACGCCGTGCTGGGCGCCGTGCCGCAGGACCTGAAATTCGTGGGTGAGTACACCACTTGCGAGATTGGCGATAACAACACCATACGCGAGTTTGTGACCATCAACCGCGGAACCAATTCAACAGGCCGCACCATCATCGGCAACAACAACCTGCTGATGGCCTACACCCACGTCGGCCACGACTGCATTTTGGGCAACAATCTGATTATCTCGAACGCCACACAGTTTGCCGGCGAAGTTCACGTTGATGATTTTGCTGTTATTGGCGGCGGCTCACTGATTCACCAGTTCACTCACATCGGCTCGTACATGATGCTGCAAGGCGGCACACGAGTAAGCAAGGACCTCCCTCCGTATGTGATTGCCGGAGGCGAGCCTGCTTCGTACTTCGGATTGAATCTTGTCGGCCTTCGCCGCCGCGGATTCACAAACGAAACCATCAATGCCATTCACGACGTCTATCGCATTATCTATCAAGGCGGAATGAACACATCGCAGGCTCTCGACACCATAATGGAAACTCTGCCGCAGAGTCCCGAGCGTGACTATATTGTTGATTTTATCAAGAGCAGCCCGCGCGGAATTATTCCGAGCTGCACAAGAAGAAAATAGCTTAGAGGCTGATTTTATATCTAAAGTGGTTGCAGAGATGCAGCCACTTTTTTTGTCCGTATCTGATACCTTTTAGCGGTTTCCTGTCAGCAAACGGCAGATTGTTGGCAGATATTTGTTTATCAGCATGTAGATGCCCATGCAGGCTGCAATGGTAACAATTGGTACTGCAAAATAGAATGCAGTCATAACAAGTGCATTGTCGGGCAGATGCAGAACGGAAACCATCATTTTTCCGATATTTTGCATAATCAGCCCATGAAGGGCAAAAATGAAGAATACTGGCTTGACGAACAACGGATTTACCCTGGCTTTCCCGCTTTCAAGCAAACGAACGGCAACAATCACTACAGTTATGATTCCCAACAAGATAACCACATCGCGCAAATACGGGTTTATGGCTAATCCTTTTGTCAGCGTATCGGCAATGAGAAACGGCAGATAAGCAAACGGTGCGAACTTCCATTTTCGCAGTTCGGCAACAAAATTCAGTTTGTTGATGCCGTAATAAGCGCCCCACGAGAAGAAAAAAAGTGCTCTGCTGAGTAGCGAGAAATAGCCGCCTGGCAAAACTATCGGAACAACCACAGCCCATAAGATGCCGACTAAAACCACAAACCACCCCCCCATCTTTTTGATTAGCTGAAAAATAACGGGTGTAAGAATGACTGCGGCCATCACCTCACGCACAAACCATAGCGGCGCGTCAATGGGGTAAGGCGTGTTGCGTGTCGGTGGTGCAGCCTGAACGAGTATGCTGTTGTCTTTATTATAAAATATATTCAGGATTCGCATGGGCGAAAGCTCGATGTCGGCATTTGCCGCTCCTGGAAGCACCGCCTGCAAAAAAGGTATTTTGTACATGGCAATCATCAAGGTCCCTATGACATTCCATAAAATGAAGGGAATGAGCAAAGTATTTACCCTTTTGCGGAGTTTTGCCTTGTATATACTTCCATCGAAATCAGTGCGATAAAAAAACAGATAGCCCGAAAACAGGAAAAACATTGGAACGGCCATCGACGGAAGCACCTCGCTGAAGAAACGGATAAGGAGATAAAACCAATCGGGGTAGCTGACACAATAATTGACACCATGAGCCGACAACCCCATTTTCACCAGATTGAAATGGATGAAAACAACACCCACAATCAGCGGAAACCGCAGAAAACTGATGGTTTTCGACTGTAGTTCGTCATCAGGCACAATCTGCTTCGCAGTCTCGCTTCCGGCTGTGTCAGCGCTTACGGACATCTCGTTCAAAATTCACCGTGCTATCAGCGACGCTTCGACAGTTTTGTAATCACCCAGCGCAGACCATCGCAAACGAGCAGCACGTATAGCGCGCCGCACATAATCCACATAACCAGAATGTTGAACCAGAAAGTGTCAATCTGCAGGCTGCCGATCTGCTTAAACGGCGCGTAGAAATGGGCGCGACCGCAACGGCTTTCGGGCTCCTTGTAGATTGGGTCCGACACTTGGATGAAATGGTCGCCCATGTCGTGAATCTTCTCAATATCAACTCGGTTCAGCACAAAGTTCGACAACGCCTCGTTTGTGTAGTTCTTCTTCAACTCCACAAGCGCCTTGTTGCCACCCAACTCCTCAGCCAAATTGCTGATTTCGCGGTCCAAAACCGATATGGCCTTGTTCTGCTTCTGCTGATAGAGTTTGGCCGTTTTCTCAAGAAAATCGCTCAGCTCCTCCTGCACATTGTCGTTATAATTTTCAGGCGTGAGCAGGTCGATGTCCTCAAACTGCTGCTTCGGCGTGCGGTCGTTGATTTTCGACACTTCGGTATGCAGAAGGCCGATAATCTGATTGCGTGTAGCCTCGTCGGCCGAAGCCAGTTTTG
This sequence comes from Salinivirgaceae bacterium, assembly GCA_017645945.1. Taxonomy (GTDB): domain Bacteria; phylum Bacteroidota; class Bacteroidia; order Bacteroidales; family SZUA-534; genus RUG13583. The sequence continues at coordinate 57,615 of JAGCNL010000057.1, forward strand.
CAATCTTGTTGTTGAGCGCAGGAACCAGATACGAGCCAATGTAAGCTGCCTCGCTCTTCTTCTGCTCAATCAGGAAGAAGTTCTTCATGTACTCGTTGTCACGATACTGCTTCACGGCCATCGCCTCGTACGCCCAGCGTGACGGCATCAGGTCGCCAATCGGGGGCACAACCTCGTATGAGCTGATGGTCTTGTTCAGCTTGTCGAACTTCACCATTGTGCCGCTGAAAAGCAGCTGTGGCACTATCAGGAACGGAATCAGAATGTAGATGGTCACAACCGAATCGAGCGCAGCCGAAATGTTCAGTCCAATCATGTTCGAAACGCACGATGCGGAGAACAGTATCAGCCAGTGCGCCAGCGTCATTCCGTGAATTTCCATTATGGTGTTGCCGATGAGCACGAACGACAGCGTCTGGATGGCCGAAATGACAAACAAAACGGCAATCTTGCTGTTCAGGTAGCTCACGTGGCTCAGGTTCAGGAACGACTCGCGCTTCAGCAGCTGACGGTCGCGGATAATCTCCTCTGCACTCACGGTCAAGCCGATGAAGATTGACACCACAACGCCCATAAACAGGTAGATTGGCAGGTTCTCGTTGCCGCTGAACACAAAGATGTTCGGGTTTCCGCCCTCACCGGCGATATACTTGGTGAAGTATGCCAGAATGAGTGCCAAAACTGGTGCCTCAAGGAAGTTGATGAGCATATACTGGCGGTTGGCCAGCTTTGACAGAATGTTACGCTCACAGAAGATACGGAACTGCTTGAACATTCCAGGAATGCTGAAGTTGTTCTTCGGTAAATCCTGCTTTTCGGTGTCGAATTTTATCTTCGATTTCGAGTGCTCCTCATACATTTTTGCCCACTCCTCAGGCGTTGTCTTGCGTTTGTGAGTAGTGCGGCCGTACTCGTCAACCACCTTCGACTCCAGAATCTGAAGCACCTGCTCTGGGTTGATGTTACCGCAATGGTAACATTCACTCTCTGTGGCATTTACGTGGTTGCTCATGGTCTTGAAGTAAACCACCGAGTCAACAGGGTTGCCGTAGTAAACCAGATAGCCGCCCTTGTCCATAATGAGCAGCTTGTCGAACATTTTGAAGATGACCGACGATGGTTGGTGAATGTTGACAATCACCAACTTACCCTTCAGAGTCTGTTCCTTCAGAAGGTCCATCACCATTTCAGAGTCCATCGACGAAAGTCCCGATGTAGGCTCATCGACAAACATCACAAGTGGCTCGCGGATAAGCTCCAGCGCAATGTTCAGACGCTTGCGCTGACCACCACTGATGGTTTTGTTCAGCGGGTTGCCCACAACAAGGTCGGCGGTGGCTTTCAGGTCAAGGTCTTCAAGAACCTTGTTCACTGCCTCGTTAATCTGCTCCTCGGTGTACTCGCTGAAGCAGAGTTTGGCACTATAGTAAAGGTTTTGATATACAGTAAGTTCCTCTATCAAAAGGTCATCCTGCGGCACAAATCCGATAACGCCGTTCAGCATCTCCTTCTCAGTGTAGATGTTGTAGCCGTTGATAAGAATCTCGCCGCTCTGCGGTTGCAGATTGCCGTTGAGCACGTTGAGCAATGTCGATTTTCCAACACCTGAGCCGCCCATAATACCGATGAGCTCGCCGCCTTGCTCGCAGAAGTTGAAGTTGTGCAAGCCGTTCTTGCTGCCTTTGAAGCGGAATTCCACGTCTTTGGCCGTGAACACCACTTTCTCAGCGTTCATCGCATTGATGAACTTCGAAACAATGTCGCTGTAGTAGATTGAACCGATGCGCGGGCTGCGGATGGCCGAACCTTTAGGCAGCATGTAGGTGCGGTTGAGCATAATGCTGTGGCCGTTCAAGTAGAGGTCGGTCTCGCCCACGTAACGGAAGGCGTACGCATTGATTGACGGCAGGAACAGAATCATTACGCGGCCTTCCAAATCCTTGAAACGCAAATGTTTGACCTCGGCGTTTGGCGATTCGTTGTTCTTGTCGAGAATAAGTATGTTTTCCTTATGAGGAATATCGTCAATTTTCGGGTTGAGAGTGAAGGCGTAGCTGTTATAGTATTCATCTTCAGGAATATTGAAGATGTCAGAAACGGTCTTCACAAAGTCGAGCTCCTGCTCGGTGATATCAGAATCGAAGCAGATGAACTCAAGCAACTGCAGCAGCACCAGCAACTTCTGGTCCTGTTTCAGCTCGCCGTTAATCTGCTCGCAGATGCGCAGCACCTTCACCGAGTTGAGCGATGTACGTTTGCGCGACTGCTGTGTATCATCTTTCTTGACGCCGCCGCCGCGTTCCTCAACGTAGCGGTCGAACAGAGCCAAGTACTCGTGTACCTGCTCCGAAGCCAGCATCAACTTCAAATATGATTCAACAATCGAGCGCGACTTTTGGTTCACGCCATCCTTGTTTGCAGTGGCAATGATGGCAAACAATTGCATCAACGCCTTTAAAATGGATTCACTCATAGAATAAGCCTAATAAACAGCGTAAAAGAACAAAAAAAAGTGACAAGTTGCAAGTGGAGGTGTGTACATAATATTCGCAGAATTATGCCATTTGTGCCACTCACAATTCACCATGCCATAATCTCAACTATTGATTAAGACAAACAGCTTTATCTTGGTTGAATTCAGCTAATTATGAAATGCTACTGAAAACTTTTTGCGAAAATGGTAAAAGTTTTCACTATACTGAAAACTTTTCACGAAAACAGCAAAAGTTTTCAGTAGGAATTTGTGATTAACACATTCTGCCTAAAAGTGAAGAGATAAAGATTATTTATGTGAAATGCTCTAGATAATTATCAGAGATAATCCATCATTTTGTCAAGCCTGATGATTGACACTTTTGGAAAACCCATTTTAAGAAGAACATTGAAATGATGGTCATCGGTTACGATGAAATGGGCATTGGCGGCCACGGCACAATCTACAAACTTGTTATCATCTAGGTCGATTTTGATGATGTTGAATTTGTAATATGGTGTTACAAACAACGTGTAAGGGTTATTTACGATAACATCAATAGCCAACGAGGCAAAAGATGAGGTGGTTTTCTGCTCCAATATTTCAGCATATTCTGACAATATTTCGGTAGAAACACAAAGTTGGTTGCGTCCATCCAAAAAAGAACGCCACAATTCATGATATCGACTGCGATGAGCAATACACTGAATGAGCGAGTTAGTATCAAGAACAATGTTCATGACCGTTCAACGTTTGGCGTGCAAGTCTTCGTGGCGCAAGGCGTCAAGACGTTCCTGGTTTAGAATGCCTTCATCCCAAAGTTTGTCGGCCTCTGCATCAAGACGGGCTTGAAAATGTTCAGTTAACACCGTTTGAACCTCACGGGCGTAGGCCTCGCTGTTGTTAAAAGAGAACATTTTGAGCAAGTGCTGCTGAGTTGGTGTCAAAACTGCCGCTTCCATAATCATTTTTTTTAACGTTATAGTTCAACAATAATAGCGTTTTTTTATGAATAATCACCACAATAAAAAAAGAGCCACCCAAAGGGCAGCTCCTTTTATGTTTATTAATCGCTTACAGATTATTTGAACAAAGCTGAGTTGTCAATTGTGATGAAACCACCGTCACCGCTCTTGATTATAACGCCAGAAACCACTGCAGTCTCACCATCTGCGCCATATTGAAGAGAATATGTGGCGATGCAGTTTGTTGAAGTCAAAACAGCAGCCGGGAAAATCTTCGAGTCAGCAGCAGCTTTCTTGAAGTTTTCGCTCTTAGCATCTTGTGCTGATGTGAGTGTAGGTACACCGTTAACGTCTTTCAGGATAGCCTCAACATATTGTGCATTGTCAGTAGCCTCACCAGTTGTAGCATCAATAACTTCTGGGAAGGTGAAGCTTCTGTTTTTGAAGAATGACATGTAAGAACCCTTGGGAGAATTACCTGTACCAGCGTCAAATGTGTATGTTTCGCCGATTTGAGCGCAACCTTTACCAGTGTCACCGTCTTTAACTTTGAAGACAACTTGCATTTGTTGAACAGGAACAGCAACTGAAGAGATGTCCATTGTGTAAGTTTTCACTTTTTTACCGTTCTCGTCTTTGTCAACTGATTTCTCATTCTTAGTTGCCAAGTCAACAATTGTTTTGCCATCAAGAGTTTGCAATTCGAAAGTCTTGATTTTACCGTTAGCGGTTACGCTACCTTCAATAAGGATAGTACCGTCAGGCTGAGCGATTGTTGTCAATTTGCTGAAGTCGACGTTTGTTGCCAAAACTTCTGCATCATCACCTTCTTCTTCAACGCAAGAAGTAAACATTGCGGTTGAGCACATAGCGGCCATCATAGCCACAAACATAAATTTTCTTTTCATCTTTTTAAGTTTTTTTAATTAAACAATAAATCAAACAAAAGTTTGTTCTTGAGCCGCAAATATACAAATGTTTTTATTTATGGTGCTCGATTTTTAATGATTTAACGGCTGTTTGTCAAAAGTTTTTTTGCGTTGCTCACATTTTATTGCGCCAAAACACACGAGCCGGATCATAAAAAAAGCAGAGCCACATCAATTGTAGCCCTGCCTTTCTGTTTTATCTACAAAAAATAATCTCTCAACAATAGACAATTATTTTATCACTCCTTGTTTCTGCATTTCAGCTTTAAGAGCATCATACGACACATCCATTCCGATGCGTACTCTGTAAGATTTTTTAGAGATTTTTGAGCTGGCTTTTGTAGGAACGCGCTTGCTGACGATAACATATTTAGTGTAATCGCCACCCTCTTTAAAGAATTCTGTCAGGAATTTTTTGCTTGCTGCCTCAGCGTTCGGGTCAGAAATGATAGCAGGAGTTGGGCCTGTCACGCCATCTTCGCCAGAAGGAAATCCGCAGAACAAAGCACAAGCAACAGCTTTCATTTTTGCGTCTTCGATGGCTGCTTCCTCTGTGTCGCCAATACCATGCAGACGAACAACTTTGTATCCATCGCCATCACGACCCAGAGACTCCACCTCGTATGTGGATTTGCTGTCGTACTTTAATTTACCACCAGCTTCAGCGTTTGAAGCAGTGCCTGCAAGCAACAAGGCAGCAACGCCCATTGCTAAAAGTTTGATTGATTTTCTCATAGTAATTACTTTTTATAAAATTGTTTAATTAAACATCATTCAAAAGTAATGAAATCTTTTATTAATCATTCTGTTTTCCGGAATTTTTTGGTTTTTCCGATTAGCGAACATAAAAAAAGCCGGCTGTTGAGCCGGCTCTTATTGTTGTTAAACTTTAATTACATACCTAAGCAATTGAACTTGCCTTCAACTTCTTTCTTGTCGCCCTTCGAGTTCACAAGAGTTGCCGAGAATGTTCCACCAACCTTGGTACCACCAACTTTGGTGCTTTTCATAATCGATGTAACGGAAACTTTTGCTTTTGTTGCCACATACAAAGATTCAGAGCTGGCACCTGATTCCAGGCTTCCGTAAGTAACCATACAGCTTGCGTCTGCTTTGAAAGCATTTTGGAGAGTTTCATCCAAAGTATCCTCTGTTGTAAGATAGTTGATAAGCAATGTGTTCGGGTTCTCTACGCTAAGTTCAAGGTTGTAGTCGCCTTTTTGGTCACCATTGAAAATAAGTGAGAAGAACTGCTTGCCATCTACAGCATAAACTGTTGTTTTTTTGTCACCAAACAACGAAGCCAATTTTGACCCTGAGCTGCTTTCATCCTTATCACCATAAACCAAATTGGTTTTGAAATTCAAACTTGATACCTCAAAACTGCTGAACAAATCTAAAACAGAGTTGTCGTCGTCTTTTTTGCAAGAAGAAAATACTGTGGTTGCAGCAAGTGCAAGAGCTGCCAAACCTTTAAATCCAAATTTTTTCATGTTTTTTAAATTTTTAAGTCGTTTTTAAATTTTAAACAATAGTGCGAAGGTAGCAACATTTTTGCATTTGCAAATAAATTTTTGACGGAAGGCCCCTACAAGAAACCCAAATCCATCTTGGCTTCTTCGCTCATCATATCCTGATTCCATTCGGGTTCGAACACAAGGTTGATGTTCACCTGGTGAATGCCTGGAACTGATTCCAATTTCATCCGCACCTCGTCAAGAATCTGGTCGGCAATGGGACAGCCTGGGGCGGTCAGAGTCATCTCAACATCGAGCACGCCCTTGTCTTCCTTCAGGTTGTAGATAAGCCCCAAATCGTACACATTCACAGGTATCTCGGGGTCGTAAACGGTTTTGAGTTCGTTGATTATCTTGGTTTCAAGTAGTTGGTCCATAAGCATTTATTGATTAACTGATTTATTGATTGAATTACTTGTCGCGTACCAGGCGTACTGCAAAACCAGAGAAAAGATCGCCGCTGGGCACGTTGGCACGGACTGTTTCGGGAGCAAAGAAAATAACAAATGCGCTTGAACGGTTTTCGGCTGTGCTCGACCAATAAGTGCCTAAATCGTTGACATTCTTAATAACGGTACCACTGCTACGAAACCCGCTTGCTGGCAGGAACACTGCTCCCGCTTTTTCCATTTCAAACCATTCCTCGGCACAGTAATCGTTGTATCTGGAATAGCCGTAATCTTCAATGACTTCAGCGCGGTTTAAACCTAATTTTAGCGGATAAAGGTCTTCGGGCATCGTCCAATCGTCGGGCAGCAGAATCACTCCGTTGGAATTGGATACGCATGCCACCGCAAATTTCAGATTGTGCTCTTTATCCTCGCGGGAGAACAGATAAACCCACTCGTCTCTTGTCAGCGTGCGCCATGCGTTGTCAGCATCACCGCCGTTGCTTATACGGTTCGAACCCCAATCGTATCTGTAATTCCAGCCCGTAAGGTCGGTTCCATCGCCTGGGCCATATTGGCCATGGACAGAGTCGATAGTGTATGGCAGTCGTCCGCTGTAACCGCTTGTTCCCCACCCGAATAAGTCGATCCAACCATCATAATCGGCTGATATATTGCAGTTATCTTCACCAACAAAATCGTATTGGTGCAGAGCGAAACGCCATGTGGCAGTGCTGGGCTTATATTGTAGATTGCCTTGCGAGAAACGGACTTTGCGGTCGGGCGCAACCGAAAACTCGCCATGCAATGCGCCATCATCGGTTTGAGGCACGAACAAGCGTTCTCGCTCCTCGATCTCCGCGGCTGATTTTGCCTCTTCGGCCGCTAACATTTCGGCACGTATTATGTCCTGTATCTCCTCACAATAAGAGATTTTTATGGTGTCAGACAAGGTATATAGAGCGAAAGTTGCTGTGTCATAATTTATTATGGCTGTAATATTATACTGGTTATAACCCCATTGAATTTTCGCATACCTTGCGGTATCTTCACTCTGTGCGCCGATTTTTACTGTGTAAATGCCGTTGTTTCCGATATTTACGTCTTGCGTCTCGGTATAAATGGGAACAAATTTATTTTCGATTTCTTCACTTATGACAAACTCCGCCTTCACCGTTGTGTTGGTCAGAAGGACGCCGTTTGCGTCGTGCGCAACCCCTTGGTAAGTGAACGGCCCACCTTGATAAGGACGAATAGGCTGTTCGGAGCAACCTGCAACAAATGCCACAACAAGAATGGCGAGAAATAAATGCAACCTTTTCATTTCTAATATATTAAGTTTGGAAATCAACTTTCTGCCGCAAACGCCACGGCATACATCTTAATCTGCTTAATCATACTCACAAGGCCGTTTGAGCGGGTTGGCGACAAGTTTTCGCGTAGGCCGATTGCATCAATGAAATGAAGGTCGGCATCGATAATCTCTTTCGGCGAAAGCCCCGACAAAACTTTGATTAGCAGGCCGATAATGCCTTTGGTTATGATGGCGTCGCTGTCGGCGCGGAAGGTGACAAGGCCGTCGGCATAGTTGGCCGTGAGCCACACCTGACTCTGGCAGCCTTTGATGAGGTTCTGCTCGGTTTTATCGCTGTCGGACAGCGGCTCAAGCTCCTTCCCCAACTCAATCAAATACTCGTACTTATCCATCCAATCGGTGAAGACACTGAACTCGTCAATTATTTGTTGCTGGCGCGATTCTAATTCGTTCATTTTCAATTCAAAATATCTCGGTACGGATTTTCCGTTCCTGGGTGCAAATATAGTTTTTCGTTGATTTCTTCAGCAAACGGAAATTGCAGGCGTATCGCTGCGCAAGAAAAACTGATTATCTTTGACAAAAAAGTTGTGTTATGGCAAAGATACTGGTTGACAAAACCGAAATCACAATCTTGGAAATCAATGAGAAAGACTATATCTCGCTGACCGATATGGTCAAGAATATTGAGAATGGACTTGCCCTTATTGAGAAATGGTTGCGAAACAAAAACACCATAGAATTTCTTGGCATTTGGGAGGAAATGTATAATCCGAATTTTAATTCCCCCGAATTCGAGGGAATTAAAAATATGGCTGGCCTTAACAGGTTCGTTTTGTCTGTAAAACAATGGATTGAGAAGACCAATGCCGTTGGAATAATTGCAAAGGCAGGTCGCTATGGAGGTACCTACGCACACAAAGACCTTGCGTTTGAATTCGCTTCGTGGGTCTCGCCGCAGTTCAAACTGTATCTGTTGAGAGAATTCCAACGGCTGAAGGAGGAAGAACAAAAACAACTTGGCTGGTCGGCAAAACGCGAACTATCAAAAATCAACTATCATATTCATACCGACGCCATAAAACAAAACTTGATACCGCCCGAATTGTCACAGCTTCAGACAAGCATAATATATGCCAATGAAGCCGACGTTTTGAATGTGGCGCTTTTTGGGTCAACCGCAAAAGAATGGCGTGAAGCTAATCCGAATTTGAAAGGGAACATTCGCGACTACGCATCAATAAACCAACTCATTTGCTTGTCGAATATGGAGAATTTGAATGCGGTGTTCATCAACAAAGGAATCAGTCAGCAGGAACGTTTGAAGGAGCTGAACAAAATAGCCATTCAGCAAATGCAAATATTGGAGAACGCGGATAACAGAGCCATTTTGAGGTAAATGCCATCAGCAATGTTAGGACTGCCATATGGCATCCCTAACACATTTAAATTCATATTAAATTCCGCTTAAATCGGCTGCCTCTACTTCAGCATACTCACCGCCCGCAGCAGGCTGTCGTGCAGAATGTCAATCTCTTCGGTGGTGTTGTAGAAGGCTATCGAAGCACGGACGGTGCCTGGAATGCCAAAGTGTTGCATAATTGGCTCGGTGCAGTGGGTGCCTGTGCGCACGGCAATGCCCATTTTGTCGAGCAGGGTGCCAATGTCGAACGGGTGGGCGAAATCGGTCACAAACGAAATCAGCGAAGCCCGCTTTTCGGCGGTGCCAATTAGTTTCAAATCACTGATTGATTGAATCTTGTCATTAAGATAAGTGAATAGTTCGCTCTCATAGGCGGCAATGTTATCGAGCCCGATTGATTCAACGTAGCGTAGAGCCTCGGCAAGGGCGATAATGCCCACATAGTCGGGTGTGCCCGCCTCGAATTTGTAGGGCAGTTGGTTGAAGGTGGTGCCACTGAACGACACTGTCTCAATCATCTCGCCACCGCCCTGATATGGCGGCATCTGGCTGAGCCACTGCTCTTTGCCATACAGCACGCCTACGCCTGTCGGACCGTAAATCTTGTGTCCGCTGAAGACAAGAAAATCGCAGTCGAGTTGCTGAACGTCAATCGCGAAATGCTGAATGGCCTGCGAAGCGTCCACCAGCACGGGAATGTTGTGGCTGTGGGCAATCTCAATTATTTGTTCAATCGGGTTGATTGTGCCCAAAGTGTTTGAAACATAGACGATTGACAGCAATTTGGTGCGGTCAGTTATCAGTTCCTCGAGTTCGGCCAGATTCAGTTCGCCGCGGTCGTCGAAAGCCCATTTTACAACTTTCGCTTTATGTTGGTTTTCAAGCAGTTGCCACGGTACAAGGTTGCTGTGGTGCTCCATCTCGGTGACGATTACCTCATCGCCTTCGCTCAAAAACTGCTGGCTGAACGAATTTGCCACAAGGTTGATACTCTCGGTGGCTCCGCGGGTGAAGATTATCTCGCGCTCCGACGCTGCGTTCAGAAACCGCCTGACCATCTGCCGCGACTCCTCCATTGCCGTGGTGGCAAGGTTGCTCAGGTGGTGGACGCCGCGGTGCACGTTGGCGTTGTATTGGGTGTAAACCTCGACAATCTTGTCAATCACGCGGCGCGGCTTCTGTGTGGTGGCCGCATTGTCGAGATAGACGAGCCGACGGTTGTTGACGGTTTGCTCCAAAATGGGGAAATCTTTGCGTATCTCTCTGACGTCGAAGTTCATAGCACTATTTTTTCACGATTCGCATTTTCATCATCACATCGTTGAGCGGGCGGTCGTTGCGGTCGGTTTCAACGGCTGCGATGCTGTCAATAATGTTCAGTCCTTCAATCACTTCGCCAAAAACGGTGTAATCGCCGTCAAGGAAAGGCGCACCGCCTTCGGTGGTGTAGGTTTTGCGCTGCTCGGGGCTGAATTTGAACAGTTTGGCATCGGGATTAGTCTCGACAAGATGCTCCACAAGGCTATCACAATAGTGGTTGAAAGCAGCAAAATTACGTGCGCGCTGCAGTTTGGTCAGCGCCTTCTGGTCGGCCTTGCTCTCATCCGATCTCAGCCAGTTGTTGAGCAAACTCTGCTTGACTGATGCGTTATGCTGTTCCTCGATATGGTCTAAATCTTTGTTAGAGTACACTTTACCTTGCACAATGTAGAACTGACAACCCGACGATTTTTTCTCGGGATTGTTGTCGCGTGCAGCGGCCAAAGCACCGCGCTTATGGTAAAGGCCGTCGACAAACTCGGCAGGAATGCGCTCGCCGTGACTTCCAGCACCAAGCATTGCACCTTTTTTGGCGTTTTTCGATTCTGGGTCGCCGCCCTGAATCATAAAGTCCTCAATCACACGGTGAAAGAGCAGACTGTCGTAGAAATGCTCCTTGACCAGCGCCACAAAATTCTCCTTATGCAGAGGTGTCTCGCCATAGAGTTTGACCTTCATGTTGCCGTACGGCGTCTCAATAACCGCAAACGCGGGTTTCGGTTTCTTGCGGCTGCCCTTTGCCGACATCAGTCCGCCTGCCAGCAGCACTATCGAAATGTAAAACAATGCCTTTCTCATAATGGGTGCAAATATAGTAAATTAGGTGTTTGGTGATAGGTGTTGGGGATTAGGTAAAAGTTTAACAAGTTGAAAAGGTTGAGGAAGTTGAGAAAGTCGAGAAGGTTTTGAAACTCAACTTTCTAAACAGCGAAGCGCTAAACATTCTAAACTCTCACCACTTACCTTTTAACGATTCACCGATTCACCAGTTTGCCGATTCACCGTTCATTAAACATACCTTGCCCTTTCGCCGCCGATGAGTTTTGGACGGCAGTAGGCTGCCACCACGTGGGCATTACCAATCTGGTTGGGCGTGGGATGAACGGGCACGGCAACATCTTTCAAGTGCATGCCTATTAGAGTGTCGCCAATGTCAAGACCGCCAGCTGCCTTGATGTGCTCAACCACAACGGGTTTTGCAAATCCGTGATAGGCTGCAGTGGCAAACGAGCCGCCACCATGCAGCCACGGCACCACGCTCGCTGGCTCGTAACCATAGCGTTCGGCACAATCGGCCTCAACCACAAGTGCGCGGTTTAGGTGCTCGCAGCACTGGCATGCCAAATAAACATCACGTTCCGACAGAATCTTATGCGCTGTGGCAAAGATGGTTGCGCCAATTTCGGCACTCGAGTTTTTGCCAATCAAACCACCGGCAACCTCGCTCGACGAGCATCCAATAACAAAAACCGACCCTTTGACCAACGGGTGAGCATCGAGCAGCGTGGTCAGAATCTGCTCCGTCTGCTTCGAAATTTTTTCTAAATCAATTGTTTCCATAATCAAAATCGATAGTGGTGAACCCGTAAAAATCACCGCTCAAATATATCGGATTTTGATTGAGAAAAATCAAAAACGGCTGCGAATGCCTATCGATGCAAAACCTTGAGCGCCAATTCCTGCTTCACAAAAACCGCGTATGATTTTTGGTCCGAATTCAACGCCCGTTGCCCCTACAAAACAAGGAATCCAATCAAAGTCATCATCAGTCTTCCCTGTATCATATTTTGAGTCTGTAATAATAAAGCGCGCTCCTACTCCAACTTTTGAATACATCCCCACCCAATTGCAACGTACATATTCGAACCGAATGGCTGCCATAATGTATGGCGTCTGCTCTTTCACTGTCCAGTGATCGTTAGGTTGAGATGGTGAATTATACCTGTTAATCCAATGTTTAGAACGGTTCTCTTCATAACCCAATTGCACACCCATCGACATCCAAGGTTTGATAAAATTGCGCAGATACTCAACATTATAAGTTCCAGAAAAATCCGTGTATTTCAAACGTGTTTCTCCATCTCCTTTTTTCCCGTCATTTGTTGGTCCTGACCCCCAAAAATTTAATAGACCCAAGTACAGTGACATACCATCACAATAAAACACAGAAATCTGATTTTTAGGATATTCTATCATTTGCGAATAGCCGCAGAGCGAGCCGAAAATGGCAAATGCAATAAGTGTTAGTTTTTTCATTTAGTTTAGTTTTAGAAGTTAGTATTGTGTGATTGTCTTACACATCAATAAGACAAATTTGCGAGCCTATTCCCTACCCATATTCTGTATTTTTGAGTGATTTGAAATGAATGTAAGGCAAACCGTCTGAAAACAAAAAGGCCTTGGTGCACTGAACACCAAAGCCTTGAGCGAAAGTGGCAAACTTAAAATTACTGTTTCTGTCTAATAAAATAACATCGAAAGAAGATAAGCCACTAAGGTTGAAACCGACACACAGATTAGTCCCGGCATCATAAACGAGTGGTTTAGCAGATACTTGCCAATGACGGTTGTGCCAGAGCGGTCGAAGTTGACGGTGGCAATATCCGACGGATAATTCGGTATGAAGAAATAGCCGTAAACCGACGGCAACACGCCCAGCAGCACCCAGCCCGGAATGCCCAAAGAGTAGGCCAGCGGAAGCATTGCAACCACCACGGCGCCCTGCGAGTTTATCAGCACCGACACGCAGAAGAACACCAGCGCAATCGACCACGGATATTCCGCCACAATGCCCGAAAGCATCGCTTTCATTTCGGTCATATAGTTCGAGAAGAAAGTATCGGCAAGCCAGGCAATGCCATAGATGGCCACCACAGCCACCATTCCCGACTGCCAGACAGGGCCAGCAACGGCCTTTTTGGGTGATGCCTTGCAGAAGATTATCATCAGCGCGGCGGCGGCAATCATAACTATCTGAATCACAAGGTTCATTGCCAATGGTTTCTGATACAATTCGGTCATTCCGAACGACTGTATGCCCGATTTAATCATCTGCTCTGGTGTGATAAGAGTGCCATCGGCAAGAGTTGCAGGGGCAGCGCCTTTAACGGCACGCAGCGTGCTGTACGATGGCAGAGCGTTCTGGAAAATGGCGAAGAAGACTATCACGCACAGAGCGCCAAGGAAGATGAACACGGCGTTTTTTGCCGATTGCGGGATTTCCTTGTCAAGCGTTGTGGCCGAGTTGCCGTAGATGTACTTATATTGCTCTGGGTCCTTCAGTTTTTCCTGGAATTGCGGGTCCTTGTCAAGGTCGAGTCCGCGGTGGTACGAAGCGGCGGCAGCAGCCATCAGTCCGCAAAGACACGACGGAATGCTGACCATCAGCACACCCGGAATCGAGACATCGAACCCGTTGGCATTCGAAATCGACACAAAAGCCACCACAGCAGCCGCAATGGGCGAGCAGGTAATGCCCACCTGCGACGCAATACTAGCCACGCCGCACGGACGCTCGGGGCGGATGCCTTTTTTCAAGGCAATGTCGCAGATAATCGGCATCAGCGTGTAAACAACGTGCCCAGTGCCCACCAGCACAGTCAGGAAGAATGTGCAGAGGGGTGCCAGAAAAGTGATGCGGTCGGGGTGCTTGCGCAGAAGTTTCTCAGCCAATTGAATGAGCCAGTCCATACCGCCCGACGCCTGCATTATTCCGGCACAGGTCACGGCGGCTATGATTATGTAGATGACATCGGTTGGCGGCGTGCCGGGCTTGAGTCCGAACCCAAAGACAAGAATTGCAAGGCCGATGCCCGAAATGGCACCAAGCGCCAGCGAACCGTAACGCGAACCAACCCACAAAGCGCCAAGCACAATGCAGAGTTGCAGAATGATTGATAGTGTTGCCATAAATTTACGTTTTGAATTATTGCAGCACTAAATATAGGGAGTTTTTTGGTTGGTTGGACCGATTCAGCGCAAATCAATCCACAACAACATTTTCTGTGGGCACTTTATTCCAAGCGAATAGACTTAAAATTTCAGAAATTGACAGTTCTTCGCGCTGGTCGGTCAGGCCGGCAAGATGGGCAATGAGTCCCAATAATTGCTGCGGTGTGTATCGCTGACGCAGCGAACCCATATCGGTTCCAGCATTGCGCTTGGCAAGACGGCGACCATCAAGAGCCACAAGCAGCGGAATGTGGGCAAATTGCGGTACGGAATAGCCGAGCAGACTATAAAGGTAGATTTGCTGCGGAGTCGATGATAGCAAGTCACAGCCGCGGACAACCTCCGTAACGCCCATAAGTGCATCATCGGTTACAACAGCAAGCTGATAGGCAAAGTTGCCATCGGCACGGCGGACAATAAAATCACCGCAGTCGCGGGCCAGATTGTAGTGCTGCAAGCCGTAATGTCCATCGGTGAAGGTGAAATCAGCATCGGGCACGCAGAGACGTGTGGCAGGTTTCCGCTCGGCTGAAAGAGCCATACGCTCGGCAGCGGAAAGTGTTCGGCAGCGGCCACTATAGACAACCACACCATCCGACTGGTGCGGCGCACTCGACGCCATAATGTCGGCACGGGAGCAGAAGCACGGATAAAGACGTCCTGTCTCGCGCAGTTTCTCTAAAACGTTGATATAAAAATCGGTGCGCTCGCTTTGGTAATACGGGCCATTGGGACCGCCAAGACTTCCGCCTTCGTCCCAATCGAGACCGAGCCAGCGCAGGTCGTCTTCAATTTGGCCGGCATACTCGGGGTGGCATCGCTGACGGTCGAGGTCCTCGATGCGCAGAATCCACCTGCCGCCTTGGCTGCGTGCCGACAGCCACGAGAGCACGGCGCTATAGATATTTCCCAAATGCATCCGCCCGCTCGGCGACGGGGCAAAACGACCAACGACCATTGATTGATTAATTGATTGACTGATTAATTGAAGGATTGAATTATTCTCGCACAGATGACACAGACAACACAGATTTTCTACAAAAACTCAGTACTTCTTAGTATAAGTGTATCATATATTTTGTAATACACCACTATATATTAATCAGTTACGCTTATTATTCTTTTAGATAATGACAGAGGAATTCCGTGCGCCCGCAAGCGGGCCAGCGTAATCTGTGCGAGAATCTAAAATCTCACGCAAAAGCCAACACCATTGCCCGTTACACCGAAATTAAGTGTCGCGGAAGATTCATCTTCTTTCGGAGGAATGTATTCGGTTCCCATCAGGCGTAGAGCCTCGCGCGATTGGCGGTTGTAGTTGATGAAGATGGGCACCGATATGGCGGCCATACAGCATCCGGCAACTGACATCGGGATGTTTGGCGAATCGTCCCAAATCATGCTCACAAGCGGATAGGCCACCAGCACACCTCCCACTACGCAGAAAAGTTTGCCGAAAAACATCGACTCCTGCGCCTTGCCGAACATATCGGCAGCAGGCTCGTTGGCTCCGCAACCCACAATCAGACGGTCGAGACTGACGCACGCGCTGTCGACATAAAAACGGTTAAGGCCGCAGTGCTTCTGCACTCTGACGGCACTAGCCGGAATTGAGTCCTGAGCCGCAAGCGTGCCAGCGGCAATCACTAACAGACTGATAATGAGCAGACGTTTCATAGTGTTTCTTTTATTTGATAGTCGTTGCGGTCGTTTGAGCTACGCGATACAAGTTCGCCCAAAAATCCCGTCAGGAAGAGCTGCGTACCCAGAATCATACAGGTGAGCGCCAGATAGAAATAGGGGCTGCTGGTAACGAGCGGCGCTGCAATTCCTCGCGAAAGCGATATGAGTTTGATTGCACCCACAGTGGTAGCAGCAAAGAATCCCAAAAAGAAAACAAAGACGCCCAGAGTGCCGAACAGGTGCATCGGTTTTTTGCCGAACTTGGTCATAAAGAGTATCGACATAAGGTCGAGGAAGCCGTTGATGAAGCGCTCGATGCCGAATTTGGTCTTGCCGTACTTGCGGGCGCGGTGCTCTACAACCTTCTCGCCAATTCGGCAGAATCCTGCCTGCTTGGCCAGCACAGGAATGTAGCGGTGCATCTCGCCGTAAACCTCAATTGATTTCACCACGTCACGGCGGTAAGCCTTCAGTCCGCAGTTCATATCGTGGAGACCGATGCCGGTTGTCACACGGCCAACCCAGTTGTAAAGTTTGCTCGGAATGGTTTTGGTAATGGGGTCGTGGCGTTTTTTCTTCCAGCCCGACACCATATCGAACTTGTCGTTGACAATCATCTTGTACATTGCCGGAATCTCATCGGGGCTGTCCTGAAGGTCGGCGTCCATGGTGAAGACAACATCTCCCTCGGCCTCGCGGAAGCCGCAGAACAGAGCCGCCGATTTGCCGTAGTTGCGGCGGAACCGAATGGCGCGGATTGAGCCGTACTCTTCGGTGAGTTTATGGATTTCGTCCCACGAGCCGTCGGTACTGCCGTCGTCAACAACAATAATCTCGTAGGTGAAATTGTTGTCGTACATCACTTTGGCTATCCAAGCCACAAGTTCGCTGATTGATTCCTGCTCGTTGTAGAGCGGTATTACAACACTGATATTCATTGATTTAAATTATTAATCTGTAGTAATGGTTTTGTTTTGATGATGTTGGCCAGAATCAGGCTGAAGAAACCCGCGCCGATGAGTTGCATAACGAGCATCACAAAGGCCATTGAGCCGCCCGAGAGCGATTCGTTGTACAACTGCATCATTGCCGCCGTCTGCTCGTCGTTCATTCCCCACTGCTGCCGCAAGACGGGTTCAATCTGGCCGATAAGGCTCTGAAGGTCGTCGGGTGCAATGCTGGTGTAGTAGAAATATCCGAACACGGCAAGCACCGTGGCGCTGATAACATTGAGTTTGCTGACGTAGAGCAGCGCTCGTCCGTAGTTGAACTTCTCGCCTTCGACGGTCTCGCGGTACTGGCGGCCCGAGAGCATCACCACAAACGAGAAGATGATGATGTTGAGCCACGAGACATTGTCGCCTGGCGTGTGCGTCATTCCGCGCAGGTGCGCAATGAAGATGGTGGCGGCAAACGACAGTCCGATTACCGCACCGACTTTGAGAATGAATGAATTGACTTCGTTTTTGTCAGACATCACAATAGAGTTTGAACTGCAAATATAGGTAAAAGGTGAAAGTTTCGTGTTGATAAGTTGAGTTTAAAGTTTTTCGGCGTTGAAGTCCCGCCATTTGGCGCTTTCAGCCGATGAGCGGCGGAGCGTTTTGGAGCGGGCTGAGTGGTGAACCAAAAACCACGAATTAAAAATTTTCATTTTTTTCTTTTTAGTTATCAACCACTTACACGATATAGGTATAAATACCTATTGCTAAAATTCCACAAAAAACCGTACTATTGTGACGTTTTTCACGAAAGTGGAATTATAGATTAATTAATTTAAAATTTTTGAAAAATGAAGATGAAAAAAGTTATGGCATTGTGCATGGCAGCAGCCATGAGTGTGCCGGCATTTGCCACTACGTGGTATGTATCGCCCAGCGGTGCAAAAGCAAATGAGGGAACAACTCCGGAAGCTCCGTTAAAAACCATCTACGGCGCTCTTGACAAAGCCGCTCCTGGTGACAAGATTCTTGTTGCTGCAGGTGTTTACGGTGGCAAAGCCGGTGTTGGCCACATCGAAATCACCAAAGCTGTTGAGCTTTACGGTGGCTACTCTGCCGACTTCAAAACACGCGATTTCAAGAAGAACCAATCAATCATCAGACCGAAAATGGAGCAGAACGCAACTCCTCCGAAAAACGGTACTGTTGAGTTCACTCTTACTGACGACAATGGTAAAACCGTATTCGACGGTTTCTTTATCGACCACAGCGAGGTTAACGCTTACCACCCGAGAGAGGGCAAACCAGAGGGTGTTGAGACTGGTTACTGGCTCGAGCCTCCTACCAAAGGTGACTATCCATTCGCATCGTTGAAGAAATATGCCATCTATGGTAACACCACTGGCGACTTCACCATCACCAACTGCCTGATTCTGAACAGCTCGTTCTATGCCATCAACCTCAACCACCTGAGAGGTGTTGTCAACATCAAGAACAACCTGATTATCAACGCCCGTATGATGGCTTGCAACGTATCGTGCCGCAGCGCAAAGGTATTCGATACCCGCCTGAACTTCGAGTACAACACTGTTCTCTTCACATGGAGCCGCACTAAAGACTTCGGCGATATGGGCTACGGCGTTCGCGCTCTGAGCAAAGTTGACGCCAACATCAGCCACAACCTTATTGGCTTGAGCATTATGTCGGCATTCGACAACAGCATGAACAACCGCAAAGGCGAGGCAAAGGTTACTCTCAACGAGAACATGTTCTTCCTCAACAAGAAGGGTGACGTTAGCTACACTGTTAGCCCGTCAGTTAAATACCTGAAGGTTGAAGACGAGGCATTCGAGGATTTCGAGGATGTTGATGGTATCGAGAGCTGCAGCAAGAACGTATCGATGTCTGACCCAAGCGTTTTCAAAGGTATTCTTGACAACGCTTACCTGCAGGGCTTCCTTTCAGCTTCTTACACTGAATCAACTGACTACAACCCGAACTCACCGGCCAACCAATTCCGTTCGGCTATGGGTATGAATCAAGTTGGTTCTATCCAATCGAAAGTTTCGATGTACGCTAACAAATATCCTTACTCTGACAACCTGATGAAACTCTTCGGTGCTGTTAAGGGTTTTGGTGCACAATAATTTGTAGCAGAATAATTTAAATTGATTTTTTGAACATCGTTGCGGACTCAATTCTGCAACGATGTTCTTTTTTTGTGCCTACACTATTTGCGTCTCAGCATGGTTATGATTGCTCCCGTGGCAGCAGGCACGGCAACGTTTATAAGCCACAGAGCGACGGTTGCGGCAACAATCTGCGTTGGCTGCCCGCCCAGGGGCACGATGAAAAGCAGCGCCATTGAGCCGCGGACTCCCCACTCAGCAAGGGCAAACGAGGGAATAACCGACACAAAACAATACATAAGAGCAATTGAACGAAAAGCGTCGATGGCTGATAAATCAATCTCGACAGATTGAAGCATAAGTTGAAGCTGAAGAATGAAAACTGCTGAACGGCAAAGCGATAAAAACAGCGATTTTGCAAGTTGGCTCTTGCTGTGCTGCCCCGCTGCCTGAACAAACCGCTCAAACCACGGCCAGCAACCAAAACTGAACCGCCTGGCCGCCGCACCAATGCAGAAATAGATTCCGCACAAAGCAACCGCCAGCGCAACAAGTACGGCGGCAGTCGCAGCATAATGCTGACCAAACCACTCCAAGAAAACGGGAAGCACGGGCTGCATGCAGAATGCCACAACTCCAAGCAGAGCAATTGCCAGCATCTGTGCAAATCCACCCACAAAGTCGGACATTGCGCCCGAGGTACGATTTTCAGGCTTGAGCCAGGCAATGCGCCCTGCAAAATCTCCCACACGGTTGGGCGTGAGCATTGAAACCGCCAGCCCAGACAAAACCGACCTGAGCGACTCGGCCATTGTGAGTTGCTGCAGATGAGCCGTCAGAATCTGCCATTTGTGCGTCTCCAAAAGCCAGTTGAGCGGCATGAGCAGCATGGCGGCAAGCAGCGGTGTGGCTTTTGGAGCGAATGCCACAAACGGCTCACCGCAGGTCAGCTGCTCATAAACCTTCCAGCCTATGAACGCCAACGAAAGTGCCGCCACAACAATTCTCAAACCCGATGCCCACCACTTCTTCATGTATTACTTTAAATAATTTTATTGAACATTCTGCTTTATATATTGTTATATCACCAGCTCCCACCCAAGCACCATGTCCTGAACCTTATCAGTATACTCCTCGATGGTATGGCATTTTTTAACAGTTTTCAAGGCTCGGTGGGCGTCGGCAAACATCTGCGACCAGTATTCCCAGTAGGTCGTCATCTTTTGCAGGAAATGCCCTGCCCCCTGAAGGCGGTCGAGCTGGCGCTCGGCAATGGTGCCAACGAAGTTCATCAACTGGTTGCGCTTGATGAATTTGTTCGGCTCAGTTCCTTTTATCTGGCTGGCCAAGAACGGATTGCACAGCAGTCCCCGACCAATCATCAAGTGGCTTATTGTCGGATTTTCCGTTATCAGGCTGCGGGCCTGCTCGGCTGTGCGAATATCGCCGTTAAAGGCCACGGGGTGCACTGACTTTTCAATAATTGTTGGCAAAATGCTTCTATCGGCCTCGCCATTATACATTTGCTTTCCTATGCGCGGATGAACGATTATCTCCTTGATTCGGTGGTTGTTAAGGACATCGAGCACTGGCCAGATTTCGTCAGCGGACAAATAGCCCAACCTCATCTTTACCGAAAGAGCAACATCGCTCTGCGCCTCAACTTCAGTGAGAATGCTTTCGATGACCTCAGTATAAGGCAGCAACCCTGCCCCAAGCCGCCGCTTGGCAACCATCGGGAACGGGCAGCCAAGGTTCCAGTTCAGTTCCGAGTAGCCCATTGCTTTCACGGCATCGGCAACTTGAAGAATATCGGTCGCCTTGTTGGCCATCACCTGCGGCACCACCACAATTCCGTCATTTGCCTCGGGCGCGATGTCGGCAAGGCTTTTCGGTTTGATTGACTCGTTCTCAACCTTGATATACGGCGCGTAAAAACTGTCGATACCTCCTATTTTGCTTATCGCCGAGCGGTAAATCACGTCCGAGAATCCCTGCATCGGGGCCAGCGAAATCCTTATTTTCGAAATATCAGTCATCAAAGTTCTTTAATCAAAACACACGTGTAAAAATACACTGGTTTATTCAGCCACAAACAATTGTTCTTCAAATATGCTTTTAAAAATCATATATTTGTAATGAGACAAACGGAACAAAACAACAAGCATTATCGGTTAAAACATTTATATCAAGGCAATTTCAATAAATCTATTAACTTAAAACTTTAACTATGGCACAAAATCAGTACGCAAAATATTTCTGGCTTATCAGAACCATCTATGAGGCTGGAAAGATAACGCTCAACGAAATACAGGAGCGCTACCGCAAAAGATTTGAAAGCGACCTGCCGCGCCGCACTTTCCACGACTGGAAAACAGCGATTGAGGATATTCTCGACGTCAACATTGAGTGCAACACAAAGGGCGGCTATACATATTACCTTGATAATGAAATGGATGAGTTCCACCGCTGGCTGCTCGACGCGATGTCGGTGAACGAGACGCTGCTCGACAACAAATCGCTGAGCGACCGCATTCTGCTGGAAGATATTCCATCGAGCCAGAAATTCCTGTCAACGATTTTGAGGTCGATGAAGGAAGGCCGCGTGCTGGAAGTCACCCACAAAAGCTTCCACAGCAACGAGGAGAAAACCTTCAATCTGAAGCCATATTGCATAAAGCTGTTCAAGCAGCGCTGGTACGTGGTGGGCAGGAACGATTACGGAAAGGGCGACGACACCATCCGCATCTACGGGCTCGACCGCATCATCAGCCTCAACCTCACAAATAAAAAATACACCTGCCCCAAAGATTTCAACTCCGATGTCTATTTCCGCGGCTGCTTTGGCGTCATTCTCGATTACAAGTACAAGATTGAGACCGTGCGGCTGAAGGTTGACGCCAGCCAGGCCAACTATCTGCGCTCACTGCCGCTACATCCGTCGCAGGAGGAGGTTGAGTGCCACGACGACTACAGCATCTTCACCCTGCGTATACGCCCAACCTACGACTTTCTTCAGGAGCTGCTCCGCAACGGCGATACTCTTGAGGTTGTCTCACCCGACTGGCTTCGCGACACCCTGGCCGAAAAGGCACGAAGGATGTGGGAGAGAAACGCTCGGAGCTGATGCTATTATCAGCCCCATTGGTTGAACTGATCACAGAATCACGCAAAAATCAGTATCAGCATTTGCGCCAGCACAATACGCAGGAACATTGCCAGTGGATAAACCGTTGAGTAGGCCACCGACGGGCGGTCGTTTTCGGCAATCATGTTCGAGTAGTAGAGCGCGGGCGGATTGGTGTTGGTGCCCGAAATCATACCAACAATGGTGAAATAGTTCAGCTTGAAGCACTTGCGTGCGATTGTCGAGATAATAAGCATCGGCACCATTGTGATTATCAAGCCGTAGCCAACCCAGAGCAGACCATCGCCGTTGATGAGAGTGTTGAAGAACTGCTCGCCAGCCTCGAGGCCCACGCAGGCGAGGAACAGCGATATGCCTATCTCACGAATCATCAGGTTGGCGCTCTGCGTTGTGTAGCACGACAGACCGATTTTATGTCCGAAGGCTCCCATCAGCAACGATACAATGAGCGGACCGCCAGCCAAACCTAGTTTTGCAGGTTGCGGCATTCCAGGGAAGGCAATTGGAATATAGCCCACAATAATGCCCAAGAAAATGCCGATGAAAAGAGGCGAGAGGTGAGGCTCGTTGAGGTGCTTAACCGAGTTGCCGAGGAATTTTTCGACAAGTCCGAGGCTCTCATCTCCACCCACAACCTTCACTTTGTCGCCCATGTGGAGCACAAGCTCGGGAGTGACCATAAGTTCAACACCCGAACGGAAAACGCGAGTCACGCTCACGTTGAACGCCTTGCGTAGCTGCAGGTTCTGAAGGCTCTTGCCGTCGAGACGCTTGTTGGTTACCAGAATCTTACGCGATTTCAACTCACCCGTCTGCTCATTCAACTCTTCGGTGGTCAGCTTTTCGCCGAACATAGCGTCGAGTTCGGCCTCGCGCTGCTTTGGAGCGATAATGCGGACAAGGTCGCCCTGATTGAGCACGGTATCGCCGTTGGGCACAAAAACATTACCGCCCTGGCTGATGCGGGCAAACACAACTTCCTTGTTGAACATTCGCGAAATCTCTTTAATCTGCTTGCCAATCACATCTTTGCTTGTGATGCGGTAGCTGCAGCGCGATGGCTCTTCGGTGTTGCCGCCTGTGGCTGCGGCACGCTCTTTATCATAATCAATTCTGAAGGCGTGTTTGATAATCACCATTCCAAGAATGATGCCCACAACGCCCATCGGATATGCCACTGCATAACCAAGTGATATTGATGGTGTTCCAGCACCTGATGTCGATAATTGGTTTAAGGCCTGTTGAGCGGCGCCAAGGCCGGGAGTGTTGGTTACGGCACCCTGCATAACGCCAACCAGCATCGGGAAATCGATGCCTCCTAACAGGTAGAAAATCAGCAGCGTTACCGCGATGTTGAGAGCCACACTGCCCGCCGCCAGTCCGTTAAGCATCAGCCCCGACTGCTTGAACGACGAGAAAAAGTTTGGTCCTACCTGCAAACCAATGCTGAACACAAACAAAATCAAACCAAAGTCCTTCATAAAGTGCAGGATGGACGCGTTGACCGTGAACCCGAAGTGTGACACCAGAATGCCCACAAACAGCACAAACGTCGACCCGAGCGAAATGCCTTTAAACTTGAGTTTGCCCAGCATCGAGCCAATGGCAATCACAAAAGCGAAAATCATCACCGTTCGGCCAACCGAGTCGTTAAACAGCAGTGAAGTAAACCAATTCATCTTTTTTAAACTTTAAACCGTTGATAGTCAAATAATATATTCTCTCATTTTTCGGCCGCAAAAGTACGGCTTACTTTTTATTTTCATACATTTGTAAAATTAATTTATTCGATTGAAACAATAGTTAAAACCGATTGATACGATGGAATTGCGACAATTGAAATATTTTATCAAGACGGCTGAGATTCTGAATTTTACTGAGGCCGCGCGTCAATTGTTCATCACCCAGAGCACATTGTCGCAGCAGATTCGCCAGCTCGAGACCGAACTGCAGGTGCAACTTTTCGACCGCATCGGCAAACGCACCTATCTGACCGAGGCGGGAACCGAATTTCTGCCCTACGCCAAGCAGACCGTAGCCGACAGCGAGGGCGGTGTGCAGCGTCTGCGCGACCTGCAGAACATTCAGACGGGCGAGCTGCGTATTGGCGTGGTCTTCACCTTGAGCGACCTGCTCACAAGCACCATTATTTCCTTCTCGAAGCAGTATCCGAACATTAAGCTGGTGGTTATCAGCCGCCCGGTGAACGAACTGCTCGACCTGCTCAAAGAGCGAAAATTGGACCTTATCCTCTCGTACCGCCCCGACGATGATGACAGCCAGATAGAGTTCTTTCCTCTTTTCGATTCAAACCTCTCTGTGATAGTCAATTACAACCACCCACTTATAGCACAGCGTGAAGTGTCGCTCGAGATGCTGAAGCAGTACCCGCTGGTGCTGCCGTCGGTAGGCTCGCAGGCCCGAACGATGATTGACAAACTGCTCGCCAGCCGCAATGTGCAGGTTACACCGCAGATAGAGATTTCGAGTATGACCATTATGATGAACCTTGTGGAGACGGAGCACTGGATTGCCGTGATGTCGGAGATGCTCATCCGCGGTCATAACCAACTTCGTGCCATCCCCATCGCGGGCAAAAAAACGCAGATGCACCCGTCGGTGATTACGCTCAAGGGCATCTATCAGAAACTTTCGGCCAAGGAATTTATGAGAATCCTATTCGAAAAGCATACGGGTCAATAATTCGGTCATAAGATATTGAGCCTTAGATTGTTCGCTCGCATTATCGGAAGTAATGATTTAATTATTTTGTTTAAACGGCAAACCCGTTTGTTTTTGAAAAACAGTTACTTCTATTTTGGTTGCAAACTCTTGCGATATTGATTCATTTTCTGCAAAAGCCACAAAACCGAAATAAGGGTAATTCTTTCCGAAATAAATGTTTCTGCAAGAAAAAAGTGTGTCGTATTTTTGCATAGTGATAAATGTTTAAATGTAATTTTATGAATATCAAACAAATAATTCCACTCGCAATGCTTGCCGTGCTGTCGGCTTGCGGAAACAGCAAACAATCAGAATCTAAGGATATGAACACATTGACATTCAATGAGCGGCAGGCGGCGTGTATGTCGGCCATTGCCTGCTATGAGGCACAGGGCGACCTTGTGTCGCTCGAATCGGCCATTCACAATGGTTTGGAAGCCGATTTGACAGTAAGTCAGATTAAGGAAGCGCTTTCGCAACTCTATGCCTACACGGGCTTTCCGCGTTCGCTCAATGCGTTGGGCGTGTTGCAGCGTGTAGTGGGCGACAGAGAAGCGAAGGGCGTGAAAGTGCTGGCGGGCAGCGAAGCATCGGCTCTGCCAAAGGATTACGACGCACTGAAACAGGGCACCGAGGTGCAGACCCAACTCACTGGACAGCCGTTCAACTACGAGTTTTGCCCTGCCGAGGATTATTACCTGAAGGCACATCTGTTCGGCGACATCTTTGCCCGCGATGTTCTCACCCACGCCGACCGCGAGTTGGTTACGGTGAGTGCCCTTGCTGGACTGGAAGGCGTTGAACCACAACTGAATGCGCACGTTCGTGGGGCACGCAATATGGGTGTTACCGACGAGCAACTGCAACAGATTCCTGTGGCGTTGGCGGCGAATGGTTGCAAGGCGGCCGCATCGAGGGCGCTGAAGGCCGTGAACGCGTTATTAGGCGTTGAGGACAACAGCCGCAGCGAGTACGACCAAGTTGACCTGAAATCGTATTGGCGTCGTGGCAACCCGAACGACGCTTACGCACAATACTTCACGGGACGCAGTTACGTGTCGCCTTACGGCGAAAGTGTTGTGAATGTGACCTTTGAGCCTGGTTGCCGCAACAACTGGCACGTGCATCACGGGGCCGTTCAGGTGCTGATATGCGTCTATGGTCACGGCTGGTATCAGGAATGGGGCAAACCCGCAGTGGAACTCAAGGAAGGCGTGGTGATTGAAGTGCCCGAAGGCGTGAAACACTGGCACGGTGCCGCCCAAGGCTCGTGGCTGCAACACCTGACGTACCACAAAAACCTGCAACCCAACCCGACTAACGAGTGGCTGGAAGCGGTGAGTGAGGAAGAGTATAACAAACTGAAATAAAACAAATTATGAAAATCAAATTATTACTGACGGCCTTGCTGATAAGTACATTTTGCAATGGTCAAACAACTAAAAATCAAAACAATATGAGCAAATCAATCGTCATTTTCTTTTCCCACGCGGGCGACAACTACTCGGTGGGCAACGTCAAGGTTGGCAACACGAAAATTGTGGCTGACTATATAAGCGAAATCGCTGGCGCAGAGCAGTTTGAAATCGTTACGCACAAGTACGACGGAATGGCATACACGCCGCTCACCCGTCTGGCTCAAGAAGAAGCCAACAAGGGCGAACTGCCGCCGTATGAGGGCTCGGCACCCGACCTGTCGCAGTACGACACAGTGTTCATCGGCGGGCCTGTTTGGTGGGGAACCTATCCGCAGGTAATGTTCACGCTGTTCAAAGACATCAACCTTGACGGCAAAACCGTCTATCCGTTCACCACACACGAAGGCAGCGGCCTGGCAAGTTGCGTGAGCGACGTAAAGAAAGCCTTCCCGAAAGCCAACGTGAAAAATGGATTCTCAATCTACGGACACGAAGTCCGCACCGAAAAGGCGAAGGTTGAAAAGTGGCTGAAATCAATTGGGTATTAATGAATTACGACGGCGTGCCTGAGTCATGAAGAATGTATATATAAAGAATCACATAAAAGTGAAAAGACTCATCACTTTCATATTTTTAATTATGTCAGCAGAAATGGTTATGTCACAGAAAGTTATCAGCACGCAAAGCACTGACGGATTGATTGTTCGCATAGCCGAAATCGAGGTTTATCCCGAATATTTGAGCGAATACCTTGCGTATGCTTCAGAAGTTGACCGTCTGTCGGTGGAGCGTGAGCCAGGCGTTATCTGCCTGTTCCCAATGCAGGACCCAGCCGACTCGTGCCAAATCCGCATTCTCGAAATCTACGCCAACGACGCCGTCTATCAAGCCCACCTGAAAACCGACCATTTCCAAAAGTACAAACAAGGCACGCTCAAAATGGTGAAGTCGCTCAAACTCAACTCTATGCAGCCGATGGACAGGGAGATGATGAAGGCGATGTTTAGGAAGATGCGGTAACTGATAAATTGGTGATTTACAAGCATTTATTCATAACTTGCGAATAACTCGGCAGGGATTGCCGACAGCCATTGAATCGGAAGGAATATCTTTAACCACTACACTTCCTGCTCCAATGATGCAGCGGTCGCCTATCGTTACTCCAGGACATACTGTTACGCCACCACCCAACCAGCAGTCTTCCCCAATGGTTATCGGAGAACATCGTTCAATAGGCTTGCGACGTTCAACATAATTTATAGGATGGTTCGGGGTCAGAAACTGACAGTTAGGTCCAATCTGAGTGTTGGAACCTATAGTAATAATGCCACCGTCGAGCATCGTACCGTTATAGTTAATAAAAACATTTTCACCCAGTTTGATGCCATGCCCATGGTCGCAATGAAATGGTGGTGATACGGTGGATGACTCGGGAATACCAGGAATCAGGTATTCTATCGTCTTCCTGTAATCTTCATCATCGATTGTCATGGTTTGCAATTTTGCGCAAAGGTGCTTGGCTCTATAGTAACTTGCCAAGCATTTCTCGTTTGTAAAGTCATAGAACTCTTCGTTGCGCATTTTTTCAAATTCTGTCATACAATAAGGTTATTATGTTGGCTATAAATGTAAGCACAACTGATATTTATTCAAAAAATAATACAAAAAGAGCGCCCAGCATAACGCCAGACGCTCTTTTTATACTTGATTATAAATTAATTACAAAACTTTTACAGTTGTTGGCGACAATCCTTTGCCTTTGACTGTTACTGTAACGCCTTTTGCACCTTTGGGGATGCGGACGATGGCTTGGGCGCGGCCGTGCCAAGCGTTGTGGGTGTTGTCGCGGGTGTTGGCGCAGTCGCGGAGGTCGCCGGTGCCGAGGGCAAGAAGTACGCCGCCTTTTACATCAACGGTGATTTCGTCTTGCGACATTGCGCAGGGGTTACCCAACTTGTCGGTGAGAGTTATGTCGATGAAAGCCACATCGTTGCCGTCGGTTTTGTAAGATTTGCGGTCGGCTTTGGCAGCGATTTTGGCGGGTTTGCCGGCGGTGATGAGGGTTGAGGTTTCGCCGTCGGATTCGGCTTTAAGAGTGCCGGGCTGATAGTTGAGCGTGAAGGTGGCTTTGCATTGCTCAACGGGTTTTTCGCCAATGAGTTGGTTGTTGAGGTAGAGTTTAACGGTTTTGCCTGCGCTATATACCTCTACATCAATTGGTTTGCCTTCCCAACCTTCCCAATTCCACGAATCCCAAGTGGGCCAAGTGCTCCACATTGTGGTTTTTATAGAATCTACATAACCATTTGGTTCACA
>JAGCNL010000058.1 GCA_017645945.1 Salinivirgaceae bacterium
AAGGCTGCTGAAATCTACACGAAACTGGTTGCAGACTACTCAAAATCAGACTTTTGCGATATTGCCATAACCGCCGCCAACCAACTCGGATATATCTACCGCGAAAAAAGTATGGCCGAGCAGTCGCAAAAATCGTTTCTGAAGGCCATTGAGATTGAGAGCCACAGCGATTATCCCGAACTTAAAGCCGTGAGCCTGAACTTTTTAGGCAGTCACTTCTGGCGCAACGGAAACTACACTCAGGCGCTTGACTATTACCGTCAGGCGCTTGAAATACGCAAAGGCTACAAAAATGAGTTCGACATTGTTAACTCGCTGATTAACATTGGTAATACGTACCAAAATATGGGCGATTTCAGCAATGCGCTCACCTATCAGACCGAAGCAATGCAGATTGCCGAAAAGTGGGAAAACAAACTCACTATAGCGCAGATAATGAACTATATAGGCAACATCTACTGGCGCCGCAGCCTTTACGACAGTTCGCTTTGCTACTATCGGCAGTCGATAACTCTTTATGAATCAATGGGCAACCAACTGAAAACCGCAAGCCTGAACGACAACATTGGCAACGCCTACAAGATGAGCAGCCGATTCGATTCGGCAATGCACTACTACAATTCGGCGCTGGCCATAAGAGAAGAGTTGGGCAGCAAACCCGACATTGCCTACTCGCTCTCGAATTTAGGCTCAATTTATTGGAATACAGCCAAATACTCGCAGGCACTCGATTGTTATTTCCAAGCGCTCAACATCCGTGAGGAGCTGAACGACAGAGCCAATGCTGCTGGTTCGCTAACCAATATCGGACTCATTTACAGAGATTTGACCGACTACGACAAAGCAATCCGTTTTCTGGAAAGCGCACTGAACATCTACAAAAGCATTGGAAACAAGGAACTTACAGCGTCTGCACTCAATCACATTGGCACCACGCACAGAACGGCTGGCAATCTGCAACTCGCGCTCGACAGCCACATGCAGGCGCTGCGCATCCGTCAGGAGATTGGCGACAAGAACGGCTGCGCCGCTTCGATGAACAATATTGGCCTGATTTATCTTGATTTAGGCGACGCAAACAAATCTGAAGACTTCCTCAACGATGCGTTGGACATCTACCAATCATCTGGTAATCAACAGGCTGCAGGTTTTGTACTAAACAACATCGGTGATTTGTACTCACGGTCTGGCAAACACGAACAGGCTGTAAATCAATACAAAAAAGCACTCGCCACCTTTGAAAAGATGGGCGACAAACGCGGCATTGCCGTCACATCGCAGAACATTGGCCAATTCTACTATTCGGCAAAACGCTTTAACGAGGCAAAACCATTCTACAACAATGCTTTGAAATGCGCGCAAGAGATTAAGGACCTTGAAATTTCAAAGAATGTCAGCTTCGACCTTTTCAACCTCTACGACCAAATTGGCAACAGTGCTAAAGCACTGGAAATATACAAATTACATAATGCTTACCGCGACTCGGTGAGCAACAGCATGAACTTCCAACGACTGACAGAACTGCAATCGCTCTACGAGATTAATGTGAAGGAAAAGGAAATTGCGCTACTGAAAAGCAACAACGAGAATAATACGCTGAAAATCAGCAACCAACGTCGTTTGATTTTGTTTGCCGTCATTGCCATTGCACTGATGGTTGCGTTGTGCATTGCCATTCTCATTGGCTACCGCAATAACAAGCATGCTAACACGCTGCTACAGAAGACTTTCTCAATCATCGCACATGACCTTCGCAGCCCTATCGCATCGCTTTGCAGCCTGACAGAAATGCTTAATCAAACCGAAATCGAACTCGATGACAAAGAGCGCAAGGCAATGATTGAGCAGACCGGGAAAATGAGCCAAGCGGCTTTGGAGCAACTTGATGAAATTCTCAAGGCAAGGACAAAGAAATAGAGTTTTTCTCACTGATAACCAATAAAATAATCAGCAGAGTCATAAATCCGACATCTGTTAAAAAAGTGACGGACTCGCCATCTGCTGTTAATATTTTTCGCCGCCCGTTAGCCATTTCTGAAAAGGGCCGTTATTAGAAATTGCCTACCTTTGCAATCTAATACATCGACACCCAAAATGGACTTCCGCGAGATATTAAAAAAATATTGGGGCTACGACTCGTTCAGGCCGTTGCAGGAGGAGATTATCCAGTCGGTGGCTGCGGGACACGACACGCTTGCCCTTATGCCGACTGGCGGCGGAAAGTCGATAACATTTCAGGTGCCGGCATTGGCCAAACCTGGTCTGTGTCTGGTGATTACACCGCTCATCGCACTCATGAAGGACCAGGTTGAGAACCTTAGAGCGCGGAATATAAAAGCCTACGCCATCTACACTGGCCTGACGCAGCATGAGGTGGCTCTTGCTCTCGACAATAGCATCAACGACCCGCAGACAAAATTTCTCTACTGCTCGCCCGAGCGCCTTGGCTCCGAGATGTTTATTGCGAAAGTCAAACAGATGAATATCAATCTGTTGGCCATCGACGAATCGCACTGCATATCGCAATGGGGCTACGATTTCAGACCTTCATATCTTCAGATTTCAAAAATCCGCAAAGTGCTCCCCGATGTGCCAGTGCTGGCTGTTACGGCAACGGCCACACCCGAGGTTGTCGACGATATTCAGGACAAACTCGAATTCCGTGCCAAAAACGTCTTCCGCAAGAGTTTCGAGCGCAAAAACCTGATTTATCTCGTCCGCGAGGTTGACGATAAACTGAAGTATATGTTGCGCATTATCAACAATATACCAGGTACGGGAATTGTCTATGTCCGCAGCCGTTTAAAGACCAAAGAGATTGCCGATTTTCTGGTGCAAAACGGTGTGAGTGCCGATTTCTACAACGCAGGTCTCACCACCGAAGCCCGCAACGAGAAGCAGAACGCCTGGAAAAGTGGCCAGACACGGGTGATTGTCGCCACCAACGCTTTCGGCATGGGCATCGACAAGCCCGACGTGCGGTTTGTCATCCACATTGATTTGCCCGATACACTTGAAGCCTATTTTCAGGAAGCAGGCCGTGCCGGACGCGATGAGAAGCAGGCATTTGCCGTTCTGCTCTATCACAAGTCTGACAAACAGCGGCTGTCGCAACGCATTTCGCAGACTTTCCCTCCGACCGACGAGGTGCGACACATTTACGAATGTCTTGGAAACTATTGTGGTGTGCCCGAAGGCGGTGGCAAGGACATGTCGTTTAATTTCGATTTGTCGCAATTTGTGCACTCCTTCAAGCTCAGCCTCATAACCGTGCACAGCAGCCTCAAACTCCTGCAGCAGTGCGGATACATCAGCTACAGCGAGGACGTGAACAACCCTGCCCGACTCATGTTCACTGTCGGGCGCGACGAGCTTTACCGATACCGCGCATCTAGCACTAACGACAGCATTATCAAGTTTGTACTGCGCACTACAAGCGGCGTCTTCAGCGAATACCGCCCAATCGACGAAGTATTGATTATCAACAGCTTGGGTATTACGCACGATGCGTTTTACGAGTGCATGAAAAAACTGAACCACGACCACATCATAAGCTACATTCCTCGGAACTCGCTGCCGCAGATATATTATAACGAGGAACGTCTGCCAGCAAAATCGCTCTATTTCGGCCCCGAGCACTACCTTGACCGCAAGAAATTGTTTGTTGAGAAAATCAATGCCGTCATCGACTACGCATCCAAATGGGACTGCCGCGTTCAGCAGCTCCTGCACTATTTCGGCATGACCGATGTGCCTATGTGCGGCACTTGCGATGTCTGCACAAGTCGTCACGAAACGGGCATGAGCGAGTATGAGTTCAGTCTGATTAAAGATTTGATTTACAAATGCATATCAAACGGCAACACAACCATACACGATTTGCCGGACCAAATTGGAAAGGAACAGGGAAAGGTTGGGCACGTGGTTCGATGGCTGCTCGACAACGACAAACTGTTTGAAGACGAAAAAGGATTTTTGAAAGTTAAAGAATTATGAAACAAGAACTTACCGCGCGCGACATACAATCATACATCAAACTTGTTGTCTGGATTTTTGTGATTGCCTATCTGTGCTTTTCATCGGGCAGCAACTTCGACAACCTGAAAATCGACACAATAATTCCCGAATGGCTGCTGCCTCACATGGACAAGGTGGTGCATTTCACCATGTTCTTCTGTCTGGCTTTCCTCATCAGGTCGCTGCGGTGGCAAGAAACCATCGACAACCGCAGATACGCCGTCTATCTTATTGGCGGAGTGCTATATGCAGCGCTCACAGAAGTGATTCAATACTACTTCATAGCCATGCGCAACGGCGATGTTCTCGATTTCGGATGCGATGTTGTTGGAATGGCGCTCTCGGTGCTTGTTTTCCCTCTTTGGCCAAAGTTTGTGAGAACAGTTTTTGGTTGATTTGTCTATTTTTGAACTGATTATGAAGCCATCGATAATGTGCGGAGAAAGTGTGCTGAGATGACAGAGTGTTTAATCTGACAAAAAAATAACTATGCTATCATTCGAATCTGACTACAACAACGGCGCACACCCGCAAGTTCTTAAAAAACTTGTCGAAACCAATGATTTGCAAAGTCTTACATACGGCTTCGACCAGTGGTCGGAATCGGCGCGCGACAAGATTCGCAAGGCTGCCGAGGCTCCCGATGCCGACATTTTCTTCCTGAACGGCGGCACCCAAACCAATATGACAGTGATTGACGGTTGCATTCAGTCGCACGAGGCCGTCATTGCACCCGAAACGGGCCACGTGAGCATCCACGAGGCCAGCGCGATAGAATTTACAGGGCACAAGGTGATTACCCTGCCCCATCACAACGGCAAAATGCGGGCGGCCGACCTCGAAAACTATATGCAATGGTTCGTCAACGACCAAAGCCGCGACCACCTTGCCCAACCTGGTATGGTTTACATCACCTATCCCACCGAATTCGGAACCATCTACACCAAAAGCGAAATTGAGGAGATTTACAATATCTGCAAGCATTACGAGTTGAAACTATTCATTGATGGCGCGCGTCTAGGCTACGGTTTGATGGTGGATGGCTCTGACGTTACATTACCCTGGCTGTCAAAGTATTGCGATGTGTTTTACATTGGCGGCACCAAGGTGGGCGCGTTGTGCGGTGAGGCCGTTGTTTTCCCTCGCGGCAACGCTCCGAAACACTTCTTCAACATTGTCAAACGCCACGGCGCTCTGTCGGCGAAAGGACGCACAATCGGAGTTCAGTTCGACGCGCTATTCACCGACGGCTTGTATTTCTCAATCGCAAAACACGCCATCGAAATGGCAATGAGACTGAAAAAGACGCTTCAAGCAAAAGGTTATCAATTCTTTATCGATTCGCCTTCAAATCAACAGTTTGTGGTGTTGCCTAACGACAAAGTGAAACTTCTTGGCGAACGTGTGGAATTCACCATTTGGGAACCATACGACGAGAACTCGAAAGTCTGCCGTTTTGTAACCAGCTGGGCAACAACCGACGAGCAAATGGCTGAACTGGAATCGTATCTGTAAAAAACGGCTAATGGCAGAGAACTGGGAAATATACGCCGACTGGAATCCGTGGCACGGCTGCACCAAGATTAGCTCGGGGTGCAAGTATTGCTACGTGTACCGCCAGGATGAGATGTACGGCAGCGAGATATCGACCCAGGAATGTCGGAAAACCGCCAACTTCAACCTTCCTGTAAAGCGGAAGCGCGACAAAAGTTGGAAAATTGAAAGCGGGAAACTGGTTTTCACCTGCTTCACCTCCGATTTTCTGCTGAAAGACGCCGACGCGTGGCGCCCCGAATGCTGGAAGATGATGAAAGAGCGAAGCGACCTCTGGTTCTATTTCTTCACCAAACGCATCGACCGCTTTACGGAGTGCATCCCCGACGACTGGGGCGACGGCTACGACAATGTGCTTGTGGGCTGCACCGTCGAGGACCAGGAAATGGCCGATTACCGTCTGCCGATTTTTCTGTCGGCCCCCATCAAGCATAAGAGCATTATGGTGGCGCCAATGCTCACCAATGTTGACCTTACGCCCTACCTCACCCCGCAGATTGAGGAAGTGGCCGTCAGCGGCGAGTCGGGTGTTGACGCGCGACCCTGCAACTATGACTGGGTTCTCAACGTGCGCGAACAGTGCATATCGAAAGGCATCGCTTTCCGATTTCATCAAACGGGGGCGCACTTCATCAAGGATGGCAAGATGTACCGCATCCATCGGCGCTTTCAGCTAAGCCAGGCGCACAAGGCAAACATCGATTACAAAATCGGCAAATATATGGTGCCCGAAACCATCAAATTTGAATGGAAGGACGATGACTATCACGAGTGAGGGTTAAGTTATGCTACGCCCTACTTATAGATTGCCCCAAAACCTCAACATTTTGCGGAAACTGCAAATCATTATATATTTTGCCAAATTTCAATAAGTTATGGCAGTGGTATTCAAACGGAAACTATACAACAGAATGCCTGAAAAATGAGAGAAAAGGTTCCACAGCATTGCTTATAAAAGGTGCGCGGCAAGGTCGTCGCGCAGCACCACCTCGTCCAAGTTGCGCACAATGTCCTCGCCCTTCACATATTCATAACCGTGCTCCTGCAGCAGGGCGATGATGGACTGTTCCAATTGGCTTTCGTTGAAGTATGGGCGTAGGCTATTCTCCTTTCAATCGTTTGATTTCCTTGTCGAAGTCGGAAATAATGGGTTGAGTTTTGTTGAAAATATCGTATTCACCCTCTGCTTTTGCATCAGCTTCCGCCTTTGACACACTTCCTTTTCCTTTCAATATCTTGTAGTTTCGGAAAGTAAGAAAGGCATTCACGCTATCCGAAAATTGAGACATATCGAATGTATTTTCATTCTCAATAAGATCTTCTATATAATCAAAGAAACCTGTTACAGCACGTTCCAACTTTCTGATTTCTTGTTCCGACAAGTAATTCTTTGCAACTGACACATCCGATTTTAGTATTCTGCCATCTGGTGCGTTCTTCCAGGTTGTCAATCCCATATTGGCTTTCTTGTGGTCGGCTTTTGTGTAGATGATTTCTGCTGCTGTCTGCCCTGTGATGGCGTAGTGGAAACGGTTCTGAATCATAGCGTAGAAATCGTGGGTTGTGGGGGAATTCTTGTCGTAATCGATACTGCATTCCGCATAGATATCAGTGATTTGCTGCCAGATACGTCGTTCGCTGGCACGGATGGAGCGAACCCTTTCTAACAACTCACGGAAATAATCTTTTCCGAACACATTTTCGCCTTGCTTTAGTCGATTATCATCCAGCACAAAGCCCTTGCGAATGAACTCGTTCAAGACTTTGGTTGCCCAAATGCGGAACTTGGTGGCTCTTGCAGACGAAACTCGGTAGCCGACAGCAATGACCGCATCGAGGGAATAGAATGCGGTTTCATTTCGTTGCATCTTTCCTTCTATGGCACCGTGTTGAGTGGTTATTTCCATTTTGGAAACAACCACTTGTTCTTCCAACTCCTTCTCTTCAAAAATATTCTTCAGGTGCTTGCTAATGGCAGGCACGCCAACGCCAAACAATTGCGCCATAGCCTTTTGCGTAGCCCAAATGGTCTCATCTTTGATAACCACCTGCACCTTGCCCTCCTCGTCGGGCAATTGGTATAATATGAATTGGATTTCGTTCATCTGCTCTTGCTATTTTATTGGAATCGTATTTAAATTACCATTAAAGAAGTATTTATCCCAATATTCTAATATTTTGTTGGATTCTCCTATACCACCACAACAAGTTTGTATGTGGACAAATCTGTTCCAATGACATTTGCAACTGAAGGCATAAAATGCTTGTCGATATTTATGTCCATTGGTTTCGTAACTTTCAAATCCCGATTACGTGCATTCACATCTCTGAGAATCATCCATAACTATGCGTCTTTGTTGACAAAGTTAACAATTCGTATTTGAATACGAAAGATGTTGTGCTGCTTGGTTGTGCAGTTGACAACTGCGCAATTACTTCGGCTTACAATGAAAAGTAAGCAAATTGTGACATTTGAAGATTTTAATGACACTTTTTCGGGGGAATAATCACAAATTCCTACGTGTATAATCTGTCTTTAACTTTTTTAAACAATGTCTTTCATACTGATTTGGGACTATCTGACAATTTACAGGGAATTTAACAGGGAAACCTCTGGACAACTTCTATTTCCTTTTCACCAATGATATTTCTGGCAGCAAAACGGCAGTTTCTTCTGTGTCTTCTTTCTTTTTCCACGCAACAATAAAACTAATTGTTACTGACTCGACAGAATATCCTTTTTCGTTCCATAATTGCAGTTTCTCACGACAACTGGCTGACAGTGAAGCAATTTTTTGTCCTTGGTGTAATAGATAGCCATCGTAGTATTCAAGAGACATTCCACTGCGTAATTGCAATATCTGCTTTTTGTGTTTTTTGAAGTAGTCCAAAAAAACATCGTGCAACGACAGTTGTAGCGATATTCGCTCAGGTGCTGGAAATTCGTTTTGGTCGTTTATTATGGTTGCAACGTGGCAGCTGTCGTTGAAAATAGCAGTGTTGCAATGGATAAAAAGTTTCCGTTTTGCACGAGTGAAGCCTACATACAGTTTTCTACATTTCTCATCGGTGTCAGCCGACTCGTTTTTTAAAAGCATATAAACCGTGTCGAACTCGCGACCTTTGACCTTGTGAATGGTTGATACAAAAATGGTTTGTGCATCGTTGCCGCAAAAATCTTCCAATTTCGACTCGATAATAAATTCGGCAAGGTCACTGCGGTACTTTTTTGTGTTAGTATGCTCAAAGACGTCAAAAAACACTTTCAGGTAATCAATGCAAGAACTTGTGGCATAGTCCGACAATGTCTTTTCTTTGGCTTTTTCCCATTGATTGTCGGAAATGATTGGGGATTGTGGCGGACAATAGAAATCGATATTTTTAAGAAAAGCGCGAACCTCGGATAAATTGCCGAAATTAAAATCGTCGGTAGATTGAATCAGTTTGGCCCGAATGCCACGTTGAGTAAGCATTCCAACAACTTGCGCGGCTTCATCGTTGGTGTTTGTCAGCACGCAGGACCTTTCGCCTTGATACTCTTTAATAAGTTGATTCACAAGCGGAATCTCTATGTTTGGCGATTTATATTGCGTTATCTGAACTAAACCATCTTCTTTGTGAACCGACGAACATTCCGCTGTTTTCATTCTGTTCGTTATGTTGTGAGCAAAATGATTTGCAAACGCAACAACAGCCTGACAACTGCGGTAATTCTCGCTTAACTCGTACTTTCTGGCCTGCATTTCGGTTATGAAGGCTTGCATATAGCGGCTGTCGGAACCGCGGAACTGATAAATGTTCTGGTCGTCGTCGCCAACAGCAACAACTCTCATTTCCTCATTATTTTTCATAAGTGCGCGCACAAGAGCGAACTCGTCGGCATCCATATCTTGCGCCTCGTCAATAACCAAAACAGCTTTGTTTATCCGCCCCTGTTCCGCTTCGCCATTTTCGATCATTTGTGTGGCACGACAAACCACATTTTCCGAATCTTCAAGGCTGCCAACCCTTCCCAACAAATCAAAACTGAATGAATGGAAGGTTTTTATCTCGACAAAGCGTGCCGCATTTCCGATAAGTTCAATCAGACGTTGCTTGAATTCGGTGGCGGCGGCACGCGAGAATGTGAGCATCAACAATTGTTCGTGCTTCACATCTTCGAGCATCAGCAACGAAGCCAATTTGCGAACCAAAACCCGAGTTTTTCCGCTTCCTGGACCCGCCGCCACAACAATATATCGCGACTGTTTGTCGTCGATAATCTCACGCTGACGGACAGACAAATCGCCGAAAAGTTGCTCATACTTCTGCGGTGTTATGTTTTTGTCAATCTGCTCAAGCCGCTCGCCTTTGAAATATTTGACAATGAATTTCTTAAAATCCATTTGGAAATAATCGTGTACATATTGAAGAGCTGCGGCATAATCCCTTACCATCAGATTGGCATATTCGCCAACAATGTGAATCTGCTGGATTTTCTGTTTGTAAAATTCATTGAGCAAGCGATAGTCATCGATTTTGTATTGAAAGCGACTTTCTTTCAATCGGCGGATTTCCATAGCATTGTATAGCACCATAAAACCGCCTTCAAGTTTCATCGCATCAATCTTCGACAAATAGAGCAACGCATCTTCGATTTCATCGATAGTAGTATCTTCTTCTTGTTGAAACAGATTGTTATTCTGTTGTTTATAGTCATTGAGAAGAGAAACAACCGAAAAGGTGACGGCCGCTTTCGCTGCGTTTGATTCGGCGTTTTCTGCTTGCACCAGTTTGTATAATCGGTCAATCACAAAACGGCATATATCGATGCGCTTGTTGTATTTTTTAATTGTCTGTTCCTTGCTTTGGCACAATACAGTTCGCACAACACCGCTTTGTTTGTCCTCGTCAGAATCTGCTTGCCTATTCTCTTTTTTCTTAATGTATGACTTTATGGCAAGGAAGTAAAGCAAGGTTCGAATGTTCTTTATGGTGGACGGAATGCCTTGCGCAAGCGCCTGCTCGTTTATCATTTTGTATGAAAACAATGTGTCGGCATCGGCAATTGTCTCAATTACAAACAATTCCAATCGGGCAAAGTTTTCAAGAATCTGCTTCGATTTGTTGGCAGAATAATCGATAAAAGCCGACATATCAAACATATCGGCCAAAATGCCTTCCTGCCGCATCATATTCACCGACGAAATCACCGATTCTTTTGTCAAGCCAAGAATATCAGCCAGATAGTCGATTCGCGATTCTGCATCGCCATCGGTTGCCGTGTAAATATTTTTTTGCGAAATGAGTGATTTAATGATTCTTATGGCGTTCTGCTGCTCTTTTTCGTCGTAGAACAATTTTGAATGGGTTATCCGCTGCCGCGCCTCGTCCATATTCTTGACCATAATTCCTGTTGCGAACACCTGTGGAACATTGTTGCCGCGGCTCAAATACCCAGCTTCTTCCAACGCGGCAATGGCTGTACGCACACGGGTTTCAATATCAGAGACTTCATCGTCCCAACCAGCCTGTCGGGCGATTTCGAGTGCCGAGCAACTCACATTCGGCCGCTGCTTGGTAAAACTCTTCACTGCCGACCAAATTTGTTGTATCTCGCTGATACTGATTTTGGTTTGATTGAGCAGAATGAAATGCTTGTCAAGGTCGTGGTC
Organism: Salinivirgaceae bacterium; assembly: GCA_017645945.1. Taxonomy (GTDB): domain Bacteria; phylum Bacteroidota; class Bacteroidia; order Bacteroidales; family SZUA-534; genus RUG13583. Next base: position 11,226 of record JAGCNL010000058.1, read on the forward strand.
GCTATACAGAACATAGCATTTTGCGTTCATATTAGGATTTCGGCCAGCGCGACCAGCTTCCTGCACGTAGTTTTCAAGCGAATCGGAAATGTCGTAGTGGATAACCAACCCGACATTGTCTTTATCAACGCCCATTCCGAAAGCCGAAGTAGCCACCATAACATCCACATCGCCACTTATAAACGCATTTTGGTTTTGAACTTTATCATTGGCTTCCATCTTTCCGTTGAAAGGCAATGCGTTAATGCCGTCTTTTTTCAGTTTAGCCGCCAAATCGGTGGTCTTTTTTGTTCGCGACACATAGACTATTGACGGGCAGTTCTCGGCTAGAAGCAGATTGCGCAGCAAGTTGTATTTTTCATTATCCGTCTCAGCGTAAATAACTGAATATCGCAGGTTTTGCCTTGCTGCTGACGATGCTATGGTTTCAAGTTTCAGGTCTAATTTTCGTTGAAAATAATCTTGTATGTCGGTGATAACCTTTTGTTTGGCTGTTGCTGTAAAACAAGACACAGGTATGGGTTGTTTGAAACCACGTTTTTCCTGAAGTTTTTTTATGAAATCGCCTATATAGAGATAATCAACACGGAAATCCTGTCCCCAAGCAGAGAAACAATGTGCCTCATCAATAACAAAACGCACCATATTGCGTGAAGCCAGCAATTTCTCTATGGTTTTTGACCGCAGCATTTCGGGCGATATGTAAAGCATCGTTGCGCTTCCGTTTGCTACGCGTTCAATGGCGTTTGCCCGTGTTATCGGGTCGAGCAATCCGTTAATGGTCACAGCCTCGGTAATTCCTCGTTCCGCCAAGTTGTCAACTTGGTCTTTCATAAGCGATTGCAACGGCGAGATTACAACAGTGAGACCGTGAACCGCGTGTCCAGCCAAAAATGCTGGTAGTTGAAACGTAAGCGATTTGCCGCCGCCAGTCGGGAAAATCGTCAAAAGTGATTTTCCATCAACTGCTGCCTGAACGGCTTTTTCTTGCATCGGTTCCCCATCGAAAAGTCTGAACTTTTCGTAGCCGAATATCTCTTTCAATCCCCTGTGTATATCGAGTTTGTCGTTACAATACTTGCAATCTTCAGTATGACAAGGCGTATTGCACAGGAATTTTATAACATTTTCAATGTTCGGGTAATTGCGCATCAGCCAAGGCGGTGTTACAGAAAAGCAGTCGCCTGTTGATATTAGCGCAAGTGTATAAGCCAGTTCAACTGGATATTTGGCCGCAACCAAATCGACTCGGGAATGAATGCATATTTTACTGTCACACAATTGTTTTATCAATTGGTCGATATTTGTGTCATCAGGATTTATTCCCAAATAGTCGAAGAATCCGCCAAACTCCTTTTGACTGTAAAGAAGATTGCAATAAACTGATTTCCAATTATCATTCAATTCTTCGAAAGCATTCACCTCATCATAAAACAAGTCACGCGCCTTCAGGCAGTCATTCAGCGGATTGTTTAACTCTTCAGTATCTATTTTATCGTCTTTCAGCAGTTTATGATAAGGCCTTTTCGGAAAAAGCAATGGTGATAAATAAAGTGTATCAATGTTTTTCTTCCCTTCTAATTTGGGTAGATATTCCAGGTCGTGGTGGATAATATTGTGCCCGCAAATGTATTCGGCATCAGCCACAAATTGCACGAACTCAGGTTGTAACGAACTATGAAACTGCTTATTACCGACAATAGCCGCAATATCGTGCGCCTTTTTGTCTTGCACACCAACCTCTGTATCAATAAACGCAATGGTTGGCTTGGCATCCTTTTTCCCAAACAAACTATCTTTTATAACCTCGTACAGCCCCATTGCATCTGTCATTTATCATTTACTGAAACAAGTATAATGATAAATGAAATTTCTTATGAAGATTTATGTGTAATTAATTGAGTATAATTTTGTAATTGTCTAAAACAATGATAATTGTATATGTTTTATTTCGGGTTTAACTATTGTATTCTCGCACACATTTCCTTCCATATCCACAGGAACAGCCCCTTTATCAACTAGAAGCATATTTGCACATTTCTCTTTTTTATCAGGTACTCGGACATAAACTTTTCTTCCTTTCTTCAATCCCTCACAAACCCCTGACCAAGTACCGCCTTTTTCGTCTGATTGTGCAGCGTATATTTCTGACGCAAGACCGTAAATTATCGAATTTCGAGCCATTGCCAAATCAACACTCCACGGCAATTTTGGGTGAAACGTGCTCAAAACCAAAACATCACCTTCTATGATTTGCTTGTAATACTTTTTCATTCCGCTCGCAAAAGTTGTAATTCCCTGCGGCAAAACAATAATACTTTGTCCTTTGTATTTTAGCGCAGAGTCAAGCGCTTGTTTATCAACACCTTTTGCAAAGCCGCTGACTACTACTTTATATTCTGAAGAAGCTTTTTTTGCCACATTGTCAGTAAATTGTAAGGATTTTTCATTTGCGTCTCTTGAACCAACAATGGCAATCGATTGTTCTTGAAGAATTTGTTTGTTACCCTTGATATACAATACTATTGGCGAGTTATATTTTAGATTCTCTTTCAGTGTGGGCGAATAATCTTTTGATACTACAGGAACAATCTCATACCCTTGATTCAAAAGGTCTTCGGTCATAAAAGAATAATTGCCCAACTCTGCTTTCGTTTGATTGAGTAACGCAGATTCTTCCGCTTTCAAATCCATTCCTAAAAAATCATCTGACTCAAAAAAATCAATTATGCTTTTCTCTTGTTTGAAGAAATAAACAATCATTTCATTTTTTCTCGACGTCCATATTTTCGGTGTATGCGCAAGCGCTACCCAATATGTTAATTCCTGGTTCATACCAATTCTCCTCCTACTGTTTTTGCTATTGTGATTGGGGCTATTATCTCTGCTCCATATTTGGTTAAAACACTACCGACTTCTTTGATTGTTGCGCCGCTATCAAAAATGTCATCAATGAGAATTATTTTCCTGTTTTTGACTTCCATTGGTTCGGCATAGTCAAACGCCCCAGCAATATTATCTTTTTTTGAATATGCACTTTGAAATACTTTTTGTTCGTCCGTTTCTCTCGTTTTCAACAAGTTATGGCTTATTGGAAGATTCAAAACATTTGCAAACTTGACGGCAAAATTCTTTACCAAATCGCCAGAATGCGTTGGTGGTACGTAAACCAACAAATCAAAATGCTGATTACCAAATGTTTTTCGGAATGCCTTGAGTGCCAATCTCAACAAAAAATCAGGGAAATCACCAGCATTCTCATATTTTGAACGATGTATAGCATTTCCAACATTCGATACTCCATAATACGAGGCAGCAACGCCATTTATTAAGCGTGCTTTTTTTGAGAGATGGTCTTGCAAGAGTTGATTAAGAATTATTTGTTCCTCTAGTGTATATGTATCAAATTCATATGGTAGTTTATAAGTTCCCAACAACATATTATTCTTATAGACCACGCACGTCTTGTAATACGGAATACATATTTCAAACTTATCTCCAGTTTCTTTTATCTTTTTTGATGATACTTCAGCAACTTCTAATTCTGGGAAATATGATTCCCTAAACTCTATAAGTTTGTTATGCCATTGCTCTGTAACAGAAATAGTTAATGACTCAAGATTGGTGTTGTCGCAATTGTCATATTCCTCGGCTGTCTCATTATCAAGAAAATCACACAAGTACTTCATTCTTGGTTCGCTTGTGTAAACATAATTACGCATCGCATCCAAATCGTGCATTTTCGCATTCCGCAAATCATCAAATGACTTTATATCTAATGGTTTTGCATTAAACTGATATTCATACAATTTATTCTTGTCGTACAAAACTTCTTTAATGATTCCTTGTTCAATCAAATCAGCCTTTATCACACGGAACTGCGTTGACTTAATATTGCAAGCCTTAACGATTGCCCGTTCGCCCGACGGTTCTTCCTTTATTTTTTGAATGACTTTTTCGTAAAGTTTAATAGCTGGTCGTCCGCCATCAATAAACGATTTTGGCAGCTTGAAATCTTCTTCAACTCCTTCTTTGTCTTTGTTCTCATTGTAAAACAAAATGATTGTAGTAGGTTTTCCATCGCGACCAGCACGACCAATCTCTTGATAGTAATGAATTGGCGATGCAGGCATCTGCGTATGGATAATAAACCGAATATCGGGTTTGTCAATACCCATTCCTAATGCATTGGTCGAAACAACACATTTGTACTTGTTGTTCATCAAATTGTTTTCGACTTCTTTACGAGTGTCTGAATCTAATCCTGCATTATAATCAATGGCTTTTATTCCTACATATTTCAACCATTTGGCATAAACTTCGGTATCTACACGAGTTCCCGTATATATTAGTCCCGTACCATCAATCTTGTTCAAATTTTGAGCTAACCAAATCATTTTTTCATCATTGGAATTAACTCTAATGACAAACAACTTGAAGTTCTGTCGACGCAAGTCACCACGTATGGTTGTGAGATTTCCTCCTATTTGCCGTTCAATATCAGATTGCACTCGCTTTGTTGCAGTAGCGGTTGTCGCCAAAACAGGCAAATGTTTGGGCAATAGATTTACCAAATCGATAATTCGTCGAAAGGCTGGCCGAAAATCGTGTCCCCAAACGCTTATAGTATGCGCTTCATCAACGACAACCATTGAAAGATTCATTCGTTGTGTTGCCTCTATCCACTCCCTGTTTTCTTGTCTTTCTGGTGCTATGTAAAGGATTTTGATTTTCCCATTTATAGCATCTTGAATGGTTTGGGTATTTTCTTCGGGAGATTGTTCTGAATTAATGTATCTTGCTGATATTCCTTTACTATTCAACGATTTTACTTGGTCTCGCATTAAAGCAATCAAAGGCGAAAATATAACCGTGACGCCAGAGAAAATTGTTGCAGGAAATTGATAACATAAAGATTTGCCAAATCCAGTTTTCTGAATCATCAATATTCGATTTCCTTTCAAAATTTGGTCAATAGCCGCCCATTGTTCATCATAAAAATGAGCAATACCAAATGTCTGAAATAGTATCTCTTCCGCTTCCTGACGAGTCATTGTCTTTTTTCTCCAAAGATATTATTTTAGACATTCCATAAGTTGAACTTGAGTTATTTTGTAATCTATTTTGTGGATAAATCAGAAACTCCCACCAAACAAAAAGGCCACCCTCAACGGGCAGCCTTTAATTATAACTAATTGATATTTAATTAGTTATCTTATTTCACCTCCTCAAAATCAACGTCCGTAACCTCGTCACCGCCGTTCTTGCTACCATTGTTGGCCTGCTGTTGCTGACCAGCGTTTGGTTGAGCCTGTTGGGCTTGGGCCTGAGCGTTGTACATATCCTGCGAAGCGGCTTGGAAGGCGGTGTTCACCTCGTTCATTGCGGCGTCGATGGCGGCAATGTCCTGAGCCTTGTGAGCGTCCTTCAGTTTGTTCAGCGCGCTCTCGATGGCCGATTTCTTGTCGGCAGGCAGTTTGTCACCGTACTCCTTCAGGTTCTTCTCGGTTTGGAAAATCATTGAGTCAGCCTGATTGATTTTGTCGATGCGCTCCTTCTCCTTCTTGTCGGCTTCGGCGTTGGCTTCGGCTTCGGCTTTCATACGCTTGATTTCGTCGTCAGACAGACCAGACGATGCCTCGATGCGGATTTTCTGCTCCTTGCCAGTGGCCTTGTCTTTGGCCGACACGTTCAAGATGCCGTTGGCGTCGATGTCGAACGTAACCTCAATCTGCGGCACACCGCGCGGTGCGGGCATAATGCCGTCCAGGTGGAAGCGGCCGATGGTCTTGTTGTCCTTCGCCATTGAGCGCTCGCCCTGAAGCACGTGAATCTCAACCGATGGCTGATTGTCGACAGCCGTTGTGAAGGTTTCCGATTTCTTTGTCGGGATGGTGGTGTTGGCCTCGATGAGTTTGGTCATTACGCCGCCCATAGTCTCGATGCCGAGCGAAAGCGGGGTAACGTCGAGCAGCAGCACGTCTTTCACGTCGCCAGTCAAAACGCCGCCTTGGATTGCAGCGCCGATGGCAACCACCTCGTCGGGGTTCACGCCCTTCGACGGAGCCTTGCCGAAGAATTTCTCCACAGCCTGTTGGATGGCGGGAATACGTGTTGAGCCGCCCACCAGAATAACCTCGTTGATATCGTTAACTGTCAAACCAGCGTTCTGCAGAGCCGATTTGCAAGGTGCGATTGTACGTTGGATAAGGTCGTCAATCAACTGCTCGAATTTTGCGCGGGTCAGCGTGCGAACCAAGTGACGTGGAACGCCGTCGACAGGCATAATGTAAGGCAAGTTGATTTCGGTCGATGTGGTGTTCGAAAGTTCGATTTTTGCCTTCTCGGCAGCCTCTTTCAAACGTTGCAGAGCCATTGGGTCTTTGCTCAAGTCAACACCGCCGTTCTCGTCTTTGAACTCTTGAACCAGCCACTCAATGATGCGGTGGTCAAAGTCGTCGCCGCCCAGGTGGGTGTCGCCGTCGGTCGATTTCACCTCAAACACGCCGTCGCCAAGTTCAAGCACCGACACGTCGTGGGTACCGCCGCCGCAGTCGAAAACGACAATCTTCATATCCTTGTTGGTCTTGTCAAGGCCGTAAGCCAGGGCAGCCGCAGTAGGCTCGTTAACAATACGGCGGACGTTCAGGCCCGCAATCTCGCCAGCCTCTTTGGTAGCCTGACGCTGCGAGTCGTTGAAGTAAGCGGGCACGGTGATTACGGCGTCCGTAACTTCCTGTCCTAGATAGTCTTCGGCTGTTTTCTTCATTTTCTGAAGAATGATGGCCGAAATCTCCTGCGGTGTGTACAGGCGGCCGTCGATGTCGACACGCGGGGTGTTGTTGTCGCCCTTCACAACCTTGTAAGGCACACGGTTGATTTCGTTTGTCAGATTGTCGTAGCGCTCGCCCATAAACCGCTTGATTGAGAAGACGGTCTTCTGCGGGTTGGTGATGGCCTGACGTTTTGCAGGGTCGCCCACTTTGCGCTCGCCGCCGTCAATAAAGCCGATTACCGAAGGCGTTGTACGTTTGCCTTCGCTGTTTGCAATAACCACAGGTTCGTTGCCTTCCATCACGGCAACGCAAGAGTTTGTGGTTCCTAAGTCGATTCCAATTATCTTTCCCATAATATTTAAATTTTAAATTGTTGTTCAATTTTTAAAATTGATTGCCCAACGATTGACAATCTCTGTGCCAGACGATTTTTGCCCGCATTTGGCCGCCGCTGTCCGAATTTTTGTCAGTCAGGCGGTACGCTTGCCGCGATTTGTGTCAGTCCGCACTGACATAATGGCAGATTGAAGGCCAAGTGACAGAAGCCGACCACTCTCCCACACCGCCCAAACTTGAACTTGGCAAGCCGGAACTTGCAAACTCCTGCCACAGCAACGGGCGGCTAATAAAAATTTTTGTATTTTGCCGCGAATATTGCGTGGCGGTTTTGCGTGCGTAATAGTTTGATTTACAATTGATAAATTGATATTTAATCTGGATTGTTTCCGCTGTTGGAAAGCAGTTCACTATATTAAAGATAATAGATGAGAAAGTTTTTGTTGGCGCTGGCTATGATTTCCGCAATGCCGGCTATTGCACAAAAAAACGGCGACGATGTTATACTGACTATTGATAATGAGCAGATTAGCAAAGACGAGTTTGTGCGCCTCTACCAAAAGAACAATACTGACATCACATTCGACTCGGCATCGCTGGCCGGATATATGAGCCTTTTTATTGACTACAAGCTGAAGGTTCTTGAGGCGGAGTCGCTGGGCATGGATACCACCGATGATTTCAAACGCGAGTTTGACGGCTACCGCATACAACTCGAAAAGCCATACTTCACTGACCCATCGGTTGACGACTCGCTGGCACGTGAGGCATACGAGCACATGCACTGGGACATCCGCGCATCGCACATACTGATTAACTGCTCAGAGAACGCAAGCGCCGCCGACACTCTAAAGGCATACAAACGCATCAAGGCCATCCGCGACCGCGCTGTCAAAGGCGAGGATTTTGCGAAACTCGCCCGCGAGAATTCTGAAGACCCGTCGGCAAAGCGCAACGACGGCGATTTGGGCTATTTCACCGCATTCTCAATGATTTACGAGTTTGAGAAGGAGGCCTACGCCACTGAGGTTGGCGCTGTTTCGCCCATTTTCCGCACACGTTTCGGCTATCATATAATAAAAGTGTTCGACCGCCGCGCCAATCCTGGACAGGTTCGGGCATCGCACTTGATGGTTCGGGTTGCAGCTGAGGCTGATGAAGCCGCACAGAAAGCCTCAGCCGCCAAAATCAAGATGATTGCCGACTCGCTGGCTGCAGGCTCCGACTGGGCAAAGATGGTGAGCCGCTACTCCGACGACCGCGGCACAGTTCCGCAAAACGGCGACCTGCAATGGTTCTCGACCGGAAGAATGGTGCCGGAGTTTGAATCGGCCGCTTTCGCACTCAAAAATGTTGGCGACATTTCGGCTCCGGTCCGTACATCGTATGGCTGGCACATCATCAAACTGACTGACAAAAAACCCATCGACAGTTTTGAGAATCTTCAGGAGCAGATTAAAAATCGCCTCTCACGCGACGCACGCAGCCAAATGGCGGAAAAAGCTGTGCTTGAGCGTCTTAAACACGAATATAAATTCACTGAAGACAAGGCCGCCTACGCAGAGTTTGTCAGCAAGGTTGACACATCGGTTTGGAGCGGAAAATGGACCGCCGACAAAGCCAAAGGCCTCAACAAGGTCATCTTCTCATTTGCCGACGTGAAGTTCACGCAAAATGATTATGCCAAGCTTGTGGAGAGCAACGGAACGGCGCCCCGAATGCCCGTGGAGGTTCTGCTGCAAAAGGAGTATGACAGAATTGTTGAGGAGACAGTGCTCAGCTACGAGCGTCAGCAACTGTCGAACAAATATCCTGAATTCAGATATCTGCTTCTAGAGTATCACGACGGAATTCTGCTCTTTGCGCTGATGGACAAGATGGTCTGGACCAAAGCCGCAACTGACACTGTGGGACTTGAATCGTTCTACGAGGCGAACAAGCAAAAATACATGTGGGGCGAGCGCGTTGAGGTTGCCTACTGCACTTACGACGGCAACACCTTCACCAACCCCGACAAGAACGACAAGTTCTCGACAGCCAACAAGAAAAACTTTGATTCAAAGATGGTTGCAGCGCTGAAGGCCGGCGCCAAAAACGGCGATTATGAGGCGCAGGTACTGGCAGCAATGCAAAAATTCGGCATAAGCCCCGACAGCATCAGTATGGGCGGCAACTCAAACATATTCAACATTGTTGATGGCCAATGGTGCGACATCGACGGAATCCGCATCGACAAAAATGCGTGGGGAAAGAGCAAATCGAAAGTCATGAACCACAAGGGCCGCTCCTTCGTGTTCTATCTGGTGCGCAACCTGCCGGCAGAACCCAAAACATTCAAAGAGTGCCGCGGCGCCGTGATTGCCGACTATCAGAACAAACTGGAGGCCGACTGGCTCGAGCAGCTGAGGCAGAAGCACTCGGTGAAAATCAACGAATCGGTGTTTAATTCAATAATAAGGAAATGACTCGAAACAGGAACAAACGCGGACTGGCGCTAAGCCTTGGCTTGATTGCGGTATCGGCACTGACATTGGTGGTGAGCTGCCAATTTTGGGCGAAAAACACCACCGGTGACACGATTTTGGCAAAAACGGGCAGCGCCGAACTGACGTTGCAACAAGTGTGCAAACTCATGCCAAGTAATCTGAAAGGTGCTGACAGTGTGCAGTTTGTGCAGAACTATGTCGACAAGTGGATTCACAACCGCCTGATGCTTGAGCGCGCCATCACCAATATCGACGCTGAAAGCTACGAGAGCATTGAGAACATGGTGAACGACTACCGCACAGCCCTGCTGGTTTACAAATATCAGCAGCTCTATATCGAGCAAAACCTTGACACACTGGTACTTGACTCGCAAATCGCCGACCACTACGAGAAATACGGGAACAACTTCCTGCTCGACAGTTGCGCTGTGAAGGTTGTCTTTGTGCAGACACTCAAAACATCGCCCAACACAAACAGAATCCGCAGCCTGGTGCGCAACAACCGCCCCGACGATTTTGCCAAACTTGAGGAATACTGCGATAAAGAGGCCACCGAATTCGATGCCGGAACCAACTGGCGCTACCTCTCCGACGCTGTCAGGATGATGCCTAAAGGCTCAATCGCCGACCCGAAAGCCATTGCCAAAAACGGACGGTTTGTTGAGGCCCACGATTCGCTATACAACTACTATTTCATGGTTAAGGAGTTCCGCGATGTCAACGAGCAGGCGCCGCTGGTGTTTGCTAAGGAAAAAATCCGCGAGATTCTGCTCAATCACCGAAAAAACGACCTCATTCGCAATCTTGAGATAAAAATATACGTTGATGCAGTAAACAAACAGAGATTCACAAATTATGCTAATTGATATAAAACCAACCATAAGGAAAGCCGTCTGCGTGTCGGCATCGTTAATGCTGCTTGCCGGCTCGTCAGCTGCGCAGGAAGAAGGCGGCATGGTGATTGATAAGATTGTCGCCATCATCGGGCGGCAGATTGTTATGTACAGCGACATCCAGTCGCAGAAAATGCAGATTCGCGCCCAGAACTATATGGTTGACGACGACATCGACTGCCAGATTCTGGAGCAGGGAATGTATCAAAAACTGCTTGTCAATCAGGCCATTGTCGATACAGTTGAAGTCAGTGAGGCACAAGTGAACGCCGAAACCGACCGCCGGCTGAACTACTATGTGACGCAGATTGGCGGCGAGGATAAACTTGAGGAATACTACAAAAAGCCGATGGCTGACATCCGCGAGGACCTGCTCGACATTGTAAAAGAGCAACTTACGGCGCAAAACATGGAAGACGAAGTGACGCGCAGTGTGACCGTCACGCCACAAGAGGTCCGTGACTGCTTCAGGTCGCTGCCAAAGGACAGTCTGCCAATCATTAACACTGAGTTTGAGATTGAGCAGCTTTCAATTTCACCAAAGATTGAAGAGACTGAGATTCTGAGAATCAAGGACCGACTCCGCGAGTTTAAAGAACGTGTGGCCAAAGGCGAGAGCTTCGCAACCCTGGCCGTGCTCTACTCTGAAGACCCTGCATCGGCAATGAAGGGCGGCGAGCTGGGCTTTATGACGCGTAACGAGCTTGTGCCGGAATTCTCGGCTGTGGCCTTCAACCTTGTGCCTAACGAGGTTTCGAAGGTGGTGAAAACCGAATATGGCTACCACATCATCCAACTCATTGAGAAACGCGGCGAGCGCATGAACTGCCGCCACATCCTTCTCAGGCCCCGCGTGTCGGCAACCGAGAAGAAAAACGCCATGATGCGCCTCGACTCAATCCGCCAAAAGATTGTAGACAAGGAGATTACCTTCAAACAGGCTTGCTGGCGGTTCTCTGAAGACGAGGAAACAAAGCTCAACGGCGGCGTGATGCTGAACCCCTACACGGGCACATCGCTCTTTGAGGCCGAGCAGCTCGACCCGAAGGTGGCCAACGCCATCCGCAACCTTGAGGTTGGCGAAATCTCGAAACCGTTTGAAACTGAGGACGAACAACAAAACACTGTGTGCAAGATTGTGCTTCTGAGGTCGAAAACAAAGCCGCACAAAGCCAACCTGTCGCAAGACTACCAACGCATTCAGAATCTGGCAGTTGAGAAGAAAAAAAGCGAAGTGCTCGAAGAGTGGCTGTCGAAAACCATCGAATCCACCTACATTAAGATTGACGACGAATACAAAAAATGCAAGTTCCGCAACAAGGAATGGTTAAAAACTGACTGGCAATGATTTACGAAAACGATGTGAAGGCCGTCGATGCCTTGAAGACGAATTTCGACAAGATAACCGCCGAAATTGCGAAAGTGATTATCGGTCAGGACGATGTGGTGCGGTCAGTGCTGCTGTCGGTTTTCAGCGGCGGACACTGCCTGCTGGTGGGTGTGCCGGGACTTGCCAAAACACTGCTGGTGAACACCATAGCCGACGCTTTGGGCCTGCAGTACAGCCGCATACAGTTCACTCCCGACCTGATGCCGTCTGACATCACCGGCTCTGAAATTCTGAACGAGAAACGCGAATTCAAATTCATAAAAGGCCCCGTTTTCGCCAACATCATCCTGGCCGACGAGATTAACCGCACGCCGCCAAAAACACAGTCGGCACTGCTGGAGGCCATGCAGGAACGCAGCGTAACCGTCTCAGGCACACGCAACAAACTGCCCGAGCCGTTCTTTGTGCTGGCCACGCAGAACCCCATTGAGCAGGAAGGCACCTATCCCCTGCCCGAGGCGCAACTCGACCGTTTCATGTTTATGGTGAATCTCGACTACCCGTCAATCGACGACGAGATTAGCATTGTGACGGCCACCACATCGTCAGCTACGGCAAAAGCCGAGACTGTGATTTCAGCCAACGACCTGGTTGATTTCCAGCAGCTTATCCGCCGCGTACCAGTGAACGAGAACGTGGTGCGCTACGCAGTGAACGTGGCGGCTCAGACTCGCCCCAACACACCCACAGCATCAGTGCTGGCAAGCAAATATCTGGTTTGGGGCGCCGGTCCGCGCGCATCGCAGTATCTGATTTTAGGCGCCAAGGCCCACGCGGCTGTCTCGGGCAAATATACACCTGATGTTGAGGATGTTAAGGCCGTAGCTCCATCGGTTTTGCGCCACCGCATTGTGCGCAACTACAAGGCCGAGGCCGAAAACGTGACGGACGACATCATCATTTCCGAAATCCTGAACAACGTAAAGTTCTGATATGCTGAGACATCGGTCGCTGATTGGTTTTTGTGTGTTTCTGGTTGCGCTCTTGGCTGCAAATCAGACTGTTGCGCAGCGCAAGACAAAGGTTGAGCTGATTCAGGCCAACGTCATCCGGTCCGACGCCAAACTCTACAACGGCGCGCGGAGGCTCATCGGCAACGTCAAATTCAAGCAGGACAGCGCCATCATGGAGTGCGACAGCGCCCATTTCTACTCTGACCGCAACATGTTCGACGCCTTCGGACACGTGCATCTCTACAAGCAGAACAACAAGAATATTGACGTGAAGGCTGATTTTCTCCGCCACGACGGCGACTTGAAGATTGCGCATTTCCGCAACAATGTGGTGCTTCGCGACAGCCAGATTGTGCTCACCACCGACTCGCTCGACTACAACCTGCAGACGGATGTTGGCTACTACGAGCACAACGGCCGCATTGTTGACAGTCTGACAGTGCTCACAAGCCTCAAGGGCTACTACTATCATAAAGAGCGCGAGGTTTATTTCCGCAAAGATGTCGTGATTGACCATAACTCATCTGAATACCAGATGTTTACCGACACAATCAGGTATGGTCTCGACACAAAAATCATCGACTTCTTCGGCCCCACCGAGTTCTACAACGACACGAACTATATGTATGCCCGCTACGGCTGGTACAACACGGAGACCGAGCTTTCGATGTTCAAGTACGACGCCCTGTTCCGAAATCCCAATCAGACAGTGACTTGCGACAGTATGGCGTTCGACCGCCTGAACGAGAGCGGCACGGCCTACTCGAATGTGGTGGCCACTGACACAGTGCAGAAGCTTGTGGTGAAAGGCAACTATGTCGAAATACACAAAAATCCTGAATTACTGATTGTTACCGATAGCGCACAAATGATTTATGTGGCAATGGGCGACTCGCTCTACCTGCACGCCGACACGCTGAAAGCCTGCCGCGACACTTCGGGACAATTCCGCACCTTCAGCGCCTACTGGCATGTCCGCGCCTACAAGTCCGACCTGCAGCTGCAGACCGATTCCATCTTCTTCTCGATGGCCGACAGCATTGCGCGGTTCTACGGCAACCCCATTTTCTGGGTTCAGGGCAACCAGATTACCACTGAATACATGGAAGCCTACGTGAAGGACAATCTGCTGGAGAAATTCATGCTCTATAAAACGGGAATGATTATTGCTCCGCACGACAGCATCCACTACAATCAGATTAAGGGCGCCCAAATGACGGGCTATCTGCGCAATAACGACCTTTACAAGGTTGATGTCTTCAAACGCGCACAGACGCTCTACTTCCCCGTTGACGACAACCAGATTGTGGGCGTGAACAAAGGCGAGAGCACCGACCTAACCATCTATCTGAAAAACAAGGCAATAAAGCGGCTTGTCTATCGTTCAGAACCGCATTCTGACATCTTCCCGATTGAGAATGTTGCCGAAAACGATATGCGCCTGGGTGGCTTTATCTGGCTCGACGACATCCGCCCCAAATCGCCCACCGACATCTTCATCTGGCACAACACGGAAGCTGCCGCCGCAAGCCGCCGCATCACCGCGCCTGCAGCCTCTCCTGACAACGCCAAAAAGGAGACGCACAAACCTCTACCTCCTACCCGCCGAAGCGGCAAATCTGGCGGCAGATAAACCGCCTGCGGCTGCAAAATACGCCGCCCACGACTACAAACTTACGATGGTAACAATATTCAGTTTCAAACAACTCGCTGATAAACAAAAATATACACCAACATCATTTTTTGCAAGGCCTTGTTGTGTGGAAAGAACTTTTTTCTACTTTTGTGGCGTCTTGGAGAGATGGCAGAGCGGTTTAATGCACCGGTCTTGAAAACCGACGTAGGTAACACTACCGGGGGTTCGAATCCCTCTCTCTCCGCAACAAAGAATAACCTGCAATAAAAACCTTAACTTACAACAAGTTAAGGTTTTTTTCACTTGTCGAAATGATTTATCAGATTCAAAAAGATATACAGAAGGCTATTAAAAAGGCAGACAAGTCGTTAATCCCCGATTCGTTGCTCAATGATGGCTCCGTGATTAGTTTCAACGAGCAGGCGTCGCTGGTCACCCACCATCTGGCTAATGCGGGTATTGGAGTTGAGCATAACTATTCCCGTAAGGCCGAAGACGTGCTGACCTTGTGGGCTGCCTGCCTCAACATGCCCGTTGGCACGCTGAAAGAGAATCTGCTTAAAGACATGAAAAACAAGCCTTTCCAGCCATCGGCCAATCATAAATTCACTTTTATCGATTTGTTTGCCGGCATTGGAGGCTTCCGCATAGCTTTTCAAAATCTGGGGGGAGAATGCGTATTTTCCTCGGAATGGGACGAGAAGGCGCAGCAAACCTACTACGAAAATTACGGCGACATTCCTTTCGGCGATATCACAAAGAAAGAGATTAAAAACGCCATCCCCGACAACTTTGATGTGCTGTGTGCGGGATTCCCCTGTCAGGCATTTTCGCTGGCGGGGAAAAAAAGAGGATTTGCAGAGACTCGCGGCACACTGTTCTTCGATGTGGCTGAAATCCTGAAAACCAAGCAGCCAAAGGTTGTGTTTCTGGAGAATGTGAAAGGATTGGCCATTCACGACAAGGGGAAAACTCTGGAGGTGATTCTCAACACTCTTGACGAGGTTGGTTACACCGTGCCGTCGCCGCAGATTGTGAACGCCATGTACTTCGGGGTTCCGCAGCATCGTGAGAGGATTTATATTGTTGGATTCCGCAAGGATTTGAACATTCCCGCTGACGCCTTCAAATATCCCGCGCAAAGCGAAGTCAAGACTCATTTTATTGATATTCGGGAAGATAAGCCCGTTCCTGCCAAGTATTATCTATCAAACACTTATTGGGAAACCCTTTTAAGGCACAAGGCAAGGCACGAATCCAAAGGAAACGGGTTTGGCTATGCCATCATACCTGACAACGGTGTGTCGAGTGCCATTGTTGTCGGCGGCATGGGGCGTGAGCGAAATCTGGTTATCGACAAACGCCAGCACGACCTGACTCCCACCACCAACATCAAAGGCGAATATAACACTTTGGGAATCAGACGAATGACTCCTCGCGAGTGGGCCAGACTGCAAGGCTATCCTGACAATTTCAGAATTGTTGTTGCTGATGCTTCCGCCTACAAACAATTTGGCAACAGCGTGGCCGTTCCCGCCATACAAGCCACTGCCGGCAATCTGCTGCAGACTTTGGGCGAATACGGATATCTGGATATTTGAGCGAATGTGCTGAATTATCGGCCGAGCCGCGACTATTTCGTCTGCGTTTTCTGCCAGATTCTTTTAAGAGTGTTGTACAATTCGGTGTACTCCCGCTCACCATACAGGAAAAAGTCGCCAACCTTCACCCGCTCCTTAAAAGCCATAGGCATCTCAACATACTCCACATTGTCGAACCGCGTGTGCCTGTTCTCTTTAGCAACCCGTCCGCGGAAAGCTCTCCTTGTTTTTGTAAAGAAACAGATGCCGTAGTTGTTCCGATTAGTGACAATCATCAGGTCGATACCTTCCTCAATGTCGAGTTTGGTGTTATAAATCACCTTGCATTTGGCGCCAATCCGCTCGTCGATATATTTGTTGAAATAGATGTCTCTGACAAGTGAAGGATAGGTGCGGTAAGCCCTCGCCTTTATGCCCGATTCCAGGTCGGGGCGGTTAAGGCTGTCGAAAAAAGGCTTGTTGAACTCCAGATAATACTGGTAGAACGGCTCCTGTTCGGGAACGGCTTTCCGACTGACCAGAAAATCGTAGAACGCATCAACAAACATCGGGAGCTTGGTTTGCCGCTCAACCTCGCGGTTCCTTTCCTGCGAAAAGTCAAGTTTGTATTTGGCGATAGCGCTCCTTATTTCAGCCGACGTCAACTGAATTTGAGGAAGTAAATTCTGATAGTCCGATACATTGAACGTATGCATACCCGAACGCTGACCTACTCCACCGCTGCTTCCGATAAATAATTATCTCTCAGCTTTTTAACCACCATTCTGCCTTTCAGCGAGATGTTCTGCTGCAGGCGGATGTCAACTGACGATGCGCCAATCTTCACGCAGAACTCGCCTGGCGCGATGTTCCACTGGCGGCGGCCGTTGTTGCTGTAGTAGCCGAACTGCTCGGTGTGGAGTTTCACACGCACGGTTTTTGTCTCGCCTGGGTTGAGCGATACGCGGGCGAATCCCTGCAACTGAATTGGCCGAATGTTCTGATTGTCAGCCGTTGGCGATAGGTAAATCTGCGCAACCTCATCGGCAGGCATTGTGCCGGTGTTCTTCACTTCAAACGACAAATTAACGCACGGCGCGTTGGTTGAGACTTCACTGTCGATTTGCAGATTGCTGTATTCGAAAGTGCTGTAGCTCAAGCCGTAACCGAATGGCCATTGAACGCGGCTGTCGGGTGAGGTGGAGCGGTTGTAGCAAATTGGCTCGTAAACCTCAGCGTTGGGGTAACTAACTGATAATTTGGCTGATGGCGAAACTCGGCCGTAGAGAATGTCGGCCACGGCGTTGCCACCCTCCTCGCCCGGATACCACGCCTGAATAACGGCGGCGCACTTCTCGGCCAATCCTGAAACCACTTGGGCACGGCCACCAAAGATGACCAGAACAACAGGCTTGCCCGTTGCAATCAGCTCATTCACAAACTCTTCCTGACGGCCAGGCAGACGCAAACTCTGGCGGTCGCGGTTCTCGCCGCAGAGCATCACATTCTCGCCCACAGCGGCCACAATAACATCGCTTTTTGCAGCCATACGCAAGGCTTCTGCCTTGTCGGCCTTCTCGCCCGAATCCACCTTGCGGTGCAGAATATCATAATCCCAAGCGCGCTCGTCGCCACCGTTCGACAGTTTGGTCTCGATGGTGTCGGTCCAGTCGCAGCCGCGCGAGTAGCTGATGCTGACGCCTTCGGGCTTGCGCGATGTCATTCCCTCAAGCAGCGGCACCACGTGCGGATGGTCCAAATCGGTCATTATCAACTTCCAGAAATAGGTCATTGCCGGGAATGAATAGTCGCCGCACATTGCCCACATTGAGTTGGCGTTGGGGCCTGTCAGCAGGATTTTCAAGTCTGATTTTTTTGATTCCGCTTTTGTGCCAAGCGGAAGAATGCCGTTATTCTCAAGCAGCACAACCGATTGTGTGGCAATCCGATACGACAGTTGCCTTTCTTCGGGTGTGTCAAGTTCGATGTTGTCAGTCGTGTAGAGATAAGGTTTCTCGTCGAGCAGACCTGCGCGTTGTTTGTGGCGCAAAACGTCCTTCACAGCGCGTTCAAAGGCTTCGGGCCGCACCAATCCGCTGTCGATGGCCTGTTGCAGATACTGATAGTTGACACCGTGCGGAAAATCGACATCGCAGCCACCGTTGATTGCCGCTGCCGCCTTGTGCATGGCGTCGGGTTGGTTGGGAATTTGGTCGATGGCTGTGTAATCGCTCACAACCATTCCGTCAAATCCGAGATAATTGCGCAGAATATCAACAAGTATCTCGCTGTTAGCCACGCAGTTGGTGCCGTGGACAGCGTGGTAGCCAGGCATCACAACACGGCTTCCGGCAAGACGAATCATCGCCTCGTGCGGCAACAGGATTTCTTCCATTAGCTCCTTCTCATCGGCATCGCCACCGCCGCCGTAGCCAAGATAGTGCTTCGAGCAAGTGCCGACACCTTTCTTCAGGTCGCCCTGCTGCAGTCCGCGCACAAAGGCAACGCCCATTGCCGCCGACAGGTATCCGTCCTCGCCATACGACTCCTCGAGCCGGTTGAACGAAGGCGTGCGGCACACATCCACCATCGGCGAAAGCGACAGCACACCGCCCATTTTGCGCATTGCAACGCCCGTCTGCAGCGTTTTGAGTTCGGCCAGTTCGGTGTTGAACGAGCAAGCCTGCCCAATCTGCTGAGGGTAGATGGTCGCACCGCGCGTGTTGACACCCGTCAGCACTTCCTCGTGGTAAAGTGCTGGAATGCCGTTTGGTGTGCTCGTCATCAGCCATTGCTGGACGGCAGCCACACGGTCACGCAACACGTTGGGGTCCGTCGGTTTCTGGCTGGCATACTGCGAGAAATGACCGATTCCGTAAGGTATCATCTGGCGGCAGCGAGCCGTGTCAAGTTGGCCCTGCTCATTGAAAAGCGTGTCCATATACATACTTTTCAGCTGCGCAATGCGCTCCTGCTGCGACATTCGGTTGTAGAGAGCGTCAATCTGCTGCTCCTCGATGTTGGTGGTTGTGCAGCCCGCAAAAACAGCGGCTATGCACAAGAGTTTGATTGCTTTCATTCGATTTTTATATACGTAAATTATTTATTTTCAAACACAAACCGATTCAGAATGCGTTGGCTGTACTTCAATAAACCTACTGTCCAAATCTGTTTTCGGGCTAAAAGTAACGATAATAGGCAACAGCGCAATCATCAGTGAGAGAAAAACGAAGGAATATGAGGTACTGCAACTATTTTTTGCTTGCAAATCGCCTCGCAAACATTAAATTTGCTTATCCACTAAAGCGAATTTTAACCGAAATCCGCTTGATGGGATAAACAAATCATTAATAATTAAAAACTAAGTGTTATGAAAAATCTCAAATTGGGCTTTGCAGCCTGCCTTACGGCTGCGTTTCTGTTCAGCGGCTGCTCAAAAGACGACAACGAATCAGGCGACCAGCAAAGATTGCTGCTATCGGTGGAGCGCATACAAAAAGATAAGGACGGCAATATTACCGGAACATCAAAAACCGAAAACAAATATGACTCCCAAGGCAATTGCATAGAATCCATCACCGAAACCACTAAAGAAAACGGCTTTAGTCAACAAGAAAAAACGTTGAAAAAATACGATGGACAAGGGAATCTGCTTGAAAGCGAAACCTATGTTGACGACGTTTTATCTTCGAAAGATATTTATACATACGAAGGAAACGTAGAAACCCATGAATCAACGACTTATCTTAGAGGCACGACAATTTCCTCGTCTAAACAGATTATTACTTATACCGATTCGAATCGTGACAAAATTAAAACCAGCGTAACCACAATGAATTTTGACAATTCTACATCTGTCACCAAACAAGAAACCAGTTATGACAAAGACGGTAAAGTGGAAATGATTGTAACCTTCGAAAATGACGAGTTAACCCAAAGAGTTGTTTTCAATAGAGATGTTGATACTCAAACACACTATTTGTATTTCAGTGATGGAAAGACAGACGAAAGCAAATCTTACACTTTAACAATTACCTATTCGGGCAATAAACAAACAAGTCAGTTTGAATATTTCGACGGGAAAAAAGTGGAAAATGAAAGTATAACAACATTTAACAGCGATAATAGACAAACAGGAAGTGAGTCATACGAAAATGGTAGGTTGGTGAGGAAAATGACTGATTTTGTGTATAATGGCAAAGTGGAATCTTTTACTACATATTACTACTCCGACCCCAATAGCACCGAGCCGACAATGACTATTTATAGTACATACACTTACAATAAATAGTTCTGATATACAGTTATATAAACAAAACAGCCGAGGCACACTTGTTGTAACCTCGGCTGTTTTTTTGTCATTGTATAACGATAGTTTATTATTGGTTTCCTCCTTGAGGTTTGCCTCCGCCATTGTTGTTTCGTCGGTTACCGTGGCCATTGTTGCGTCCGCCGCGATTGTTACGTCCTCCTCGGTGGAAATGGCGGTTCTGTTTGCGCTCAACGGGTGCGGGCTTGTACTCGGGAGCAGCACCCAGGCCTTCTGGCATAGCTGGCTTCTCAATCTCGTAGCCAATCAGTTTCTCGATTTTGGCAAAACGCAGCACATCCTTCGGATTGATGAGCGTTATGGCCTCGCCTGTCGATTTGGCGCGGGCTGTACGGCCAACGCGGTGCACGTAATCCTCAGGGTCACGCGGCACATCGTAGTTGATTACCAAACCGATGTTGTCGATATCGATGCCTCGCGATACGATGTCGGTAGCCACAAGAACAGAGAATTTGCGGTTGCGGAAATCGAGCATCACAGCCTCGCGGTCGCACTGTTCAAGGTCGCTGTGAATGGCACGCGCGGCAATTTTAGCACGACGAAGGTCCTGCACAAGCGTTTTCACGGTGCTCTTTGTCGATGCAAAGACAATAACGCTGTCTAAATCCTTGCTTTTCAGTATAGTTTCAATCAGTTTGTTCTTCTGTTCGTCGTAAGCCATATAGGCGGTCTGCTTCACACCTTCAGCCGGTTTTGAGATTGCAATGCTTATCTCGACGGGATTAGTCAGAATTGCGTTAGCCAACTGCCTGATTTTGGGCGGCATAGTGGCCGAAAACATCAGCGTCTGGCGCTGTTTTGGCAGATAGGTGATTATGCGTTTTATGTCGTCGACAAAACCCATATCGAGCATTTTGTCAGCCTCGTCAAGTATCAGATATTCAAGGCTGTCGAGTTTTACATATCCAAGATTCAGATGTGAAAGCAGACGACCGGGCGAAGCAATGAGCACGTTGGCGCCACTCTCGATGGCCGAGCGCTGCTGGTCCCAAACACCGCTGTCGCTGCCGCCGTAAATGCCCACCGACTCAACGCCGCAGAAGTAAGAGAACCCCTGAAACTGCTGGTCGATTTGCATCACCAACTCGCGTGTCGGCGCAAGAATCAGGGCTTTGATTTTCTGCTCGTGGCGGGTTGTCAAATGGTGCAGAAGCGGCAGAATGTAAGCCGCCGTCTTGCCCGTTCCTGTCTGTGCGCAGGCAATCATATCGCGTTTGGCAAGAGCCTGCGGAATAACCTGTTCCTGCACGGGCGTGGTCTCCTCAAAACCCATCGCATCGATGCCTTCAAAAACCTCGGGATTCAGATGTAAATCAGCGAATTTCATTTATAAGTTCTAAGTTTTTGAGTTCTAAGTTTAAAGTTTAACAAGTTGAAATGCTTTAAGTTACTCTTTAAACTTTATCTCCTTCATTATCAACTGCGTTCCGCCACGCATTTCATCAACGTAGGCCGATGCCTTCTGCCCTGCCCGCTTGCAATCGTCGGGATTGGCGAAATAGTGGTCGAAAGCCCTTGCAAGTTGCTCATAATCAGATATGCTGATTGCGGCGCCACGCTCAATGAGTTGGCAAGCCTCGCGGAACTTATGATATTTTGGCCCGAAAACCACTGGCACACTGTAAGTTGCAGCCTCGAGCGTATTGTGTATTCCCTTGCCGAATCCGCCGCCAATATATGACAACTGCCCGTAGCGATAGAGTGCAGAGAGCAAACCTATACAATTTATTATCAGCACTTTCGCACCATCAACTTTCGACTCGTCGGCTTGAGCGTCGGTGTAGCGGACAACTTTGCCTGTGCACGAACTCTCGACACGGCTGACATTGGCTTCGGTGGTCTCGTGCGGTGCAATTATCATTTTGATATCGTGCTCGTTAGCATATTTACAGAGCAGTTCCTCATCACCGCTCCAAGTGCTTCCTGCCACCAAAACCTTGTCGGCTCTGGCCACAAAACGCTCGATAATCGGTTGTGGCTTGGCCTGTTGTACAAGGTCGTAAACGCGGTCGAAACGAGTGTCGCCGCCAACCTGAACATTAGTGATTCCTATGCCGGCAAGCAGTTTCTTCGAGTTTTCGTCTTGAACGAACAGCAAAGTAAAGAATTTCAATAAGTTGCGATACCATCCGCCATACCATTTGAAGAATGTCTGCTGCGGACGGAAAATCGACGAGAAAACATACGTCGGGACACCAGCTTTGTGCAACTGGTTCAGATAGTTATACCAAAAATCGTACTTGATGAACAATGCGGCTTTCGGCTTGACAATCTGCATAAAACGCTTTGCGTTGCGCCGCGTATCGGCTGGAAGATAAAAGACATAATCGGCACCCGTGTAGTTCTTGCGTACCTCGTAACCCGACGGCGAGAAGAACGTGAGCAGAACGGCGTAATCGGGGTACTTGGCCTTAAATGCCTCAATGACAGGTCTTCCCTGCTCAAACTCACCCAACGACGACGAGTGAAACCAAACAACAGGCTTGCTGCCATCGATTTTTGCGGCCATCTGCTTAAGCAAACCCTTACGGCCGCGAATCCAAAACCGCGCCTTCTCGTTGAACGGCGAAACCACGCGGATCAAAAATGTGTAAACCCTGATACTCAGGTTATATATGAATGTCATTTCGCGAAATTTTGCAGCGCAAATATATTGCAGCATATCGTGAAAAACACCCCTCAACGGCCGTTTTTGCCCAAAACTTATCAACCTGCTTGTGTGCAAGGAGAAAATCGTTTGGGAGCGATCAGTTTGACTAAATTATATTCCTGATGCGCTGCCGCCTTGGAAATGACATCCTCGATTTTCTATTCGAACCAGATTTGAAAATCTTCAAAACTCGTTACTCTTTGCAATTTCACATCGGGGAAAGAGCTATCCTCCTTGTACTTAATCACATCCGATGTCACAAACGAACGGTCAGATGCAACTTTGATTTTGTAATCAGGGAAACTGTCAACAAATTTCACCTTGATATCGGGAAACGAATTGTCCTGCTTGAAAGTGATTTTCTTTCCCTTGAACCGAGATAAATCTTCTTTTCGCATAGAGTTTTAATTTTTGTGTTTAGTAACGCTAATTTAATACATAACAATCGATATTGCCAAAATATATCTGTACAATGTGCTGAAAACAAGTGTATATTTGTTCTGTAAAACAAAATTAATTCTAATCATAATTTACAAAAAGATGAAAGTACAATTTCTTACAATTGTAGCGCTTGCAGCCCTTACGGCATGCTCAAGCAACGCAAACAAAAATGCCTCTACAACTCAGCCGGAAGCAGAATCGGCCAATCCAGTTGAAAATGCCATTAAATTATGGAGCGAAAACGAATCCATCAAAAGTTTCCAAGAAGCAATGGACACAACGTATGCACCTAATCAAATGGCATATTACGACATCGATGGCGATGGAACCGCAGAACTTTTCCTGCGCGAATACGTGAAAGAGCACGAAATGACTGGTTTTATCGCCGCATACACTCTTAAAAACGGAGTCAAGGAAATTGCTTTGTCGAACAACTCGTGGGAAACCACTTGGCTGTGTGTTTACAACAATGGCGTGGTTAGAACCGATGAAGGCTCAGAAGGTGGCATGGATGGTACAACCACATACTTCAAACTGAAAAACAGCGAGTTGGAAAAAATTTACATCCAGTACACAACTGAAGATGAAGAGACTGGCGAAGTAGAAGAAACTTTCCAGGTTGCCACACCAAATAC
Organism: Salinivirgaceae bacterium; assembly: GCA_017645945.1. Classification (GTDB taxonomy): domain Bacteria; phylum Bacteroidota; class Bacteroidia; order Bacteroidales; family SZUA-534; genus RUG13583. Next base: position 35,332 of record JAGCNL010000058.1, read on the forward strand.
AAACGCCGGAGGAATTACCAAAGACGAGTTTAATGCGGCTCTCGGCGCTTGCGTAGGCGAAAACGCTTACGAGAATGAACTTAATATCAACGACTTCAAATGGGAAGATATTAAATAACGCTCAAATAACTATTTGATAAATAAAAGGTTGCAATTCATTTGGGTTGCAACCTTTTTTATTGGATAATCGATTAGCCGAAAATATAACTTCTTGATATGGAAATTAAATATGTTTTCTGAACACAGATTGAACGGATTTTTGAGTTAGCACTGCTCCTCAAGCCAACTATGCAAATCAACTTCATTGATTTCGTCAAGACGCTTTTGGTCAAGCTCACCCGACTGCCACATATCATCAAGCTCAGTGTCTAATTTTTTTGCATAATAATCGCTGATAAGTTTCTTGATGTCAAGCAGTTCCTTATCCGTTTTGATGTCCGAAAACACGTCGAGCAGATAGAGTTGAGCATCGTTAAACACTGTCGGATGTGTGGTTTTCATAACTTATTCAATTAGTTGCTGTAAAGATGAAAATAAACGTACGCAAAAACAAAAATATGAATGGACGTTTAATTTGCTATATTTGAGTGACTTTTATTTTGTTTCACGTTTAAATCCGACGAACTATGAAATGTAAATTATTGGCAGCAACAATAATGGCTGCAGTTTCTATTTTGGTTGGCTGCACTGGCAACGTGAAACCCAAAGCCGACAGCACATCCGATGCCGACACTTTGTATGCCGAATCTTTCGCTCTTGATGATGCTGACGACTACATCGATTATCAAAGTGATGAGATTCAATTTGATGATTACGAAGAACAGGACAGCATTTGTGTCGAACTCATTCCTATCTATCTGAACGAAAAGTGGGGCTATGTGAACAAAACAGGACAGATTGTTATTGAGCCCCAATTTGATGTTGCATATCATTTTGCAGGAAATGGCTTGGCGGCAGTCTGCGTAGAAGGCAGATATGGATACATCGACCAAACCGGGCAATATGTAATCGAACCCAAATTCAGAAAGGCAGGGGCGTTTTTCAACGGATTGGCAATGGTTTTGGTGAAAGGTAAATGGGGATATATCAATTCGAAAGGCAAATTTGTTATCAAGCCGCAGTTTGACGGTGCGCGAGGTTTTGCAGGAAAAAATATCGTTTGTGTCAAAAAGAACGGTTTGTATGGGTGCATTAACAGAAAAGGCCAATTTGTTTTTGCACCGCAATTCGAAGCGATTGCTGATTTTGCCGCTGATGGTTTGGTACGCTTCAAGTCGGGTGGCAAATGGGGATACATTAACCAAATGGGTATCGTCATCGCTCCTCAATTTAATGAGGCTGCCGATTTCGCTGAAAATGGTTTGGCGGTTGTCAAGCAGAAAACCCGATTCGGCTATATCAACAAAACTGGCAACATCGTTATTCCACTATCGTTCAGCAATGCTTATAGTTTTACGAGGAATGGTATGGCTGCTGCCAAAGTGAAAAATAAGTGGGGATTCATCGACCACACAGGGAATTTTGTTATTGAACCCGAATTTGATGATGCTGAGAGTTTCACCGAAAACGGCTTGGCGGCAGTTTGCTCAAATGGCAAATACGGCTTTATCGACCAAACAGGACGATTCATCATCTCACCGCGATTTGACTATGCTTGCGGCTTTGACAAGACAGGGCTGGCAAAAATCCGAGTGAATGACAAGTACGGCTATATTGACACGACAGGCTATTGTGTCATAAATCCAGAGTTTGATTTTATCAACACCTTTGGTGAAAATGGATTGGCAATTATGAAGCAAGATGGCAAATACGGTTTTGTCAGCAAAACTGGCGACGTTGTTATTGAGCCAAAATATGACTATACCGTGAATTTTGAAAATGGTTTGGCGGCTGTCTGCCTGAACGAGAAATGGGGTTATATCGACGAAACTGGCAAGACTGTTATCGACATAAAATACGATTGGGCTGGCATTTACAAGAACACGGACGCCTGCCCTGCAGAAATACAAATGACGAAAGATTGGTAAGTATTCTCACCAACTTTGAAAAAATACCAATCAAACTACTACCTCTTCCCCTTTATCAAACTCAACACGCCATTGACAAACGCCAGCGGGTGAACGGGGTTATTTATTTGAAATTACATCGGCGAACAACTGGTTAACATCTGTTATCGCTTGATTTACAATAGGAAAAAAATTTTTTTTTGCTATCAACGACACATAGATATTTTCCGATTGAAAATCGAATTTCGCGAACGAGCCATCGTTTTCTTCGTTAAACCATTTGTTGAACAACCGTTTACGAGCCAACTCGTGTCCGTCACTCACATCGCAGGTATAAGCAAGTATTTGATTGTCAGCACTGCAAAACTCTCTCAAAATACATATAACTGTATCTTTTATGCGTCTGTCGAAATGCTTCAAACCATCTTCTTTATCGAAAGAAAACGAGTAGAGTTTGTAGTTAATTGTCGGAAATTCAATAAAATATGCTTGGTACTTCAAGCCATCATCTGTTTCAAACCAGAACGTGTTATTATCTGTTTCCTGAAACTGATATGGGTGTCGCAAGTTTGATTCCACGTTTTTGCGCTTCTTTGCTTATGTTGCCACCATTACGGATACACGCATTCAATGCCATCTTATCGGCTTGCATTTTCTTCAAAAATGCGGCAATCGTCGTTTTTTGTGTCATAACTTGCATATATCGCTTTTTTTACAAAAATAGTTTTTTCCGTTGATTTTTTTGCTGATTAACTAAAAATCTCAAAAAAAATCACAACTGTCTACTTCTTCCCCCTAACCAAACTCAACACACCATTGACAAATGCCAGCGGGTGGACGGGGTTGCCAGAAACGTATAAATCGACTTTGTATTTGTTTAAAAACGAGCGGTTAAGCGCGGGACTGTCGGCGAAAATGCCACCGCTAATGGCGTCGGTGCCAGCAAGAATCAGGATTTTCGGGTCGGGGGTTGCCTGATAGCAGATTTCGAGCGCTTCGGCCATATTTTCAGAGATTGGGCCAGTAACCACAATGCCGTCGGCGTGACGCGGCGATGCCACAAAATCGATTCCGAAACGGCCCATATCGAAGTTTACATTGCTTGTGGCGTTCAACTCCCACTCGCAGCTGTTATCGCCTGCGGCAGACACTTCGCGCAGTTTGAGCGAACGGCCGAATAACTTGTGGATTTCGGCGCGAACCTTGTCGGCGTCCACTTCAATGGGTTGGTCACCACTGACAACCAGACGCTCACGAATGTTACTCGACAACTTGTAATCTTTTGTGAATCTGATTTTTTCGGGGCAGGCAAAAGCGCACTCGCCGCAGAAGGTGCAGCGTCCCAAATCAATGCTCAACGGCTTGCCACTGATTGCGCCCGTGGGGCATAAATCAATGAGTTGCTGTTCGTTGCAAGCGGCATCGGTAATCACAGGCCGACCACGGAACACTCCAGGAACTTCGGTTGTCGTAACATCGGGGATGAATTGTTTTCCCTGATGGAATAATATTTTTAAGTTGTTGATAAACATTGTTTTTGGGTGTTAGGTGTTAGGTATTGGGTGTTAGTATTTTATATGCTCGTAATTCGTAATTCATAACTCGTAATTCCCGTTCAATCAATCAGTTATTCTATTAATCAATCCTTGTTATAGGTCGTGACCGCTGTACGAAAGGTCGAAACTCTTGTTGCAGATTGGAAAATCGGAAATCTCGTTGTTGCGGACGGCAAGCGCAAGGCCCAGCCAGTTATGGAACGACGGGTCCTTGATTTTGTAATGCTTAAGTTCGCCGTTGGCGTCGGTAATGGCGCAGTGACAAATCTCGCCGCGCCAGCCTTCGACAAGCGACACCACAAACGAGTCTGCGGCGGCTTTTGTGAGCGACGTTGCCGTTTGCGGTTTATAGTCCATTGAATCAATCATTTCCGTCATCATATCAATTGAGCGCAGAATCTCATCGTGGCGGATTCGTGCGCGGCAATAAACATCGCCGACAGGCTCTGTGACAGGTTGATACTGAATATCAGAATAGTATCCCCAAGGATGCGAAGCGCGGATATCGCGGGCAACGTTGCTTGCGCGGGCGGCCATACCAACCATTCCTATCCGCTGCGCCGTTTCAGGCTCAACAATGCCTGTGCGCTCAATTCGCGAAAGCACCGAAGGCAGGTCGAATGTCTGATTGGCCATCTCGACGAAATCGGGACGATAGGCGGCAATCATTTCAAGCCATTGCTTGGTCAGGTCGGCGGTCAAGCCGAAATTGGTCTTTCCAGGACGGATGAGCCCCTTTGCAAAACGGTTGCCCGCCCAGCGTTGGAAATAGTTGATGACAGGCGTACGCAGACGGCCGAAAACCGAATTGCCCAACTGATAGGCGATGTCGGTGCAGATGCCGCTCAAGTCGCCAGTGTGTATTGCAATACGCTCATTCTCAAGTGCAAAAGCACGTTCAATCTGAAGTTGACGGTCAGGGGTGAAACCGCAAAGGCTTTCCCAAGCATTGGCAAAAGCCGTTGAGTGACCGATAACCGTGTCGCCAGCAATATTCTCGGCCAAAGTGGCGCGCTCGAGCAGTTTTTTCTTTTGCAGGAAAAGACTCTCAACGCCGCGGTGCTGATAGCCGAGTTGTATTTCGAGATGCAGAATCTGCTCGCCGTTGCAGATGAAACGGAAGTGTCCAGGCTCGATGATTCCTGCGTGAATCGGGCCAACGCCCACTTCGTGAAGTTCCTCACTGTCAATCTTATAGAACGGATAATCGGCAATAGTGGCCGAGCGGTCGGCGGCATTGTGCGGATAGCGCACAGGCTTGAGCCACGGGTGGCCGCTGAAACCGATGCCGAAATTCTCGTGAATCTCGCGCTCGAAAAGATGGAATGCGGGATAAGTTGCCGTTATAGACTGCAAAGTGTCTGATTTGCTGACAATTGTCGATAGCACGCTGATGTTTTGGGCTTTGTCGTGAGCAATGCAGCAGATGAGTTGCACGCCTTTGTCGGCCTGCACGCCGTAGTAGTTGACACAATGTGCGTCCGACTGACTCAACAAGTTGTCGGTCAGCGTTTTGTAGAACGTGTCGTAATCTAGAACAGGGATTTCGGCAAACGCAATCCGTTGGTTGTTTTTTATCGTTATATAGTCCATATTATCAGTATGTTAATAATTGAACAGCATCGTTAATCAAATCGACAAAGAACTGTGGCGGGCACATTCCGAGCCAGAAGACCAAAGCCAGCAGAACAAACTGCGAGACGGTCTCAATCGGGCTGACCTTGATTTCGCCAATATTTCCGCAGCTAGGCGCGGGTGTGAACAGCATCTTGAAGAAATTCTTGCCAAGTGCCCATATTATTATGGTGAGCATCACTAGCACGGCTGTGAGCGCCACATACGAATGGGCTTCAAAAATCGACTTAAACACCATCAACTCGCTGATAAACAGGCCTGAAGGCGGCATTGCCGTGATGCATACAAAGCCGAGCAGAAGCAGAACGGCACCTGCGCGGTTGAATTTCAGGTAATTGCCTATGTGATAGATGTTTTTGGTATGGTAAATGTGGTAGATGTGCCCCACTTGAAAGAACAATGCCGACTTGGCGAATGTGTGAAGCACAATGTGCAGAATTGCAGCAAAATAGCCAACGCCGCCAGCTGCAAGACCCAGTGCCACAACACCCATATGCTCAACGCTCGAATATGCCAGCATTCGCTTGACATTCTTAACTTTAAGCAGATAGACGGCCGCTATTAGAATCGAAAGCAGGGCCGCAACAGCAACCACATTGGCCGCCCACGGCATAACGCTTGTGTGCGCTACAATCTGCCACATACGGAAAACACCAACAAAACCGACGTTCATCAGAACGCTCGAGAACAAGCCAGCCGCAGGTGCGGGCGCCTTGTCCTTTGCGTCGATGCCAGCGGTGTACATCGGTACAAGCCCGAATTTGGCGGTGTAGCCAGCAAAGATGAACACGAAGGCAATCTTAATCCAGAACGTGTCGAGCGTTGGGGCAAGCTTCACTAAAGTGTCGTATTGCAAATCGAACTGCTGAGCGTTTCCGAGCGAAATGCCAAGCAGCAGAATGCCGATGAACACAAACACAAGGCTGATTGAGCAGACGAAGATGTATTTCCATGTGGCTTCGATTGAACCAGCGTTGCGGCGGTGGAAAACCAATGCCGATGCGCTTAATGTGGTGATTTCCACAAAAATCCACGTCACGGCGATGTGAGCCGACAGATAAGCCGCCGAAAGAGCCGTCACCAGCAGCACCATCGCACCCTGATAGATTCCGCGAACGCGCGGCGAATCGTCTTCGGGATTGACATAGTTGCATTTATGGATGAACGCGGGAATGCAGACCACAGTGAGCACGGCCAGCATTATCAGCGCAAGCGCATCGGGTTTGAAATAGACGGCGTCGGCCAAATCCTTGATAGTGAACTCATAAGCAGTCAATCCGCACTGAAGCAGCACAAATAGCGTCATCAGCGTAATGCTTAGCGCCCTGTTGCGGCTCACAAAAAGCAGCAGAGCTATCGTAATGGATGCAATAAGATATGCAATTATCATAATTTCAAATAGTTAATCTTTAATACTACTCAGTTGGTTCACATCGCCGTCGTTAATCACGTTGCCCACCTTGTTGATGAAAATTCCAAGCAGGAACACGCTCACAAACACGTCGAGCAGCACGCCAAGGTTGACCAGCAGCGGCATCTCGTTGCCCACAGCCATCGACAGAATGAAAACGCCGTTCTCGATGAGCACGTAGCAGATGACGTGAGTGATGATTTTCTTGCGCGACACGATGAAGAACAGTCCGCAGAACACCGATGCCAGAGCCACGGCGAAGTACGGCTTGCCCGACTGCGGCACATCGGCAACCATCGACAATACGTAAGCCGCCGTAATGATGAGCGTTGTCACGATGAGCGACACGAAGTATGGCACAAACGGCTCAGCTTCGCGCTTTATCTGATTCTTTTTGATGACGTAACGGATGAAAAGCGGGATGGCCACAGCCTTCACAACCACTGTCTCGAGCAGGATGAAGGCCAGGTTGACGATGTTCATCTGATGAAGTTCGACCAGCGCCACGCCGAAAAGCAGCATTCCCTGCACGGTGAGCAGCGACAAGTATGTCATCAAACGGTTTGCTATCGAAAAGTATAACAGCGTGATAGCGAATATTATCAATAAGATGGTTGTCATTTTAAGTTATAAGTTTTATGAAGTTTTAAGTTATAAGTTACAAGTGACAAGTTTAAAGTTTAGAATGTTTAGCGCTTCGCGGTTTAGAAAGTTTAGTTTCTAAACATTCTCGACATTCCAAACTCTCTCATCATTCTTCTCATATTTTTAATTCAATCAATCTATTAATCAATAAGTCAATCAATTAATCTGTCCTTGCATCAGCATTACGCCGAAGAGCATCAGCAGAGCGAGCGATGAGAGCACAAGAATGAACTGAGCGTTGTGTCCCATTCGGAAACGGGCCATAAACGACTCGATGATTCCTGCGGCCACTGCCACTGCGAACTGAATGGCCAGAAACATCGGCACAGCCATCGCAACTTCAAGATTACCAATGAAAAGATTGGCAATCAGCGCACCGTACATTGCAAATTTCAAGTTGGTGGCGTGAAGTATCAGGCCAAGGTCGAAGCCGCTGTTGTCGAGAATCATAACTTCGTGAATCATAGTCAGTTCAAGGTGCGTTTTTGGGTCATCAACAGGCATTCGGCTGTTTTCAATCATACAAATCATCAGCAGCAGGAAGCAGGCGATGGTCACCAATGCGTACGACAGACTCGAGCCAAGGTGCAAGTCGCTGAAAATCTGCAGGAACGATGTGTGGCCAGTTATCAGTCCAAGCGTGCCCATCAAAACGAAGAAAGCGGGCTCGGCAAGCATCGAGAACAAGGCTTCGCGGCTTGCGCCCATACCTTCGAAACTGCTGCCAGTGTCGAGTGCGGCAATGATGCAGAAGAATTTGCCCAACGCCAGCACGTAGGCGAAGAAGACAAAATCGCACGGAAACGAGAACAGACCTGCGTTTGAGCCTAATGGCACAACGGCAATGGCCGCCAGCACCGACGCAAAATAAACCGACGGTGCGATGCGGAAAACAAGGCTGCTGACCGAGCTGTAAACCGCGCCCTTGCGCAGTGAGCGCCAGATGTCGCGCATAGGCTGAAAAATACCAGGCCCCTTGCGCCCCGACGCCAGACTCTTGGTGCGGACAACTATGCCCGAAAAAAACAGGCTAACCGCAAATATTAGCGCAAAACTCAACATTATAAGGTATTTAGATAGTTTATGAATATTCGAATCAATTGATAAAGGAACGGCAATCCAAGTGCCAGCACCACAAACAGCAAGCCGTAGAGAATGTAGTTCTGCAGCCGTCCGTTTTGCAGGAACGAGAATTTGCCGAGCAGATAGCGCATCTTACGCAACGGGCTCTTAATCAGGCCTGTTTCGATGCGATCGAGCGACTCGGTAGAGTACGAAGCTTCGGCGGGGAAAATGCCGTCGACATCGGTTTTCTGCTTGCTAATCTGCAAAATGCCTTTGGCCAAACGGCGATAGCTGCGAACAAACGAGCTTGCCGTGTACTGCAGTTTGGGCGTTGGTGCCACATAGCCGCAGCCCCAAGTTGGGCCTTCCGACTCGGGCAGACGCCGTGTGCAGAAGCTGCGCAGCGCATAGATGGCAGCTACCAGCAAAACAAACCAGGCCATATACCAGCCAATCTGCGAAAGCGCGCCGAACGATGCAGGCAGAATTGTTGCCGTCGGTCCCACACCCACCATCTGCGCAAGCGCCAACATTATGGCGTTGATGAAATATTGCGGGAACAAGCCGATGACAATTATCAGAATGCCAACCATATACATCGGCAGCAAACGACCGAAACCGAATTCGGCAGGTTCGGAATGAAGTTTGACGCGCGGCTCGCCAAGGAAGACCACGCCGAATGCCTTTGTGAAGCACATAATGGCCAATCCGCCGATGAGTGCCAGTCCAGCCATCGCAAACACAAACATCAGGATTGAAGCGTTTGAGAACGAAGCGTTTATGCCACTGAACAGGCCGCTATAGATGATGAATTCCGAAACGAAACCGTTGAATGGTGGCAGACCGCAGATGGCCAGACTGCCGAGCAGGAAGAGCAACGCTGTGCGCGGCATCCGCTTGATGAGTCCGCCGAAATGCTCGATATCCATTGTGTGTGTGGCCTGATAGACATTGCCCGCGCCGTAGAACAGCAGTGACTTGAACAGCGAGTGGTTGAGCACGTGAAGCAGCGCCCCAGCAAAGCCCACAATGGCCAGCGGTGTGCAGCTGTAGCCCATTCCAATGCAGCCAAGGCCGATGCCTATGCCAATGATGCCGATGTTCTCAACACTGTGATATGCAAGCAGTTTCTTCAGATTGTGCTGCACAATGGCCTGCATCACACCATAAACGCCCGTTACGACCGAAATGGTCAGAATGAAGTATCCTACAGCAAGATAGTTGGTGTCGATGAGCATTATCATGCGCAGAATGCCGTAGATGCCGATTTTGATGAGCACGCCCGACATCATTCCCGAAACATGCGATGGTGCAGCGGGGTGAGCATGCGGCAGCCAGGTGTGGAATGGTACAAATCCTGCCTTGAAGGCGAAACCGACAAATAAAAGCAGCATCAGTCCGAAGCTTGCTGTTGGCGACTGCATTGCGGCAAACTGCCCAATGCCCGAAAAATCGAACGTTCCAGTCACGGCAGCCACCCAAACGAACGCAACCGTGAGCAGCACCACGCCAATGTGCGACTGCACCAGGTAGTTGATGCCCGCGCGGATGGTGGTAACCTTGTCGCCTTCAAAAATGACGAGCAGAAACGAACCCAGCGCCATCAGTTCCCATGCAATCAGAAAGGCGATGCTGTTGCGCATTGCACAAACGGCAATCAGTCCCGCGTGGACAAGCAGAAAGCTGACCCAGTGCAGACTCAAGGCTGAACGGCGTTCGGCGTAGGCCTGCATATAACGGCGGCCGTATAACACGCTTGTAATCATCGTGAAATTGATGACCAGAACGAACCACGCCGAAAGCGGGTCGACAACCACAGGCACCATTCCCGTAAAGAACGAGCCTGCAAATTCTTGCACAAACGTCTGTCCTGCAAGCGCTTGCACAGCAGGCACACTGCTGATAACTGACAGCGCCACAATACCGACAACGGCAGCAACACCTTTACCCTTGGAATCGAGCAAGACCACAAGCAAGATTGCCACCAAAAGTGTCAAAAGGTAAATTCCAATAAACGACATATATTTTTGTTAAAGTTTAGACGCTTCGCTGTTAAGAAGGTGAGTCGCTTCGCTGTTAAGAGTTTAGAAAACCATTTTCCAACCACTAAACTTCTAACCTTCTCAACTTCTAAACATTTATTATCAAACTGACAATCAGTTTATTTCTTGCAGGAATAAATGCCCGGCACCCTTCCTGAAAAGAAAGCGCAAAAGTAGAGTTTTGAGCAACAACTTGAATAAGTTACGGGCAAAATAACACGCTGAAAATGTGCGATTTTATGCAAACGCTTGCAAATGGGGTGTTGGGTATGTTTTTTGTTTGTAAATGAACTTATTTTGTGAAATCTTCAAAAAAATAGCGGAAACGTGTAATATTTTTCGGGAACCATTGTCTAAAGGGCAGAATGAATCAAACAGTGAACATCGACGAGCGAAGACGCATCAGCCGAATTGTGGACCGCTTGGCTGCGGGCGACAACCGTGCTGCAGCATCGGAATACGCTCACTTTGTGAAACTGTATTCACAACAGGTTCTTGACTTTACGGTGCGAATGGTGAGCTGCCGAGCCGATGCCGAAGAGTTGGCGCAAAACGCTTTCGTCAAGGCATACAGGGCGTTGGAAAAGTTTGAAGGGAAAGCTTCGTTCCTGACATGGATTTCGCGCATCGCCTACAACGAATCGATTAACCACCTGAAACGCCGCAAGATACGTTTGATTGACATTGATGAGGCCTCGATTGCCGACAGCGACATTGCCGACGACGAGTTCTCGACTGGCAACGAAGAGCGCATCAGGCTTATGGAGGATGCTCTCGACAATCTGCCGCCCGATGAGCGGATGCTGGTACACCTCTATTATTATGAGGACAAGCCGCTGCAGGAGATTGCCTATGTGATGGACGCCGAGCCTAACGCTCTGGCTGTCAGGCTTCATCGGATTAGAAAAAAGTTATTGATAATGATAAAGGAAAAAGAATATGAAAGAGCTGAAAGACAACGATTTGCGTGAAGCTTTGCGCCGAAGCGAAGAAAAAAGAACAGCGGTTGAAGTGCCCGCTGACTTCTTCGACAGCATTATGGGCAAGATTGATGCCGAACCCAAGACCGTCAAAATGTGGCGCTGGGTGGCTGCTGCGGCCTGCATTGCACTGGTGGCGGGCATCGGCACTGCAATTCTGTTTGCCGACCGAACCATTCAAGATAAGGGAATGACTGCCAGAATAGAAGCTGAGGAAAAAGCAGAAATTCAAGAATTTAACGCTTTTGTGGCCGATACCGTAACAGAACCTATTGACGCACCAAAGCCGAAAGTCACTGCTCCGGAACAAAAGACAAAACCAGCAGCAAAGCCGAAACCTGCAGCCGAACCTCAACCGTCACCAAATCCGAATTTGCGAATGGAAAGGCCCCAATATGCTGAAAACGCGCCGAAAACCGTTGCCGCAGACACTGCGTCAAGCAACATTGCCGCCACTCAAGATGTCGCCAACACAGGTTATGCCGAAAATCAGCACCAAAACGACTATACCTATCTTGACCCGGCTCTAATGGATAAATTCATATTGCAAATGGCTGAACTTCAAGGTGTAAGCAGAATAAAATCAGAATGTTCGGTCGCCAACGACACCATCTTTGATGAGTCTTTCTATGTCTTTCCTGTCAAACAAGATTACGATGTGCTCGGACTCTTTTTGCTGATGGCCTGCCAATATTCCAACACCTCACCAGGCTACGTCTTCAACAACTCTGAACAGCAGATATTATTCAGCATTGACGATGTGCAAAACGGACTGAACTATCTTTGGATAGCCGAGCAGATAGATAATTCTAAAATAATGATTTACAGCATTCACGCACCAATCGACATTGAATATGAATCTGACTGCTACCAGCAGTTTTACAATGACTTGACGTTTGCAAACTTCAATACATATTACTAATCATTAAAAACCGTACTAAAATGAAGAAAATAACAATTTTAAGCTTTATGGCATTGTTTTGTGCCAACGTTGTGGCTCAATCAGAAAACCAAACTATTCTTTACAAAAGCAGATGTTGTATGACGGTCAGTCCACCCACGATTACAACTTATATTACGGATGAAGAAAATAATGTTATAGGCCAAACGACATCCGTTAGATGGCCAAACAACGAAAAAGACAGTTGGATGAAAGACACTTGCTGGGTTAAAGCACCTGTCATCAGCACCAAATATTACGACTCTTTGTTCCCTGGTATGAGAGATGGAATTATCAATATCACAAATAGTAACTTAGTGGTTATCAATTGGATGCTGACTATTGAAAACGACGAAACCGTGATGCACTGTTTCTTCACAATGCCAGCCGATACTGTAACCAACCTTTTCCTTGCAATGGAGGAAACCGCCATTGTAGACTTAAGGACAGGTGTTAATTATCGAATCAGGCGAACAGAGCCGGAATGTTTGCGAAAACATATTGGCGTGACAGCAAAAAAAGGCGATGTTCTCGACTTCAGAATTTATTTCCCAAAACTTCCTGAAACCACAAAAATTGTGTCAATCTATACAGTTCCATTATGGTCTCAATATGGCGGAGTTGAGCACCTTTTAACACGAGAAAACAAAGCCCAAAAAGAGTACGACGAGGTTCCGAATATAATTTCACCAACCTTTGTAAGTAAGAGTGAAGAAAAATATAATAAAGACAACTGGGATACCTGGCGGCACTACAAAGATGCGCACCTTATAAAACCTCTCAGAGAAGGTACAATGGCACTTTGGAACACGCCCGATGCAACATATATTGCCGTTGCCCACGAACAAAACTCAATGGGCGAATACTACGCTATAAACTCTGGAACAATGCTTATCGACAACCGAGGTAACCGCTACAAACTCAAACGGTTTGGCGGTGGAAATCTGCCTATGGACGAATTATTCTGGATAGACGGCTATTCGGGCGACTTCCTCACATTTCTGATGGAATTTGAGCCTATGCCGCCTTCGGTCACCTCATTCTCGTACGTTGTGCCAGACCTTGAACCTTTTTACGTGATGTTTGCAAATTCCAAAGGCGGAATACGTTCCAACCTGAATGTCAACGAGCTACGTGCAAACCAATCGTTATTTGAATACAATCCGCGGGTTATTAAAGAATAATGCCCAAACTACTAACCATTTACTTGAGAAGGCGTGCCGCAAGGAGCGCCTTTTTTGTATTCTATCTGACAACCAGCTTTCCAAACCTCGGCGGCGCGTTAAGCAGATTGGCTTTAACAATATAGATTCCGCGAGGCAATCCCGCGACCGACATTCTAATTTGCTTGGAATCAACACTCTGACAATCGACTCTCCTACCCGATGCCGAAACAATTTCAACGCTGGTTATCGGTTGGTCGCATTCAACAGCCACATAATCAGTTGCCGGATTAGGATAAATGCTCAACGGCAATTGTTCAACGCTAACATTCTGATTGACAGCCGTAAATCCGTGGATTACTTCCAATACTCCGCGATGCCACATTCCGCCATAGTGCTCGCCATAATTCAGTGAGCCTGCCCACATTCCTTTGCCGTTTGGCGCTATGCCTAAAGCCGTAAATTGGTCAATATCAGTATATAAATCGGCAAACTTGGTGAATGTTGAACCATTGTCGACACTGTACGACAAACCAGTTGTCAAACCTCCAGCATTTTGGCCGACGCTGATAAGTGTGTCAGTACCAGGAATATAGGCGAAGTCAGAAGAATAAAAGAAGCCATTAGGCTCAATCTGCTTCCAATTTGTACCGCCATCGGTGGTGAGGAAAATCTCGTTTTTCTTTGATTTTGAGCTTGTTATCACACCAACATTATCATCTCGGAAAGCCATTTTGAAAATGTCGGAAAGTGGCGTTTGCACTACTGTCCACGTTGCGCCACGGTCAACCGAGCGGAAAAGCCGCCCCGCGCTGGTGCCAAAGAAAACCGTGTTGCCGCAGACCTCAAAACTTCTCACCTCCCCCGCTTCATCACGGTTGTTAGCTGGAATTCGCGACGATGGAACCCGAGTCCACTGCTTGCCGCCATCGGTGGTAGTGTATATCTCGAAGTAACCGTCGTTGGGGTCACCAACGCACACACCCGACTGGCTGTCCCAAAAATGAACGGCGTTGGGGAAAGCGCTCTTGCCTTCGAAAACGGCTGTCGGCTGGATATTCCAAGTCTTTCCGCCATCGGTGGTGTGCGCAATTTTACCTCCCGTTATCACTGTCGAATTCTCACTAACGTAAATCGAAGCCCATGCCTCATCGGCACTCACCGCGCTTATCGACGATATGGTATAACTCTCATTTTTAGGGATATTCACCATTCCAGCCTGCCATGATTCGCCTCCATCAACAGTGCGGCAAAAATCCATGCACTGGCCGTTGCTAATGGTGCCATCATAAGCCGATGCCCACGCAACTTGCTCATTGACAGCCGAAATATTCAGAATACCACGATAACTTTTGCTGAAGCTCGAAGTCTGCAGCGTCCACATGAGCGGTGTTTCGGCGGCTGGCTGAATGCCAACCACAGCATCGAGTTCGCGGTCGAAAAGCGTTGTTTCAAGAATCATTCTGTCGGGCAGAAAAAAGCCGTCGTAATCGCCGCCCCAACCCCAGTTGATATGCAGATAACCATCTGAATTATAACCATCTACAACCCATGCATGACCTTCCTGTCTACTCGTTGCTCCAGAGTAGATTACTGGCCGCCCTGCATCAATCTCCGCTTTCATCATACTGAACCACTGATCGTTAGAGTAATCGGAATAAGTACAAAGCATGATTGAGTCGGAATAGCGGAAATATTGAGGCATCGCATAAAGCACATCAATGGTGTATGAGCCCGAGCCGCTTTTGGTGTACGACATATCAACAGACACCCCCGCGTGATAGAGCAACTGCGCCACAGCAGCGCGTTCGGCGGCCGAATTATGGGCGCGAATCTTGTCGGGCATCAAGTCCCAGCGGTAGGTGGTCGCGCCGAAATTGGCAAACTGCTGCCCGTATCCAGGCTCCTCCGAAGGTATGTATTTATGCCATCCGCGCCCCGTTTTAGGCCATTTATGGTACCTCATAATCTGCCCCATTGCAATCGCAACACAGCCTGCAAAGCTCGGGCACGAATCGTTGTAGCTGTCAGTCTGCGACCAAGCCGATGTAATCAGCGGGCCAACTGTCAGTGGTTGAGCCGTGTCGGCGGTCGGAGCCGAATCTGCGCGAGCCCTCCATCGGCGGAGGTTTGCGGTCGAGCCGATGTCTTGACTGCGCACTGCTGAAATCTTCTGCCCGTAACGCTCAAGTTGGCGCATAAGCATCTTGTTCTCAACGGGTTCGCTCGCTGGCGATGTGCGCGAAAATCCCAAAACAGGGGTCACCGCATCGTCCGCTGCAATTATGGCAAATCCGCCATCGGCGTATGTGAAAACATAATAGACCGTGTCACCATTGAAAATGCCAACGTGCTTTAAATCAACAACTGACGTTGATTTTTGCGTGTTGCGACCAAACAGATTGGCGGCAACCGCAGCGGCTTTGTCAACGCTGACGGACGAGGCCGATACAGTGTTGACTATCAGTAAAATCGATAATATGGTGCACAATCGGCGAATCATCCCCAGAAGATGTAGGCAACAACAATTGCCGCAATAATGCTGGCAAGGTCAGCAAGCAGGCCGCAGACCACGGCGTGGCGCGTTTTGGTTATGCTCACGCTGCCGAAATAAACGGCCAGAATGTAGAACGTGGTGTCGGTTGAGCCTTGGAAGCAGCAAGCAAGGCGGCCGGCAAACGAGTCGGCGCCCATTTGGTTCATCGTCTCAATCATCACACCGCGCGCACCGGAACCGCTCAACGGCTTCATAAACGCAGTGGGCAGAGCATCAACAAAATCTGTGTTCAGCCCCGTGAGCGCAACCAGCGACCGCAAGCCGTCAATCAGAAAATCGAGCGCTCCCGAAGCGCGGAAAACACCCACCCCGACAAGTATCGCTATCAAGTAAGGAATGATTTTCACTGCCACACTGAAACCTTCTTTCGCGCCCTCGATAAATGCCTCATAAACATTCACTTTCCTTCTGACAGCCAGCACAATAAACGAGATGATTATGCAGAACAGAATAATGTTTGCAATGAGCGACGACTGTGCGTTAACGGCTTCACGCGGCAAGCGGACAAAATACCAAATCAGGCCGCTGATGATGAGCGAGAAAACGGCGAAATAGCCGATAAACACCTTATTGAAAAGATTGATTTTCTGATAGATGGAAACTGCCAAAATTCCAACCAATGTACTGAAGAATGTGGCTATCAGAATCGGAATGAAAACATCCGAGGGGTCGGCGGCACCCATCTGCGCACGGTAAACCATAATGCTCACCGGTATCAGTGTCAGTCCTGAAGTGTTGAGTACCAAGAACATAATCATCGAGTTCGATGCAGTGTCCTTCTTTGGGTTCAGCTCCTGCAACTGACTCATCGCTTTCAGTCCGAGCGGTGTTGCGGCATTGTCGATGCCAAGCATGTTGGCCGCAAGATTCATCATTATTGAGCCGTTAACTGGATGATTTTTAGGAATTTCAGGAAACAACTTGCTGAAAAAAGGCCCCATTATCCGCGAGAAGATGTTAATCATTCCGCCCTTCTCGCCTATTCGCATCAGGCCAAGCCAGAGCGTCATAACGCCAGTCAGACCGAGAGAGATTTCGAAGCCTGTTTTGGCCATATCGAACGTGCTGCCCACCATTGCCGAGAAAATCTCCGTGTCGCCCAAAAATATCAGTTTGATTAGCGCCACCACGAACGCTATCACGAAGAATGCTATCCAGATGTAATTGAGAGCCATAGATTTGAATTGTGAATTTAGAACTTAGAATTCAGAATATATTGGTATTAGTTTGCATTTTCAGTTTGCGGTTGCGCCAAGATTGCATCGAGTATATTTCTCATTTTCTGTCCGTTCCATTGAGCCATTCCACTTTTGCGCATCAGAATGTTGCCTTCGGCATCAATTAAGAAAGTAACTGGCAGAGTGCTTGTCGAGAGTTGCTCGGGATAGCGCTTAATTGGCAGATAAACAGGTAAATCCAACTTCTTTTTCTTGACAAAATTTGCCACATCAGTGCGCTTTTCGTTAGTTACAAAGATGAAATTCACCTTGTCGGCATAGTCGGCGTAAAGGCTGCGGAACTGCCCCATTTCAGCCAGGCAGGGCGAGCACCACGACGCCCAATAGTTCAGCACGATGGGCTTTCCCACAAAATCAGCCAATGTGCAAGTATCGCCCCCGAGCGTGCGCAAATGCCAATCGAGCGACGACGTGAACAACGGAATCGGCTGCTTGAGCAACGACGGCTGATAGACAAAGACCGTTGGCCGCAAAACAAGTGCTATGGCTGATTTCCGCGTCTGCGGCACCATTATGAAGATGGCCAGCACCACGATTATCACATCAAGTGCCAGACTCAGCTTCGACTTGCGGCTCAAAAGATTTCTAAAATAATTCCTGATGAACTCCATACCTATTATAAAAACAGCGCAAGGTAGCAAATTCGGAGAATTGTTTAATCGGATATTGGCTATGAGCGGTTATTAGTTGACCAAAAAAACAACAACGGCCGTCATCACGACGACCGCTGCCCATGAAACTTTTTTTACATTTTCATTCGCCACACAAATATAGCATTTTATTTATTCGTCAAACGCCCCAGCGCAAAAAAACAGCAGCGACCGTCTCACGACGACCGCTGCCCAAACAACTAACCATTATGAAAAACTATTCTTTCTTGCTCACAAAGATACATGCTTTACATCTATCCACCAAAAACACTCGAATAAAAAAAAGTGACTTCCGTCAATATTTTTTGACTAAATGGCCACAATTCCGACTTTTTGATTGAAAGGGCAGTCAAAATTCAACTTTATTCTTCAATTATCGAAAATTGACTTACATTTGCGCCAAACACATTCACAATGGATTATAATACAAATCGAGAAAAACTCATACTGCCGGAATATGGCCGTAATGTTCAGGAGATGGTTAACACAATCAAAAGAGCCAGAGACCGTGAACTGCGTAACACATTGGCCAAGAGCACAGTACAGTTGATGGGCAACATGAATCCGCAACTTCGCGAGTCGGCTGATTACAAGCACAAACTCTGGGACCATCTGGCCGTGATTGCCAATTTCGACCTTGACATTGACGCGCCTTACCCATTGCCGACAAAAAACGAAGTGCATCAGAAGCCAGCCAAAATGAAATACAGCAATCCTGACGAAATCAGGTTCAAACACTATGGAAAAATTTTGGAGGATATGGTGCGCAAAGCGACGCAATATCCTGATGGTGAGGAAAAAGACGCACTTATCGCTGTTATTGCCAATCAGATGAAAAAATCGTTCCTTACATGGAACCGCGAAACCATATCTGACGAGGTGATTTTTTCCGACATTCTTGCCATCTCATGCAACCACCTTAAAATTCCGGAAGGACTGAAACTGACCGACACAAGAGAATTGCTCCGTATGCAGGCTGCTGTCAACAACGCCACAAACTCAACCATCAGCGCGCCAAAACGGAAGGCAAACAACAAGAAAAACAAGGCTAAGAAAAAAGTTCAGCAACAGCATCAGAAGAAATGATGCCAAGCAAGCATAACTATCATAAACACAGACTTTTCAAATAGTCTGTGTTTTTTTATGCCCAAATAGAAAATCAAATTGCAGAGTGCTTACTCAAACAACTGCATGAGGTCGTCAACTGTCAGATTGCCAAGCGGATTGCTGCTGGCGAATAATCCAGCAAGACGGCTTTTGCGGTTCTGAAGAGTGATGATTTTTTCTTCGAGAGTGCCTGCTGTAACAAACTTATACACAAACACATTCTTGGTCTGTCCGATTCGGTGGGCACGGTCAATTGCCTGATTTTCAGCCGACGGGTTCCACCATGGGTCAAGAATAAAGACATAGTCGGCTGCGGTCAGGTTCAAGCCGACACCACCAGCTTTAAGCGAGATGAGAAAAACTGGCACTTGGCTATTGGTCTGGAACGTCTCAATTACCTCCTCGCGGTTGTGGGTTGCGCCAGTCAGTTTTGAATAACCGATTCCCGCGTTTTTCAAATGCTCCTCGAAAATATTCAAATACTCAACAAACGAGCTGAAAACAAGCACTTTGTGATTCTCCGACAAGATTGTTTCGAGCACCCTCACAACCTCATCGAACTTTGCCGACGGCTCGTCGAAACCAACCAATCTCGGGTGGCAGGCAATCTGGCGTAAACGGGTAAGCGATTGCAAAACCAGCGCTGAATTATGATTTAAATTACTGTCAGTCAAGCTTTGAAGCAATCTGCTACGCACAATCGACTTTTCTGATTCGTAGAGCGTCTGCTGCTCGGGACTCATATCGCAAATGCGTATCTGCTCGGTCTTGGGCGGCAAATCGCTGGCAACCTGCTCTTTGGTGCGGCGCAGAATAAACGGCTCCACCATCGCCTTCAGTTTTATCACGCGGCTGTTTTCCGGGTCACGCTCAATAATCTGCGCAAATTCCTTACGGAAAGCAGTTTGACTACCAAGCAAACCTGGATTTATGAAGTTCATCTGCGCCCACAAATCAGTCAGACTATTCTCAATCGGCGTTCCAGTGAGAACAAGCTTATATTTCGCCTTCAGGCTGACGACTGCCGCGTAACTCTTTGATGATGCGTTCTTTATGGCCTGACTCTCATCGAGAATGATATAGTAGAACTGATACGACGACAGCAAGTCGCAATCATTGCGGACGAGACCGTAAGTTGTCACCACAACATCGTAACCGTTGAATTGCGAGGCATCGCGGGCCCGCCCCTGCCCCACATGCGCCAAAACCCTGAGCGACGGCGTGAACTTGGCCGCCTCAGCGCACCAGTTATGAATCAGCGATAACGGCATAACAATCAGACTGACAGGCTTTTTCTGCACTATTTTAGGCTCATCGAAGAGCGACAACTGAACACCCTTTGGAGCTGTTTGAACCTCAACGCTGAAACTGTCGTTTGACGAATCGAGAAGCAAAGTGAGTGCCTGAAGAGTTTTTCCCAAACCCATATCGTCTGCCAAACAACCACCGAACCCATTGGTTTTCAGCAGTTTCATCCAATAGTAACCTGTCAACTGGTAAGGGCGCAGATTGGCATTGAGTCCTGCCGGGAGCGTTGCCTTGGGCAGATTGCTAACATTGAACATATTGCACAACCGCTCCACTCCTGCCGCCTCAACACCCGATTCATGCAGCAATCCAAACAGCTGCCGCTTGACCGACAGCACATCACCGGCAACTCGCCCCACTTTGAATAACTCATAGTAGCGCACAAACCACTCGGCTGGGAGCACTGCCACTGTGCCGTCAGGTAGTTCATACTCACGGATTACGCCCAAAATGTTGCGTTGCAACTTCTGGAACGGGATTGTAAACCCTCCAATGGTGACTGTTCCGCGAATATCGAACCAGTCATTGCGTTCTTCGGCCTTGATTGACAATCCGATACCGCCAATATGATAACGTTTTTTCTCTGTCTGCCGCAATTCGAAACCTGCACTGGCGAGTTGTTCGACACGCTCACTCAAGGCTTCAACAAGGCCGTACATTGATTCGTCGCCAACTGCCGCACTTGCATCCGGCTCCTTGAAATTAATGTTGTCATTAGTCTGAAAACCAAAGCTTTTCAATAGCTCAATGCACTCATCCTCATAATCGGCCTGGCGCAACATCTTGACAAAATTCACATCATCGCCGCTGCGCTGCATATCAACAAACGCCAGCGTCTGATTCTCGTGAAAAACCTGATTCGTTCCATATTGGAATTTCAGCGTCAAAGTAGCATCGCCCATGATGCTATAACCAAGATTGAGCACCACTTTGGGCAATTCGCGCACCACTTTCACACCAAAACCCGTTGCCCGGACATGGAACTTGCGGACTGCATTGAGGATAAACTTCTCAAAATAAGCATTTTCCGTTTCCTTGCGGATATGAATGAAGTCGTTTGTCAGAAATGGCGCAAACTTTTTGCTGTCGATGTCGAAGAATTGATATAAAACCTTGTTTATTATCACATTACAAGGTTTCTCATCGGTAATCACCAACGCCGTTTTGCCTTTCAGCTTGTCGTAATGGTCGCCGTGGTCGATGGCGATGCGGTAGCGGATTCCGTTCTCGTTGCGGTCGAACAGGAAAAGCGCATGAACACGGCTGCCTGCAACCTTAATCTCATCAGCCGCATAAACCTGCGTACAATTGTTGTCTTTCAAGAAGATACGCAGATGCTGGGCCAATGCGAATTTCATCATCTTCTTCAGACGAATCTCGATGTAAGGCCGTACCTTATTGGCAATGAACTCCTTATCAACATGGCGAAGGAAATCCGATGGCGGCTCTTTCGAAAAAAGCCGCGCCACATAGGTATCCTCTATCGAGCCGTAAAGACGGATAATCTGCTCATAGTCATCACAATAGCCTGCCGTGTCGCTGATATTTATCGGCGAAGCCTTGTCGATGACCGAATAAAGCGCGTTTCCGCCCGACGGCGTGATGATGTAAGGAACCAGCAACACACCGAATTTTCGGTGTTTCTCCACCACTATGATAAGCTCGCGTTGCATCAGTTGCCGCCCGACATTTTCACCTTATAACCAGCAGCAATAAGTAAATCGTAAACTTTCTGCTTGAAATCGCCTTGAATCAGAATCTCGCCATCTTTCGACGAACCGCCCACTCCGCACTTGTTTTTCAGCATCTTAGCCAAATCCTTCAAATCGTCATCCGTGCCAACAAAACCTTGTACAAGCGTCACGGTTTTCCCGGCACGCTGCTTACGGTCGATGCAGACTTTCAGGTTCTGACGCGAAGGTTCAAGTGTCTCGGGGTCAGATTCTTCACCCGTGTCGTAAACAAAATCAGGATTGGTTGAATAGACCACATTCAATCGGTCCTTCCAATCGTTGTTAGCGTTATTTTTCTTTCCCATTTCAATTTCAAATTAGATTTTTCGGTTCCCCGAAAGTTGGCGAAGATACACAACAAACACTATTAGCAAGTCATGGTTCGAGATATTTTCATAAAAACACTGAATTTTTCAGCCGACAGGGATGCCATCGAGACATCGGCCACAAAATAATCATTGATTATCAGCTTATTGCAATACAAAATCTGTAACTTCGGCACTAAAAAAAATAGAGCCACACTATTTTATATAAGAAAGGCTTTCTCTTCATTTTTTGATATATTTGCCCTCGGTTTTAGAAAAGTATATTTTTAATT
The DNA here is from genome assembly GCA_017645945.1 of Salinivirgaceae bacterium. GTDB lineage: Bacteria > Bacteroidota > Bacteroidia > Bacteroidales > SZUA-534 > RUG13583. Next base: position 57,966 of record JAGCNL010000058.1, read on the forward strand.
ATACAATTTTAATAATATGGTTAATTACAAAGATTTAGGCTTGGTAAACACCCGTGAGATGTTTGCTAAAGCAGTTAAAGGCGGATACGCTATCCCGGCCTTCAACTTCAACACAATGGAACAGATGCAGGCTATCGTAATGGCTGCTGTTGAGACAAAGTCTCCTGTTATCATGCAGGTATCGAAAGGCGCACGCAACTACGCTAACGGCACAATCCTTCGCAACCTTGCAAAAGGCGCCGTTGAGTATGCTAAAGAACTTGGCTGCCCCAACCCGCAGATTGTTCTTCACCTCGACCACGGCGACAGCTTCGAGCTCTGCAAAGACTGCATCGACAATGGTTTCTCGTCAGTTATGATTGACGGTTCTGCTCTTCCGTACGAAGAGAACATCGCCCTGACAAAGAAGGTTGTTGAGTACGCTCACAAATACGACGTTACCGTTGAGGCTGAGCTTGGCGTTTTGGCAGGCGTTGAAGACGAAGTTGCTTCTGAAGTTTCGCACTACACAAAACCTGAGGAAGTTATCGACTTCTCGACTCGCACTGGCTGCGACTCTCTGGCCATCTCAATCGGCACATCGCACGGCGCATACAAGTTCAAACCCGAGCAGTGCACCCGCGACCCCAAAACCGGCAAGCTGGTTCCGCCCCCGTTGGCATTCGACGTTCTGCACGCTATCGAGGAGAAACTCCCGGGCTTCCCAATCGTTCTGCACGGCTCATCGTCAGTTCCACAGGAAGAGGTTGACACTATCAACAAATATGGTGGCCAACTGCCTGACGCTGTTGGTATTCCGGAGGAGCAACTGCGCGAAGCTTCGAAATCGGCTGTTTGCAAAATCAACATCGATTCAGACTCTCGTCTTGCAATGACCGCAGCTATCCGCAAATATCTTGCAGAGAACCCATCACACTTCGACCCGCGCCAGTATCTGAAACCGGCTCGCGAGAACATGAAGAAGATGTACATCCACAAGATTGTCAACGTTCTTGGCAGCGACAACAAATTGTAATCAACATTGATTCAAATAGGAAAGGCGGACCACACAGTTCGCCTTTTTTATTAACTTTGCTATACGTAACTTTTAAAATTCTGATTATGAAGAGATTTTTCTTACTGCTGACAGCTGCCAGCTTTGCAGTTGTCGGCTGTTCGTCGCACAAAGCGGCACCTGAGACCTACAACCAATCGCGCACGCTTGAAGACGGCGGCACGGGTGATTACAAAGCAATTATGGTGGCTGAACCGTCGCTGGCCGAGCACACCATCTTCCGCCCTGCCGACCTTTCACCGTTCAACGCAAAGAACCCTCTGCCTGTGCTGGTTTGGGGCAATGGCGCTTGCGGAAACTCTCCTTGGGAGCATGTGAACTTCCTGAACGAAATTGCATCGCATGGATTTATGGTTGTGGCAATCGGCAACTTCCCTGTTGACGACCAGCCATATCACGGTCCAATGTCGAAAACCGAGCAGCAGATTGAAGGCCTTGACTGGGCAATGGCACAAAACGCTGACAAAAACAGCCCTTACTATCAGAAACTTGACATGAAGAACATTGCGGCTGCAGGAATGTCGTGCGGCGGTTTGCAAACTCTCAACAATGCAACTGACGAGCGCCTGAAAACCATCATGATTTGCAACAGCGGCTCGTTCATCGACCCGAACACTGCCATCCCAGGCATGCCAATGCCGACTAAAGATGACCTTCAGAAAATCAAGGTTCCAGTGCTTTATATGCTTGGCGACACAACCGACATTGCATACGTGAACGGCATGGACGACTTCAGCCGCATCAACAACGTGCCAGTGGCTGCCTGCAACCTACCTGTTGGTCACGGTGGGACATACCGTCAGCCTTACGGCGGTGAGTTTGCCATTGTGGCAACAGCATGGCTCAAATGGCAACTCAAGAACGACGACGAGGCCGCTCTGATGTTCAAAGGCGAGAACCCTGGCGTGGCTCAACGCGAAGGCTGGAGAATTGACAAGAAGAATATTGACTGATAAATTTCACTTGATAAGCAATAACAAAGGCGAGCCCTTCGGGACTCGCCTTTTGTTATTTTCAGAAATAGTTGATTTACAATCCCCTCAAAATTTCCTTCTCCGTCCCTTTACTTCCTTCTGACCCTTTTTAGTATCGTTTTTGACACCTTTTCGTGCATCATTCTGCTGGAAATTCCGATTGAACGAGTAGTTGCCTTTTGCGCCACCGCCAAAATCGGCTGAAAGCCCCATTTGCCGCAGTTCGGCGTCAATCTCGCGGCGAAATTCAGGTTTGTACCAAAAGAAGAATTTGCGCTGCTCAAGTTTCTCGTCTTTGGTGCGGGCAGTGTAGACGGGTTTCATTGTGTAAGGGTCGATGCCAGAATAGTAGATGGTTGTCGAGAGCGTCATCGGTGTGGGCGTAAAGTCCTGAACCTGTTCGAGTTTGAAGTCAAGTTTCTTTGTCTCAAGCATCAGTTGGGCCATATCGCGCTTGGTGCTTGCCGGGTGGCTCGATATAAAGTATGGAATCAGCTGTTGGTTTAGGCCTGCATCCTGATTTTCAGCATGAAAAATCTGATTAAACTGCTTGAAAAGTTTGAACGGCGGCTTCCGCATCATTGTCAGAACTGCGTCAGATGTATGTTCTGGCGCCACCTTCAGTCGGCCACTCACGTGATTTCTAATCAGTTGGCGGATGTATTCCATTTTGTCGGGCGATGGCTTGTCGTAATTGAGCAGCAAGTCGTAGCGAACGCCGCTGCCGATGAACGCCTTTTTGATTCGTGGATTGGCAGACACCTTCTGATAGAGTTTTGTCAGCGGTTCGTGATTGGTATTCAGATTTTTACAGATGTTCGGGAAGATGCACGACGGACGCTTGCACTTCTCGCAAATGGTCGTGTCCTGTCCGTGCAGATTGTACATATTGGCCGACGGTCCGCCCAAATCGGACAGGTAGCCCTTGAAATCAGGCATTTGCGTAACCTTGTCGATCTCCCTCAAAATCGACTCTTCGGAACGGCTCACCACAAACTTGCCCTGGTGCGCCGATATGGTGCAGAACGAGCAACCACCGAAGCAGCCACGGTGCAGGTTCACCGAGTGGCGAATCATTTCGTAAGCAGGAATTGTCTTGTCCTTGTAGCGTGGATGTGGCAAGCGAGTGTATGGCAAGTCGAACGAGAAATCGACTTCTTCCTGTGTCCACGGCTCGTATTGCGGATTGACAATCAGCAGTTTGTCGCCCATCAGTTGCAAAATGCGGCGCGCATGCCATTTGTTCGATTCTTCTTCAATTGTCTTGAAGTCAACGGCATAGGCCACTTTGTCCTTCAGGCTTTTCTCATACGACGACAGAACAATGTCCGAATCGGTTTTAATTGATTGAAATTCAGACGCTGGCCGCAGATAGCCTATTTGCGGGAGGTCAGTCATTTGCTCTATGGTGTCGCCGCGCTTGAATCGGGTGGCAAGTTCAATAAGCGTTTTCTCGCCCATTCCATAACTCAAAATGTCAGCTTTTGTATCGACTAAAATACTGGGTTTCAGCGAGTCGGACCAATAATCATAATGCACAAATCGCCGCAAGGACGCCTCAATTCCACCCAAAACGATGGGCACATCGGGATAGAGCTCTTTCAGAATGTTGCAATAGACAACCGAGGCATAATCAGGCCGTTGGCCCGCAATTCCACCTGCGGTGTAGGCATCATCGGAACGGCGGCGCTTGTTGGCTGTGTAGTGGTTCACCATCGAGTCCATCGCGCCAGCTGACACGCCAAAAAACATCCTCGGACGGCCAAATTTTCGGAAGTCGCGCAGGTCGTCGCGCCAGTTAGGCTGCGGCACAATCACAACCTTCAGCCCCTGCGATTCGAGTACACGCCCAATCACGGCCGCCCCAAACGACGGGTGGTCAACATAGGCGTCACCGCTGAACATAATCACATCGGGCTGGTCCCAGCCGAGCATAGCCATCTCCTTCACCGATGTTGGCAGCCAGTCGGTCACTTTGTGTCCAGCATATAGATTTACAGCGTGTTCCATAATCGTCTATCGCGGGTGCAAAATAGCACAGATTTGGTTTCGTTGTTGCCGCGTGTTGGTTTGGAAGGCAGATTAAAAGTATTTTTCAGATTGACGGAGCTACACAACAAACTCTTACCATTGGCGAGTATGCTTTAAG
>JAGCNL010000059.1 GCA_017645945.1 Salinivirgaceae bacterium
CGTTTCTCAATGCCTGTACCAACAATCGGCGATTCCGATTTCAACAATGGAACTGCCTGGCGCATCATATTCGAACCCATCAACGCACGGTTGGCATCATCGTGCTCAAGGAACGGAATCAAAGATGCTGCTATTGACGAAATCTGGTTCGGCGCAACGTCCATCATATGAACGTCAGCACGGTCGGTCAACGGGAAGTCGGCCTCCAGACGTGTCTTAACTTTCGGGTTTTTGAAGTTACCTTCAGCATCAAGCGGGGCATTTGCCTGCGCAATGATGTGGCCTTCCTCGTCTTCGGCGGTCAAATAAACAACATTGTCGTTGTTCAAGTCAACCTTGCCGTTCTCAACCTTGCGGTACGGGGTTTCGATGAAGCCCAGATTGTTCACTTTCGCAAACACGCAAAGCGATGAAATAAGACCGATGTTCGGGCCTTCAGGTGTCTCAATCGGGCACAAACGACCGTAGTGAGTATAGTGTACGTCGCGGACCTCGAAGCCTGCACGCTCACGCGACAGACCGCCAGGGCCCAACGCCGACATACGGCGCTTGTGAGTCAATTCGGCCAACGGGTTTGTCTGGTCCATAAACTGAGACAAAGCGTTGGTACCGAAGAACGAATTGATGACGCTCGACAGTGTCTTCGAGTTGATAAGGTCAACTGGTGTGAACACCTCATTGTCGCGGACATTCATTCGCTCTTTGATTGTTCTTGCCATACGAGCCAAGCCAACGCCGAATTGATTCTGAAGCTGCTCGCCCACTGTGCGGACGCGACGGTTGCTCAAGTGGTCAATATCGTCCACATCGGCCTTGCTGTTGATAAGCTCAATCAGATATTTAATAATCTCAATAATGTCTTCTTTGGTCAAGACCCTGACGCTCATATCGATATCGAGATTCAGTTTCCTGTTGATGCGGAAACGGCCAACCTCTCCCAAGTCATAACGCTTGTCAGAGAAGAACAGCTTGTCGATAACGTCACGAGCGGTTGCCTCGTCAGGTGGTTCTGCGTTGCGCAACTGCCTGTAGATGTAAAGCACTGCCTCTTTTTCAGAGTTGCAGGGGTCTTTCTGTAATGTATTATAAATGATACCGAATTCGGCCAAGTTCACATTCTCCTTGTGCAGAAGGATGGTTTTTGCGCCCGAATCGACGATGGCATCGATATGCTCGTTTTCAAGGATTGTCTCACGGTCAACGATAACCTCGTTACGCTCGATTGAAACAACCTCGCCGGTATCCTCGTCAACAAAGTCCTCAACCCAAGTCTTCAGGACACGGGCTGCAAGACGACGGCCTGTCACCTTCTTCAGGCCTGCTTTTGAAACTTTGACTTCATCTGCAAGATCGAATATCTCCAGAATGCTGCGGTCGCTCTCGTAACCGATGGCACGCAACAATGTAGTAACCGGCAATTTCTTCTTGCGGTCGATGTAAGCGTACATCACATTGTTGATGTCGGTTGCAAACTCAATCCACGAACCCTTGAACGGGATGATACGTGCCGAGTAGAGTTTTGTACCGTTAGCGTGAATGCTCTGACCGAAGAAAACGCCAGGCGAGCGGTGCAACTGCGACACAATGACACGCTCCGCACCGTTGATGACGAATGTTCCGCGGGGGGTCATATAAGGAATGGTGCCCAGATAAACGTCTTGCACCACTGTGTCGAAATCTTCGTGCTCCGGATCGGTGCAGTACAACTTCAGTTTTGCCTTCAGCGGAATGCTGTAAGTCAGGCCTCGCTCGATGCACTCGTCGATGGTGTAGCGCGGCGGGTCGATGTTGTAGTCCAGAAACTCCAGAACGAAATTGTTGCGGGTGTCAGAGATAGGAAAGTTCTCATTGAACACCTCATACAAGCCCTCATTTTTTCTCTGATCAGGCGTTGTGTTGATATTGAAAAAGTCGTTGAAAGATTTCAATTGGATGTCCAGAAAATCAGGATATTCCAATTGGTTTTTATTCGATGCGAAGTTTATTCTTTCTTGATAACCAGTTGAAGCCATTGTCTTAAAAAAAAAGGTGAACTTAAAAATAACAACAAAAAGGCTTAGTGTTGGAAACCAACACTAAACCTTATCTTTATCCTAATATGGAATCCTATTTAAGCTCAACTTCAGCTCCAGCTTCTTCCAATTTAGCCTTTAATGATTCAGCTTCTTCTTTAGATACGCCTGTCTTAAGTTCTTTCGGAGCGCCGTCAACTACTTCCTTAGCCTCTTTCAAGCCAAGACCAGTGAGTTCCTTAACAAGTTTAACAACTTGCAATTTCTGAGCGCCAGCCGACTTAAGGATTACGTCGAACTCAGTTTTCTCTGCAGCGGCAGCCTCACCAGCTCCAGCAGCTGGAGCGGCAACAGCAACAGCGGCAGCAGCCGGTTCAATACCATATTCGTCTTTGAGTATTGCAGCCAACTCATTTACCTCTTTTACAGTCAAGTTAACCAACTCTTCTGCAAACTTTTTCAAATCTGCCATTTTAAATCTATTTTTAAAAAATGTTTACAAATAATTTTATTTCTCTGATAATGTTTTTAAGATACCTGTCAAGTTCTGACCGCTCGATTGAAGAGCAGAAACAACGTTTTTGGCAGGTGATTGCAACAGTGCGATAACATCGGCAATAAGTTCGTTCTTCGACTTGATGTGAATCAAAGCCTCGAGCTGGTTGTCGCCAATGTAGAACGACTCCTCAACGTATGCGCCCTTAAGAATCGGTTTGTCACCTTTTGCACGGAACTCCTTGATCAGTTTACCCGGCACATTGCCAACTTCGGTAAACATGATAGAAGTCGAGCCCTTAAGTTCGCCAAACAGTTCCGAAAAGTCGGTGCCTGTTTTTTCCATAGCTTTTTTAAGCAGGGTATTCTTGACAACCACAAGCTCAATGTCCTTCTCGAAGCATTTTCTTCTCAACAGACTTGTCTGCTCTGCGTTCAGATCAGAAATGTCAGTCAAGTAGAAATGGTTAGCCTCTTTCAAACGAGCGGCCAGATTGTCAATAATAACAGCCTTATCTTCGCGCCTCATAACTCTAATTTTTTACTCTACTGATTTAACATCAACTGGAATACCAGGACTCATTGTGCTCGATAAGCTGATACTCTTAACGTAAGTACCCTTTGCTGTCGAAGGTTTCAGCTTGATGATTGTGCTAAGGATTTCCTGTGCGTTCTCCTGGATTTGCTCCGGAGAGAAAGATACCTTGCCAATACCAGCGTGGATAATACCGAATTTGTCAACTTTAAAATCGATCTTACCTTGTTTTACTTCTTTAACAGCTGAACCAATTTCCATGGTAACCGTACCACTTTTCGGGTTAGGCATCAAACCACGGGGACCCAGCACACGACCGAGAGCACCGACTTTTGCCATGATTGAAGGCATTGTGATGATGACGTCAACGTCAGTCCAACCGCCTTTAATCTTCTCAATGTATTCATCAAGACCTACATAGTCAGCACCAGCGGCTTTTGCCTCAGCCTCCTTGTCAGGAGTACAAAGTACCAAGACTCTGGTTTGTTTACCTGTACCGTGAGGTAAAGAAACGACACCACGAACCATTTGATTTGCCTTGCGGGGATCGACACCCAGACGGACGTCGATATCAACAGACGCATCAAACTTTGTGGTAGTAACCTCTTTAACCAAATGCGCAGCCTCAGACAAAGTGTAAACCTTTAACGGCTCAATTTTGTCTGCTACTAATTTTTTGTTCTTTGTTAGCTTTGCCATTTTTACACGAGGTGTTTAATTAATTATTTACCTGGGAACTCTCCAGTAACTGTAACTCCCATACTGCGAGCTGTACCGGCAACCAGACGCATTGCTGACTCAACCGTGAAGGCGTTCAAGTCTGGCATTTTGTCCTCTGCGATTTCTTTCACTTGTGCCCAAGTCAAAGAAGCCACCTTCTTACGATTTGGCTCTGCAGAACCGCTCTTAACTTTAGCGGCCTCCAGAATCTGTACAGCGACAGGCGGACGTTTAACAATAAAGTCAAACGATTTGTCGGAATAAACAGTGATGACAACTGGAAGCACTTTACCAGCGCTGTTTTGAGTCCGGGCATTAAATTGCTTGCAAAAATCCATGATGTTCACGCCCTTAGAACCTAAGGCCGGACCAACCGGAGGAGAAGGGTTGGCTGCCCCTCCCTTGATTTGCAGCTTAATCATTCCTGTAACTTCTTTTGCCATAACAAGTTTTTTACTCTTTTACTACCTGCATAAAACTCAGTTCAACCGGAGTTTTTCTGCCAAAAATTTTGACACTCACCTTGAGTTTCTTCTTCTCTTCGTTAACCTCCTCAATGATTCCGCTGAATGTGTTGAACGGACCATCGATGACTTTAACCGATTCGCCAACAACAAAAGGCACATCGATTTCCTCACCGCTATCGGCGAGTTCATCTACCTTGCCTAAAATCCTGTTGACTTCAGAAACTCTCAATGGTGTCGGATCACCATTACCCTCAGTTAAAAAACCAAGGACACCCGGCATATTCCTAAGAAAATGGGGAACCTCGCCGACCAAAGCTGCCTCGACTAGCACGTAACCGGGAAAGAATGTTCTTTCCTTACTAATCTTTTTACCGTTGCGGATTTGATAAATCTTTTCTGTAGGAATCAAGACTTGGGAAACATATTCCTGCAGATTACGGTGAACAACTTCGCTCTCGATTTGCTCCTTTACTTTCTTTTCCTGGCCACTCAAGGCTTTCAGAACATACCATTTCTTTTCCATTTGTCTACAACTGAATTATTTAACTGAATAAACCGTAAATGAATTCCATTATATGAGCAAATGAAAAATCCATTATGTAAATAATGAGGGCTATAATTAAGGAAGCAACCATTACAACAATAGCACTATTTTGAAGGTCGGACCAAGAAGGCCACGACACTTTGTGTATCAGTTCGTTGTAAACCTCTTTGAGATATACTTTGATCTTTTGCATCGTTACCACTAATTATTAAAGCACGGGAGGAGCGACTCGAACGCCCGACACCTAGTTTTGGAGACTAGTGCTCTACCAACTGAGCTACACCCGTAAATAAAGGATTCCAATTGCTTGGAATCCTTTCTATCTAATTATTAATCAATAATCTTAGTAATCTGACCAGCACCTACTGTACGGCCACCCTCGCGGATTGCGAAACGCAGACCCTCGCTGCAGGCAACAGCTGTGATCAGTTCTACGGTAATTGTCAAGTTGTCGCCCGGCATTACCATCTCAGTTCCCTCTGGCAACTTGATCTCGCCAGTAACATCCAAAGTACGGATGTAGAATTGAGGACGATCTTTGTCGTGGAACGGAGTGTGACGGCCACCTTCTTCTTTCTTCAAGATATAAACCTCAGCCTGGAACTTCTTGTGAGGAGTTACCTGACCTGGTTTTGCGATAACCATACCACGTTTAACTTCGTCTTTGTCGATACCACGGAGCAACAGACCTACGTTGTCACCAGCCTGACCTTCGTCAAGGAGTTTGCGGAACATCTCACCGCCAGTTACAACTGACTTCTTGTCCTCGCCAAGACCGAGAATCTGAACCTCGTCGCTTACATGGATAACACC
>JAGCNL010000060.1 GCA_017645945.1 Salinivirgaceae bacterium
AGTCGCCGTAAGGACCACTCATTGTTACCACGTCGCCAGGTTTGAGCGAGAAGATGTATGTAGATGCAATACCGCACGGAACATCTTGGAAACCAACCTGCGGTTTGGGTTTAAACGGCGGAGTGGCTATGCGGACAGTAAGGGTGATGATGTCGCCCTCGTCGGGATAGTTGGCCATAGAGTATGCGCGGATGGTTTCGGTGTCGTTTTTCTGATGGAGGTTGAAAAGACCGAATTTTTCCCACGCGGGAACGAACACCTTGCCTTCTTCGGCATTGTTGATAAGGTCGCGGTCAAAATCGTTGTAGTTGATGTCGTATTTTGGGATTTTGATCTGAGCGTACGAACCAGGAATAAAGTTCATATGCTCGCCCGGAGGCAACTGCACCTTGAACTCTTTGATAAATGTGGCAACGTTCTTGTTTGAGATAACCTTGCACTGCCATTCCTTTACGCCGAGAACGCTCTCGGGCACCTTGATTTCCATATCGCCTTTTACCTTCACTTGGCAACCGAGACGCCAGTGGTCTTTGATTTGTTTGCGGGTGAAATGGGGCACTTCGGTGGGCGAAATCTCGCCGCCGCCCTGAACAACTTGGCATTTGCACTGTCCGCAAGAACCCTTGCCGCCGCAAGCCGACGGAAGGTAGATTTTCTCGGTAGAGAGAGTCTGCAACAGCGAACCGCCTTGTTCTACTTCAACCTCTTTATCACCGTTGATAGTGATTTTTACCTTGCCTGAGGGCAGAAGTTTTGCCTTTGCCACAAGCAGCAGGATAACGAGCAGCAGTATCACTACAAAGAAGATTGCTACCGCCACACCCAATGTTGTTGAAAATATGTCTAACAAAATCATTTCTGTTGATTTTTATAAGTTCATAAATAATAGCCGGTTAGAGTTTGATACCCATAAACGACATAAACGCAACGGCCATAATACCGCAAGTAATGAAGGCAATGCCTACGCCTTTGAGGGGCGCGGGGATGTGCGAGTAGGTGATTTTTTCGCGGATAGCAGCCATAAGCACGATGGCGATAAACCAACCAATACCCGAACCAATGCCGAAGCAAGTAGCCTGACCGAGTGTGGGGATTTCGCGGCTCTGCATAAAGAGCGAGGCACCCATAATAGCGCAGTTAACGGCGATAAGAGGGAGGAAAATACCCAACTGTCCGTAAAGCGCGGGAGCGAAACGTTCTACAATCATCTCTACCAACTGTACAATCGCAGCGATAACAGCGATAAACATAATAAAGGTGAGGAACGAGAGGTCAACATCTTTGAAACCTTCGCCGAGCCAACTCAGTGCGCCGGGCTTCAAGATATACTGATTGAGGAGAAAGTTGACAGGCACGGTAACCAAAAGTACGAAAATAACTGCCAAGCCTAATCCTGCCGATGTCTTAACTGTCTTGCTGACAGCGAGGAACGAACACATACCCAAGAAGTATGCGAATATCATATTATCGATAAAAATCGACTTGATAAAAATATTTAATGATTCCATTTTTTGTCGGTTTTAACGGTTTAACAATTATTTTTCTTGTAACTCTTTGTTGCGTGCACGCTGAATCCAGATTATTACACCGATGAGAATCAATGCCATAGGAGGATTGAGCATAAATCCGCAGTTTTCGTATCCGATGTTGTACATACCGTCGGGAATAACCTGACAGCCAAACAACTTGCCCGAGCCGAACAACTCGCGAACAAACGCCACAATAATCAAAATAACGCCGTAGCCTGCACCCGAACCGATACCGTCGAGCAAAGCGGGCAGAGGTTTGTTGCCAAGGGCAAACGCTTCGAGGCGTCCCATAACGATACAGTTGGTAATGATAAGACCCACATATACAGAAAGTTGTTTATCCAACTGGTACATAAATGCTTTGAGCACCTGGTCAACAACAATTACCAAGAACGAAACCACCATCAACTGCACGATGATACGTATACGCGAAGGAATAGTATTGCGCAGGAGCGATATAATCAAGTTTGACAAAGCAGTTACAAACGTAACCGAAATTGCCATCACAATAGCCGGTTCTAACTGAACGGTTACAGCCAACGCCGAACAGATACCAAGCACCTGCACAGTAACAGGGTTGTTGATATTAAGCGAGTTGGTCAAAAGTTCTAAGTTTTTATTCTTTGCCATAATTATTGGTTATTTAGCGGTTTTAAAATAAGGTTCGTACGCTCTGAGACAGTCGTTTACCATATTCTGCACACCGTTGCTGGTGAGGGTTGCGCCCGAAAGAGCGTCGATGCCGTGGAGCGGGTCGGTGGATGCAAGTCCGCCTTTGTAAACGGTAACGCCTTTAAGTTCGGAACCGCCTTCGTCGTAGAGTTTTTTGCCTACAAACAGTTGCTGAAATTCCTTAGTGGTGATTTTGTCGCCAAGTCCGGGAGTTTCAGATTCGTGGTCGAATACCACGCCTGCGATAGTGTTGCAGTCGCTCTCGATAGAGGCATAGCCCCAAATCTTGCCCCAAAGACCTGCGCCTTTCAAGGGTACTACATAGAATGTTTTGCCGTCTTTCTCACATTTGAAGACGGGGAGTTTTGAGCCGTTTTCAGTAATGTCGATGGCTGTGTTGAATGCCTCGTTTTTGTCCGAAACAATCACTTTGCCAGTCTGGTCTACCACAATAGCCTCTTTTACAGTTTGTTCAAACAGTTGAGCGGCATTATCAGAAGTAGATTCTACATTAACGGTTTTGAGTATGTTCTGACGCTTTTCGTTGTCGATGTTTGCTTGCTGACGGTCTTTGAGACCGAAAGACAAGAGCGTAAGTATCGCTGCCACTGCAACCACCATAATCGAAGCGTAGATTACTGTATATGAATTATTTTGAACATTCATCTTTTTTCGTATTTAAATGGTTAATAATTAATTAGCAGCAACAGCGCGTTTTTTTCTGCGCTTGATGTTTGCCTGAATAACAAAATGGTCGATAAGCGGTGCGCAGATGTTGCCGAAGAGGATAGCGAGCATAACGCCTTCGGGGAACGCAGGGTTGATAACGCGAACCAAAAGAACCATTGCGCCGATTAAGAAACCATAAATCCATTTGCCAGTTTCGGTTTGAGCGGCAGTTACAGGGTCGGTAGCCATAAACACGATACCGAATGCAAAACCACCGAGGATAAGGTGCTGCCAGAAAGGAACTTGTGTGTAAGCGCTTTCGCCGCAGGCATTAATCAAAAGACCTGTGAGCAACAATCCTGCAACGCCCGAAATCATTATCTTCCAACTTGCAACGCCTGTCCAAATAAGGATAACGGCGCCGATAAGGATGCAGAGTGTAGAAGTTTCGCCAATAGCACCAGGAATGAATCCGAAGAATTGGTCGGCGATAGAGTAATGTGTAGAGCCTGTGTTAGCGAGGTCGGCAAGAGGAGTTGCACCTGAGAAACCGTCAACGATTTTGGTCTCGGGGTCGCCCATACCTGCAATCCAAACTTTGTCGCCGCTCATTTTGCTGGGGTAAGCAAAGAAGAGGAATGCACGTGCAAGAAGTGCGGGG
>JAGCNL010000061.1 GCA_017645945.1 Salinivirgaceae bacterium
GATTTTCGCCTGCAAACCTGGATAGGCACTCTCGATAACCGAAACGGCAGCCTCGAAAACCGTCTCCTTGCCGTTCATCACCTGCCGCACCAAGGGGCTCCATTCCTTCTTGAAGTCGTTGGCGCGTTTTTCGGTGCGGGCAGCATTGAGAATCAAACGAAGGCGAGAAGTAACCTCCTGACTGACAAACGGATTGTTTTCAGATGTTGGCGTTCCCTTTTCGACAGGGACGACCTCAGTTTCTGCTATCGGCTCAGCCACAAGTTCCTCCACTTTCGGCTTGCGTTTCAGCCAAAACTGCAGGACACCTATTATTAATAGAAGTGCTGCCAAAGCCATGATGCAGAAAACCATGGTTTTATGTTGCTTTTGAAGGTGCTTTTCAGCCATCGCATTACGCAAATTCAAATAATCGTTTCGCTGCTGCTGACGACGGTAATTTTTAATTACACCATAACTCTCGCCATACACGGTTTCATCAGCCGTAATCCAATGCGTCAAAAAAACCGGATACAGGTCGTGTTGCCGACCATAGAAGCAAAAGACGTCGGCACCACCCAGTTTATACTTTTTATCGAATTGCATCGCATGCGCCCAAACACTGCCATAATAAGCGGTCGAATCGTCGCTTAACGGCCTAATCTCGTGTCTGACATTATAATTAAAAAACAATTCTTTTATGCCGTATGCCTTGGTTGCCAATTTCAGCCCTGTGGCTTCAGCCTCCAATAGTCGCAAATATTGCAAGCCCGCATCCTTAGCGTCAAAATGCTCTCCACCAGCCAGTATGCCTTGGTTGAACATAGCGCGCCACTGGGCATCTTCGTTGCCGCTTTCAAGTGCAAAATTAATACTATTGGCCAAATGGATTGCAGCATCGTTGAACTCCTCCAAGAAACATTGGTTCACGCCCATCATGTTCTGCACGAAAGCCCTCTCATACAAACGGTTGCCAAAATAACGGTCGGCGGAATCCAAGGCGGCTGTAGCTTCCACATATTGGTCCATCCAATGCAAATGCCTTCCCATCTGGAAAAAGGCACGGGCAGCAGTGAGACTGTCGCCAGCCCGAAGCGCATAATCTACAGCGTTTTTGAAAGATTGCAAAGCCAAACTATCGGCATAAATCGTCTGCAAGTCGTAACCCTTGTAAAGTGCAGCCAAGGCAGCCTTTTGGGGTTGTCCTTTTTTGGCGAAATAGGCAGGGGCACGGTCAAGGTCTGGTGAGGTGTAGGTATGGTTCATCACCTTATCAAACAAGAAGTTACCATTCGATTTGGTAGGATCAGTGGCATCGCGGTCGTCGCCATAGATGGCGCGGGCTTGCAACAAAGCCATCTCCATGCGCTGGGCCTCGCTGAAATAAACTTCCATGTTCATTGCACTATCAATTAGGTGCAAAGCATTGTCGGGATAGGTTTCCAAAACGGATTCGGCATTGCGGAGCAACTGCTTCGCCTCGCGCTGGGATGGGTTGCAGGCGGTCAAGACCAGCAACAGACTACCAAAAATCAAATGGCTTATTTTCATAGGGACAAAATTACGGAATAATGTGTTCGCTCGTTGCATAAAACAAATTTTGGCGCAAAAGTAGCGCAAGGAAAAAGGCCGTCGACAAATTTACAGCCCACATTTCGCTTTTTACAAACATTTTTCCAAAGCAGAGTTTTGACTGATTGAGAATCAGACGAATATATAATTCGTTTTACAATTTAAGTAAAGGGAATGTATTGCTTTAGGCAAACAAAATCACTATATTTTGACCTCTTTCCGCATCGC
>JAGCNL010000062.1 GCA_017645945.1 Salinivirgaceae bacterium
GAATGGACATCAGTAAGTATAAACTTGAGAAAGATTAATAACGATGAGACACAATAAAGGTTTTAATCATTTAGGCAGACAAGAAGGGCACAGAGATGCCATGTTGTCCAATATGGCTACATCTTTGATTCTGCACAAACGTATTTCTACTACAGTTGCCAAGGCTAAGGCTTTGAAAATGTACGTTGAGCCCTTGATTACAAAGTCAAAAGTTGATTCAACACATTCACGTCGTGTTGTGTTCAGCTATCTTCAGAATAAGGAAGGTGTTACTGAACTTTTCCGTGAGGTTGCAGCTAAGGTTGCCAACCGTCCGGGCGGTTACACCAGAATCCTGAAGACTGGCACACGTGTTGGTGATAGCGCTGAAATGTGCATCATCGAGTTGGTTGACTTCAACACCAACTATTCGCAGGGTGCTAACGAGGCAGCTAAGAAGACTACTACACGCCGTCGTCGTTCTTCATCTAAAAAGGCTGACAACGCTGTTGTTGCCGATGCAGTTGAAGTTAAGGAAGAAGCTCCTGCAGCTGATGAAAACAAAGAAGCAAAGGCAGAATAATTCACTGCTCTTCCATAACAAAAAAGGCCGCTTATGCGGCCTTTTTTGTTTTCTATTACTCTTATTATTCAGATGAGTCTTGGTCGTCAGCAATGAATGGAGGAATGACATCGACGTTTGTCTCAGAAATCGTCGGCAGCCCTTTGTAGCGCAGAAACAACTGGCAGATGGTGACCACATCGTTTATGCAGTACTCGCTGATGCCGTCGATGTTCTGGTCAATCCAATAAGCGTGGCCAACCATGCTGCCGTCCATATTTTCTTTTGGCGAAGGGAGATTGAAAATGTTAGCCAGAAGTTCGAGCGATGTGTAATGCTTGTAGTCGCCGAAACGCCAAAGTTCAAGAGTGTCGAGATTGTTCACTTCCCAGGGCTTTTTTCCCGCGCAATCGAGTATTTTGGGGATTGGCAGTCCATTGACCAGCAAGCGGCGGCAGATGTAGGGAAAATCGAATTCCTTGCCGTTGTGGGCGCAAAGCATGTGTTTGTCTTTGTTGAAATGCTTGGTTAACAGCGATGAAAAAGCCGTGAGAATCATCTTCTCGTTGCTTCCGCAGAACGATTTCACGCGAAAATGGCGTTCGCCGTCTTCCGTCACGATGAACCCAGCCGAAATGCAGACAATTTTGCCAAATTCGGCCCAGATTCCGGCTTTCTCATAAAGTTCGGCTGGTGATTTGCTTTCTTTTTCTGATTGCCAGGTCATTTTCTTTGCCCACAGCTCTTTTGTGTGGTCGTCAAGTTGGTCGTACGAGGGCTGCTGACCAACAGTCTCGATGTCGATGAACAGAATATTCTCTTCTTTGATTTTGTCTAACATTCTTGATATCAAATTATTCTGCAATATAATGATTTTTGTGAAATGCAGTTTTAAATTGTTGGTGTCGATTTTACGTTGATTTTATCTAATTTTGCAGCATCATTTTGGGGTTGATTGGATTTGACAGCAAGATGAAGTGGTGGGTAAGCACGTCGGGAGCAGTGAAACCGGCCCGTAAATCCCGGACACAAAACTATAACTGGCGAAGATTCTTACGCTCTTGCCGCTTAATCGAAGTATAGTAGATTAGCCTAATCCCGGCTCAAGGAGCTGGGACAAGACGCATCGCGGAAGCCCTTGTCTTGAGGCTCGCCGATTCTGATGTGCAGCAATTCGGGACTGGCTCGCATTAGCCTCGTAATGTGAGTGAGATTTAGAGGATAAGGTGCTGGTAGGTGGCTTTGATCCGGCCAGCGCACGAAAATCAAGTCGGAGCTAAGCGTGTAGAAAGCTCATGGTTTCCTTGTTTGGACCCGGGTTCAAATCCCGGCAGCTCCACAAGCACAGCTGATAATCAGTTGGTTGTATGGCTGATACCCAAATTTATACTCGAAAGGTATAGATTTGGGTATTTTGTTTTTATAACCATTTTTAATGTTTAATTTTATCGCACAGTATCAAACGTAATAACTAAAAACAATTAAAATGAAACATTTACAAACAATTATGGTGGCTGCATCGCTTATGCTATGCATAAGTTGCTCGAGCGAAAGTCCGAAAGCAACGCCGCCACAGCCAATTCAGCCAGGCGAACAGGCTCCCTTGGCCGACGTCGGACAGAAAAACTTCGGTGGATTTCAAAATCGCGACACCACTGGCATGGCAGCTCGCCGCAAGGCTATGATGGAAGCCATGAACAAGATTCGCACGCTCTCGTTCGACGAGCTCTCTATGAGCGATCCATTCATCTATCCCGATCCCGAAACAAAAACTTATTATCTGACAAGTTCGGGCGGACGAATGTACAAGAGCAAGGATTTGAAAACTTGGGAAGGCCCATACAACATAATCGATATCAAGGGATTATGGCTCGAAAAAGCAGGGTTTGCCGCTGCTGCCGAAATTCACAAAATTGGCGACTATTACTATTATGCCGGCACTTGGAGCGACCATTCTGACTTGATTCAGCAAATACCCCGCCGATACAATGTGCCTCACAATCAGACATATCTGCTTAGATCGAAAAATGTTGAAGGCCCTTACACATCGTTTGCCGTTACCCCAGGCTACGATTATGAGCCGCGCGAGTGGGACTGCATCGATGGTACTCTCTATCAGGAAAACGGCAAAACGTATATGATTTTTGTTCACGAATGGACGCAAATCATCGATGGCACAATGGATTACATCGAACTGTCGGAAGACCTGACACATACCGTTTCTGAATGGCCTGTTACGATGTTTCGCGCATCTGAAGCACCTTACTGTGGCGAGATGAACAGCTTGGGCGAAGCAACATTCGGACTGAAAATGCCAGGTTGGGTTACCGATGGTCCTCAAATGTTCCGCACGCAGACTGGCAAACTCGGAATGTTGTGGTCTACTTGGGGCAAAGAACGTTACTTGCAAGGCATCTGTTACTCTGAGTCGGGCACAATTGCTGGTCCTTGGATACAGGAGCCAGAGCCGTTCCTGGCCAACAACTCAGGTCACGGAATGCTCTTCAAAACATTCGAAGGTAAGTTGATTTACATCGTTCACCACGTTGAGAACGACGGACCACGCAAACCGCAAATGTGGGAAGTTGACGACAGCGGCGATAAACTTGTTTTAGGCAAGAGATATATTTTGGAATAAAAAAATCAGTATTACATCACTGATAATCATAAAAAAACGAGATGAGGTCTTCCTCATCTCGTTTTTTTATTTGAAAGTCAGAATAATTCTCTACTTAAATTTTCTCTTATCCATAACCCTCTTGGCCTTGCCTTGGCTGCGTTCGATGGTGTTCGGTGCCACAGGGCGGATGTTCGGCTGAATGCCGACAACGCTCTGGATGGCGTGTGCAATCTTCTTGCGCAGTTTTTCCATCTCGCTCATCATATCCGAATAGAACTCTTCCTTAATCTCAACATCGATGTCGAAGGTGTCGGTGTTGTTCACGCGGTCGACGGTGATGAAGAAGTGTGGCTCAACCTCTTTCAGCGTGCAGAGCACAGCCTCAACCTGCGACGGGAATACGTTCACGCCGCGGATGATAAGCATATCGTCGGTACGGGCCAGGATGCGCGACATTTTGGCTAGTGTACGGCCACAGGCGCAACGCTCGTGGGTGATGCTTGTGATGTCGCGGGTGCGGAAGCGGATGAGCGGCATACCTTCCTTGTTGAGTGTGGTGAACACCAGCTCGCCCTCGGTGCCGTCGGGCAGAACCTCGCCCGTTTCGGGATTGATGATTTCGGGGTAGAAAAGGTCCTCGCTCAAGTGGGTGCCGTTTTGATACTCGCACTCGAAACCAACGCCAGGGCCCGAAATCTCGGTCAGGCCGTAGATGTCGTAAGCCTTGATTCCCAGGCGGTATTCAATCTCTTTGCGCATTTCCTCGGTCCACGGTTCGGCGCCGAAGATGCCCACTTTCAGTTTTATCTCGTTGCGCGGAATGCCCGATTTCTCAAGCGATTCCGACAGATAGAGCGCGTACGACGGTGTGCAGGCCAGGGCGGTTGTGCCAAGGTCGTGCATAAGCAGCAGCTGCTTCTCGGTGTTTCCTGCCGATGTTGGGATGGTGACGGCGCCAATGTTCATTGATGCGTCGTGAGCGCCAAGGCCGCCAGTGAACAGGCCGTAGCCATACGACACCTGAATCACGTCATCCTTGCCAAGGCCGTAAGCCGTCAGGCAGCGGGCGCCCGCTTCGGCCCAGTCGGCAATGTCGTTGCGGGTGTAGCCAACCACAATCGGCTTGCCCGTGGTTCCCGATGAAGCGTGAATCTTCACAATGTCCGACAGCGGCGAACTCAACAGTCCCCACGGATAGTAGTCGCGCAGGTCTTTCTTCGAAGTGAACGGCAGTTTGCAAATGTCGTTAATCGATTGAATGTCAGAAGGTTTGACGCCTGCGGCCTGCATACGCTCGCGGTATGGCTGGCAGTTGTGATAGACGCGGTCAACCACACGCTTCAGGCGTTCGGTTTGCAGGGCACGCATCTCGGTGCGTTCCATACACTCTATTCGTTGGTTCCAATATCCCATAACGATTTGATTATTTAGTAGTTGCGTAAAATGCTTTTATGTTCAAATCAACCACTTCCTGGCCTTTTGAGCCAAACAGGTTGCCAATGGCCCACTCAAAATCGGCGTTGCTAATGCCAATGAACCGCGCTGCGGCGCCCAGCATCACAATGTTGTACGATTTGGGGTTGCCCAACTCGTTGGCAATCTTTGTGGCATCCACAAACACTACGTTCTCGGCCGATTTGCGGACGGTGTCGAGCACCTTCTGCTCATCGGGGTAGTTGCCAATGTTTTTGAACGGTTCGTCGGAAGTTACAATTGCGCCATCTTTCTTCAGATAAGGCAGATAGCGAAGCGACTCAAGCGGCTCAACCGACAGAATCAGGTCGGCCTGGCCCATCGGAATCAGGTCAGAGAAGATTTCGCCGTCGGCTATGCGCAGGTGCGTCTGAACTTCGCCGCCGCGCTGGCTCATTCCGTGCACCTCGGCCTGCTTAATGTTCAGCCCCGCGTGCATTGCAGCCATATCCAGAATTGTGGCAATGGTCAGAATTCCCTGTCCGCCAACGCCTGCAATTATTATGTTTCTTTCCATATACTTACGATTTTTGATTTTCGATTTTTGATTGATTTTGAGTAAAGTGTAATGTTTAATGAGTAATGAGTAATGATTAACGTTTGTGAAATCAGTTCGTAATTCATAATTCGTAACTCGTAATTCTTTGGCCTTTACTCTTTTACCTTTACTCTTTACACATTCCTCATTTCTTCGCCGCTTTCTTCTTGCGAGCCAGCGTTTGCATACACTCGCGTTGTGCAAGAATCACCGAAACGCCCTTGTAATCAATCTCTTTCTTAATGATTTCGATATTCTGCTCAAGGCGCGGTTTGACGGGGACAATCGTCACAATGTGCTCAGGCTCAACGCCCAGGCCCTTGCAGATATCCACCATCTTGTTGGTTCCTGCCGAGTCCTGACCGCCAGTCATTGCGGTTGTCGAATTGTCTGAAATAATGATAGTTACCTGCACGTTGTCGTTAACGCAGTCGAGCAGGCCCGTCATTCCCGAATGGGTGAAGGTTGAGTCGCCAATGACGGCCACGGCAGGGTGCACGCCCGATTCGGCGGCGCCTTTGGCCATTGTTATCGACGCGCCCATATCAACGCACGAGTTGATTGCCGAGTAGGGGGGCAGAGCGCCGAGAGTGTAGCAGCCAATGTCGCCGAACACGCATTTGTTCGGATAATTGGCCAGAACGGTGTTCAGTTCCTCGTACAGGTCGCGGTGGCTGCAGCCCACGCAGAGTGCGGGCGGACGGTTCACCATAATGTCGGGAACAGGCTGACCCACAACGGGTTTCACGCCAAGCGCGGGTGCCACGGCGTCGGGCGAGAGTTCGCCCATTCGCGGCAGAGCGCCGTCAAGGCGACCACGGAATTTCTTGTTGTCAGAGAATCCGCGAAGCAGTTCCTCGTAAATCGGGTAACCTTCCTCAACTATCAGAATATCATCGTATTTATCGATAAACGACTGCACCATATCTTTGGGCAGCGGATATTGCGAAATCTTCAGAACGGGCAACTCAAGGTTGTTGGTCTTGCAGACTTCCATCACGTAGTTGTAGCCAATGCCGAAGGCGATAACGGCCTTCTTGCCCTTGCCATCGACAACCTTGTTGAACGGCGACGCAGCCGACGATTTCTCGATTGCCGTCTGCTTGTCAATCAGTCCTGCGTAGTTCTTTTTGGCGATTGCGGGCAGCAGAATCCACTGACGCGTGTTCACATCGGGGTTGAAGGCGTTTTGGTCGCGCATCGCTTTGCGCTCAATAACGGCGCGCGAGTGCGACATACGTGTTGTAAGACGCAGAACAACAGGCAGTTTCACTGCTTCCGACAGGTCCAGACCAAAGCGGACGGCGTCGTAGGCTTCCTGTTGGGTTGCGGGCTCAAGCAGCGGCAGCATCGCAAAGCGACCGTAGGCGCGCGAGTCCTGTTCGTCTTGCGAAGAGTGCATCGACGGGTCGTCGGCAACCACCAGAATCAGGCCACCGTTCACACCCGTAATGGCCGAGTTCATAAACGGGTCGGCGCAGACGTTCAGGCCCACGTGCTTCATGCACACGATGCTGCGTTTGCCAGCAAACGACATACCCAACGCGGCTTCGTAGGCCGTCTTCTCGTTGGCCGCCCATTTCGAGCGGATTTTGCGGCTCTGTGCGTCCTTCGATTTCTGAATGAATTCTGTTATTTCTGTCGACGGCGTGCCAGGATAGGCGTAAACGCCAGAAATGCCCGCATCGATTGCACCCACGGCAACCGCTTCGGCACCTAATAGTAACTGCTTGTCCATTTTATTGTAATTCAAATTGATATGTTCAAAAACTTTTGAAATTGGCCAGCCAGCAAAGTGCCACCGCAGCCAATTTCACAATTCCGCAAAACTAACTTTTATTTGTTATAGGTGTACCCGCCGCGGCTTTTTACGTGAATTACGGAAAGAGTGGTAAATCAGTCAACTTGTGACCTTCGTTCTTTGCCGTGCGGCTGAATAAATCTAATTTTGCAACGATTGAAAAGCATATAATTATATGTGTGGAATTGTAGGATATATTGGCAAGCGCGACGCTTACGAGGTTTTGATAAAGGGCCTTCACCGTCTTGAGTATCGCGGTTATGACAGTGCCGGAATAGCGTTGATTAACACTGGCGGGCAGTTGAATATTTACAAATCGAAAGGCAAAGTTGATGATTTGGAGCAGTTTGCCGCCGATAAGGATGTCTCGGGAACCATTGGTATAGCGCATACGCGGTGGGCCACTCACGGTGAGCCGAATCAGGTGAACGCTCACCCGCATTACTCTCAATCTGAGGAACTTGCAATAATCCACAATGGTATAATCGAGAACTACGCAGTTCTGAAGCAGGGTTTGGCCAAGCACGGCTACACTTTCCGTTCCGAGACCGATACCGAAGTGCTTGTGCAGTTGATTGAATACACCAAGCACACATCGGGTGTTGATTTGCGTAGTGCCGTACAACTTGCGCTCAATCAAGTTGTTGGCGCTTACGCGATAGCTGTCATCGACCGCAAAAATCCAGGTCAGATTGTTGCTGCACGCAAGGGCAGTCCGCTTGTTGTTGGTGTTGGCGACGGCGAGTATTTCCTTGCTTCCGATGCCACACCGATTGTCGAGTACACAAATCGCGTCATCTATCTTGAGGATGAGGAGGTTGTACTTCTTGAGCGTGACCATGAACCGCAGATTTCAACCATTACCAATGTCAGCAAGACGCCAGAAATAAAGGAACTTGAACTCACATTGAGTCAGTTGGAGAAAGGCGGCTACCCGCATTTCATGCTGAAGGAGATTTTTGAGCAGCCGCAGACATTGCGCGATTCCATGCGTGGGCGTGTCAATGTGGACCAAAACAATATCGCAATTTCAGGTTTCATCGATAACCGCGAGCGTTTCTTGAACGCCAAACGAATCATCATCACGGCTTGCGGCACATCGTGGCACGCAGGCTTGATAGCCATGTACGCTATGGAGGAGTTTGCACGGGTGCCAGTTGAGGTGGAGTATAGTAGTGAGTTCCGCTATCGTAAGCCTGTCATCGGCAAGGATGATGTTGTGATTGCCATTTCGCAGTCGGGCGAGACCGCCGACACGTTGGCCGCCATTCAGCTTGCCAAAAACGCAGGAGCTTTCATTTTCTCGATATGCAATGTGGTTGGAGCCTCCATTCCGCGTCTTTCTAATAGCGGTTGCTACACCCACGTCGGGCCTGAGATTGGTGTTGCATCCACCAAGGCGTTCACCGCGCAGGTCACCGCGCTCACCATGCTTGCGCTTTGCATTGGTCGAGCCAAAGGCACATTGGAAGAGCCGCGTTTCTTGCAAATTCTCAATGAGTTGGGAAATATCCCGGAGAAGATATCGCAGATCATGCATCAAAACGACCGCATTGCCGATTTTGCCAAGACTTTCACCTACGCGCAAAACTTCATTTATCTCGGTCGCGGCTATAACTATCCCGTGGCACTCGAAGGTGCTCTCAAACTAAAGGAAATCAGTTATATACATGCCGAAGGTTATCCTGCCGCCGAGATGAAGCACGGCCCGATAGCCTTGATTTCTCAGGAGATGCCGGTTGTGGTTGTGGCTCCGAAATGCGGCACTTACGAAAAGATTATCAGCAATATACAGGAAATAAAAGCTCGCAAGGGCCGTATAATTTCGATTGTCACCGAAGGCGATTCGCAAGTCACGCAGCTGTCCGATTTCTGTATCACAATTCCGTCAACTGAGGAGTGCCTGACACCCATTTTGTCAGTCATCCCGTTGCAGTTGCTGGCTTATCACATTGCCGTTGTCAAGCAGTGCGATGTCGACCAGCCTCGCAACTTGGCAAAGTCGGTAACGGTGGAGTAGGTTTTGAATCTTGTCAGAAAACTTATATTTGCATCAAAAAACTGATGCGATATGATTGCTGAAATACCTTTTATAAAGAATACCGGCAACGGAAATTTCTTTCTTCTGGCTGGTCCGTGCGTTGTTGAGGGCGAGGAGATGCTCTATCATACAGCCGAAACCATCAAGCGAATAACCGACAAACTGCGGATCCCGTTTGTGTTCAAGGCGTCGTACCGTAAGGCCAACCGTAGCCGCATAGATAGTTTCACTGGCATTGGTGACCGCGAGGCGTTGGAGTTGCTTCGTCGCGTCCGCGCTGATTTGCAAGTGCCGGTTGTCACCGATATACATTCCGCCGATGAGGCCGCAATGGCAGCCGAATATGTTGATATTCTGCAAATCCCCGCATTCCTTTGCCGCCAGACCGATTTGCTCGAAGCCGCAGCCAAAACGGGCAAGGTGGTGAATATTAAAAAGGGGCAGTTCCTGTCGCCAGAGGCGATGAAGTTTGCCGCGCAGAAGGTTGTCGACAGCGGCAATCCCCGCGTCATGCTCACTGACCGTGGTACAATGTTCGGCTACGGCGATTTGATTATCGATTACCGTGGAATCCCAACCATGCAGTCGTTCGGCTATCCCGTGGTGCTCGACATCACTCACTCGTTGCAGCAGCCCAACCAGTCGTCGGGCGTAACAGGCGGCCGTCCCGATTTGATTGAGACCGTGGCCAAAGCAGGCATTGCCGTTGGTGTCGATGGCATTTTCCTTGAGACGCATCCTAATCCGTCGGTTGCCAAGTCTGATGGCGCCAACATGCTGAAACTTGATTACCTAGAGGCTTTGCTGACAAAACTGGTGGCCATCCGCAAAGTTGTGGTGTAATATAATATAGGTGTTCTAGCAACTAAAATCCGTATTGGGTTACCGCTTTCTGACGGATAATTTTCAAAAACGCGCCTTCATTTGCGCATTTTATCCGTCAAAACTTCCCAAATTCCTCGGGTATTACCCTGATTTGTTCAGCATAAGCTTATAGTTTCATGCCATTTTCCATTGATTTCCAGTTCGTTTCTTCAGCCATTAAAAAATCTTTGAAAAATCTTGCAGAAACGCTTGCGGGAAAGGAAAAAGCCTCTACTTTTGCACCCGCTTTCGAAAGGGAGCGAGTTCTTAAAAACGGATTGGGGGAAATCAGATTAGAAGTTGGAGGAGAAGAAGCAAACAGTACCCCGTTCGAAAAAAGATGAAAAAAGTTCTTGGAGGGAACGGAAAACGCATTACATTTGCAGTCCGTTTCCGCGAGGAAAAGTTGATAGGCCGAAAGGCTGGAAGTTCTATGACATTATGAGCACAAAAGAGAGGTAAGAAAGAGAAGCACCTAGATTCAATTCAAGAGACGACGGGGTCGGACAATTTAAAGATTTTAATTACAATGAAGA
>JAGCNL010000012.1 GCA_017645945.1 Salinivirgaceae bacterium
AACGGCAAAACCTGTGGCGATAGCCTTATCGCCTTCATCACCATCGAAATAAACCTTTGTGCGGTTTGCGTTAACTGAGAGATAATCGCTGGTCTCATCTTTTGCAGCACCGTGGCGTCCCGCAACGGCAAAGCCAGTTGCAATCACTTTTTCGCCGTCCTTGGTCTCGTCGTTATCAAAATAAACCTGAGTACCATCAGTGTTAACAGAGAAATAATCGCTGGTAACATCTTTTGCAGCACCGTGGCGTCCGGCAACGGCAAAGCCTGTGGCCATTACTTTGTCATCATCATTATCAAAGAAGACTTGTGTGCCAGTGGTGCTTACTGAGAGATAGTCGTTACCGCCATCTTTTGCGGGGGCGCTGCGTCCGGCAACGGCAAAGCCAGTAGCCATTGGTTTGCCACCATCCTTTGTCTCATCATCGATAAATACTTTTGTTCCTTCGTTATTGATAACAAAATAGTTGTTGTTGACAGAGTTGTCTTTGGCAGGAGCACTGCGTCCTGCAACGGCAAAGCCTGTGGCCATCACCTTGTCGCTGTCCTTGGTATCATCGTCGATAAAGACTTTTGTTCCTTCGTTATTGATAACCAAATAGTTGTTGTTTGCAGAGTTGTCTTTTGCAGGAGCGCTGCGTCCGGCAACGGCAAAACCAGTGGCCATCACCTTGTCGCTGTCCTTGGTATCATCGTCGATAAAGACTTTTGTTCCTTCGTTATTGATAACCAGATAGTTGTTGTTTGCAGAGTTGTCTTTGGCAGGAGCGCTGCGTCCGGCAACGGCAAAGCCAGTGGCCATCACCTTGTCGCCGTCCTTGGTATCATCATCGATAAAGACTTTTGTTCCTTCGCTGTTGATAACCAGATAGTTGTTGTTGACAGAGTTGTCTTTGGCAGGAGCACTGCGGCCAGCAACGGCAAAGCCAGTAGCCATCACCTTCTCGCCGTCCTTGGTATCATCATCGATAAAGACTTTTGTTCCTTCGGCATTTACAGAGAAAATCTCATTGCCTGCACCATCTTTGGCTCCAGCTCGGCGGCCAGCAACGGCAAAACCAGTGGCGATTGGTTTACTGCCGCTTGCAGCTGCGTCCTCGTCAACATACACGCGCACAGCGTTCGGATAAACGGCAAAAACCACGTTACCTTCCTTGTCTTTCACCTCAAACAAGGCTTCCTCTGTGTTTTCAGATGCTTTCACATCGAGTTTCTTCACGGCAATCTCATCTGTGGCCACCCATGTTGTGCCATCGTGCACAAGAGTCTGGCCTTTTTTACCTTGCACCTGCATGCCGTCCTCGCCTTTGGGGCCTTGCTGTCCCTGCTCGCCCTTCACGCTTGTGGTGGTGATGGTTGATCCGTCGGTCATGGTGAAAGTGAGTATTCCGTCTGCGTTAACAACATTGGCAATGCCTACACCATTTGCACCGGTGTCTCCCTTATCGCCTTTATCACCCTTGTCTCCTTTCTGCCCGTTGGCTGCAAAATAGGCATAGGGCACTTTCTGCAGTTGAGTTTTGCCAAGGTCGGTGTAGTTGGTGCCGCCATTCGGGTCAATCTCAACTTGCAGCTGGATATCACTCTTCGACCAGTCGATATCAGCAAACTTGCCCTGCGCGGGCGTTCCAGTGCCTACCGTCACGCTCAGCACACCATAGGCATTGGTTGTTGCCTTTTGCGTTTCGCGATAAATGGTTGTTTTACCGCTGGTTAGAGTCAACCGCAACTGCACTTGCGAATTGCTCACCAATTCTCCATTAGAATTTCTCACAACGGCTTGATACGAAAAGCCGTCGGTTTGT